>CAUTML010000006.1:0-4855 GCA_963539845.1 uncultured Candidatus Saccharibacteria bacterium | reverse complement strand
TATTGTTAGCAAAGGCGCCCGCACCAATGTTTTGTAAGGTGGATGGGATGTTAAGCTTAGTAATCTTGTTTAATTTTTGGTCAAAAGCTCCATTAGCAATCGCCGTCACGCCCTGGTTGGCCGAGTTATTAGGAAAAGTCAGAGTAGTGAGAATATGCGATTTAGCAGTGCCTTTTTCAGTGAAACCTTTAATAGTAGTACCTTCCCAAACGAAATCATCAGCCTCCCAATCGTTACTTACTTGGTATTCTTGGTAATAAATATTGAGCTCAGTCGTAGTCGAAGTGATTTGGTTAGGGGCATTGATTATTTTATAGGTTTTGCCATCGCTAGCAACAATAGTGTCTTTTATTTCAGGATTATTAGATAAATAATAATCATTTCGATAGTAAGTGCTAGTATCTAACGGAACTAAATCTGTGCCAATTTTAGCGGTTAGTTTGGAATCTTCTCTTAGTTTAGTGGTAGTATCTTTAATATAGTGATGAGTTAACACATCAACCACATCAACCATAAAACCGTTACCCTCTCTTGGGTAGTTATTAACATTTTGGTTGTTGGGAGTGTAGACATAGGTTTTTGACTAAAATAATTACTATTATGAATATAGGAAGTGGTGTTTATAAAAGTATTTTCAGCAATAGAGGTTAGAGTATTGGGTAAGTTAATTTTGGCTAGTTGGGTATTACAAAACGCTTCATCGCCTAAGACAGATAGATTAGGTGAGGTTGTGACAGTCGTTAGTTTATTATTACTTTTAAAAGCTCTAGCGTTGATCTTAGTCACTGTCGATAAATCAACATTGACAAACTGGTTATTTTCAAACGCTCCAGTTCCGATCTCTGTCAGATTAGCAAACGAATTAAACTGAGTAAGATAATTGTTCATGAACGCTTCATCGGCTAACTTGGAGATGGTTGAAGGTAGAGTAACTGAGGTTAGCTGGTTGTTTTTAAACGCGCCAGCTCCTAAGCTGGTTAGGGTAGCTGGAAATTGCTGAGAGGCTTGATTGCGGACTTTAATCTGACTGATGCTGTTTTTCTCAAAAGCCTGAGCGTCAATGGTGGTAATTTTATCATTGAGGATTAAGGTGCGGATGTAGTTGTCAGCAAAAGCAGCTTCGCCGATTTCTGTGATGTCTTTAGGGATAGTTAGAGTACCAGTGATTTGGTTCTGACGAAATGAGGAGTTAACGATAGTAGTGATACTATCAGGCAGATTTAAACTAGTTAGTTGGTTTTGAGCGAAAGCACTAGCCTGAATAACTCGTGTAGTGATTGGGAGAGTGATATTGGTGATTTTGTTGTCTAAAAAAGCTTCCTGACCAATGATTTCAATGTGAGATGGTAGCTTCAGAAAAGTGATAGCTTTTTTCATGAAAGCTTTAGGATTGTCTTGATCCTGAAGGATTGTGAAATCTTTAATCGCGGTGATGTTTTGACCGTTAGGATTTTTATCGGGGAGGTATAAAGTCTTAATTAGTTTAATCTTTTCGGCACCGCTATCGCTAAAGCCGGTAATAGTAGTATCCTGATAAGTAAAATCTTCAGCTGCCCATTGTGATTCAGCATAGACCGATTTTAAATAACCAACACCAAAAGCTAATAGTGGCAATATAGCGACTGACACGGCAAAACCGCCAAAAAACTTTGGCTTGGTGATTATTGACTTAATTTGACTGATTTTAGTATTAAGCAAGCGTTGTTTAGAGCGCTTAATCTTAATAGTCGATTGTAGGCTTGGTTTAAACAGCACAACAAAACCCCTTCTTTCTATTGATTATTTAACTAGTTTTTTGTTTCTATAACTCTTAGTTATTGATTATACCAGACTTTAAATTAAAATGCTAGTGTTTTTTGGGAAAAACTTCCAAAATAAAAAATCTCCCCTGTTGGGAGTATCATGGTGGGCGGTGGAGGACTTGAACCTCCGACCTCGTCCTTATCAGAGACGCGCTCTAACCAGCTGAGCTAACCGCCCGTCTTTTGATATGGTGGAGCGTCAGGGACTCGAACCCTGGACCCCCTGCTTGCAAAGCAGGTGCTCTAGCCAACTGAGCTAACGCCCCATAGCAAAGACTGTTAAATATTTTACACTAGATTTTTTGGTTTTGCAAGTATATAATTAAAAATATGGAAAAATTTAGTTTTGGAACCTTTATACTTGGGGTGGCGCTGACTATTCTGAGTGCTTTGTTCGTCGGCTACCACCGCCAAATCGCCGATAATCTAGGCGGCGGAGTGTCTGATTATCAACGTTATAAAAAATGGGGCGTAGTGGCGCTTGGTATCAGCATCTTAGTAATGCTCAATATTCACAGAATTATTCTCGGTATTTTTATTGATATATTCTTCAAAATTAACAGATAGTGCCTAATTTTGAACTATAATGAGCTTTTTTGCTGAATAGCTCGTTGAATTTTATCTTTTATTACTTCAATATCGTTGTTCTGAGACAATGGTATGCCGAATTTTATCATATCATTATAAATATCCCAAAAAATCTCTTTTTCTTCTTCGTCCCAGACAAAAACTAAATCAAAATGATATTTTTGCAGATTATCGCCAAGGACAATCTTAATAGCTCGTTGAATTTTATCAACCTCCTTGGCATAAAATTTAATATTTCCTAAAAAGATTATTTGCATGTTAATCCATTCTCTTGCAATATTGCCTTCGTTTTAACTTCCCAAAACTGTTTATCTTTTACAAAAACCTCTTCGAAATCTAGCATATCAGCACGCATCACCTCATTAACGAGCCAAAAACCAATTTGATAGATTGAATTATCCGCAAAATCTGGATTACGCAGTTCATTGTTCATTAATAAATCAACCCAGTGGTTATCAAAAAAAGCTTCATCACAAATAGCTTTTTGAAGTAAATTAATTTTTTCTTGGTAATTCAAACGTTTTTTCCATAACTGATTTTGAGTTGATGCTTGTAATTTGAATTGCTTACGAATATTGTTTTCAACTACCACCGCCATGCCTTCATCAACGATCACATCAAGACTAGTGTCTCTGACGCCAAAAAAATCATAATGAGCGATATGAAATAGTTCATGCGCTAACAAAATAAGAAATTTATCAACCGAAAAATCTTCAGTAACATGAAATATAAGATAGCGTTGAAGCATATTAGCTTCACCATCTAAAATTTTAGCGTCCGAATAATGAATTAAAATTTCAATTTCTTGATCAGAAAGACGAATAACATTTTGAATTTGAAAATAATACTTATTCAAAACGTCAATTATTTTCTGCTTAACAGAATTAGATATACTACTTGAAAAAAATACTTTATACATAGATTATGGTATTTCCCAATAAAAAGCGAAGATTAGATAATCTTCGCAAAAACAATGAACTACTTTCCTCTAGTTCCACTTCCACCGCCTCTTCCTCCTCGACCACCAGATTTGATAGTTCCTCCTTTTCCAGGCTTACTCATTAGTGCCCTCCTTTCAAAAATACTAGTAAAAAATAAACCATAGAATTGTTTTATTTTGCAATAAAAAACGTTGTTACAAACACTTTCTATTAGCTAATTAACAATTCACTTGTGCAATTCATCTGTCTATACAAAGTTTTAGCTTAAATCCGTTATGATTATTATGCAAGCTTTTCATAATAATCGGACCGACCTGGGTAGCTAATCTGTTTAACCAGATAAGCCCCCTGATTTCTCCCTAGAAAGGAGGTAATCCATCCGCACCTTCCGGTACGGATACCTTGTTACGACTTAACCCCAATCATGCCCCCCACCTTAGGCCGACGAATCGGACTTCGGGTGTTGGTCACTTTCATGGTTTGACGGGCGGTGTGTACAAGACCCGGGAACGTATTCACCGCAGCTTGCTGATCTACGATTACTAGCGATTCCGACTTCATGGAGGCGAGTTTCAGCCTCCAATCCGAACTGGGACTGGTTTTGATGTGATTTGCTTGCTCTCGCGAGTTCGCTTATGCACTTTGTACCAGCCATTGTAGCACGTTTCTAGCCCAAGGCGTAAGGGAAATAATGACCTGACATCATCCCCTCCTTCCTCCCCGTTACCGGGGCAGTCCAACTAGAAAAATCCAACTAGTTGCAAGGGTTGCGCTCGTTAATGGACTTAACCAAACATCTCACGACACGAGCTGACGACGGCCATGCATCACCTGTCATCGGGTTCCTAAAAGGCACAGTCTCCTTTCGGAGGCCTTCCCGAGATGTCAAGCCTTGGTAAGGTATATCGATTAGCATCGAATTAAAGAACATGCTCCACCGCTTGTGCGGGTCCCCGTCAATTCCTTTATGTTTTAATCTTGCGATCGTACTCCACAGGCGGGATACTTAACGCGTTAGCTTCGCTACTCAAGGGGTCGATTCCTCAAACAGCTAGTATCCATCGTTTAGGGCGTGGACTACCGGGGTATCTAATCCCGTTCGCTCCCCACGCTTTCGTGCCTTAGTGTCAGAAATAGCCCAGTAACCTGCCTACGCCATTGGTGTTCCTTCTAATATCTACGGATTTCACTCCTACACTAGAAATTCCAGTTACCTCTGCTACTCTCAAGTTTACCAGTTTAGATAACAATCTGAATGGTTGAGCCACCAGCTTTCATCACCTACTTAATAAACCACCTACGCAACTCTTTACGCCCAGTCACTCCGGATAACGCTCGGATCCTACGTATGACCGCGGCTGCTGGCACGTAGTTAGCCGATCCTTATTCATGATCTACCGTCAAATTCCTCAATCATAAAAGCAGTTTACAACCCGAAGGCCTTCATCCTGCACGCGGCGTTGCTCCATCAGGCTTTCGCCCATTGTGGAAGATTCCTCACTGCTGCCTCCCGTAGGAGTCTGG
>CAUTML010000005.1:0-41673 GCA_963539845.1 uncultured Candidatus Saccharibacteria bacterium | reverse complement strand
TAGCGCGCGCGGTTTGGGACCGTGAGGTCGAAGGTTCGAGTCCTTTCACCCCGACCACAACGAAATTATTTCAAAAATCAGGCTAAAATTTAGGCTGATTTTTAGTTTTGTCTGATTTATTGCTCAATCAAGCGCAAATTCGCCAAAATCAACTGCAAATCCGCCACATGTAGCGGTGCTGGATTTGACCAAGCCGTAATCGGCGCACCTAGCGTGACCACCAACAATTCTCGATCGCCCTGACGCACTAAACTGGCTAGGCAAAGGCCTGCTTGATTAGTAGTGCCAGTCTTGCCACCAACTACTGTCAAATTATTAACTTCCGCTTGTGGTAAATGTTTAAACAAAGTACTACTAATTAGCAACTGACGATTAGTATTCTGATATAAATATTCGCGCCTTTCGAATATTTGACGAAAAGTCGGATGGCACAAGGCAAATTGTAGCAATTTGACGATATCGGTGGCGGTTGACACTTGTCCAGGCTGATCTAGACCAGTAGTATTAACAAAGCGAGTTTGTGTCATGCCTAGTTGCTGAGCCTTGCGATTCATCAACGCCACAAACTCAACTTGCCCACCGACCAGCTCCGCCAGCAAATAACTGGCATCTCCGCCAGAAGCCAGTAACGCTCCATGCAATAAATCATTAACCGTCACTGACTCACCCGCCAAAAACCCCGCCATTGAAGCGTTACTTTGACGCATTTGGTTCAACACCGACGCTGGCATAGCCGTGCGCGCCTGTAGATCCGGCAATTGCTCAATCGCCACTAGCGCCGTCATGATTTTGACAAGCGAAGCTGGCGCTCGGACAGTTTGTTCATTAGTTGCGAATATTTTTTGTCCGCGCGTTAAATCATAAATTAGCACTGCCTGGCTATGAAAGCGTTGACCCGCAGGAGCAAATTGCCAAACTAGTGGTTTAGCAACCGAAGCCTGAGGGGCAGATTGAGTTGGTGAGTCAGTAGTTTGGGGAGTTTCAACTTGTTTTGGTTGATGGCTGGTTTGAGACGAATCAGCGTGGTTTTTGGGCGCGCTAATTTCGCCCCAGTGATCAGTAACCGCAATCGCTAACGCCCCACCCCCAAACACTGCTACCGCCAATAAGCTCAGCACCACCGCAGTCGAATGCGCTTTTTTTCGTCCCACTAACATTTGTTTTATTATAGCATAAACAGTTTATTTTTAAACAATAACTGACAAGTTCGTTATTCGGTGCGATTTGATTCAAGTTCTGTCACACGTTTTAAGATTGGCAAAGTACTGATGACAATACCAATTGTTACCACTAGTGAAATAGTTACCAACCAGAAATAATCCATTTTTGGCATCGCGAACACAAACTTCTGACTCATCACCGATACTAGATAGCGCACCGTCAGTAAACCAATCGTCACCGCTAATATTGTCGACAATAATAACGGCAAAATCGACTCAATCAATACCACGCGGTATAGTTGCGCTATATCAACCCCCATCAACCGCAAATTGCTAAACGATTTTTTTCGTTCAAAGAATGAACCAATCATCGCCACCGCCACACTGAAGCCCGCCACGCCAATTGTCAGCGCTGTGCCCGCCATCACCGCTTGAACTAGACCGTGAACCGAGCTTAAAATATCCAACGCATCATCATCAGATTGAATCAAGGCTCCATAACTATATTGACGAATAGACTGAGCGATAATATTTTGCACAAACTTGCGCCCCCGTTCGAGATCAGCCCGATTATCAAATTGCAACACAATATCCGATCGATAAATCTTGCCCTTAGCTAACAATTCCGGAGTCACACGCACCAATTGATTGTGCTTTTCCTCAACCAGCACACGATCAGTTGGCTGATAATCAGTCGGGCAACGCAGTTTTGTCCATTGGGCTAATTCTTGACAAGTATAAATTTCGCCAAAAACACTTTGCTCGTCGGTTGATTTGACGCCTTTTTCCTCTGCTAATGAGTAATATCTTTGAATTTGAGTATGGCGTTTAACCAAACTCATTAACTGCGAATGTTGTTGAAACAGCTGATAAAACCGTCCCTCGCCGGATCGTTCCTCGTAGATTTTGAGTTGGTTGGTATTGATTTTTTGGCCTTGCAAATCGTGGTTGGTTTGAGCAGATTGAAATTCTTGTTGCAACGTTGCCTCCACGCTCGCAATCGTCCCCAGGAAAAAACTGCCCACGAACAGCGCCAACACTACTCCACTAACACTCGAGAAAATCGGGCGAGCGAACATTTGCAGACGTTTGGTGGCCATCACCGAACTAGCGCCTCGGGCTAATTTACCAAGCAACTTAGCTACCAAATAAGTCAAGAAGGCGCCGGCTGTCAGCAGCCCAATCATCAACAATAAAAACGTACCTAGGAAATATAATTCCGGACGATTACCGTTTTCGCCTGGATTTGATGGATAAAACCATTGCGGTCCAAGTTGGTTTAGTTTCCAAATAATTCCGCCAGCAATCAGCAGTGGCAACAAGCCTAAAATCGTTGGTTTGCGCAGACGCTTTTGGTCTTTAACCACGCCAAGCGGCGAAGTTTTGACCTTGCGCAAAGCCCACCAATTGACGATAATCGCTACCATCAGCACCAGACCAATCACCCCGAAAAACACCGGTAAGCTTGGCCACAAATCACTAGCAAACATCACATCGCCATCAAATTTCAGTTGTTCCAAAATTAGTTTTTTAAAAATCACGAACAAACCCGAACCTAGGAGTACCGCCAAGCCCGAAGCAGTTAAAGTTTCTGCCAGAATAATCCCATTAATTTGACGTTTTGACGCCCCAATTAAACTCAGCGCCGCGTAACGTTGCTCACGTTGGACCATCCCAACCCGCGTGGCCGAAATCACTAATACTAACAGCGGAAAACAGACACCCAAACCACACAACAACATAAAAATATTAGTAATCAATTGCGTGCGCGACTGGACTGGTTGATTAATTTTTCCCATTTGTTCCTGATCAACCAGTGTCGCCCGATCCAAACCGTCTCGACTAGTAAAAATCGTCGCCGGCAATTGATAAATCGCCATCGCTTCGTTCGGTTTTGATAATAAGTTATTTGGCACGCCAAGTTTTAAATCATAACCAGCAAAACGATCTTTGAGATCGGGATTTTGAGCAATTAAATCCAGCAAACCCTGCGACACGAACATTTCTTTAGCGCCTGGCTGACGAGATAATCCCGGCAGAAGCGGAGCTTTGTCGGTCAGCTGATACAAACCGACTTCCCGAATTCGCGTTTTACCAAACATCGCAAAATCATTGATTTTAACAACGGTCCGATCGCCTTTGTTTTGCAAGTTTAAATCGATATTTCGCTCTTGAGCTGACCGCAAATTGCTAAACCAATGCGACCGATCAAAACCTTTGTTAAAACCATTACCTAATGCCATCGCCGACAGCAGTGTCGCCGTCGCCAAGGTAATCGCAAAAACAATCACCACATTGCGAAACCAACCTTGCTTGTCAGTCCGTTTTAAAAATAACAATCCGAGCTTCATTATTTATCTCCTGTCACCACGCCGTCACGCACAATCACTGAGCGATCAGCATAAGCCGCGATAGTTGGTTCGTGCGTCACCATAATCACCGTGGTGCCGATTTCTTTAGCGGTTTTGATAAATAAATCCATCACTTTTTCGGAATTAAGCGAATCGAGTGAACCAGTTGGCTCATCGGCAAATGAAATTTTTGGTTCAATCACCATTGCTCGGGCCACCGCCACTCGCTGAGCTTGACCACCGGATAACTCACCCGGAATTTGATTAGCAACCGCTTCGACGCCAACTTTTTTCAGCCAAGTTTTAGCTTTGGCGTAAGCTTCGGTTTTGTTGATTCCGTTAATCAGCAAGGGCAAAGCAACATTGTCTAGCGCCGTCAGTTCTGGCACCAATTGTGAAAATTGAAACACAAAACCAAACTTCTCACGGCGCAGTTGATTACGTTTTTTATCGGACATTTTGCCGATATTTTCACCGTCAAACCGCACTTCGCCTGAGTCGATTTTTAAAATGCCCGCCAAACAATGGAGCAGGGTGGATTTACCCGAACCACTCGGCCCCATCACGGCTACGATTTCTCCCGGCTCAACCGCTAGATTTGCCCCGCGCAAAGCTAAAGTTTTTTTGCCGAAGGCTTTTTTAATATTTTTGGCTTCAATGATACTCATAAAGCTAACTCCTTTTGTAAACTTATTAAACGACTTTCGGTTAAATCAATCCAGTGTAAATCAGCTTCGATGTGATACAAAGCGTGATCGGCCAACAGCATAAATGCCAGGTCGTGTTTTTTGCGTTCGCGGTTAATTTCGCGCATGCGAGCCATATGGGCTTGGCGTTGAATATCGAGATATTTGCCAGCGTCTTTTTTGAGCATGAGCGCCAACACCACCTTAGTAAATAACTCGGCTTGCAGTTTTGGTTGAGGCGCTTCCGGGGTTAACAGCCATTGTTCTAAACTGATTTTTCCAGCCTCGGTAATTTGGTATTTCTTGCGGTCTGGTCCCTCATCCGATAATTCACTTGCCACCATCACTTGCTGATCACGTGCCAGGCGTGACAAAGTCGCATAAACCTGACCGTAAGCCAGTGGCTTTTTGCCGGCGAATAATCGATCATATTCTTGCTTTAAATCATAACCATAGCTTGGTTGGTAAGCAATCAGACCCAGTAAAGTTGATGAGATATTCATATTATAACTATACACTCAGTGTATAGTTGATGTCAAGCTTTTAATTAAAATTTAACCATTAAAATTATTTTTTGAAGGCTGGCAATTCGTAATAACCCGAGTAGCCTTGCGCCCAGGCCACTAGTGAGTAGGACATGATGCCATAGTCGCCCGATAACACTTGCTCTTTAGTTAATAATTGATAATCTTCAATCTCACCGTCTTGAAACTTAATCTGCGACAATTGACTAGCTTCAAGCTGAATTTCAAACATAAATTGATAAACTTTATGACCAAGTTTTTCAGCAATCGAGATCATTTTAAAACGCATCTGTTTTGGGTCAACTGTCAGACCAGTCTCCTCAAACAATTCTCGAACCGCCGCCTCAGCTGGAGTTTCGCCAGCGTCAACAACCCCGCCCGGAAAATTCCAATAATGTTTGTATATAGCTTTGACCACCAGCACCTTGTCATCGACTAGACAAATCATACCGCCACTACTGATTTGTTTATCAAGCCTTGCCATCCAGACATCATCTGGTAGCCAATTAGCTGGTTTTGGTAAATTGTTGTCGGGCGGGGTTAGTTGGTGCTGATTATTTAGCATATTCCTCAGCTCGGGTCTCACGAATAACATTAACTTTGATCACGCCTGGATATTGCATAGTGCTTTCGATTTTGGTGGCAATATCGCGAGCTAATTTAATGGCTGACAAATCGTCGATTTTTTCTGGTTTAACAAAAACGCGAATTTCCCGACCAGCACTGACGGCGTAAGCATTATTGATGCCGTCAAAAGAATTAGCAACATTTTCTAAATCACGCATTCGCTCGACAAAGTTCTCATTGGAAGCGTTGCGCGCACCTGGTCGGGCACCGCTCACGGCATCCACCACGCGAATAATCAAGGCCTCCGGGGTAGTTGCCTCGACATCATCATGATGGGCTTTGATAGCGTGAGCCACTGCTTCACTCATGCCGTATTTAAGAGCGTATTCCGCGCCAATGTGATGATGTTGACCCTCGACTTTATGAGTGACGGCTTTACCCACATCGTGGAACAAGGCAGCCGTCTTAGCAACCCGCACATCAGCTCCAATTTCCTCAGCTAGTTGTCCCGCCATATGAGCCATTTCAATTGAATGTTTTAACACATTTTGTCCATAGGAAGTCCGGAATTTCAGCTCACCCAGCAGACCCAACATTTCTTTTGGCAGACCAACCAGCCCGACTTCTCGCGCCGCGTCCTCACCAGCCCGTTTGACTTCTTTTTCAATTTCACGCTGAGCTTTAGCCACTACTTCCTCAATTCGCGCCGGGTGAATTCGACCATCTTTCATCAACAGTTCCAACGCCAAACGCGCCACTTGACGACGAATCGGATCAAACGAAGACAGCACCACCATGCCAGGGGTTTCATCAACTAACACGTCAACTCCTGTTTCGCGTTGCAAAGCCTGAATATTACGACCTTCTTTGCCGATAATCCGACCTTTCATTTCATCATCAGTCAGTTTCACCGCCGTCACAGTCCGCTCGCTAGTGACATCACCAGCCATCCGCTCCATCGCCGAAAGCAAAATCATTTGAGCGCGATCTTCAGCATCAGCCACGGCGTCGGCCTGCATTTTGGTCACCAAACCAATCATATCGTCTTTAATATTGCGCTCAGTCATTTTCAGCAATTTATCCTGAGCTTCTTGTTTGGTTAGTTTGGCGATTTTTGATAATTTGTCTTCTTGCTTGGTGCGAATGTCGACAATTTCTTGTTTCAAACTAGCTAATTCGTCGTTTTGCCGGCGAATGCCTTCCATTTTTTCATCGGCTTGGTCCAGTTTTTTATCCAAAATACGCTCGCGCTCCAATGCCCGTTCCTCAAGATTTTTTAACTCATTACGACGTCTATTTTCGTCTTTTTTAGCGTCAGTGATAATCGAATCCGCCTCACTGCGGGCATTTTTGATGATTTCTTCGTATTTTTGTTGGGCTTTATCTTGAATCCGTTGAGCTTTTGACTCAGCTTGTTCCAAAATCCCAACCGAACTTTGTTTGTCTTTACCGGCTTTAAAGGTTGAATAGCCAAAAACCGCCCCAGAGCCCAGCACCGCTCCAGCAATTACAAAAATTATTTCCATATTATCCTTTCATCCTAATTAAACTAGGGGTTATCAAAATTAAAAGTCTACACTATCAGTATAAACCATTTTGTCAAGAAAATAAAATTTTAACTAAAAAAATAGCAATTTAGCGATCATTTGGTTATTTTTATGAAAAAATTCAATCAAACCGCTCGGATTATTTCTTCGGCTGAGTAATAAAAACCGGCTGAGAATAGATCGGCACAACAATTTTGTCGTTCTCGCCCGCCAATAAGCGCGCCTGACCATCGGCTTGCCATTGTTCACCAGCGGCGCCAACAATCGGAATTTGCAAAGCATCAGCCATGGTGTTAGCGACAGTCAGCCCAATCCGCAAACTAGTATAACTACCCGGACCGCGAAACACTACTACACCGGTTAAATCTCCCCAATCAACAGCAAATTCTGTCAAACATTGTTGTAAAAATCTCAACAATCCGTCAGATAACTCACGCCCAGCTTGCCAACTAAATTGCTGTTGGCACTCTGCCTGATGCAATTCGACGTAACAATCAGCTTGATCGGTTTTTAGAAACAACGTTACCGCCATTATTTAGCCTCCGCGCTCAGTGCATTAGGTCTATTGAGCATATCCAGACCCACAAAATCCAACCGGCGACTGCCATCGGCCAGTGTCGCAATTGTTATTTGTAAACGCTCGACCGGCAAGACCTGGCTGACCGTTTCCGCCCATTCAACAATCACACAAGTTTGCGGATTAGCTAAATCCTCAAGCAGCTCTTGACTAATCACACCCGCTTCGCCCAGACGATAAAAATCATAATGCGATACTTCGCGACCATTTGTCAGCTGATAGCGATTGTTAATCGCAAAACTCGGACTGGTTACTTCGTCGCTCGAGCCCAGACTAACAACCAGCGCTTTAGTAAAGGTGGTTTTTCCCGCACCAACATCACCAATCAGTTCCAAACAAAACTTCGCCGGTAGGCTGTCTGCTAGACGTTGCGCCACCTCGGCTAGTTCCGTTAAATTATTGACTGTGATTTGCATGAGATTATCATATCATATTTTTGACGAATTGGTTGTTTTAGTGGTTAACTGAGCGATTAGTTGAGAATGTTTAATTTGTTCCAAGCGCCAATTTTTGTAACACATCCAGGCGATTGACACACCAGTTAACACCACCCACGCGCCAATTTGCCAATTAGTCAAATTAAGTTTAATCAACGCCTGAGGAAACTGCGCCAAAAATTGCATCACGCTTAAAATATAATGGCTTAATAATTGCAAAGGGTAGGCCACCAGCCAGGCTAGAGGTGCTAAATCAGCAAATATAATCACCAATCCTGCCAGCCACATCAACGCCACTAAAAACGGCACCACTAATAAATTTGATAAAGGTGCGATCAATGACAGTTCCCCAAAACTAATTAACAAAATCGGAGCTACTACTATTTGCACGACCACCACCGCCAGCAAAAGTTGACTAATCGAGTTTAATTTTTTATCACCAAATAAATAATCTTGAACTGCTGGCACCGCTACCAAGACGCTAAAAAACGCCCCATACGACAACCACCACGACAAATCACCACACAAATGTAATGGATTAATCAGCAGGGAAGTCGCCACCAACAAAATCACCACTCGCCAACCAGTCGTTTTCCGACCATAAAACCAAGTTATCAGTAGCACCACCAGCGCCATCAACGCTCGCGTCATGCTCGCCGACAGACCTGCCGTCAACCCAAACAAACTAGCTACCGCCAACGCTCCGCCCACCTCCCAACGACGCGATAGTTTGCCAAAAAACGGTCGCACCAGCCCCACCACGATCATCAGATGCAAACCACTCGCCACCACAATGTGCGACAGTCCAACCGTCCGGATTTGCTGACTAAGCTCGCGACTAATCTTGGATCGTTTACCAAGCACAATCGCGCTGATTAAATCCGCTCGCGCACCCGAGACAAAACGTCGCAAGCGTTGCTCCAGCCAATCACGCAACCCCGTCGCCACGTCACCGCCATCAATTGCCTCGATCGATTTCAAATGACTGACTTTTGCTCGATATTTACCAACGCCCGGCTCAAGCTTACCGGTCATGATCACATAATCGCCCCGCCGTAAAGTCATTTTTTGGCGAGTTGATGCCAGCACTTCGCCCACCATGGCTTGTTGGTTAAGTTTAATTTCGCCCAATCGTAACAGGCGATTGCCAGATTGGGAAGCGGTGAGATCATCCATCAGCCGACCTGACAACTCGACCTCGGTATTAAAATGCAGTTGATAATGATTAGCTTGATTAAATACCACTCTAGCGCGCCAGCTACCAATTAACAGCCCCACCGCTAGTGCTAACATCAATCGCATCGCCACTGATTTCCGACAGCCTAACATCGCCACGCTTATCAGCGCCCCTAGCCACCAGTAGTTAAGCGGATGAGCTAGCTCCACGCCAATCGCCAAAATTACTCCCGCCAGCGCCGTATAAAACCACCATGATTTGTCGAGCTGATGATGGTTTTTTGCGAAATGAGCAATTCGTTTTACTAACCGATGGGGCATTTTTACCATTAGTTTTATTATACCGATTTTTGCTAATCGATGGCGATTTTTGACTAAAATTGCGCTTTTTATGACTTTTTTCTAGCCTAAACTTGACTTTTGTGAAGTTTTTTGGTACAATGTAAAAGGAGTATTGACCGGCATGGAACTGTAGCTCAGCTGGTTAGAGCACCTGCCTTTTAAGCAGGGTGTCATGGGTTCAAGTCCCATCAGTTCCTCCAAGTTGATTTTTCTAAAAAAGAACACTTATTTTGAGTGTTCTTTTTTGTTTTGACAAAAATAATGCCTCGATGAATAACCGACACAAAATTATTTGTTTTTCAAAGCTAATTTAACCCGCTCTTGTGTTGTAAGTTTTACATCAATACCTGAGAGTAGGGCAGTAGCGTCGGTTAAATTATAGCCCAGCGCCAACAAAGTCTCAACCGCCTCATCATCAGTATTGAGCTCAGTCTGAATAAAATCAGCGCTCATTACACTTGGCGCACCAATCTTGTCCGACAAATCAACACACACCCGCTCGGCGGTTTTTTTACCGACTCCCGAGGCTTGTTGAATATATTTACTGTCGCCACGAGCGATCGCTGAGCGCACCGCCTCAAATTCACCAATTGACAAAATCGCCAGCGCCGCCTTCGGACCAATTCCCTGAACGGTGATTAGCAGTTTAAACAACTCCTTGCTACCCAACTCCAAAAAACCGAACAACTCCTGTGATTGCTCGCGAATATGATGATAAATTTTTAAAGACACCTCATCACCTAATGAGATTTTTGTGGCATCGCTCACCGACACCGCCACCTCATAGCCAACCCCCGCCACATCAATAATCATCAAGTTGAGGTTTTTATCAATAATTTTTCCGGTCAAGTGGGCAATCATAGCTTTTATTATAGCACGAACTCGGAGTTAATTTAGCAATGCGAAAAATCAGCCTTTAGTGGCAATCCTGCTGACTGATAACGTCGTTTAATTTCAGCTTCGGCTGCCGAGCGCACCACTTGGTCGTCGATAATTGCCGATGACACCATATTCACGCCCATGTCGGTGGGTGATTGATAAATTTGTTGATTAAAAATCCGCCGAAAAATCTCATTTAGCACTGGAAAAGTGGCAATGTCGCGATTGTAATTAACCGCTTCGATGCCGTAAGCAGACTGATGGAACGGATCAATCATATTGCAATCATTAAGATCCATCGTGGCCGCCTCATAAGCTCGATTGACAGGATGATCAAGTGGCAAATCCCACACCGGAAAAGTTTCATATTTAGCATAGCCCGCCCGGCGCCCGGCCAAAAATTCATGATAAATCTGACTCAAACAAGTCGCCATTTTGCCACTCGACGCCCCGGGTGCCGTTACTAGCACCACCGGTCGCTCGGTCGGAATAAAACTATTTTTGCCATAACCTTCCGGACTAACAACTTTGTCAATGTCAGTTGGGTAGCCATCAGTGCGACTGTGAATATGGACGCTCAAACCGCGTTTTTTAAGAATTTGAGCAAAATCAGCCACGGCCTGCGGTTGGTCGCACAATGTAATCACTACGCTACTGATTTTAAAATTGCGCTCAGTAAAATAATCAATCAGGCGCAACGCTTCCTGCTGATAGCTCAGTCCTGAGTCGCCCCGTGTTTTACCGCTGAGTAAATCTAGCGCTGACACGCAAATAATCACTTCCAGCTGGTCGCGTAATTTCTCTAGCACCTGAATTTTTGATTGCGGATCAAAACCGGGCAACACCCGCGAAGCATGCCAATCGTCAATAATTTTGCCACCGACTTCCAGATACAGCTTATCAAACTGGTGCACTCGTTCCATAATGGCCGTTGTTTGCAACTCAAGATAAGCCTCCTGATCAAATCCTCGTTTCATCATCTCCCCTTTTAGTTTTAGCGCAATCCGCTCTTTGTTTTATCATAACACTTTTAAAATCAAAACTTAAGCTTTTTGGCAAAAATCACAACATCTTTAGCTCGGGCGTTATCCCCGGCTCATCAATTGATGAGTAATAGCAGCCGCCAAAGCATCAGCCGCGTCATCAGGTTTCGGTATAGTTTGGAGATTGAGATGCAAACGCACCATTTCTTGGATTTGTTTTTTTTCGGCACGACCATAGCCGGTCAAGGTTTGTTTAATTTGCAAAGGCGTATATTCAGCAATCGGCAAATGCGCCAAGCGACCACACAACATCGCTACACCACGAGCGTGCGACACCGAAATCGCCGTCGTGATATTTTGAGCAAAAAACAGTTTTTCAATCGACATCACGTTAGGCTGGGTTTCGGTAATAATTTGATTCAAACCATGAAAAATCTCCTCCAAACGCTGATCCAGCGGAGTATGCGCCGGGGTTTTAATCACGCCAGCCGTCACTAATTTGGAGCGACCGCTCACCACATCAATCACCCCAAAACCCAAAATCCCCGTTCCCGGATCAATGCCGATTATGCGCATTCCCTGCCCTGGCAATTTTAGCTTCTAGCTCACTAGCTGATGCCAAAAATTGCTTACTGATCAGCTTAAAATCAGCATCAAATTCGTAGATTAACGGCACGCCCGTTGGGATTTCAACCTCCATGATCGCCTCGTCCGATAAATTTTCAAAATATTTGACCAGCGACCGAATTGAATTACCATGCGCCACAATCAGCACCCGTTCGCCCGCCAGCATGCGTGGTTTGATTTCGGTTTCAAAATACGGCACTACCCGAGCAATGGTTTCTTTTAAGCTCTCACCAAGTGGCAATTCTGCTGGATTTACTCGTCGATAAGCCAGTTGATAGCGTGGAGCCCGCGGATCATCTACTTCGAGCATTGGCGGCAATGTATCAAACGACCTTCGCCACAATCTAACTTGTTCTTCACCATACCGAGTAATCATTTCGGCTTTATTTAGACCCTGCAAAGCGCCGTAATGTCGCTCATTTAACCGCCAACTTTTAATTACCGGCAACCATAGCCGATCGATTGCAGTCAGCACCAAATGCAGACTATCAATCGCCCGTTTTAAATAGCTAGTGCAACAAATATCAAAATCCAACCCAGCTTGCGCCAACTGCTGACCAGCTTGTTTAGCCTCCAAAACACCCCGCTCACTAAGTCCAATATCCGTCCAGCCCGTGAATAAATTGAGTTTATTCCACTCGCTTTCACCATGTCTAATTAATACAATCTTCATAACACTATTGTATCAAATATCTAAATCATCGTCATCGATCGCGAAATCATCATCTTTAAGCTGTTCAACTTTGAGAGCTTTTTCGTAATTAGTCGATTTTTTGGAGAAAAAGTCGTGCTGAGTAGTTTCCACGTTCAGGCCGTTTAAGACAATTTGGTTAACTTCGCCGACTTGGTATTTTGCTTCGCGACCCATGTTAGTTAAAGCCCGGTTAGCGTTGTATTTGAGATATTCTTTAACTTCATGAACTAAGCCAATTTCGCTATAAATTTGCTCCGAATATTGAACATCATTAGCCATTAATTTTTCGATCATGTCATTAACTTCGGCGTCGGCTTTTTTCTGCTCAGCTTTAGATAATTTCGCGTATTGTTCTTGTGCCAATAATCCGATAAAAGCGCCATGCAGCGATTCATCGGCGACGATTTTTTTAATAATGTCACCACTAGCCACCATCTCGCCTTGCCCAGCCAACCACAACGGCAGGAAAAAGCCACTATAGAACAAAAAACTCTCCAACAAAATCGAGGTTACCATACCAAAATAAATATCATAATCACTGACGTTAGGATCGTCAAGCTTGCGGTATTTATCATCAAGCACTTGCGCTTTAAACTGAATATAAGGATTTTGTTTGATCCATTCAAAAATCTCATCGATTTCCTCAGTTGAAGCCACAGTTGTAAAAATTGTTGAGTAGGATTTAGCGTGAATCGATTCCATCATACACATAAACGACAACACCGACTTGTTTTGTAGAGAATCTAAACAATCAATCAGCTTCGGCATACCAGTGTGCGATTGCTGGGTATCAAGCAAAGTCAAACCGCCCAACACTCGCTTGTAAGCCGTACACATTTCCGGCGATAAACGCTTATACGAGTCAATATCTTTGGATGGAATATACTCAGTATCGACCCAGAATTGTTTGAGATTCTGCTCCCAAAAAGTCTCGACATAATCATTTTCGGGCGTGTTCCAGTTAACCGCTTCGAAGACTTTTTTATTAAGTTTTTGATCTTTTTGTAATGATTTTTCATAAGAATTCCTTTCTAATTTATTTTATACTGAACAGCTCAAACAGGTCTCGACAGTGCTTTTACGAGTGCGTGTGTAATAGAGCGATTTCAGACCCATTTTGTGAGCATAAATATAATATTTGGCGATATCGCGAGTAGTTTCATCGCTATTAGTGTGCAAAATCGTCGAAATACCCTGATCGATATGACGTTGCACCACCGCCACCAACTTAATCACATTTTTTTGGTCCATATCATAAGCTGATTTGTAGTAAAAAATATTATCATTGGTCAAAAACGGCATCGGATAAAAAGTCGTGCTATCGCCATATTCGCGCACCTCAATCGGATCAACAATTGGCATAATCGAGCTGGTAGCGCTTTGAATATAAGACACTGACTGAGTGGGCGCAATCGCTAGACGATAGGCGTTATATAGGCCATGTTTTTTAACTTTATCAGCCAGCGCCGTCCAATCGTCAATAGTAGGGATTTTAATCCCGGCAAACAGCTCTTTGACTTTGTCGGTTTGCGGAACAAAATCTTTGGTTAAGTATTTCGTAAAATATTCACCAGTCGCGTAATCCGATTGAGCAAAATCCTTAAACGTGACCTGGCGAGCTTTAGCAATCTCCATTGACCGCTCCAGCGAATAAAAATTCATCATCATAAAAAACACATTGCAAAAATCGAGAGCTTCGCGACTTTCGTAAGCAATTTGATTCTTCACCAAATAACCATGCAAATTCATCGCGCCCAGACCGACGCTGTGCAGTTCCTCGTTAGCTTTTTTAATCGAAGGCACAATGTCAATATCAGTGATATCCGACACCTGTGTCAGCGCGTCAATCGCGCCCTTAACCGCCTGCTTGATGCGTTTGTTTTCCATTACATTGACGATATTGAGCGAGCCGAGATTACAGGAAATACCCCGGCGAATTTGGTCTTTTTCGTAATATTGACCGATGTCCGACACTTCTGACAACTGCATAATTTCGGTGCACAAGTTCGAAAACTTGACCGAACCAAGTTGACGCAAAGCATGATCTTTATTAGCGTTATCTTTAAAGAATAAATACGGATAACCCGATTCTTTTTGAACTTGAGCGATGCGTACTAGTAATTGGCGGGCGTCAAGTTTGCGTTTTTTAACCTGTGGATGAGCCACTAATTGGTCATACATCTCGTCCATGTCCATTTCATCGAGATCAACGCCAAACGCCTGACGCACGGTCAGTGGCGCAAATACATACATGTCCTGATCTTGAGCCACCAATTCCATAAACTTACCGCGCAATCACGCCAATTGACAATGATTTAATCCGAATTTTTTCGTCAACATTGACTTTTTTGGAGTCCAAAAACTCCTCAATATCCCAGTGGAAGACATTAAGATAAGCAGCTCCAGCGCCCGGTCGTTGGCCAAGCTGATTAGCATAAGAAAACACGTCCTCCATAATTTTTAGCACCGGCATCACCCCGCTAGCCCGACCGTCGATGTTTTTAATTGCCTCGCCCCTGGCTCGTAGTTTTGAGAAGTTATAAGCCACGCCTCCACCGATTGATGATAATTTCATCCCCTCATCAATTGCATAGCCAATACCGGTTAAATTATCTCCAACTTCGTCCAAAAAACACGACACCAGTTGCCCCGCTCGCAGTTTACCGGCGTTCAAAAAAGTCGGCGTCGCTGGTTGGTATTCCTGATTGATCATCATTTCGGCGTATTCCAGAGCTTTTTTCTGATCACCGTCCGCCAAAAACAGCGCCACCACCGCGATCCGATCCTCATATCGCTCCAAGAAAAACTCACCAGTATTATCGCGCAAAGCATAGTTTTGGTAAAATTTAAACGCGCTCATAAACGACGGGAAGCGAAATTTCTTAGCATACACCAAGTCAAACACCGCCTCAATCTCGCTAAATTGATACTTTTTGTAAAAATCAATGTAATAATTATTTTCGATTAAATAATCGATTTTTTCGCGTAAATCATGAAAAAACCAGGTGTATTTATTGACATATTCCAAAAAATAACTGCGCACTGCTTGTTTATCCTTGTCGAGGTCGTAATTACCCTCGGCGTCTTTTGACATCACCTGATTATTCAGTAAAATCCAATTTT
Organism: uncultured Candidatus Saccharibacteria bacterium; assembly: GCA_963539845.1. Classification (GTDB taxonomy): domain Bacteria; phylum Patescibacteriota; class Saccharimonadia; order Saccharimonadales; family Saccharimonadaceae; genus CAMUQR01. The sequence goes on along the minus strand of CAUTML010000005.1, from coordinate 26,000 downwards.
TAACTGCCATAAAAGTCCTTTTTGTTTATATTTGTTGTAAAATTTACTATTTGTAGCCCACGGCCTACTGCGCACTACCCATCAAGCTCCGCCAATTGACGCAACCGACTAGCATCAAAGCCAACAATCCGCTCCACTTCTGTTTCATCATCTAGCACGACAACGGTCGGCACCGAGTGGATCTTGTATTTGACCGCTAAATCAGGCTGATCAAACGGATTAATTGCCTCAAACGCCACGCCAGCCTCGTCCAACACCGCCGAAACCATTTCGCACGGCTGACAACCGGGCTTTTCGAATTTAATCACTTTTTTCATTTAACTTCTCCCTTTTAGTTAAACAATTCTATAACTTGCTATGGTTAATTATAATCGATAATGATTAAGTTTAAAAAATAGTTTTGGTTTTTGTATCTGTTAGCCAAAATAAAAAATACAACAAAAAATCCCATGATCGGGGTGGAGTTACGGGCGTTGATTATGTAATTAACGAGGCATTTATAGGCTTTAATTATGCGGTTGCTTTTATTGGATTTAAGCTAAAACGATGTGAAATAAGAGAGACCAGAAAAATAAGAATTAGTAGAGCATTTTTTGTTAAAATGTGGTATAATAAACACAACTTAAATGAGAAAAAGCATGGATATATTCAATCGAATTAAAAGTTACTTCGATAAACCCAGTATTGAAGAGATCGCAGCTTATCAGCATAAGCTACCAAACCACATAACGATTCGTCACTGGTATGATGAAAAAACTGGTTACTATACAGCCAAGATTGAATCAATTGATGGCAAAGAAATAAAAAAAGCCATACTAATTACTGAGGATAAAACGCCATCAGGATTAGTTCGAATGATCAATGATGTCATGTTTACGTATCTCGACATTCCAGAGCGAATGAAACCATATTTGCCACAAGCTTTACCAGAAGACTTAGATTATGAAGACAAGTTTATTAAAGAAGGACAAGTAGTTTTTGCAAAATAATATGAGCAATAACTATTACAGACAAATAAAAGTTAAAAACTAATAGCGTTACTTATTCGTAATGGGTTCGTAAGCGCTGGTGGTACAAAACACGGCAAATATAAAAGAGAAGACAACTCGAACGTTATAATCGTTCCGAGACATCGCAGCATTTCACCAGGAACATCAAAACAGATTTGTATTTTGCTTGAAAAGGAATTCAACATCCCATCAAGCGAAATTAATAAAATATTTTAATAAAAATTACTCTACTAATTATAACCTTGAATCTGATAAAAGTCGGTTTTGTAGTTCAATATTATAAAGACTATATTATTAGAGAATATGGTTTTAGTACTCTTCAAAATAACACAGCTCTAAAACAAAAATCGTTTGCAGTGTTTACAATGAACTTTCATTGACTTTTCATCTCTTTTATGGTATGTTAATTATGGATAGACTGTTATCCTCTGGGGGATGCATATCCTTAGGAGCTGTGTAACAGTCTATTTTTGTTGTTTAAAAATAACTTCATCATCTCGAAATACGATAGCTCGGGTAATACCCAGCTCTTTCAGTCGCTTAACTACTTCATTGATGATTTGTTGATCGTTAAGTGTTGATAGCGTAGCGTTGAGTATAATTCCACCGCTACCCTTAATTTGTTTAGGTTTTAGTACTCTTCAAAATAACACAGCTCTAAAACAAATAACCAAAAAGCGATCAAAATCGCAAAGTTTTAGTACTCTTCAAAATAACACAGCTCTAAAACTCCCAGGTGTTGAATCCCGCCCTAAGCTCCGTTTTAGTACTCTTCAAAATAACACAGCTCTAAAACTCCCAGGTGTTGAATCCCGCCCTAAGCTCCGTTTTAGTACTCTTCAAAATAACACAGCTCTAAAACTGTACGCTACATCGATTGCGTGAAGCTGGCGTTTTAGTACTCTTCAAAATAACACAGCTCTAAAACGCAACCTATCATGACCCGGCCACTAACACTGTTTTAGTACTCTTCAAAATAACACAGCTCTAAAACTAACCATTAAAATAGCTTTAAATTCTTTGTGTTTTAGTACTCTTCAAAATAACACAGCTCTAAAACATGTTGGAAGGGCTAAATTAAGTTTTCTATGTTTTAGTACTCTTCAAAATAACACAGCTCTAAAACGACTACGGGTTTTGGGTTGATTGCCGAGAGGTTTTAGTACTCTTCAAAATAACACAGCTCTAAAACCTCAAATCCAAAGGCTGACCTCTGTTAATCTAAAAAATACTTATGCTTGCTTATAGCTGAACAAGTCCTCATCAACGACAATAATTTCTTCTTCAGCTACTCGATAAGATTGGTTTGATTCCAAACACCACACTAATCGTTGATGACCGAGGCAGTATTTGCAAAATTCACCAAATTCATCTTTAGTTAAAAGCTGTTTCAAATTTACCAAGCAAATTATTTTATCTGGTAATAATCTACTCACTAAATCAATTATACCATAGACTCTGTTTTTTAAATCAAATTCAGTATCAACCGCCGGTTCAATCTTTAATACTTTTAAAAAATCCGCCAAGCTAAACTCGGTTTTATATTTAAGGTCAATGCCCGATTCCGTTTCCGACATAATCGCTATTTTTTCTAATTCAAATTCAATTTTTTGCAACGCCAAAAGCATGTCGTCGCCTACGTTATCACCAATTCGCTTATAAAGTTCACTTAAAATTTTACGATTAGCAAAGTCAAAGCTCAAAACATCACTTACTAACAATAAATTATCAGCTAAATCAACATCTTGACAATTTACGATGCTATAATCAGTTGTTTCAACTTGAATGCGCGCCAATTCCGCCACCACTTCTCGAAACAAGCATTTATTTTCCAATACCGTTGTCAACAATCTAGTTTCACTCAGCTCCAGTTCTTGATCAATATTGCGAATTATTATTTTCATAAACACACCAACCGATCCGTCGAATTAATAACACTGGTTTGACTTTGTCCTAAAATATATTCCATTGAAGCGAATTGATTTTCAGTGACTATCAAAATCTGGATAATGCCTGCTGGCGGTTTGAATTTATCGACTCGATCACGCACCAATTGGGCAGCCGAGGGATTTAATGCCATTTTAGCGTAAACTGAATTTTGGAGCATAATAAAGCCGTCTTGAATTAATTTTTTACGAAATATTCGATAATTGCGTCGATCAGTTTCGGTTTCGACCGGCAAATCAAAAAATAATAATACTCGCATATATCTAGTCCTTGTACTCATATGTAATAAATTTCTTAGCGTTTTTCTCTTCCAAAGCTTGAAAAAACGACCGAGTATAAATCTCGATCGCTTTCGCTAAATATTGATTTTGACCATCAATCACTACCCGCAAATTTAATAAGTTAATTAAATCAACTTTCATTTCTGACGAAAAAGCCAAAATACGATTTTGATAAACAAAATCATCTACGATCACTCGAAACGGCTCCATTAAATCACAAGTTAAATTAAACGGATTATATTCACTGATATGATTAATACCTAGCGAAGTTGAATAGCCATTATTAGTAATTTCACGATTAAAAGCCGACAAAATAATCCCGTAGCCATAATTTAAAGCCGCATTAATCGGATTATCTTGATCGCGCGAAAACTGCTTACCAAATAGCGCATTAAAATAAACCTTCGCCGCATGGCCTTCACGGTTAGTCGAATCCTCTAACTCGACATTTTGCGCATATTGTTTCAGCATTTCCGCCTCAGCCTCAAAACCGTGTTTAGCAAGAAGCTGAGCTTGATTGAGAATTTTTTGTGCCACAATCATTGTCCATAATAGCTTCTTTAAACCATCGTGCCAGTTTGACTGAATCATCATTTTCTTACTGACGTTATAACGACCATAATAAGGAATTATTTCACCATACGGATTACGTTTGTGATCACAAAAAATCACTTTGACTTTGTTATTAGCCAGTTCACACAGTAAATAAGCCGTGATGTTAATGGCCGTGTTTTCAAAAATCACCGTTGCCAGCTCGCTTAAGTGAATAACATTTTCGCCTTCATCACTTTTGATAATCATATAGCCATCTTTGTAGCTAGCTTTTGCTTTTTGTGTCACTAAAACTGTTCGCCAACTCATCCCACCCTGCCTTTTTTATAAGTTGGTCTTTTTAACTTTAAGACCAGTGATTGAGTAATCATAGAAAACGATATCATCAAGATAGAAGGTTTTCATGGTAATACGCCCAGTGCCAGAATTAAAATATTTTTTTGAGATATCCAATTTTTCAAAAGTTGGATATTCAGCGTTAGCACTCGTTAATAGCAACATTTCTTCTAAAAACTTAAATTTCTGAATTATATCATCACTAGATTCAAAAACTTCATAAAAATTTTCGATTTTTTTAATCATTTTTTCACCATAGAACGGAATATTGATCGATATTTTTTCAAGTATTTTTTGATAGAACTGGTTCAAGAAATTATTAATTTTATAAGAAATGTCATCTACAAACTGATATTGATAAGAACTAGGCTCACCACTTCTACTCGCCAAATCCGGTAATCGGTAATGCATTCGCCGTGCCAAAGTCACATCAGTAGAGTTAAATTCATCCAACCCGGTCAATAACTTTTGTAAATGCGCATAGCGATTTTCAATTTCATACGGCAAACGCAACTGTTTAAAATTGCCAGCATCCGCTTGTGATGTCAGAATCAACAGACTACCGTCCTTGGTTCTTATAATCTGATGTTTTGGAATTTTATTCTTAATAATCGTAACCTTGATAGCCCTAAGCTCGTTTATTAACCAAGTTCTTAATTCTTCGTCATTTTTAGCAATAAGCGCTACTCGGAGTGGCACCTTGGCTAGCTTGCGCGTTGTCTTGCCTTTGTAGTCAACGAATTCGACAGCTATCATATGTGCCATTTTATCGCTAGTATGACCACCATATTTATCAACCGGAAAGTCTTTACCGCGCATTAATTTCGCCTTCGCCTGATTAGACTTTTTATATAACGTCGCATCGAATATCTGACCATTGTTATTAGTTTCGGTTTTCTTCGTCACTAAACAATCGCTGAACCGCATCACACGACGCACAGTTTGTAGTCGAGGATGCTTATCGTTAATTTCGCCAGTCGCTTCTTGATCAGTAATAAAACCATGCAACACAAAACCAAGCTCTCGTTTTTCACGATCTTGACGAGTTTCGGTCTTGCCGTTTGGTAATTGGTGAGCAAATTTCATATAGCGCTCATACAACACACTTCGTTTCCGATCGGTAAATTTTTCAGCTAAATATTTTCCTAGTACTGCCGTTAAATAGGCATCTTTAGCGTGGTGAAAATCATTGATTAAGCGTGATTTCGGAAAATTAAACTTTTGGCGAAATTCACTAGTGATTTGCGCTTTCACTGGCTCAACAATCGATTCAACGTCGTCTTGTTTATACAACTGGTTAAACAAGCTAACCACATGTTTGGTGATTTGCTGGGTTTCCACTAGTTGTCGTTTAATAAAATCACCGCTCACCATATCTTTGTCATATTTTTCTTGAGTCTGGACTAAGCGATTGAATTTTGCCTGAGATATTAAATTATTATCCAGCCAATAGCGCCATAAAGATATCTGACGTTTGACGACTGCCGAGTCAAGTGGGTATTCTTCGCGCTTGCGTTGATTTTCAGCTGACAACACCAGAACTTTATTGTCGATACTATCATCCTTCGTTAAACTACGCGGAATAATGTGGTCAATCTGGCAAGTTTGAGCGATTTGATCAGGAGCAATAAACTTACCGCTATATGCACATTTACCGAGCTGGCGGAAATATAATTCCCAAGCTCGCTTATCAATTTTTTCAAATTCTTTTAATTCGTTTTTTAGCTGTTTTAGTTCTTCTTTAGTAGTGTAAGCAGCATTAAACTCAACCTTGTCATACAACTTCTCTATCGTTTTCTTGCGTTTAGCTGTTTGGTCTGTATCATCACCACCCCTAGCCATTTCAATATAGATCTTTTCTGGTCGCCGACCATCCTGCAATTCAACAATTTCCTTAACCAACTTCATTGCTTGCCAAATTCCACGCTTCACAGCTGGCGATGCTGGCAAGCCATCAACTAAATCATAATCAGTTTCTTTATTATCTGCCATAAATTTTTCTAGTTCAGTTGTCAATCTTGCCTTAATACCGAACTTCTCACTAGAAATCAATTGCATAAAGTTAGCTTTTTCAGTGCGCATTAATTCGATGATCGACTTGCCAAACCCGCTGTATTTAGGGTGACTTTTGATTTCCGTCAATAGTTTTTGCGACAAATTACTTCAACTAGAATAATTTAATTTAGCAATCTTACTAATCTGATCTTCAGATAATTCTGAAGCATATTCATGACGAATTTTTTCTTGCAAAATCTCTTCATCTTCAAAAATTGTCACCCATTTAATCAAATTCTCCGCCATTTGATAAACATTAGACGAAGTATCTAAAACAAAAGTTAAGCCAATTTTCTGAGTCAAATCAATGTAAGAACTCATCGATGAATTAAAACCAGATTTGTCAGACAAGCCAGTAATTTCTAGTTGTGAATTATCGATTAACGCAGGATAATGATGTATTTTCAAATAATTACTGACGTCCTTCACCGTCACACGCTTCTTTTTTAAGAAAAGATCTCGAAACAGATTATTTTCCAGCTCTATTGGAGCTTGTTCACCATTGATCCGCATATTTTTAATTTCATTGCGCACATTAAACTCACTAATCAATAGCGAAAACTTCGGCAAAACAGGCTGATCTGGTAAATAAGTACAATTATTAGTCAGCCGCTCAATAAACGCCTCAGCCGAACCAAGCTTGTCAATTTTCTGATAGAAATTAAACGGCGTAATGTCACCATTATCTTGACACTTCATCCAAGCAAATTCCGATTGCTTCTTCGCACCAGTCTGAAGTGGACCAACATAATACGGAATCCGATACTCAATCAGTCGCACCAGTTTATATTTTTGTTGATCATCGCCGTTATCGACTTTTTCAAGCAATTCTGGATAAAACTTGCCTTGTTTTTCAATGATTTTTATTAACTCATTTTTATGTAGTTGATAGGGGATTGCTCCATTATCGCTCATGCGCAACTTCGAAAAAGCCTCGTCTTCTTTAAGACGCTTTGTAAAGCGTTGCGCATCCTCAGAATCAAATGAGGCGCCAGCTTTTTGAGCTTTATCTAGGAAGTTTTTTAGATCTTTGATAAATTCTTGATAATTCCAGCCCGACTCTGTGTATTTAGTGTAATGACTAAATTCACCCTTGGCATCTGGTTTTGATCGAAAGAATTCCTGATATTCTTGTTTTGTGAGATATTGCTTGAATAGTTTTTTAATAAATCGCAAATCCCGAGCATAATCATCGTATTTATTAATCATGGCCTGCGAAATACTGCTCTCCCCACGCAAGATGTTTTGTAACACCACCCAACTATAGACGCTCTGGAGCAGGTCAAAAAACTCGATTCTCTCACCAAGATTTTCGCTCAAATCATCACGTTTCTCTTCAAACTTAGCAAACTCGATTTCGGTTTTGTCAAGATCGGTAAAAATCTTGTGAGCATCAATCTTAAAGCCCAAAAACGCCCCCAAAATATTTGTAAAACAAGTTTTTTGATTAGCCTTAAAGTTAAATAATTGCTGAATTTCAGATCGACGTGCTGAACGACTTAATTTATTATTTTTAAAGATAGTGATAATTTGCCCTTTGTGCTTCTCTAACTCAGCCGCGTCAAAACCCAGTTGCTCTTCCATGTAATCGAACACTTGCGACAAATTCTCACTAATTTTTTGAGTGTCTTCTAATTTAAATTCCTGCCCAGGATATAAAAAATTTCCGCGATATTTAATAATGTGATGAATCGCCAAATAAACCAATCGCGGGTCAAACTTTTCGTCCGACTCCATTAGAGCTTTACGCAAATGATAGATAGTCGGATATTTTTTGAGATCACCTTTTGTTTTTTCTGAATAACCAGCATCCTTGAGTGATTCATAAAGCGGACTGTATTTAGGAATTCCTTCGTTGTCATTTTCGTCTTTTTTATAAAGACCTGATTCATTCATCTTCATAAAAAAGCCATTATCAACTGACAACACCATCGGCGACAAAAGATGTTGCAAAAAATTAATACGTTGCGCTCGCCGTTTCAACCGACGACGTGCTGAACGATTAACTCGACGAGCTTCCGCAGTTTGTGCCTCATCGAATAATCGCGAACCCCACATGTTTTTCTTTTTGTAGCGGACTAATTGATTATTTTCATCAACTACCGCCCAGCCGACTGAGGCAACTCCAATATCTAAGCCAATAGAATATTTTTTCATTTTTCCTCTCTTTCTTCAATAATTGTATCACAAAGCTTGATTTAATAACTATTTCGGTCTATAATCTAAATGTACCTTAACAAACACACAGTTTGTTTAGTACTCTTCAAATAACACAACGAGTTAAAATAAAGCATCTTCAGATGTCAAATCGTTAATTCAGGCAGTAGAGGCCTACCAAAATTCACCTCAACGAAGGTGTTTTTTGTTTGATTTTTGTTTTTACAAATACAAAACCGCCCGATATGACACGAGCGGTTTTATGATGATAGTTTTTCTATAAGAAATCTAGCCTAATACCACCAACGTACGACGTGCCATTTCTCGAAGTTCATCGGTTTTGATCATATAAATTGGTTTGGAATCGTCGGCTGCTAAGTTAGCTAGCGGTGCGTGCTTGTCAAGATTCCAGTTTTTGTCGTGATCAAGCGTAAAGCCAAGATAAGTCAGCATCTGACAAATTGGTTCACGGACATCAGCCCCGCGCTCGCCAACTGTCGCCGTAAACACAATCGCATCCACGCCGTTCATGGCCGCCGCCATCGCACCGATGGTTTTTACTAACATATAGCGATAAGTTTTGTTGGCGACAATGGCTCGCTCATCACCGTTACGTTCTGCTTCAAGTACCAGGCGCATATCGTCCGACTTGCCACCAAGTCCCAGGAAACCAGATTGTTTGTTGAGATATTTTTCCATCTGCTCATCATCTAGACCGAGAGCTTTTTTTATCACAAACACCACTGACGGATCAATATCACCGGAGCGAGTCGCCATCATCAAACCACTGTTTGGCGTAAAGCCCATGGAATTATCGACGCTTTTGCCGTTAACCACAGCCGAGATACTAGCCCCACCGCCCAAGTGCGCCACGATTAATTTCTCTGGCAAAATATTTTCGCGTTTCATGATTTCAACAATTGAGCTAACCGAAATGCCGTGATAGCCAAACCGACCGATGTCTAATTTGTCTTGCAATTCAGTGTCAATGGCATAACGAAAAGCCTCAATCGGCTTAGTAGCGTGGAATGAGCTGTCCGAGATTGCCACCACCGGCACATCAGCTGGCAAAATTTCTTTAAAATATTTAATTTCACTCAAGTTAACACCGGTATGAAGTGGCGCTTTGCTCTGGACTTTTTCGAGCTTGGCAATCACTTCGTCGGTGACGATTTGGTCGAGTTGGAAGTCACGACTTGGCGCTACCACTCGGGCTGCTACCACGCCAATTTTTTGGTCGGGCTTGAGCACGCCTTGTTCGCGCAAAATACGTTCGCACTCACTGGCTGACTGGCTCAAGTCTGAGATGGTTAAGTCCACTGGCGTTTTGACACCATCAATGGCGATTTCACAATACGGTTGGTCGTTAACATATTCAAAATGCAAAGTCGCCAAACATGTCTCGCCTTGATACAGCGCGTATTTACGGCTAGCCGAGCCGGGGTTAGTAATCAGGATTAGTTTATCGTTCATAGATCTCCTTTATTTTTTTGTAAAACTACCCTTTATTTTAACATATTTTTAGTTTTTTGCTATGGTATGGACTTTTGAAGCTAGTTATGCTATAATTAATATAATGGAAAACTTTTGCTAATCACTTATCGCTAGTATTTAATTTTAACAACCGCTTGTTTAAAATTGACTAAATATTAGCCACTTTTTTAAAAGTTTATCCCACTACTTATGATCTAAACTCAACAAGAAAGGCTCTATGAAAAACTTCCAAATCATCAAGCTGTTACTCAGCTTCGCCAAACCCTATCGCAAATTCGCTATTGCCAATATTATCGTGGTAGCCGCGACTATTTTAATCGGTAATTTTTTAGCACCAGTCTTCCTATCACAAATCTTAAACCAGTTTCAGGCAGGCACTATTAGTTGGCAAACTACCTCTGGGCTGGTTATCGCTTATGCTGTTACCCAAGTTCTGGCGGGAGTAATTGGATGGCGCTTAGTGTTGTGGATTGTCTGGCGTATCGAACTCAAAGTCCAAGCTGACATGCACCAAGCGATTTTTAAAAAACTCATCAATCAAAGTATCGATTTTCACTCTAGTAAATTTAGTGGCTCACTCGTCAGTCAAACTCACAAATTCGTCGGTTCGTTTGAACGCCTCTGGGATGAATTAATTTGGAGCTTAGTGCCAGTTATTGTTAGCATCACCACAACCGTCATCGTACTGAGTTTTTATCTGTGGCAATATGCCTTAATTTTAGTGGTAATTACTATCATCTTTATCTTCGTGGTGATTCACAGCTCGAAATTCATGACTGAACTCAACGAAAACGAAGCCAAATCAAGCACCAAACTCACCGGTTTGATTGCTGACTCAATCGGCAATATCGCCATCGTCAAATCCAATGGACAAGAACCACACGAAGTCAAACACGTCACTAACCAAGTCAATACCTGGTGCACCAACTCACTTAAAGTCATGCGTGGCGTTTTAATCTCTGATACCGCCTACTCCAGCCTGAACAACGTCTTGATTATCACCGCTCTAGTCGCCGCCGTAATTGCCAGCGAGCACGGTTGGATGTCGGTTGGCATCGCCTATCTGGTCTTAAATTATACCGGGCAGGTTACTCATCAACTTTGGGGCATTACCAATATCGTCCGTAAATATTACCGCATTATCGGCGAAGCCAGCGAAATGGCGGAAATTTTAACCACCAAAACTAAATTGGTCGACCAAACCACCAAAAAACTACAAGTCAAAAAAGGCACCGTCGAGTTCAAAAACATATCTTATACTTACGAAGGCGGAGCTGGTGTTAATATTTTTAATCAATTTAATTTAAAAATTCCCGCTGGTCAACGCGTCGGAATAGTCGGTCGAAGCGGTTCTGGCAAAACTTCTTTGACGCGAATTTTGTTACGATTTTCCGATGTTAGCGACGGGGCGGTGTTGATTGACAACCAAGATATTACTAAAGTTTCTCAGGAGAGCCTTCATAAATCAATCGCTTACGTTCCGCAGGAATCATCACTGTTTCATCGTTCGATTCGCGATAATATCGCCTATGGCAAACCCGAGGCGAGCGAAGTGGAGATTATTGCTTCCGCCAAAGAGGCCAACGCTTGGGAATTTATTAGTAAATTACCCGAAGGTTTAGACACGATGGTCGGCGAGCGGGGTGTAAAATTGTCCGGCGGTCAACGTCAACGAATTGCCATTGCGCGAGCGATTTTAAGAAACTCACCAATTTTAGTACTCGACGAAGCCACGTCAGCTCTTGATTCCGAAAGTGAGAAGTTGATCCAAGACAGTTTGGACAATTTGATGAAAAATCGCACCTCACTCGTCATTGCCCATCGACTGTCAACCATTGCCAAGCTTGATCGGATTATTGTGCTTGATCAAGGTCAAATCGTCGAGGACGGCACGCATGACCAATTGATTAAACAAAAAGGTATCTACGCTAAACTCTGGCACCACCAAAGCGGTGGATTTATCGACAGCGAAGAATAGCTTGGTTCCCTTGATTCCATTATCAAAAGTGTTATACTATAACTGGGAGGAGTTATTTGCAGAAATTATCGAAATGGAGGTTACCATGAATAACAATCAAGTGAGCAAATTAGTGCAGAGTTTTAAAGACAAATGGAACCGAGATATTCAAAATAATGTCGAAAAAGATTATCAACAAATTGTCGAAGAGTTTAAAGTTGACTGGGAAAAAGCCAATCTCGACCAAAAACAACAAATCGTTGATTATTTAACTGAGACAATTTCCAAATATTGGCACGCTATTATTTGCGAAGCCGAGCAAAATGTTTTTAGTAATTCAGAGTTCATTCTAAAAGACAGTGATTACATCTGGAGTAATTATGCTGAGGCTATTCGCAAAGAAGACGGTTTCTCGAGTTGTTTTGATGAGCGTTAATAATCGACAAAAAGAATACCTCAGATTAGATCTGAGGTATTTAATTGAGAATGAATGATAGCTTGATTTGATGGTGAATGATGTTATAGTATAAGTATGATTAAATACGATCCCGAAAGAAAAACGGTTTTCGGACCAAGTGATCTAAAATTAAATGACTCGCCATCAAAATGTTTACTTATTTTTGACGATGAAATTTGGGAAGAGCTAATACTTCCGGATAAAGAATTAGAAACTTTTCCCGTAACCAATGCTTTTGGTCGTGTTTTTGATACCTATCGCTACATCAAAGTCAATGACCAGAAAATTCTATTAGTTTATCCAACGATGGGTTCAGCAGGGTGCGTTTGCGATACGGAACTTTTAATTGCCAGTGGAATTAAACAAATAGTCGCTTTTGGCACTTGCGGTAGACTTGACAAACATATTGCTCAAAATACAATCATTTTACCAACCAGTGCTTATCGTGAAGAAGGTACTAGTTATCATTATATTCCAGCGAGTGATGAAATTGATGTTGACAAAAACGCTCTGACTGTTTGTAGGAATGTTTTTAGAAAAAATAATTTCACAACCATTGAAGGTAAAATCTGGACAACTGATGCGGTCTATCGAGAAACCCCTGGTAAAATAGCTCTGATGAAAGAGCGTGGTTGCGTTGGCGTTGAGATGGAGTTATCGGCATTACTAGCTTTGGCTGAGTATCGTGAGATTAAATTCACCGAATTTCTAATTGGTGACGACTCAGTCGATGGGAACGTAGTTGAGCCAATTAAGCGCCGGAATAAAGATATTTTTGACGCCGCAATTGAGATTTTAAACAGTATTTAAAAATAAAGGTCACTCCTGGGAGCGACCTTGTTGTTCCTCGAAAGGAACAGAGGGTGTTTAGCTAGCAAAAGCTTTTTCAACGTAGGCGCCACCAAAGCGGTGGATTTATTGAGAATGAAGAATAGCTTGTTTTAATGGTGAATTAGATAATCTCTGGCAGATCGACGCCGTGTTGTTTGATGTAATCAATATGTTCGGCGATTTTTTGGTGGTATTTAGTCAAAAGTTGGTCGCGCTGATCAGTCGAGATTTTCTTGGTTTTAACAAGCGCTTCGGCCGTCGCCATCAATAAATGCCAACGCGATGTCTGATTGCGCACCATCATATCAAACGGTGTAGTGGTCGAACCTTGTTCTCGATAGCCATGCACACTGGCTCGATTGGTCGTCAAATAATTAAACAAAATTGCTTTAATTGTCTCCGGATAGCCGTGAAAATTAAAGATAATCGGTCGATCAGCGGTAAAAATCTGCTCAAATTCCGCCTGATCCAATTGATGATCGTGGTGACCGATCGCCCCACAAGTTAAACTCGACACGTAGACGAAGCGCACACGCACATCGGGCAATTCTTGTTTAATCAGTTGTTGCGCCCGCACCGCCTCACTCAGCATATAATCGCCAGCCGCCGCCAAGATTAGATCAGGATTGTCATCACTCAGTTCCGACCAAATCGTGGCGCCCTTTGCCACATCAGTTTGTGCTTGGTCAAAGTTACGCCATAATTTTTGCTCTTGTTTGCCCGCCACTACAGCGTTAATAGTGTTAGTTGAGCTATAAATTTTATCAAGCACCGCTAGCATGGCATTTTGATCACTAGGGAAAAAGACCGAACTGCCAGCTTGATGGTTTAATAAATTAGCGATAAATCCCGGATTTTGGTGCGAAAAACCGTTGTGATCTTGACGCCAACCGACTGAGGTCAGCAAATAGGCCATCGGCGCTAAATTATGACGAAACTCCACCCGCTCGGCTTGTTTTAAAAACTTAGCATATTGGTCAACCATACTGCCGGCAATTGGCATAAATGCCTCGTAGCTAGTCATCGCGCCATAACGACCGGTCAAATTATACCCTTGATACAAACCTTGCAGACCTTGTTCGCTAAGAATTTCCATCACTCGTCCGTCTGGTGCATAAAAATCGTCCCACAATTTGATCGGCAAATTCCAAGCCCGTTTGGTTACTTCGAACACCGCTTGGAGGCGATTGGAAGTGGTTTCATCTGGCGAAAATAGTCGAAAATTGCGCCGATCAGCGTTCAAACGGAAAATTTCGCGCAAATACTCACCCGCTTTGTTCATCGACAATGATTTGTCATAATGCGCCGTATCTACCGCTAATATCGCACTATCTGGCAACCGTAGCTCTGTTCGTTCCGCGCCAACAGCTAACTGGTTATTACCCATCCGCCGACGAATTTGTGGCAGAATGACATTTTTAAACTCCCCAAAACCCTGTTCAGTGAATAATTCCGCAAACTGATACGATCTGAGCCACTGTTCAAGCAAAGCTAATTGATCAGCATCGGTTTTAGCTTTGGTCAATACCACCTGGTGCGAAGCATGATTGCCGGCGATTTTTTTGCCCGAAAATTGCTCTGGGCCGGTTAAACCTTTAGCCGACCGAAAAATCACCACCGGGAGACGCTGGTCGTCTGCCGTGCCGGCTTTGATGGCGGTAATTTTGTCATAAGCTTTAGATAAGGTCTGATGCAGACGCTCATCCGCCTGGTCACCATCATAATCCACAATCAACGGCTGATAACGCAAACCCGAGAAATAATCAATCAACTCCTTGTCGCTCATTCGACCAAACAGCGTCGGACCAGAGATTTTATAACCATTGAGATGCAAAATCGGCAACACCGCGCCATCAGTTTGCGGATTAAGCAACTTGTTCAGTTGCCAAGATCCGGCTAGCGAGGCTGTTTCGGCTTCGCCATCACCAATTAAGCAAAAAGTGATCAATTCCGGTTGATCAAGCACCGCCCCAAACGCCGTCGATAGCGAATAGCCTAGTTCGCCACCTTCTGAAATCACGCCCGGCGCCTCGGGGTTGGCGTGTGAGGCGAAACCATACGGCCACGAGAAGTTTTTAGCAATATAAGCGATGCCTTGTGCGGTCAGCGTCGCCTGGGGATCGACTTGCTCCAGCGCCTGTTCCAAAAACAAATTGGCTTGCAACGCCGGAAAACCATGCCCCGGTCCCAGCACAAAAATCGCCTGATTGATGGCTTTTTGTTTGATTAACAGATTGAGATGAGCATAAATTGCGTTAATCCCGGGGCAAGTACCCCAGTGACCGAGCAAACGCGGTTTGATATCAGCTGGGATCAGCGGGCGCTCCAATAAAAAATTATCTTGCAAAAAAATCTGCGCCACACTTAAATAATTGGTCGCCCGGATAAATTTTTGTAAATCTTGTTTGGTTTCGGTAGTAAGCATAAGCTTATTATAGCAAAAACAGGGGTAAAAGTCACCCCTGACTACTAGATTTTCGGTGATTTTGGGTTAATTTAGCGCTTGACTTTAACCATGCTGGAACGTAAAACTTCGCCTTGGTATTTATAGCCTGGTCGGAGCTCTTCGGCGATAATTTCGGTATCGCCGTCGCCATCCTCAAAAGTCACCGCTTCGTGCAGTTCTGGATTAAACTCCTCGTTAGCCCCAATTTCAATCCGTTCCAAACCAATTTTAGCGAGACTAGTGGCGAGTTTTTTGTTGAGATTAAGCACACCCTGCGCCCATTTATGCTCCGCCAAATCGGCCGGCGCGTGAGCAATCGCCAAGTCCAAATCGTCTAACACCGGCAACAACTCAAGCAATAGGCTTTTTTTGGCTAAAGTTTTAGCCCGTTCGCGGTCGGCATCAACATTTTTGCGATAATTTTCAAAATCTGCCCGCGTTCGTTGTAAATCCAACAACAATTCGCCATTTTCCTGGTCTAATTTTTGAATTTCGTCGATAATTTTTTGGTCTTTTTTCATTATTTATCCTCGTTTAATTTATTGTAATAATTCCTCAAGCAAATATCCAGTCTGTTCCACCAGCGACATCACCTTGGCGTAACTCTGACGCGTCGAACCAATCACCCCGATGTAACTACGGTGGCTATACGGCGAATTAAACCGAGCGATAATCAAGCTCGCCCCGCTCTGTTTGCCAATTGGATTTTCCGAACCAATATAAACCGAAATCGACTCGTTCGGTCGGGCTTCGGCTAGCCATGGCTCGAGATTATCAATCAAATTCGATAGCGCCACAATGTCTGCCCGCTGGTTAAAATCCGGCTGATTAAACAAATGACTGAGACCGCAAGTATAAATCTGATCGCCAATCGTCGCAAAACCGAAATTCTCAGTGGCGTCAGCCAGACCTTTGACCGCTTGACGGATAATCAGATCAGCTGATTGCCCGCGACTAGCGATTTGGCGGGCGAAGGCTTGCTTGGCGCGGTCGTTGGCTTTGACCGGCAGATGTTCCGCCTGACGCTGTTCACCAAGATGATTAACATACACCCGATAACCGCGATCGGTTGGAATCCGCCCAGCCGAAGTGTGCGGTTGCTGAATCAAACCCAGCTCCTCAAGACGGGCCATTTCTAAACGAATCGTGGCGCTCGACACATCAAACAATTTAGCCAAGGTTACACTACCAACCGGTACTGCCACTTCGGCGTATTGCTCAATAATTGCAATCAAAATATCCAACTGACGTTTGGTTAAATTCATGGTTTGATTATAGCAAATTTTAGCACTCTAGTCAAGAGAGTGCTAGTTGATAATAATTATGCTAAAAGCTTGATTTTTTGAATTATTTCTGCTATAATGATAAGATATAGTTCTTTGAAAAAGTTTTAAACCTCCAGCTCGTTAATCACCCTTGTAGATTAATGACCGATTATCGAGCTGGAGGTTTAATATTTGCTATTTGCCTCCAAAAAATTTAAGTGGCTGGACAATTATTGGTCTAAAATTCAAACCACTTAAGAAAAGAGGGGAAATAAAATGCATCAAAATCAAGAAACTTTTGAGGCCATTATTGCTTCAAAAGAAAAAATCGACCTGTTTAGGGAACATAGGTCAGACGTTCAAAACTTTTTTAGTAAGGTTAAAAGTCACAGGAAACTAGTTGACGCATCGATTAGTTTGCCACTGGACTGTATCAAAAATCATGACGTTCATTCAGTGTCCAAATCTATAGACGATCTGGAAAAATACGAAAAACATCATGAAAAGTTTGATGGAGTCTTAAAAGTAGGCGTCAGTACTACTTTGAGCTGGCATCCGATTCAACAGCTTTTCTCGCTGTCTATCAAGAAGGAGTTGCTACAAGAGCGACACTTTGACGCAAAAGGCGTTTTAAAAGAAGATATTCCAATCTTTATTGCTCCGGCTAGATTGACGGAGAAAAGCTATAATTTTGAACTTCTGATTGACAACGAAAAAATCGTTATCAAAAACGGTCAAATCATTAGCTAATACTAAATTTATTTTTATTTAAGGAGGCAAATATGAATACTATAACAGAATTTAAACAACTTGTAACCAAAGCCTTAGACGAAACTTCTAAAATTGGGGAAAATATTCTAATTTATATAGAGTTGGGTCATTCTCCAGTATCGATTGACTTAATCACAGATTCAAAAATCGAGAAAAAAGAGGCGTCAGACATCTACGTCCTCTATGATAGTATCCACAAAGCTAAAGAAATGTGGACTAACGAATACGGAATAGTGATTAGGGAGCTAGTGCATGGCAAAAAACAAGGTCGCCAATGCGAATTGATTAAAGAAAATTTCTATCCGAGCTTTAAATTAACTTGGGAAAATGGTGATAGCGCTGAAATTCGTGCTGGAAAAATCGTCAGCACGCAAACCGATAGCACAGGTCTTAAATTCTAGCACCTTAAAAAGCGCCTGATAATCGGGCGCTTTTATCTTTTTTTGGAGTAATTTTAAGTTCAAACTAGTTAGCGATTAAGCATCTGCTGATTGGAGCTGGTTTAGCAGTTGTTGAGCCAGCTGGCGGGCTTGAAGCTGGGCGGTTTTGTCAATTTGACCTGCGATTAGCTGATGCGCCGAGTCCACGGCTTGGTCTAAATTATCATTCACCAAGAAAAAGTAGCGAGAATTATCTAGTGCCGATTGCAGTTCCAGCTCGGCTGAGTGGCGTCGTCGTAGCCATTCCGCCTCAAACTCTTCAGCGCTGGCGTAACGTCCGCGAAGTCGAGCTAGCCAAGTTTCATAGCTCGGTGGCAGAACAAAAATTGGCACGACCTGCTGAGAAATAGCGCAATATTCCGCCACGCCCTGGACATCGATATCAGTCATCGGTAATTTATGATCAGCCAGCGCTCGTTCTACCTCCGCCAAGCTAGTGCCATAAACTCGCCCATGAACCAATTTGGCTTCGATAAACTCCTGTTGCTCGAGCATTTGTTGGGCATGGTCTAGGCTAATAAAATGATAATCCTGGCCATCGATTTCTGGCTGACCATTGTTCAAACGTGGTGCCCGCGTGGTGTGCGATACCAAATGGTAAAACTGACCAGTTTTTAATAATCGTTGTTTGATGGTATCTTTGCCAGCACCAGCCACTCCAGCGATTAAGACCAATGTTGTATTATTTACAATATCAACAGCGCGGGCTGAGGGGTGATAATTAGCGATTAAGGTTTCGAGATAAGCTGTGGTTTCCATAAGATTATTTTACACGGTTTTTATTAAAAAGCTAATCGCGCTTGAGCATTACCATAAAAGCTTCGCTTGGGATGTCGACTTTGCCGAATTTTTTCATGCGTTTTTTGCCCTTGGCTTGTTTGGCGAGGAGTTTTTTCTTGCGTGACACGTCACCACCATACAAATAGCCAGTCACGTCCTTGCGATAAGCCGAAATATCTTCACGCGCGATAAATTTTCCGCCAATCGCTGCTTGCAAACTGACCTGGAAGTTCTGGCGGGGGATTACTTCTTTAAGTTTTTTAACTAATTCACGACCGACACTGTAAGATTCAGTGCGATGCACCACTAGACTGAGCGCGTCAACCATTTCTCCTGACACGTAAAAATCGAGTTTGACTAAATCGTCTTGTTGGTATTTATCAAATTCATAGGAAAAACTGCCATAACCGCTGGTCATCGACTTCAGTTGATCGTAAAAATCAGTCAGTAAGTTAGCTAATGGCGCTCGAAACTCGATCACCGCTCGATCCTCGAGATACGATACGTTGTTTTGTTGACCACGCTTGGAAATAATCAGTTGAATCACTACCCCAACGTAGTCCTTCGGCACGATAATTTCACCTTTAATCCAGGGCTCGCGCAAGGCTTCAATTTGCACCATGTCAGGAAGGTCAGCAGCAGATTTAACGGTTAATTCCTGACCGTTTTTTAAAATCACCTGATAATCAGTCGATGGATTAGTTAATACTAGCTCAAGACCATATTCGCGTTCCAAGCGCTCTTTGATAATATCCATGTGCAGTAATCCCAAAAAACCAACCCGCACCCCAAAGCCCAGCACCGGTGAATTTTCTGGTTCAAACACTAACGCCGAATCGCTCAGTGAAATTTTCTCGATGGCGTCTTTTAAATCCTGGTAGTCTTCGTTAGACACCGGGAAAAAGCCAGCGTAGACGAATGGCTTAACGGTTTTGTAACCACTGAGCGGGCGAGTTTGACTAACTTGTTTAGTCAGGGCGATGGTATCACCAACACGCGCTTCGCGAGTTGATTTTAAGTTGGTCACAATGTAGCCAATTTCACCCGAGCTGAGGCTAGCTTGAGCAGTCATTTTTGGTTTGAGCTGACCGACTTCTAGCGCTAGGCCATCGGCTTTAGTCGCCAGCATCGTAATATTTGAGTTTTTGCCGAGTTTGCCATCGACCACTCGCACATACAGCACCACTCCGCGATAATCATCATAATACGAGTCAAAAATCAGCGCGCGAGTGGGGCCGTCAACTTCACCTCGTGGAGCCGGAATCCGCTCTACCACCGCCTGCAAAACCGCCTCGACACCTTCGCCAGTTTTGGCGGAAACTTTGAGAATTTCGCTTTCATCACAACCGAGTAGTTCGATAATTTCTCGACTGGCTTTTGGTACATCAGCGGCCGGCAGGTCAATTTTGTTCAAAACTGGGATAATTTTTAAATCAGCTTCCAACGCCAAATAAATATTCGCTAAGGTCTGAGCCTGCACACCTTGCGAAGCGTCAACAATCAAAATCGCTCCCTCGCAAGCCGCCAAACTCCGACTAACCTCATAACTAAAATCAACATGCCCTGGCGTGTCGATCAAATTTAACATATATTCAGCATCGTTATGGCAATATTTCATTGTCACTGGTGTTAATTTGATAGTGATGCCCCGCTCTTGCTCCAGCTCCATCGAATCAAGCAATTGCGATTTCATCTGACGCTTATCAACGGTCGCCGTTTGCTCCATCAAACGATCGGCTAAAGTCGATTTACCGTGATCAATATGGGCAATAATGCAAAAATTTCGGATATGATTTAAATCGGTCATTGTTTCTCCTCTGGTTTTGGTAAAATCAGTCGCTTAATTTTTTGACTAATCACGCGCGCTTCGTCTAAACCAAACGCTCGCGACAAGCCAAAATACACCAGCCCACTAGCCAAGCTAATCAAGCAAAACTTCGGAAAAGTCACAAAAAAGCTTTTGTCGCTATCCCGCAGTGGCAGTTTTAACACCAAACTATAGCATATCACTGCCGTAACTGTCGCCGAAATCGCCATTTTGCAAAAACAAATCATAAATTGCTCGTCCAAAATCCCTTTGACTTTGAAGCGCATGGCGATCGATAAAATTATCACTTCCACCAGCGCCGTAATTGATTGACTCCAAGCCAAACCATAAGCCCCGAATTTAAATATTGTTGTAAAAATCACAGCAAGTCCAATATTGATGGTAATTGCCACTAATGACACATAAAATGGCGTTTTGGTGTCTTGTTGAGCGTAAAAAGTCCGTGCCAAAATATGATAAATCGATCGGAAGAAAATCGCCACTACCAACGCTCCGAACAAGCCCGCAATCAGCGAATGTCCCCCGTTTTTGATAAAACTAACCACATAGCCCCGGGCAAAAAACGATATCACCGCAATCGGCAAAGCGATCCACATAATTGTCCGCAAAATCGCTTGAACTTCGCGTTTGAATTGCCCAGTCTGCCCCAGTGATAGTTTCTCAGTCATGCTAGCAAAGGCCGCGTTAGAAATCGCTACACCGATCAAGTTAATCGGCATGGTATGCAAAGTCAGCGCCATATTATAAGCCGTAATCGTCCCTGGCGCCATGCCCGATGCCAAGCGGGTTTCCACTAGGCTATTAAGATAATCTGCGCCCTGATCAAGTGAGCGCGCTGGGAAGATTTTGAGGACCTTCATAAAACCTTCATTATCCCAAAAAATCTTAAAATTATACCGAAAACCCAGCCCCATCACACCGATTGCACTAATTGCCAACTGGCAAATTGAGCCAAACACCACGCCAATCGCCACCCCCATAATTCCACCGTCAAACACCCGCCAGCCGAACAACGTAATGCCATCAGTAAAAACCGTAATGCCGAGAATAATGCCTAAATTATAGACCGCTGGCGCAATTGCATAAAAGAAAAACCGCCCGTAAGCTTGTTGCAAACTGGTCATAATACCCGAAATCGAGAACAAAAACGGATTGATAGCAATTACCCGCATCATACTAGCAGCTAGCGCCCGACTGGCTTCGCTCAGATACGGCCCCACCACATACTGAATCAGTGGTTCAGCAAAAATCATAATCAGCACCGAAATAGCGAGCGTCACCAAACTCATCAGGTTGATTACGCTAGAGGTCAGCTCCCAGGCTCCGCGGTTATCCCTGTAGCGTTTGTCGTTGCGCAGTTGATTAAAAACCGGCACAAAAGTCACCGTCAGTGCGCCCGACACCAAAATCGAAAACATAAAATCCGGAATGATAAACGCCACCGTATAGGCGTCAATTCCCGTCGGATAAGTATCCAGATAATAGCCGTTGAGCAGGCGACTGCGCAAAATGCCTAACAGGCTCGATAATAAAATCGAACCTGATAGTAAAATCGCGGCGGTTTTGACGCTGAGTTTGCGATTAGCCAGAGCAACAACTCGACGGGCTTGCTGTTTCATCGGCGTTTAGTAGAGTTTTGCCTCTTTGGGCAATTTAGCGTTTTTGAGGATCTCGGCTACTTCGTCAGCTTCGATGGTTTCTTTTTCTAGTAGAGCTTCGGCCAAGGCGTCGAGCGAGGCGCGGTTTTTCTCGAGAATAACCCGAGCGCGCATCACAGCTTCTTTAACCAAAGCCTCAACTTCAGCGTCGATTTTTTGAGCAGTTTTTTCGGAATACGGTCGAGCGTGCGTAATTTTATCAAAAATCATACCACCGTCATCATCATGGAATACTTGATCACGCAGTTCCCGACCCATACCTTGCTCAGTCACCATATCGCGAGCAATATCGGTAGCAGTTTTTAAATCCATACCAGCACCAGTGGTAATCGCGTCCTCACCATTAACCAAGCGCTCTGCCTGACGACCACCCATAGCTCGTGCCAAAATGTCTTTAAAATCATAAATATTGCGATAACTGCGATCTTCCGGCGGAATAAACCAGGTTACGCCCCCAGTGCCACCCCGCGGAATAATCGTCACCTTGTGAACCGGATCAGAGTTCGGCAAAACATGACCAACCACCGCATGGCCAGCCTCATGAACCGCCGTCAGACGACGTTCAGCTTCGTTCATGACCTTGGTTTTGCGCTCGGGACCGATAGCGACTTTTTCGAAAGCTTCGGTTAGATCATCGTTGGTGATTTCTTTATGGTCTAAACCGGCCGCGATAATCGCTGATTCGTTCGCGATATTAGCGAGATCTGCCCCACTCGAGCCAGCGGTTTTGGCGGCTAAGGCGTCAAGATCCACCGTTTTGTCGGTTGGTTTGTTTTTGAAATGAGTTTGCAAAATCGCCAAGCGATCAGCTCGTTCTGGTAATTCAATCTTAACCCGACGGTCAAAACGTCCTGGACGAAGCAAAGCTGGATCAAGCACATCGGCGCGGTTAGTAGCTGCAATAACAATCACGTTGGTATCGTTTTCAAAACCATCCATTTCAACCAAAATTTGGTTGAGGGTCTGTTCACGCTCATCGTGACCACCGCCCATACCTGAGCCACGCTTACGACCAACTGCGTCGATTTCATCAATGAAAATAATCGCTGGAGCGTTCTTCTGTGCCTTGGAGAACAAATCGCGAACCCGTGAAGCTCCGACACCGACGAACATTTCCATGAATTCCGAACCAGAAATCGAGAAAAACGGCACTTCAGCTTCGCCGGCGACGGCACGTGCCAACATGGTTTTGCCGGTACCCGGAGGACCAACCATCAACAAACCGGTAGGAATTTTAGCGCCAAGACGCGAGTATTTTTTAGGATTTTTCAGGAAATCAACTACTTCTTCGAGGTCTTTTTTAGCATTCTCATTGCCAGCGATATCGGTAAATTTGACTTTTTTGCCGTCCAAGCCATACAAACGAGCTCGACTTTTGCCAAAGCCCATGGCTTGGTTATTTTGACCCTGAGCCTGGCGCATCATAAACATCAAAAAGGCGATCACAATCAAAGTCGGAATCACCATCACCACTAGTGTGCTGATCAAACTACCAGCCTCAGATGGTTTATGAACTTGGACTTGAACTGGAGCGTCTTTTTTAAGACCTTGTTCGTAAATACTCGAGCCAGCTTCTTTTTGCGACAATTCGCTCGGTTTAGATTCGCCTTTTTTAGTGACCGTTACAGTGTTATCTTGGATTTCGAGCTTTTCGATTTCGCCTTTGTTGGCACGATTAATTACGTCAGAAATTGGCACCGATTTGAGCGCACCACGACCTTGCCACAGCGCAAATAACACAAAACCAGCAAATAATAAACTGACCCACAACAATCCAGCCCGCACTAATTTTTCTTTAGTTTTTTTGGGGTTAGATTTTGGCAGTTTTGATTGTTTTTTAAACATTAAAATTATCCTTTCTTCAAAAAATTGCAGTCGTTAAAAAATACAGAAAATTATCTGACTAAATTATACCCTAAACTGACCGGTTTAGCAATTGGCATTCAGATGTTTTTTGTGTATAATAAGCAAGCGTTGGAGAGATGGCCGAGTGGTTTAAGGCGCACGCCTGGAACGCGTGTTGGGGCGCAAGCCTCTCGCAGGTTCGAATCCTGTTCTCTCCGCCAAAAGAAAAACTTCACATTGCAAGCGTGAAGTTTTTTATATATGTTTTTATTTAGATATTATTCGTTACTTATTTTTCCTAATATCTCCACATAAATCATTTGGGTTTCTTCTGACATTTTACCGTTATAAATAAAATCGCTTATCATTTGACGAAGTTGGTCTTTATCAATTAACCCTTGCACCGTAAGCAGAATAATGCCTTCCATATTTTGAATAAAAGTGTCTATAATGAATTGATCAAAAGCGTTCAGCTCTAAGAAAAACGCCCCAACTATAATAGCCGTCCTCTTATTTCCATCACAAAACCCATGATTTTTAGCAATAGAAAAGACTAAATGAGTAAGTTTTTCTTCAAAACTCGAATAATATACATCATCTTGTATAAATTCAATAAAGCCTCGCAGTAAATTTTCATTCAACACGCCTGTTGCCCCACCAGACTTACAAATAACCTCATTGTGTTTATCCAACAAATCGTCGTATGTTAGATATGTAATGTAATTCATGTTACTTATCTTTCAGCCGTTTCAACATTTTTAAATTATCATCAATCCTTTCCGATAACGCTTTGCTTTTTTCTCCGAGAAATCTTTCATAATCTTCTTTATTTAATGGGTAGATATATTCTCCTAAGTTTTCATGGCGCTTGTTTCTTAATCCATTATCTAGACTCGCCATATTTCTTCTGGCTAATTCAATCTGCGGTTCAAATGATGGATGTTTTGCTGTTCTTTCGAAAACTTCGTCAGCTTCATTTCTTGTTAGATTTCTCTTTAGCTCAATTTGCTTGCTTTTAAGCTCTTCAGCAACCGCATTTTCAAAACTAGAGATGGCTGATAATACTTCAGCATATAGAGTTTCACGAATTTTATCTCTTTTGCCCAATTCTAATAGTCTTTTATATTCTGCGGCATTTTCCTTGAATATAACTTTATATATTTTATCGTTATAATTTGGGTATTTAGCAGTATCACTGCTATCGGTTACGAATTTTCTTAACGCATCCCTAAGTTTTTTGTTATATCCTTCATTGTAATATGAGGCCAACAAAAATTTTTCATCTCGCTGATTGATATATTTTATATCTCCCCCTGCAAGTTTCGTGATAGTGTTTGTTGTAATGTTTAATATTAATGTTCTTAATTGTTTTGCTTTTGGGCTATCACTTAATAGCATTGCCATATTGAGAAATGCTTTAATATTAAAAATACCCAATCTGGTCGTTTTATCAGCGTTGGTCAGGACATCGATGTCCTGACCAAAATAGAAAGATTTTAACTCGTTCCCAGAAATTAGTCTATAACCATTTTCGGCTAATTCGTTACCATATTTCTTTACATATCTACGAATAGTTCTTTCATCTATTTCAAAAAAAGAAGCTACTTGTTGTGTCGTTAACCAATATTCATCGCAAAAGAACGTTCCTTTAATATCGACTTTTGCTGTTATCTCTTTTACTGCAAAAGAATTATTCAAAATATTACGCCGTGCTACAATAGAGTTTTCGAAACTATTATTCATAAGACATATTATACTATAAATAATCAATAAAAGAGGCGTAGAAGCGGTTGAGCTTTGACTGAGTTTTAACGCCCCACTATGGTTAGAACTAGGGTTTCGGTGTATTGGCCAGATGGGGTGGTTTTGGCGGCATTTAGACCAAAGATT
>CAUTML010000004.1:0-59526 GCA_963539845.1 uncultured Candidatus Saccharibacteria bacterium | reverse complement strand
AGCGACGGCGACCGGGACGCGAGAATTGAAATGTGAGTTATTGCCGAGTTGACCAAAAAAATTACTTCCCCAACAATAAGCCTGGCCATTAGAGTCAAGGGCGCAGGTGTGTTCACCACCAGCTGAGAGGTGAGTTAAGCTGACGCTAGCCGGAATCGCACCTGAGGCGACGGCGACCGGAGTGGAAGAACTGGTAGTGGAGTTATTGCCGAGTCGGCCAGCACTGCCCCTACCCCAACAATAAGCTTGACCATTAGAACCAAGGGCGCAGGTGTGATCATAGCCAGCGGAGATCTGAGTCAAGTTAACACCGGCCGGAATGGCACCTGGAGCGACGGCGACCGGAATAGAAGACTCAGTAGTCGAGTTATTACCGAGTTGACCATCGTCACCCCGGCCCCAGCAGTAGATTTTAGAATTAGAGCCGAGGGCGCAGGTGTGACCACTACCAGCCGTGATGTGAGTTAAGGTTACGCCAGAAGGAATAGCGCCTGGAGCGACGGCGACTGGGGTGGAAGAGTTAGAGGTAAAGTTATTGCCGAGTTGACCATATTCATTATAGCCCCAGCAGTAGGCCTTATTACGGTAATCAAGGGCGCAGGTGTGGTTATAACCAGTTGAGACTTGGCGCCAGCGGGCGGTATCGAAGTTGTTACCGGTGAGGGTGGTGATTTCACCGCCGTAAGGGGAGACGGTGTTAGGTGAGATAGAGGAGAGGGTAGGATTCTTAGCTTGGTAATATTCGTAAGCTTGGTTGAGGGTGTGGGTGGAGTTATCTGGATTGGTGACGGAGATGTTAACTAGACCTTCGGCGTGAGCGGGCATAGTGATCTCCAGCTCAGTGGATGAGATATAGCGAACCGGGACAGAAGTACCGTCGACCTTGACGGTAGTGCCGGATGACATAGTACCTTGGGCGACGGCGGCGGGAGTGAGAGATTGAGTAGTAGAGTTGTTACCGAGTTGACCAGAGCTATTATCGCCCCAACAGTAGGCCTTATCGTTGGAGCCGAGAGCACAGGTATGAGAGCCACCAACTGAGATCTGAGTCAAGTTAACACTAGAGGGAATAGCGCCTTGAGCGACGGCGACGGGAGTGAGAGATTGAGTAGTAGAGTTATTACCGAGTTGACCATTGCCGTTCCTTCCCCAACAGTAAGCTTGATTATTAGAGCCGAGGGCGCAGGTGTGTAAACCATCAACTGAGATCTGAGTCAAGTTAACACTAGAGGGAATAGCGCCTTGAGCGACGGCGACGGGAGTGAGAGATTGAGTAGTAGAGTTGTTACCGAGTTGACCATAATAATTGCTGCCCCAGCAATAAACTTTACCATTAGAACCAAGGGCACAAACGCTAACACCACTACTATTAATTTTAATAAGATTAATACCAAAAGGAATAGCACCTTGAGCGACGGCGACCGGAACAGACGAATTAGTAGTCGAGTTATTGCCGAGCTGACCTAGATAATTATTACCCCAACAATAAATCCAACCATTAGAAGCAAGGACACATGAATCATAACTTCCTAAATCAAGATAAACCAAGTTGACACCAGAGGGGATAGCACCTTGGGAGACAGCGACGGGAGTAGTAGAATTAGAATTTTGGTTATTACCAAGTTGACCATGTTGATTACTTCCCCAACAGTAGGCCTTATCGTTGGAGCCGAGAGCACAGGTATGATAACCACCAGCTGAGATCTGAGTCAATTTAATACTAGAGGGAATAGCGCCCTGGGCGACGGCGACCGGAACAGACGAATTAGTAGTCGAGTTATTGCCGAGCTGACCATCGCCGTTCCTTCCCCAACAGTAAGCCTGGCCATTAGAGCCAAGGGCGCAAGTGTGATCAATACTAGCTGAGATCTGAGTCAATTTAACACTGGAGGGAATAGCACCTTGAGCGACGGCGATAGGAGTTAATGATTTATCGCCATAATTGCCTCCGGCACCATTGCCGAGTTGACCATAATGATTACGCCCCCAACAATAAGCTTTACCGTTAGAAGCGAGGGCGCAGGTGTGATCATCACCAGCCGAAATTTGCGTCAATCTAGATGAATTTTGAAAATCTCGCCCTTTAAGAATAACTTTGTCACCACCAGTAGGGGCGCCGATGCGGGGAGAGACTGATTGGAGCTGGAGACCAGTGGCTTGGGAAGTTTGGGAGCGTTTAATAGAGGTTAGAATTGGCACTAGTGAGATGATTAGAACGAGAGAACCGAGCAAAGCTAAGGAGCGCTGAGGGTTGTGTTTAATTAGAAATCGAAGCTGAGGAGATAAACGACGGAAGATTTTTTGACAAGATGTAAATAGTCGAGATAATAATCCCCTGATTATTCGAAACCAATTTGAAATGCAAGCGATCAATTTAATTCTCCTATGAAATACAATTATATTTTAGCACAAGCGGATTAGATATAGCAAGCCCAAAAACAGTTACTTTAATTATCGAGCTGAGGACGGTCGACCAACTCGGCTTCGATGGCGGTTTGACCACCGGAGATTTTGACGACATCTTTGTCGATTTTGTGGAGTTCTTTGTAGGAATTGTTATAGTGATTAACAGTGGTAGAAAGCGATTTGCCCATTTTATTCATCAAATCATCAAACTTGCGAATATGATCGCCGAGTTTGCCGACCCGAATCTGAATATCCTTAGCCTGCTCTTCGATTTGCAAACTACGCAAGCCTTGCAACACCGTCTGCAGATAAGCCATAAAACTAGTCGGACTGACAATAATCACCCGTTTATCACGAAAAGCATACTCAATCAAATCGCGCGAGCTACCGCCGTTGCCAACATTATTGATCAATAGATCATAATACAACGACTCGCTCGGAATAAACATAAAAGCAAAATCCATCGTTCCCTCCTCCGGCAAAATATATTTGCTGGTTTCGTCAATTCGGCCTTTGAGGTCTTGTTTGACTAGATTGAGCAGACGCTCGCGCTCGGTTTTATCCTTGGCTTGGATCATGCGGTTGTAATTCTCTAAACTGAACTTGGAATCAATCGGCAAAATCTTATTACGATCAAGAAAAATCACGGCGTCAGCAATCACCCCGCTGTTAAAACGATACTGGGTTTGAAAATTCTTCGGTGGTAAAACATTATCTAGCACCGATTCTAGATAAAATTCACCAAATACCCCACGCTGTTTGGGGTTTTGGAGGACGTTTTGCAGGGTTTTGAGTTCGTCCGCCACGTCAACCACTCGGCGATTAGTTTCGTCGAGTTTAGTCAAGCGTTTGGACACTTCGTCAACGATTTTGGCGCTTTCGGACAGTTGTTTGGTCATCGAAGTTTGCATTTGAGCGTTGTTACGTTCCAGTTTTTCGCTAACTTTGTCGTTGAGATTAGATAGGTTTTCACCGACTTTTTGGTTTAAATTGCTGAGATTTTCACCAAATTGGGCTTGCATGGCCATCAGTGACTTGTTGAGCTCAACCAAATCAGTTTTTAATAAATTAATCTCGTTTGATTGGGTTGGTGTAGCGTTTAATCGCCGTAATAAATTAACAATCATTACCGTGCCAACGACCACCGCCAGCCCCAAAATTACCACAATAACCAGCAAAACATCTTCCATTTACGCCACCTTTCTTAAATTATGCTTAATAACATCACTACTACCATGCCAAAACTCAACCGCAATTGCCAAATTTTTAGCTGGGAAATCCAGCCGAACAGCGCCATCAGTCCGGCACTCAGACCAGCATAAAAAGCCAGCGCCTGCCAAAATTGCGGTAATTGGAGCCATTGATTCCACAGTACCACCACCGTAAATATTACGATTATCAAAGCCGACTCAACGCGTTTGTTTAATAAAATAATTAAACTAGCTAGCCCCGAAATAATCAGACCAACCCGAAAGTTAACCAACATCGAGCCAAACCCCAACCAACCGACCAGTAGCATGGTTATGACGCCAAACAGCAGACCAGTTACCGCGATTACCAGTACTTGAGTTTTATCGAACAAAAAGAATTTATAAGGGGAGGTTTTAACCAGATGTTTTGTCATAAGATAATTATAGCATTTTTCGTGGTAAAATATAGCCATGAGATTAACGTCAGTGATTATTTCCAGCCTCAAATTTTCAAAAGCAGTTGTGACTCAACTTAGCCTACGTCAAGCCACCGATCGCCTGCGAACTTTAACGGTTTATCGGGTACTTTTTCGGGTAATTTTAACGATTTTTAGCTCACTAGCGCTAACTTTTTTTATTTTTAAAGTTTACAATGTTGAGTTTAACGATTGGCAATTTAAATGGTTTTTTGAACCCGAGAAAAATCGGATTTTTCTGGTTTCGTGGCTGATTATTTTGCTCCTGAATCTGGTTTTTTTGGGATTGTTTGGCAATTTAATTCTAGCCAGTGGCAGTTTGGGGATTTTAGCGATTATTTGGTTGTTTATCAACCAGGTCAAAATCGCCTCGCGCCACACGCCTTTTTTGCCGGAAGATTTGTTTTTGGCGGGCGAAGCTGGCGAAATGACCGCCGTTATTGACGATAATCAAAAATGGTTTTTAATCACATCAATCGTGCTGATTGGTATGATTATTAGTTGTAGTTTAATTTTAAAACGATTAATTAGCCGGTTTCCTAAACCGTCGCGACGTGTGCGCCTAGTGAGTGGATTAGCGCTGGTGATTGTAGGCTGTTTTGGATTAGTCCAAGTCACTCAGGCTATCAAAAATCCCGCTAAAATTAAAGATCGCGATAATTTTATCGGCAATGACTTGATCGCTTGGAATCAATACGATAATTTTTATTTTAACGGGCCGGTGATTGGCTTTGTGTATAATATCGGCAAAATTAATCTGCCTCAGCCAACTGATTATTCTAAAGAAAAAATCGCTCAAATCGTTAAACATTATCAAACGACCGCTAATAACTACAACCAACAACACCAAACCAAACCAATCAATCAACAGCAAATCAATATCGCCATGGTTTTGAGTGAATCGATGGTTCTGCCGACTCAGGTGGCGGATATTTACCCGCTCAATCACAACCCGATGCCCTGGTTAAGTGATTATATTGCCAAGCAACCGCAAAATTATTTACAGTTGGCAACTTCTGAATACGGGGGCGGAACTGCCAATGTGGAGTTTGAGATTTTGACTGGATTATCAAGTACTTTTAATTATAACGCCACGCCTTTTACTAATTTTTTACCAAAAATTAAAGATTTTCCTGGTTTTCCAAAGCGATTTAAACAAGCTGGCGTTCAAACTATCGCCATACATAATTTTCGCCCAGAAATGTATAAACGCAATTTAACCTACCCAAATTTAGGTTTTGAGCGATTCGACGGGCTGGCGGATTTTCAGCACCGTTTGACTTTAGAAAACAACCTTTATGATTCTGATCAATCATTTTATCAGCAACTTTATGATCAATTGGCAACCAACCCTGATCAACCCAAGTTTATCAACGGCGCTACCATGCAAAATCACACGCCTTACAAAGATATTTACAAAATCAATCACTATTTCGCCAAGCCGGACAATTTGAGCGACGAACAATATAATATCCTCGAAAATTACTATACTGGGTTAAATTACACCGACCAGGCGTTGGCGGATTTTTATCAAAAAATACAACAATTACCGCAAAAAACACTGGTGGTGGTTTATGGCGACCATTTCCCTGGCTCTAATGCCCTCGGCAAAACCATGGAGATTGATCCTAGTCGAGCTCGCCTGACACCGATTGTGTTGCTGGCTAATTTTCCCCTGCCCGAACACCAACTACCTAGCACAATTAGCGGTAATTATTTGATGAGTCATATGTCGGATTTGTTTAACTGGCAAAAGTCGGGATTTGAGATGTTGCTACAAGATTTACGCCATAATTTACCAAAATTATCGGTTCATCACACTCAACAACCAACGGATTTTCGCCAACATCAAGCTTATGTCGACTACGAGTTAATTCAATATGATGTCTTAAACGGCAAACGATTTGCGCAAAAAATGGGCTTTTTTGAGGCAAAATAGGGTAAAATAAAATTATGAAAAATTGGTTCAGTATTAAACTAGGGCGGGCGATTCAAGTCACCTCTCGACTCTACGGCGGAGGATCAGCCTTGCCGGGTTTGGTGCTAGAAAAAATCAATCCTAAATTAGTAAGCGACAGCCTCCAAGCCTTGCCTTACGGGATTGCCATCGTGTCTGGCACCAACGGCAAAACCACCACCACCAAAGCTCTAGTGGCGATTTTGGAAGGGCAAGGCTTGAAAGTTTTTACTAACAAAACTGGCTCAAACTTCATGCGAGGCGTCGCTAGCGCCTGGCTAGCGGGAGTTGATTCCGAAGGTCGACTTGACGCCGACATTGCTGTGTTAGAGCTTGACGAAGCCCACGCTGTGCATTTTGTGGAGCAAATTTCGCCTAATTATTGTTTGTTGCTTAATGTGATGCGTGATCAGCTCGATCGTTTCGGCGAACTCGACAATGTAGCGACCATGCTGGCTAAAATCGCTAATAAAACCACCAACGCCGTGATTTTAAACTCTAACGATGGACGGCTGGTTAAAATTGGTCAAATTTTGGAAGGTAAATTGCCACCCAAAGCCACAACTCAGACCAGATCGACTAGCAAAACTCTAAAAACAAAATCGACAACCAGATCCGCATCGGCACCAACCAAACAAATTCACTATTTTGGGCTCAATCCGCTACTAGCCAAAAAATTACCCAACCCCGATCGACTAACCAGCCAACACCAGCCTAAAAACAGTGTGACCCTCAGTAAATTTCAAGTTCAAACAGCCGAGTTAGTTTTTAGTCGCAAACAGTTAGCGGTCAAAACTCAACTTAGCGGACTTCATAATCAGCTCAACCTAACCGGAGCGGTAGCAACCGCTCGGGCGATTCTCGGCACTAAGCTCAATTATCAAAAACTAGCAACCAGCCTAGAGGCGCTGGAGCCGGCTTTTGGGCGAGGTGAGTCGCTGTGGCTAGGTCAACGACAGATTAAACTAATTTTGGTGAAAAATCCAGCTGGCTTTCAGGCGAGTTTGACCACTCTGACTCAGCCCACGCCAACATTAATCGCCATAAACGACAATTACGCCGACGGTCGCGATGTCTCGTGGCTGTGGGACGTTGATTTTCGCAAGGCTAAATTTACAGAAGTATACACCACCGGTAGTCGGTCCGCTGATATGGCGCTTCGCCTTAAATACGACAATATCAAAGCCACGCATCAGCCTTATTTACGAGCCAGCTTGGAGTCTTTTTTGCGTGATACTGACGGTAATGTTGTAATTTTTGCAACATATACCGCGATGTTGAAATTACGCCGCGAATTATTACGTTTAATCAAAAAAGAGGCCAAAAAATGACCAAATTAACTATTTTACAACTTTATCCGAACGAACTGAATGTTTACGGCGACAATGGCAATCTGTTGTGCCTAACTAAGCGTCTCGAGTGGCGCGATATTGATTATCGGGTGGTTAAATATAATCTCGGCGACAAACTAACCACTAAACCCGATATTATTCTTGGGGGCGGAGGGCAAGATTCCAACCAAGCCAAAATCGCGACCGATTTGATTACGATTGCACCCCGACTTAAAAAATGGATCGAAGCTGGTGTGCCAACTTTGGTGATATGCGGGGCTTATCAGCTGTTTGGTGAGGAATTTATCACTGAAACCGGCGACCGTATTCCCGGCGCAGGCATTTTACCACTGCGCACCAAAGCTAGCCAGCAACGCTCGATTGGCAATCTTGTAGTCACTAGCTCAAAATTTGGACGAATTGTTGGCTACGAAAATCATTCCGGTCAAACTTTTCTCAAAGACGATTCACAGCCACTGGGCGTCGCCATTAAAGGCGATGGCAACAACCGACGTGACCATCATGAGGGTGTTATTTATCATAATTTGGTCGGCAGTTATTGTCACGGACCGATTTTGCCGAAAAACCCTCGCCTGGCAGATTTTTTGATTTCGCAGGCACTGAAAAACCGTGGTGAAAATGGTCGTCTCTGGCCATTGGATGACAAATTAGAGTTACAAGCCTCTGAACAGGCTACTAATCGCCCCCGCTAAGCCTAGACAAGAAACCTTAATCAGACCCGCTAGAGTCTAGACAAAAGGGCCCCAACCGGAGCCACTAGCCATGAGCAAGCTTCCAATCGAACCGACCAACCCACAAATAAACTGGTTATTTTTGTAATAATTTAATATCTTCGACCAATTGTCCGCCATGACCGACGGTTTTAGCGCGACCGTAGACCTTAACCACTTGACCGGCCGGATTGATCACAAAAGTTTTGCGCAAAATACCTTCGCGACCAAACATCTTCTTACCCCAAGCGTTGTAAGCTTTAATAGTTTGTTTCTCGGGGTCAGATAATAGCACAAAATTAAGGTTATATTTAGCGATAAACTTGCGATGAGCGTCCTCGTCATCAGCACTGATACCGATCACCGTCACACCCAGATCAAGCAAAGCCCGTTCTTCGTCACGAATCGAGCAAGCCTGTGCAGTACAGCCTGGGGTGTTATCTTTTGGATAAAAATAAATCACTAGCCAGCGTCCAGCAAAATCGGCTAATTTGCGGAGCTGACCTTGGCTATCCGTCAAAGCAAAATCTGGCGCTTGATAGGGAACTTGTTGTTGCATATTTTAATAAATCCTTTCGTTATAATAGTTTAAAATCGTCAATTAATTATATTTAATCGAACAATATTATACCAAATTTGGCTGATTATTTTTAAAAAACCAGCCAACCCAAGCGATCATCTTTTTCGCCGTTTAAATAAGTGATAATCGCCGAATAAAATTTCCATCTTCTAGCATGGTTTTGTCAATGTGATATTGGATATTGTTAAGGCTATTCATTATTTTAATTATTTATCGTATCCAAAATACCTTACGGGACTTATACTTCCTGGAGCTCGTTCTATGGTCTTATTTAGATATAGATCATTAATTTCTTTGTCTTCTACTTTTTCGCCCTCAAACATACACCTTTCCCCGTTTTCCGAATGCCATCGCCACGGTCTAAAAACAGCACGAACCACGCCTTTATACTCCGCCAAAACCAATTCCGCCCGTTCTGCTCTAGCTAAATTAATTCGCCAAGATTTTCTCACTGCTTCATAAATATTAGGATGAGGTTTACTAGTACTCTTGTAGGTTTTGTTTATGTTAATCGCCATCACCTTATGCTTAAAAACTGTTAGCGGTTCGGTCTTGTAAAAACTATTCAATTCATCGGTAGTTACAATGGTCGTTTTGAATTGCTCAATTAGTAATTTTTCTTTATCTCGGTGATGACCAAGCACAATATTTGATAGCACGGAGTTAAGCTTAAAATCTTTAAAATTTAACACATCGATCAGGCACGCCTCCAGAAAAAGCGCTTCCTCTTCGCTTAATGAACTTCTGATAATATACTGCAAAACTTCCTTACCACTACTTTGTATTTGTCGAATTAAATTTAATTTTGCAGTTTCTTTTTCCGTATTATCCAGCGCCTCATCAATGTGATTAGAAACTCGATTCCCTTTTCCTTTACCAATGTAAAAAATCTTTTGGTTTCTCGGATCTACCAAAGCATAAACATAATAATTTTCTTGGCCATCTCCTAGTGATTCTTGGGCAGGGTTAGAAAGTTTATTTGACATTTTTTCTCCAAAAGTTTGTTTAAATTATGGTCGGGGTGACTGGATTTGAACCAGCGACCTCACCGTCCCGAACGGTGCGCGCTACCGAGCTGCGCCACACCCCGCCACACACTCCAACCCAAGGCGAGAGCTGTTCTAATTATATGTCGCTAGCCAAATCAAGTCAAATATGCCAATGAATTATCAAAAACTAGTTTTTCGCTCGAAAGAACCTATCATAAACCACGAAAATCGCGCTCGCTACAATCGCACCCGACACGGGCGAGTTGAGCATTTTTAGCCAATTAAACCCAAAATTTGCATCATTAGAGTTAGTCGATTTGGACCCAGTAGCTGATTTTTTGATGACGTTTTTAACACAAATCCCCGTAGCCCGATCTTTAGTAAATCCTGCTTGACAAGATTGCTCGACTTTTTGACAGCGACCGGTGAGCGGGTCACGAACTTGACCAGCGGTGCAACGCTTCAGACATTTACCATTGATCAATTCTTGATTCTTAGTACAATCAGCTTCCAGAACAATTTTACGACAGCGTCCGGTTTCTGGGTGGCGCAGTTGACCGTCAGGACAGGGCGGTTTAGCCACCGCTAAAACAATTTTGTTACAACGATTAGTGGCGGAATTCAAAACATAACCAGCGGGACAAGTTTTTGGTTCGGTAGTTTTAATTTTAACGCAACGTTTCGTATCTGGATTAAAAACATACCCCGGCTTACAACTAGTTTGATCAGTCACGCAACTGTCGGTCGCCTGATCCAAAATCTTACCAGCTGGGCAGGGGTCGCGCCGACATTGACCAGTCGCCAGGTCCCGCGAGTAATTTTTTGGACATTTTTTCAAACATTGACCGTTAACTAGCTCTTCAGATGATTTGCATTTTAATTCTGGTGGCATTAGTGACGGCAATTGCTCAGCTTTTAACCAAATTGGATCGTAACGCACCGCCGAAAAACCCTGCCAAACGTCACTTTCTTGGCCATTGATCGTCACCAAGCTCAAAAAATCATAATCCGCAAACTGATGATAATCAGCAGGGGCGGTCGA
This sequence comes from uncultured Candidatus Saccharibacteria bacterium, assembly GCA_963539845.1. Taxonomy (GTDB): domain Bacteria; phylum Patescibacteriota; class Saccharimonadia; order Saccharimonadales; family Saccharimonadaceae; genus CAMUQR01. The sequence goes on along the minus strand of CAUTML010000004.1, from coordinate 48,824 downwards.
GGAATTTTTCAGATAATTAAATTGATGCGCTATCTGATTAGTTGGTCGATGTACCAGCCTAAGCTGATATTTCTGTTTAGACTTAGCTGGCTCCAACCACGGCTCGGCTGATTGGCAGTCACTCAAGCATTGAATTAAATTAGTTTGCAAATTTAGAAAATGCTTCGCCAGCTCCAAATTATTCACCAGAATCAACATTTCACCAGGCGCTAACTGCGTCTGCGTTTTGCCAAACTGCAGCGGTCCCAGTTCCACTTCCCTCTTGACAACAGGGGAGTCACCAACTGTCATCTGCAGACTAAAATCACCAAGATTAACCGGTGAGCCATAATTTTTAAGCACTACGAACTGGTTATTTTTGAGATTCCCCTGTTTGATTTGAACTTTAACGATACGCAAATCGATCACTTGGCGGAGCGCTGGCTGATTTTTGGTTTTTTCGGACGGTTCGGTGTGCTTGTTGGTGATTGGTTCTGGCGTAAGTATCGGCACAGTCACCGTTTCAGTGCTTTTTGACATTCCCGCATCAACCGGCGCTAATGCGTCACCATTATTTTGGACGCCTGCTTCGCTCGCCAGCGCCGGTGTTGCTACAGTCACACAACACACCGCGACACCCACCGCGCCCCATATGATTTTGTTAAATATTTGCTTCATTGCCACCCTTTCATTTATTTTTTAAAAAATCACTCGGCGTTTAACCGAGCGATCACAAGTTAGTTGAGATCCGCGTTAGTGTAGACGTTGACCACATCATCAAGGTCGTCAATCGCGTTCATAATTTTGAGGATTTTTTGGGAGATTTCGTCATCAGTAATGGTAATTAGATTATCGGCTACGTATTCAAGTTCAGCTTGTTTGAGTTCGATGCCCAGCGCTTCGATTTTGGCCTTAACTGTTAGCATGTCGCGCGGTTCGGTGTAAATCACAAATTCCTCGCCCTCGTCTTTAATATCGAGCGCCCCCGCATCCAAAATCTCCAACATTTGATCTTCAGTCAAACCGGCAGTCATCAACACGCCTTTTTGTTTAAACTGAAACAACACGCTACCCGGATCAGCAAAACGCCCACCGTTTTTGGTCAAAGCGGTCTTAACCTCAGGCAAAGTCCGATTGCGATTATCGGTGGCGGTTTCAATTACAAACCCCACCCCGTTCGGACCATAACCCTCGTAAATAATTTCCTCGAGCTGAGCAGCGTTTTTATCAGCTACGCGCGCAATCGCCTTCTCAATGTTGGCTTTAGGCATGTTAGCTTGTTTAGCTTTTTCGATCACCATCGCCAAGGCTGAGTTGGTTAGTGGGTCAGTGCCAGCCCGCGCCGCAATCGCGATTTGATTACCAATTTTAGTAAAAACTGCTCCGCGTTTCGCATCGTTAACGCCTTTTTGGCGCTTGATTTGTGCCCATTTACTATGTCCTGCCATGATACCTACTTTTCGTTTAATTTTTTCTAAATCTAACTTAAATTATATACGTTTTCCCTGTTAAATTCAAGTTTAAACATCGGCAGGCTTTTTTAACAAACCATAAAAACCATACAATCCCGCCCCAATCAAGAGCCATTTGGAGTTTTGCATGATTAAAGTTTGAGCTTGCGCCGACCAACTATCAAGTTTAATCAAACTAGTTAATGTCGAGCCAATCAGCGCGATAATTACCGCCGTCAGTAGGGCGCTATCCACAATTTTCAACAAAAAATCGCGGGGGACTTTTGGTGCCCGCATCAGCACCACCAGCGCTGGCAATAACAAAATCACCAGTCGCACCACCGCCGTCAGCGTTGCCCGTGACAAACTTGAGGTCATGCCACTGATAAAATTCGCCAAATCAGCCGTCGCCAACCCGGCTAGCAACGAACTAGCCAGTAACGTAACCAGCGATGGGGCAATTGACCGCTTAGTAGCATAAATCAGCCCAAAAATTAACAGCAATAAACCGCCATAAATCATAAGCTTTATTATAATAAAATTAACATAAAAGTGCAAAAATAATTTCACCAAATTTCAGATTTCGAGACCATTTCAAGCATCGTCCAATCAATCGGACGAGCTAGGCACCAATTTTATCGCGACGATTACCGCGTTTGGCGTTTTGCTCAACATATTCGATAATCTTAGAAGCCACGTTGCGACCAGTAACCTTTTCAATACCAAAACCCGGCGAAGCGTTAACTTCCAGCACCAGCGGACCACGACTCGAGCGCATCAAATCAACACCAGCCACACTCAGCCCCATAGTTTTGGCCGCCTTAACCGCCATCCGCTTCTCCTCGGGGGTCAATTTAATCACTTTCCCTTGACCGCCTTTGTGCAAATTTGACCGAAAATCATCATCCAAACTCTGCCGTTGCATACTAGCCACCACCCGCGAGCCAACCACAAAAGCTCGAATATCGGTGCCGGCCGATTCTTTAATAAATTCCTGCAATAAAATGTTCGTACCGTTGTCATTGGTCAAATAAAACGCCTGCAAAACTGATTTGGCAGCTTTTTTGGTTTCGGCTAGTACCACGCCATTGCCGTGCGTGCCCCGCGCCAATTTAATAATTACCGGCGTGCCACCAAGTTGTTCCAACAAATCATCAATATCAGCCGTGTTACGCGACACCACGGTTTTAGGAATGCCGACCCCTGCTTTAGCCAACAACTGCATCGAGCGCAATTTATCACGCGCCCGAGTAATTGCCAGTGAGCGCGACAGGCTGTATTCGCCCTGCATTTCCAACTGACGCACAATCGCCGTGCCATAACGCGTCATATGCGAAGCAATTCGGGGAATAATTGCGTCAAAATGCCCCAAAGGCTTACCTTTATAATAAACTCGATTTTCCTTTGATGCGATTGAAATATAACAGTTTTTATACTTAATAATCTTCACTTTATGGCCACGTCGCTCCGCCTCTTCTTTAAGGCGTTTGGTTGAGTAGTTGGCATTACCATTGGATAGAATAGCGATTTTCATTGGTCGGCTCCTTTCTGGCGATTTTGATGATATTTTAGATAAAATTGATAACGATCTTGGTTTAATTCTTGGTTGATGGCTAAAGTTTCAAGTGGTTTTCTAAGTTTAACATTTTTTTTAGAAACATCAACCACAAACTTGCCAGTCAGCGACCGTCGCCCAATTAACACCGGAAAAGTATTTTTGGAACGATCCGATAAATTCATCAGCATTTTAATTTTACGACCACCGATGGTCACCTTAAAATGAGTGCGATAGCGAATTTGTTGATGTCCAGTCGTCGATCGCACCTTAGCCACCGAATAATCAGTTCGCTTAAAAATTTTGCCATTATAATACGGCGAACCTTCACCAAACAGAGCAAATCTTAGCACGCCATCTTGATCCACCCGAATCTTAGTTGCCCAGACCGCGCTGGAATCCGCTCCGGTATCAATTTTAGCTGGCACTTGTTGGGCCCGCCGACCAAAATCGACAAATTCCGTCGCTCCGATGATTTGTTTAGTTGTCATTGACCAACTCCTTGAGCATTATTGCATATTCAACGGCTTTTTCCTCAGTAAAAGAACCCGAGGAGATTTGCGGAGCGTTATTGACCTCTAGTAAATAAATATCGCCATTACGCTGATCGAGCATCACATCAACCCCAGCCACCTGCAATTTAGCAATCTGAGCCACTCTAATCGAAAGTTGCACAATCTCCGGCGCGACCGATGCCAGTGGTAAAATTGTCGCCTTACCGCCTTGTGAGGTATTGTTCAAATGCGACCGACCATCGGATTGACGGCTGATTATTAACGCCGGTCGATTGTTCAAAATCAGCACTCGCAAATCACCATCATTCGGAATAAACTCTTGCAAAACAAACCGCACGCCCGGATGTTGATCATGAATCTGCTGAATTTGCTCCACCGAAGTCACCAAAAAGTTTAGCCGACCTTTCGAGCCTTGATTATCCTTCAAAATTGCCTTATCGCCCAATTCCGCAAAGCGCCGTTTCAGCTCAGTTAAAGCCCCATAAAAAGTGCGAGGATGATTTTTAACCCCGTTAAACCACAACAAAAACTCCGTGCTGATTTTATTATCAAGCAACAAGCGATTCAGATACCGATCGGTGTATTTAATCTTATAAAATTCACAATATTGGGTAATAGCATGCGCTTCAACCGCCATTTTGCCGATATGCCGAATCACTACCAGATCAAAATCGCGCAAATCAAAGCCTTTTTGGGGATGATAAATTGCCACTCGATCACGACTCAGCTCAAAAAACAGCTCGGAAATTTCACAATGCTCAATTTGGACCTCGTCAACCAACTGTTGCTGAATCCGTCGCGCAAAATCATCAGCCTTCTCGATTGAGGTCTGACTAACAGCTCGAGCAATTAGCAAGATTTTTTTCATCAGTTACTCCTTTGTAATGAGTTAGTCATGCTATTACAATTGGTTAGTTGGTGATCGATTATCAATCAGTTATTGATCAACCATAAAACACCGACAGACCTTCAAGCAACCAACGACTAACGTATCTTCTTATTATATCACAGTTAGTCAAAAAAGTCAACTAAACAACCCCTTGCGCTGAGCTTTTTTAAATTGTTCCAGTAAATCTTTTTGCTTCTTGGTTAAACGGGTTGGAGTTTTGACGATAATCGACACGATATGCGGACCGCGGCGGTCAGAATTTGGACTCGGCACACCATGACCAGACAGTTTAAAATCATCACCTGACTGAGTGCCGGCAGGGATTTTCATCTGGACCACGCCGTCAACGGTTTCAACATCAATCACTGTGCCAAGCGCCGCGTCAACCATGCTAATTTCCTCGCTAGACAGAATAATATTGCCCTCGCGAGTAAACTTTTTGTGCGATTTAACATTGATATGGACATACAAATCACCAAATTCACCACCAGCAATTGCCTCGCCCCGACCGCGCAAACGAATCGTCGAACCATCACTGATACCAGCTGGGATTTTGATTTTGAGCACTTTAGAACCGAGTTTAGTACCCTTGCCACCACAGACTGAGCAATCTTTTTCTGGCACTTTACCGGTGCCATGACAAGTCGGACAAACCTGCATCTGGTTAATTACCCCGAACAAGGTGCGAATTGGTTGATTGATTTGACCAGCGCCCTGACAAGTCGAACAAGTTCTATGACCATGTCCTGGCTCCGCCCCAGAACCTTTGCAATGATTACAAGTGTCTTCGATTTCAATCTCGATTTTTTTCTCAACCCCGAACACCGCTTCAGTGAATTCCAAATCCAAGCGCACTTCAACATCACGACCACGTTTTTCGTGACTCGATTCTTGTCCGCCACCAAAAAAACTGGAGAAAATATCACCAAAATCACCGCCGCCGAAGTCAAAATGCACATTCTGCCCACCATAACCCGCAAAGCCCTCAAACGGATTGCCGGAGAAGCCACCGCCATCATTACCGACCCCAGCATGACCAAATTGATCATAACGCTGACGTTTATCTTTATCTTTTAGAACCTCATAAGCTTCGTTAATTTCTTTAAACTTAGCCTCGTCACCACCTTTGTCCGGGTGATGTTTGACCGCCGCTTTGCGAAAGGCTTTTTTGATTTCATCATCAGAAGCGTTTTTATTAACGCCTAAAACTTCATAATAATCCTGTTTTGCCATAGTGTTATTTTAGCACAATTAGCACTATAGTAGCAAGAGTGCTAATCGCCGATTACCCTAAAACCAATCTCAGTTTAAAATTACATCAAAAAAGTAAACAGCATCGTCATCGCTAAACCGATCGCCCAGCCCACCAGCACATCGATTAAATAGTGCGCCCCGAGATAAACCCGCGAAATGCCAATCAAAAATACCACTAGTGGCGCCGCTAAAGTCATCGCAAGCACCAAACCGGCCGGCATACCAAGATTTGACAGCACCAGCACAATGCCATACCACAGCACCGAGCCAACAGTGGCGTGACCACTCGGAAAGCTATATTTCGAGAATTTCATCCTGCGGGCGTAGTCAGTGTCGGGACGAGTTTTGCGAAAAAGATGTTTTAAAACCGTCACCAAACAAAATGTGATCAAAATCAGCAGCGACAGCTTAAACACCACCGGTTTTTTACCCAACCAACCGATTAAGGCAAAAAACACCCCACAAAAACTAACAAATAATGGTCCAGCCAGCAGAGTCACTCCCAGCATCAACCCATGCCACCGACTCGACAGATTGAGAATAGTTTTGGTCGCCAAAATATAGGCACGTTTAAGCATATCCATGACTTTTATTGTATCAAATCAGCTAAGAAAAACATAGCTTAAACCATCAAAACTAAGTGGCGCTGGCAACTCAGCCCAGCTCATCGCCCATCAGCATCAGCCGAGGAATTACAACAAAAAACACCCCAGCATTTCCGTGCGGGGTGTTTTAGTTATTTTAAGAATTAAGCCGATAATTTATTTATCGTTAACGACTTCGCCCTCAACCGCTTCGTCTTCTTTAGAATCGGCTTTTTTGTCGGTGTTTTTGGCATCTTCAGTTTGAGCTTGATACATTTTAGCACCAATTGGCATGATGGCGTCTTGCAAATCTTTGGCAGCTTTTTCTAGTTCGTCTTTGTCATCAGAGTTTTGATGAGTTTTAGCTTCTTCGACAGCTTTTTTAATCGCTTCTTTATCATCGTCCGAAATCTTATCTTTAAACTCATCGGGCATTTTTTCAGCTTGATAAATAGCGTTTTCCAGAGCATTGCGTGCATCGATAGCTTCACGCTTTTTCTTGTCTTCGTCAGCGTGCATTTCGGCGTCTTTTTGAGCTTTTTCGATGTCTTCTTTACTCATATTACCGGAGTTTTGAATAGTAATCGATTGCTCTTTGCCAGTACCTTTATCTTTGGCTGTTACGTTCAAAATACCGTTGGCGTCAAGATTAAAAGTCACTTCAATTTGTGGCACACCACGAGGCGCTGGCGCAATGCCATCCAGGATAAACCGACCAAGTGATTTATTGTCGTTAGCCATTTCGCGCTCACCTTGCAACACATGAATCTCGACTTGTGGCTGATTATCAGCAGCGGTGGAGAAGATTTGCGATTTTGAGGTTGGAATAGTGGTATTACGCTCAATCAATTTCGTTGACACGCCACCCATGGTTTCAATACCGAGCGACAACGGAGTCACGTCCAGCAACAGCACATCTTTAACATCACCAGCCAACACTCCACCTTGAATGGCTGCACCAACGGCCACCACTTCGTCTGGGTTAACACCTTTCATTGGTTCTTTGCCAAACAATTCTTTGACTTTTTCAACCACGGCTGGCATACGGGTCATACCACCGACCAGCACCACTTCGTTGATGTCGCTTGGAGTTAGTTTGGCATCCTTGAGGGCTTTTTGAACTGGATCAGCTAGTTTATCGATTAGATCAGACACCATTTCGACTAATTTAGCGCGAGTTAACTTATATTCAAAGTGAATTGGACCATCTTCACCAGCGGTAATAAATGGCAGGTTGATTTCAACTTCGGTAGTTGACGATAGCTCTTTTTTAGCTTTTTCAGCTTCGTCTTTGAGACGTTGCATCGCCGAGTTATCTTTGGTCAAATCAATGCCGTATTCTTTTTTAAACTCATCGACAAAATGATTGACGATCCGGTTGTCAAAGTCTTCACCACCGAGGTGAGTGTCACCGTTGGTTGATTTAACTTCAAACACACCGTCACCCAACTCCAGCACTGACACGTCGAACGTACCACCACCAAGGTCAAAGACCACGATCTGTTCGTCTTTTTTACCCTCGAGGCCGTAGGCTAGCGCGGCTGCGGTTGGTTCGTTAATAATACGCTTAACTTCCAGACCAGCAATTTTACCAGCGTCTTTAGTAGCTTGACGTTGCGAGTCATCGAAGTACGCAGGAACAGTAATAACCGCTTCGGTGACTTTTTCACCGAGAAAAGCTTCGGCGTCAGCTTTGATTTTGCTAAGAATCATAGCTGAGACTTCTTCTGGCGTGTATTCTTTGCCGTCCATCACCACAGCGACGCCATTGCCTTTTTTAACAATTTCGTAAGGCGAAATACCGAGGTCGTTTTGGACTTCCTTGTCGCCAAACTTACGCCCGATCAAACGCTTGACGCCATAAATCGTGTTTTTTGGATTAGTAACACGTTGCCGTTGCGCTAATTTACCAACTAGGCGCTCGCCTTTTTTGCTGATAGCCACGACGCTTGGTGTGGTGCGATCACCTTCAGCGTTGGTGATAACTTCTGGTTTGCCGGCTACCATATAGGCAAAAGCACTGTTGGTAGTACCGAGGTCAATTCCGATAATTTTTCCCATTTTTTCTCCTTTTTTAACTTATTTACTTATAATTATCATAAAAATGCGATTTTTAAGCCGTTTTTCGGCTATTTTTAGCAATCTATGGTGTAGAGTGCTAATAACAGTTTCTATTGTAAGCGATTAGCACTCATATGTCAAGAGTGCTAATTATAGATTTTTTGCATAAAAGATGTTGTAATAATAAAATAGCCGTGCAAATAATTGCACAGCTATAAAACATTATCTTTTCCACGGAAATTGCCAGTTCATCGGATGAGCAAATTCGCGCTTTTTATCAGCAAGTTCGACCAAAGTTGTGTCGATAATTACTAATATTAACCAGATTAACAAAGGCGCAAACACCAAAAGTCTGATACCAGATAAATTGCCTGACAATAGCTTTGGCAGTCCCACTCCCCACATTACATAATTATACACCCCGTATAGAGCTATATCATGATATAATTTTGTGGGTGAGTTTAAACTTCTTGAAGTATAGGCCTTGGCTTCGAGCCTAAAGTGCATCTCAAAAGCTCCTGATATACATATGAGAAGGACTAATAGATGCCACCATCTCTGCGTATACCAAGCGTCTCTTGGTATAGCTGTTTTTAGTGGCATCCAGATTAATAGAGAGCAAAATGCCGACAGGAAAAAGTCTCCCGGTATAAAGCTCAAATATTGTTTTTTCGGACTAAAAGGGATAAGTCTTCCCTCTAAAAGTAGTCCGATTATTATCACCCCACCCGGCGTCACCAAAAGACATCGGATAAAAGTGTCTAACAAATTATCGCCTACTAACCAGCTAAATATAGGTAATAAGCCAGTATTTTTAACAGCTTCATTCATGTAAGTCCCTCCTTTTTATAAATAATTAAATGAATGAATAGATAGTTAACGAACCATATATACTCATTATATCATATTTTAACCAAAAAATCAACTTATATCATTATTCTTCATTAGTTATCTAAATAAAACCCCACCAAAAGTGAGGTTTTATTGATTAGACATTAACACTTTAATCTATTTTTTCATTTTATCGCTAAAGCCTTTGAAAGCATCCAGCACTTCGGTCGGGATCATCCAAATGATAGTGTTGGATTGATCACTCGATAAATCGTTGATTGATTGTAGAGTTCGCAGGTGCATTGCGCCAGGCGATGACTGCAAAGTGCGAGCCGCCTCCGCCAAATTAGTAGCGGCGATTTTATCACCTTCAGAGTTAATAATAACCGCTTTTTTCTCGCGCTCAGCTTCGGCAGCCTTAGAAATAGTTCGTTTCAAGTCATCTGGAATAGAAACGTCTTTCAGCTCCAAAATTTCCACATCGATACCCCATGAATCAGTTTTAGCATCCAGAATTTCTTTGATATTTTCGGCAATTTCCTCCCGTTTTGACAACAGCTCGTCCAGAGTGCGCTCACCAATAGCGTTGCGCATGGTGGTTTGCGCTAACTGCGCCACAGCATGCTTGAAATTTTCCACCTCAAGAATTGCCTTGCCAGCATCCTGAACCCGATAATAAACCACGGCGTTAATTTGCACCGGAATATTGTCTTTGGTAATGACTTCTTGGTTAGGCACATCAGTAGTTTTAGTGCGAATATCGACTTTATACATCACTTGAACACCTGGGATTAAAAAGTTCAAACCTGGTTCTCTAACACCTGTGAATTTACCAAGCGTCATTACCACGCCCCGCTCGTTCTGATTAACAATGCGCAGACAGACCGACAACAACACTACTACAAAAATAATAAAAACTAAAAATCCCATTTTATCCCTTTCTTTTAATTAAAATTATTGTAGCAGGCTTTTTTAGCTTTGTCAGCCTAATTAAGAGTCTAAAATCTGGCGCAATGGGTAATTTTTACCGATTTCTAGCATTTTAACCTCAGGGTGGATGCGTTGGAGGTCGATAATTCGTTTCAAAGTATGAAGTTCGTTATCGAGCGCCAATTGCAACGTCCCAAAATGAATCGGCACAAACACCTTAGCGTCCATTGCTTGAAACATTTTAAAACTCTGCTCTGGCGAACAATGACGATCTTGCAATTGCACCGGCGTGTAACACCCGACCGGCATAAACGATATATCACATGTGATATAATCAAATTTATGAGTAAAGGCCGTATCGCCACAAGAAAACAGTTTAAACTGCGGTGAAGCAATCAGATAGCTCAGCGTATCGCATTTTGGACCGCTGTAATAACGGCGACCGTCGTGATTACATTCCACGGCGGTAATTTTTAAGCCACGAAACTCAATTTCTTGCCCAATCGCCAGCTCCTCAACACTACTAAAACCGAGGCGATTAAGCTTCGTTTTGGCACCGCGCGGAGCGATTACATGAGCCGTTTTGTCCAGTAATTTCAGCGACGGATAATGAAAATGATCCATATGAAAATGCGTTATCAAAATCAAATCAAACTGTCGAGGAATCGTCTGACGAGCAATCGGCGTATTCTTGCGGATGTGTTTAATCTGATTATACAGTAGCGGATCGGTGATAATTTTAACCCCCGCCAAATCATACATTAGCGTCGAATGCCCAACAAAAGTTACCGAATCGCGTACCGTCGGCTCCAGCGCGGTTTTTGGCAGGCGACTGCCCCATTTTTTAAGATTGGCGACAGTCTGCTGAAACAAGAACTTCGGCCGAAATAAATCTTTATCATTTTCATCCATTGTCAATTATGCTCCTGGTGATATAATTTGAGCTAAAAACCTGTCAATCTGCCTCAATTTTCGATTTTATTATACCATCTTTGGAATTTAAACTGAAGTTTTTTCTAGTTTGAAAGCTAGGTTCATTTTTTCGACTTGAACCATTTCGTCATAAGCCTCAGCTTGAGTAATTTGGTCACCGATCGCTAGTGTTTCGGCATAAATTTCGTCCTTGAATTGAGCAATTGCCTGAGTCAGAGTCAGATCATCGCTCATCAGCGCTAAATTAATCCGATCATCGACATTAAGCCCAGCTTTTTTGCGACCGTTTTGGATAGCCCGAATCACTTCGCGCGCTAATCCTTCGTTCTTTAAATCTGACGTAATCGTAAAATCAAGTGCAATCGCCGAAGCTTCCGCCTGCCAGCTAACTCGTTTAACATTTAGTTCCTCAAGTAAAATATCACTAAACCACTCGACGCCCTCCGCCGAGTGTGGCAATACTACTTCAGCTAGCGGTTGACGAATCTTGACACCAGCCTTAGCGCGCAGTGCCAAAGCTTCATTGACAAAACCGCGTAATTCCGCCATATCAGCCACCATTGGTTCGTCAATCTGCCCCGCTTCTGGCCAGTTTTGGAGATGAACCGACTCGCCACCAACCATTTTTTGCCACAATTCTTCAGCTAAGAACGGCACAAACGGCGCCAAAATCAACGCTAAATAGCTCAGGACATAGTGTAAAGTCTGGTAAGCTTGGTGCTTATCGGCATCATCCTCGCTCTTCCAGAAACGACGACGCGACCGACGGACGAACCAGTTGGAGGCATCATCGATAAATAACAGCACGTCTTCAACCGCATGTGGAATATCGTAAACATTCATATTGTCGGTGATTTGGTTGCGCAGCTGATGTAAGCGTGACACCACCCAACGATCGAGTGGATTGATTAGTTTTTGTAAATCAACTGCAATCAAGAATGACTGCTCATTGCCAGTGCGAGACAAGGATTCGGGAGTATCGGAGTGAGTGGTATTTGACATACCACAAACGAGAAACGCATCCGAAGACGACGTATCGTACGGAAATGTGAAGTCATCAACCTCAGCATACATCGTGAAGAAATCATACATATTCCAAATCATCGTCAACTTGCGCGCCACATCAGCCACATCTTTATCGAGCAGAGCAAAATCCTCACCATTCAGTAGTGGCGACTGAATCAGCAAGAAACGCAAACTGTCAGCCGAGAACTTATCCATCAATTCATTCGGATCAGTGAAGTTGCCCAGCGATTTGGACATTTTGCGACCATCATTGCCCGCCACCACCCCAGTAGTGATGACGTTTTTGAAAGCGTTTTTGTGCTTGAGATTATCACCGAACGCCCCGATTTCCGCCAATGCCGTATTGACCGCGTGAACATAATAAAACCAGGCTCGGACCTGCCCAACATATTCTACAATGAAGTCGGCTGGGTAATTTTGCTCAAATTTCTGCTTGTTTTCAAATGGATAATGCAGTTGGGCAAATGGCATCGAACCCGACTCAAACCAGCAGTCCAACACCTTATCGATGCGGGTATAAGTTTCGCCATCAATTTCAAAGGTAATTTCATCCACCCATGGTCGGTGATAATCATCCAGTTTAACACCGGATAATTCTTCTAACTCAGCATAAGAACCGATGACTTTAACCTTGCCCGATGCTGATTTCCACACCGGCATAGCTGTCGCCCAGAAACGATCGCGCGACAAATTCCAATCGGGTGCTTGATCGATGTTTTTCGCGAACCGACCGTGTTTGAGGTGTGCTGGGAACCAGTTGATATGCTCATTTTCTTCCAGCATCAACGGTTTTTGATGTTCAATATCCATAAACCACGATGGAATTGCCCGATACATAATCCGCTGTTTTGACCGTGGATTGAACGGATATTCGTGGCGAATGTAATCGATTTTCCAAACAATACCCTTTTCTTTTAAATCCTTAGCAATAAATTTATTATTATCCCAAACTTCCAGACCTTTATAATTTGAGTCAAAATAATAACCGTTATCATCAATCACATGAAAAGCACCCACGCCGTGCTGTTTCGCCAGCGTAAAGTCATCTTCACCATAAGCTGGCGCAATATGGACGATGCCTGTACCCGAATCACTGGCCACAAAATCGGCTGAATAAATATGATGCACAGCGGGGTGTTTCGGCCAAGTCGAACCAGTCTCGAGCGGTTGATAAGCTCGTCCTGCTAATTCACTGCCCGGAAACTCACAAACCAATTTATACTCGAGTGGTTGATGTTTTTCATCGGTCAAAACCTGCTCAATGGCATTTTTGGCTAAAATCAATCGTTCACCATCAACCAACACTTCGGCATAAGTTAACTCTGGATTAACCGCCAACATCAAGTTTGCCGGCAAAGTCCACGGTGTGGTACTCCAAGCTAAAATATACACATCGGCTGAATCTGTTTCTGAGTAGTGTTTCGAGTTGCTACGAGAATACAGCGACGAATCCTGTGAAGACAGGCTTGAGGAGCGATCCGAAGAAACAGGTTCGACCGCCTTCGGTAATAATTTAAACTTCACATAGACACTCGGGTCGGTGACTGTTTGGTAGGCATCATTGTCCATCGTCACCTCAGCTTTGCTAACCGGGGTAGCAAACTTAGTGTCATACATCAGCACTTTTTCGCCTTCGTAGATTTTGCCGGCTTCGTATAACTGTTTAAACGCCCACCAGACACTCTCCATGAAGTTTTTGTCCATAGTGCGATAAGCGCCTTTAAAATCAACCCAGCGACCAATCCGATCAATTACCCCTTCCCAAGTTTCGGAGTTAGCGACCATCGATTCGCGCGCCTTGGTGATATAAGTTTCAAGACTAATCGTCGGCAACGCATTGCCATCTTTATCAAGTGGCGCCGGATCATCAGCACGAGCTACAATCTGACGACGATCAACAATACCAAGCTGTTTTTCAACGAAATTTTCCGCTGGCAAGCCGTGACAATCCCAGCCCCAAACACGCTCGACACGTTTACCTTGCATCGTCCAATAGCGTGGCACGACATCTTTAATAATTGAGCTCAGTAACGTGCCATGGTGTGGCACCCCAGTAATAAATGGCGGACCATCATAAAACACATAGGCATTGTCCGGCGAGCGACGTTCCACCGATTGCTCAAACACTTTATTCTCTTTCCAAAAGTCCAAAATTGCTTTTTCGTATTCTAGCGCCCGCCGGCGACTGTTAGCTTTGAATTTCATCTTCGTTCTCCATATTTTTCTTTATTTTTTTATATTCTTTCAAAAATGTCTCGTCACGCAAAGCCATAAAACGTTGACCCACTCCATGATCTGTTTCAACATTACCCGTAGGCATCAGGCGAATTGCCTCGTCTAGATCAACCCATATCGGCGCAAGTTGTTCATCTTTTTCGTCTTGCTCAAGATGATTTTCGCCAATTTTACCAATCACTTTTGCCACATAGGCGTAAGAAAATTGTTGCATATGATCGCTCAATGCTCGACGCTCTTCGATTTGACCAATTTTACCCAAAATTTCCGCCCGCGCCCCAACTTCCTCCAACAATTCTCGATCTAACGCTTCGGCATGCGTCTCATTATCCTGAATACCACCGCCTGGCAATTTATAATAATTAAACTTCTGGGAATGCATCAAACAAATTTGATCTTGATCATTAATCAATACTGCCCGCACAGCTCGTCGCACCCAAGCTCGTTTTTGGTCAAATTCTGGCGCTTGTTTGTCAAAATCCTGATCAGTAATTATCCGAAGACTGTCGCCAAAATTATCACTTGATTTTATTGCACTGTTCATAATTGTTTTATTCCCTTCTCTAAACATCTTTACGATCGGAATTTTTTCCGCAAGCAAAAACTCCGTTCCTGGCATTTCACAAAAACCATTTTTTCGATAAAAAGTCTTGGCTCGTTCGTTATAACTTGCCACTTCCAGCTCCACCGGCGCATCACCAAGCCATTGATTAGCTAAATGCATCAATTGTTGCGCCAGATCCTGACCATGCTCCGACCGCGCAGTATACAAACCCCACAAACGCTTATTGCCATTCTCCGCCAGACAAGCATGTATAAAACCAACCACCTGATTATCTTTCAATGCCACTCGATAAAAATTTTCTTGGCTATCCTCAAAAAACGGCGCCAAAAATCGCTTCGATTCAGCTAAACTTTCAGGCGTTAACCAAGCGTCAGTATAGTCTTTAAGCCAGTCAGCCGTCACACCCAGCTGATCATTACGATGGCTTTCGCGCCAAGATTGAGCCTGCATTCGACGAATTAACTCAACGTCATCAATAGTAGCTAGGCGAATGTGATATTTTTTATTCATAAAAAGCTCCTTTCATTTTAATCCGCTACGATCTATTTTAAACATTTTTTTCGCTCGGTCCATCATATGCTCGCCAACATCACCATAACCGATGCGCTGATTAACTTCATCAATATCCACCAAGCGATAACCAATTACCGAACCGCCGACATCACCCATAAATTCACCTAGTTTTTCAAGTTTGGCTACTGTCCGAAATTGATAATCCACTTTGCCATCAGGATTAGTTAACACTTGATAACCAATCGGTTGCCACTCGATCACACGCATATTTAGCTCCTCTTGCACCTCACGACAGAGCGTTTGTTCCAGCGTTTCGCCAAGTTCAGTGTGTCCGCCTGGTAAATTTTCTCGACCGTGAGCGTAATAAACCAACGGTACTTTACCACCAACATCACCAATTACATAAATCTGTTGCCACGGTAAATCAGGAATTTCGTCTTTACTATCAACATCGAACCAATCAATTAAGATTTGATTGCCTTTGTAAATAAATGACGATTTGATTATTGGCACTTGTTGGTTCATTTTTGCTCCTTTTTTGATAATTGATCACAAGTCGCCCGAATTAACTGACGCATTAAATCATAATTTTCAAAATCATCTATTTTAAACATCGGTGTTTTGGCGCCGTCATATGCCAGCCCAGTTGGATAATTTTCGCCTAAAATTGTCTTGCCGGCTTCTGTGATTTTGACAAAAAACTGATCATCACAGACCAAGCCAAAAAATACCCCATCACAATAAACACCATAATCGCCGAACATTTTGCGACAATAAATTTCACCGACGCCGCTAGCCTCAACCTGCTCCTGAAAATATTCAATAAAACTTTTATCGGTTGCCATATTAAATTAACCCTAAGAAAATTGTCAAAGCACCAAAAACTGAGTGACTGAACATCACGCCTACTAAGCTGTTGGTTTTTAAATAAACCCGATGCCAGATTACACCAAGCCCAAAAGTCGCCACTACCAAGATCCAATCTTTATAAATTATGTGAACCAAACTATAAAGCATAGACGAAATCAATACAATTAACCATACACTTAAACCAAAACTCTTACCAAAATAGGTTGTCACGCCACGATATAAAAACTCTTGAATTGGTGACGAAATAAAAACATAAAATAAATAAAACAACACAGTTTCAGTTGGTTGAAAACGAGCATAACCGAACCTATAAGCTAGTAATGCCAACACAACAAACAATAGAGTCAGTCCCACAACCGATAAAAGCGAAGATTGCCAGTTTTTCACAGTCAAACCAAGTTTTGCTTTATCAACTCCATTGAGGCGCAGGATAGTATAAGATAAGATACCGTAAACTACCAAAACAATGAATTTATATTCAAACGCTATAATTCCAAAAAAGATTAGTAATGGAATTACCAAATATCCGAGCATAAGACCAATTGCAACGATTGTTAACATTTTACCTTTCTAAACAAAAAACTCCTTTGGTGATCGAGAACCCAGGCGGGCGGTACCATCTCGTTTCCAAAAGAGTTTTAAAATAAGTTCTTTTAGCGCTTAATTTGACTTTTACGCAGTCGAACGGTCGGGTCTAATCAGCTAAAGCCTTTCTTCCGACGGCTGGTGGTTGATAGCCACTCATTACGCCTTCCGTTCTCATGATATCACATTTGACCCAAAAAATCAATCCCATCACACCCCGACCAGAGAGAAAATTGTTTTTGTTTTTGAACATTTTTACCCAAAATTTACTTCCAGGCTATTTTTCACGCGTCGCCAATCTGGCATTTTTCGCTCAAGCAAATCATAAAACTCGCGATTATGATGAGGATTACTAACGTGGCAAAATTCATGAAGACAGACATAGCGAATCATCTCCGTTGAAGCATGAATCAGCTCCGGATTCAGAGATATCACCTTGCCGTCGCGACTACAACTGCCCCAGCGCTTGTTCATTTTACGGATTTTTAATTGAGGTAATGCCGACAAATTAAACATTTTATAAGCGTCAACAAACTGTTTTTTAAACACGCGCTGACACCTTTCATCTAGCCATTTTTCAAACAGCATTTTATTATGCGCCAAATTATCGTATTTTTTAGTGCTAAAAATTACAATTTTGTTGCGCTCTAATTTCACACTGTCCGCCACTGCCCAGCGAATTTCCAATAAATATTGCCGGCCCAGATACCAATGTGATTCCCCGGCTACATAAACCGGCTCTCGACGGCACTTTTGGTATTTTTTAAGTTCAGTCAGCTGTTTTTCGAGCCACAGCCATTTTTTACTCAAAAAGGCCTCAATTTCCGATAATTCCGTTCCATTGGGCGCTTTGACAATGATCCGCAAATCTGGTCGCACCACTAAAGTTAAGCTTTTTCGCTCTAAAAATTCAATAAAATACCGATAGCGATAGTCACCATATCGAAATTCTAAACTCATAATTGCCCATAAAGTGAGTGATTATTTTCAATAATAGTGGTAATGTCTTCAGCCATTGATTTAATTTGGTCGTTGCTTAAATCAAAACCTCGTTTTTGTTTCAGTTCATCATAAATATAGTCATCAATTCGTTCCAGCATTTGGCGTCTCGACTCATAACTGCGCCACCAGTCGACCGTCGCTGTTTGGCACGCCACCTCAGTTAATTCAAGAATAATTTGCTGATACAAAGTTTCGTCATCAACCCCCAGCGTTTGACGAGCGTTACGGTAAAGCACATCGGCTCCTCGCTGATTAGCAATTGCTAATGGCAAGCTATTGTCTTGACGTTGCTCGGCTTCTTCGGCTACCAAGCGCAGTTGCTTCAGCGCTTCAATATCCGCCAGTTTGCCAACTTTCATCGCCTCAATAATATCGCTGAGTTGTTGCGAAAACTTCGTATATAGCGCTTCGTCTTGTTTTTTATACTGATTAATTACTCGACTGGTTTGCGCCGCGATCGCTTCCGCTTTAGCCTTCGGTGAATCCATTTCGTCGATGGCTTGTTTTAACAACTCACGATTAGTAATCTCAATTTGCTCAGTTAACACTTCCGCCTGTTGCGCACTGACATATTTGTCCATGATTTTTTCCAAATCGCGTTGATATTGCACCAAATCAATCTGATCACCAAATTGCAAAGCAGAGGTTTTTTTGATCTCGGCAAATTTTTTCAAACCTATCTTATAGAGTCGCAACTTTTCACGATCAATTTTATCAACAAAATCGCGCAACGTCACACATTCACCATAAACCGTCATAAAACGATTATATTTTTCGACAAATTTTTTACGCTCCGGCTCGGATCTTAAGCTCTCAATCATCGTATGGTCATCGGCCATATCGCGAAATAAATCGCAAACTTCAGCATAACTCTGACCTAGCTCATGAATTTTATCATCAATACTGACTAACGTTCGCTTAACATCATCAGGATCGAACCGACTGAACAAGTCCATCGCCGTGCTGATATTGACAGCGTTTTCAGAATAATCAATGATATAACCGGCGGTTTTAGGTGCAGTTGGATTTTCGTGCAATCGATTAACTCGAGCAATCGCCTGCAACAGATTATGATCGCGCAATTCTTTTGCCAAATACAACACCGTATTACAAGGCGCATCAAATCCAGTCAGCAGTTTATCAACCACAATTACAATTTCGACGCCATCAGGATTATTCACAAAATCATCGATCATTTGTTCTTCATAAGATTTCAGACTAAAATAATTATTTTTAATTTTTTGTAAATAGGTAACAATCTCTTGGCGCTTCAAATCTTCATTACTAATTTCACCGTTTTCGTCACTAATCACCAGAGCGGTATTAATCATACCCCGCCGTTCAAAATATTGTTGCATCAAAAGCCCTGCGTATTTGCTAGGCGCTACTAGCTGAGCCTTGAGCCCACTACCTTGAAAATATTTACTAAAATGCTTCTCAACATCTGCACAAATTTCTTCAATCCGGGCAGGATTAGTCGCGAGAGTTTTGCGAGTGATTTTTTGTCGCGCTCGATAAATCGCCCGATTCTCCATCCGCTCGCCAGCCCGATCTGCCCAACGATCAACTTGCATTTCGTCTTGATACAAATCGACATACCGACCTTCATAAATCAACGGCAAAACGATTCCATCATTCAGGGCGTCATCAATCGTGTATTGATCGATAAACTCGCCAAACTGCTTGCGCGTTTTATCTTTTTTCAGTAGTGGTGTTCCCGTAAAACCGATCACGCAGGCTTTTGGCAAACATTTCAGCATCTCCATGTTGGCCTCGCCACCTTGACTGCGATGCACTTCATCAATCAGCACAAAAATATTTGGATCGTCATCATAAAAACTACCACGTTTATCACCCGCCGATTCAAATTTATGCACTAACGTCGTCAACACCGATGGGCTTTTATTCTTCAAATACTCCAACAAATCTCGCCCGCTTTTCATCCGTTCAACATCTTTTTTCAAACCAGCATTGCTAAAAGTTTTCTTGATTTGTTTGTCCAAATCAATTCGATCCGTCACGATCAACACTCGAGGATTTTTAATATGTTCGTCCTCAATTAGCGCTCGCACGAACATCACCATCGTCAAACTCTTGCCCGAACCCTGAGTATGCCAAATTACCCCGCCTTGACGACGCCCATCTCTAATTTGCTCAACCTGTCTGAGCATTTTATTGACTGCAAAATACTGCTGATAACGCGCCACTTTTTTCTGAGCACCATCATAAAACACAAAATTTTTAATAAAATCCAGCACCCGTTCACGTCGCAATAGGCCATAAATCACCCGGTCTTGTTCTTTTATGGCGCGCTCAGCATCGGACTGTTTAATCTGTCCCGCGCAATTTAAATCAGCCGATAACTGTTTCATCGATTCCGCGTCGATTGGTTGTTGAAAAATCTCCCGTATATCAGCCACCAGTTCATCATCCGACTTGTCTTTTTCGCGCCAAGCCACAAAAAACTTCTCTGGCGTTCCAGCCGTACCATAAACCGCATGTTCGCCGTCCATCGCCAACAATAATTGAGCATAAATAAATAATTTTGGCGCAAAATCATTCTCTTGATAGCGTCGCAACTGGTAAATCGCCTTTTGATATCCCTCACCTGACTTCTTGTTTTCAATCAAAATCAGCGGAATCCCATTCACAAAACAAACAATATCGCAACGAATATTACCTCGCGCCGACAATTTATATTCAACCGTCACATGAAACTCGTTATTGTCAATATTGTCAAAATCAAAATAACGAATACTGCGACTTTCGCGTCGCCCACCGACCGACACCTCGATCGAGCTACCACCCAGCTTCGGCATAATCTTCGCCGAAATCTCCCGACTAGTATCAATAATGCCGTTAAATTCATAATTTTCTAGCTCATCAGCTACCATATCAATGTCTGATTCACTAAATTGACGCTGTTCACCTTCGTATTCGTAACTATTAATCCGCATCAACGAACGCTTCAACACATCCGTCAACAAATAGCGATTCTCGTGGCCGCCCCGCAATTCCAACGCTTGCTGACGACTCAAATATTGATAACCTAGTTGCAGTAGAAGTGCTACTGCAGGCAACTGTGATTGACGCGCTTCGTCAAAATCGACTTGTTCAATGCTCATTTCATTAACCTCATGCTTTCCTTATTTATACCTAAACTTTCCTTATTTTTGAAATAACAGAGGTGAATTACATCAAAAATAACTTTCCTTAAGTTAGTGATTTTAATCCTTAAAAACATACGGAGCCTTTCTATCTCTTTGTTTTTCAGTATTTTTTATTAAAATACCTTCTTTTACAAATCGATTCAAATATATTCTCGTTGCCTGAACTGACAGATTACAATCCCTCGCTAAATTATCAACTGTCGCTTCCGCAGAACGAGCAATATAATTAATAATCTCCTTCTCTGTGGCGTTATATCTTACCCAATTATTGCTAATTTTATCCTTCAAATGAGAATTAATAGCTCGCCTATTATTAATAATTTTATTCATTAGTATCAGCGTCACTATATCATTGTTTTCTTTATAAATAGGTTCAGACAACATCAAATGAGCCATTGAATTGAAAATACGCTTGACTCCCTCATTTAATTCTCGCACGTACCCAATCTCAACCAGTACTCGAGCTATGCGTGGGTTACGAGAAAAACGTTGCTCCCTAATATTTTCAACCGTTACTTGAGCTGGCAATGGCCCACTATTGGAAATTTCTAAACGGTCATCAAAATGCTTAATATAAATACAATTCCCTTGTAAATTATACGATCTGTGACATAAAGCATTTATAATACCTTCAAGCCAGGCGTCTTCAGGATATTCAGGGATTTTCTCAAACTTACCATTCTCCATATTCAAAAAATAAAAATCACTCAAAATTGCCTTCATAAAATCTTTTACTTGAGTGATTAAACTCGGAATATTTCCTTCTATTCGCTCATCTTTAATTACATTGTAATTTTGCCCAACACCCTGAGATATTCCCTCATATCGCACATATCTAACATACGAAGAAGGGATATATTTATCAGGATCATACGAAAATAATAAGGCCGCTGAATGACGATATTCCAACTCTCCGTTTTTTCTAATTGCTAAATTACGTTTTATCAGCAAATCTTCAAGACTACCATCATATTTCAAAATATCCTTGTAATGTTGCACAGCTTGCCAATCAATATCGTCAGGATCAAACTCGTCAATTATTTGATCTTCAAACTTACGTAAAAACTTATCATGCCTAAGATTGTCAATTTCTTGGTTGTTAAGCGGTCCATAATTAGAATCACCAACTCGCTTAAAAACATTGTTATTATCTTTGCGTTCATACATATTCTCATAATTTTGGCTAATATGATAAAGATAAATTAACTCGCCACCCGAAAGCGTTATTTTTTCTAATTTGACATCAGCAGCGGGATCGATAAAATCCTGACACACCTTTTCATATTTTAATAACTCAACTTCGTTGAAAGTAAACAAATCTTCCAAATCACCATTGTCTTCAATTCCCAATGCAATGACTCCACCATCGGCATTTAACATGCCGATAATTTCATTAGCCAACTTACTCGGTTTCAATCTATCTCTACCAATAGATTTCCTCTCTAAATATAAACTCTCCGGTCTGCGGCGCAAATATTCTTCAGTAACTTGTGGATCTATCGATGACAGACTCATTTAATTCACTCCTTTCTCTAAAATATCCTCTGGCGTACGAATTATACCTGAAACCAGTTTTTTTAATAAAAACTTCTTCTGTTGCTGAATTTGGTATTTTTTGGATTTAAGGATATTGATTTTCATATCTAGGTCAGTAAAAACACTGGCAATTTTTTTCTGCTCACCAATAGACGGTAACCAAATTTTTTGTGCCAAAATATCTTTTGGGTATACATGGGGCTGAGCTCCACCTGATTGATGGTGATAAATGTTGTTTTGAACTGCTTTTAGCGCATAATATAGATATTCAGTTGTACTATTCTCACCGTCGCCATAAACCACACTGCAATCTGAGGCCCAAATTTTTTCTGGATGGTAGCTCACAAATCCAGCATTTGCGCCACTAGCACTTACAGTTACTACATTTTCATCAGTATACTTATTGTGATAATACGGACTAGACTTGCCGCCAGCGATAACGGGATATTTTCCTTTAACAACTTGACTAGATAAAAGCGCTTTACCCTTCTTTACAAAAACCCTGCCGTCTAATCTGCAAAATTCTCGCTCTTTATTTAATAAAACACTTTTAAGAATCTGCTTTAATAAAGCCTCTTCTATCTGGATTTTTCGCTCCAACTTTTCCAGATAATTGTCCCACGCCTCCAAAACCCCCACAATCCGCTCCTGTTCCGCCAGATCAGGAATAGATATCTTTATCTTTGCAATATCACCAAGGTAAACTCCACCTTGCGCGCCCTTACTCTCTCTCCGCAACAAATCCTTTTGGAAATTTTCACTATATAAAACATATTGAACAAAATAAGGGCTTACAAAATCTTTAAATCGTAAAATAGATACACTTCTTTGCAATGTATAATTGCTTTTATAATTACGTATCACAGCAATCCTCCCCAGGGTTCCAACTATTGTCAATAGAACATCCCCATCTTTTAATTGATAATTCTTATGAATAGCATCAAAATCATCTTGTGATATTCTTCGAGCATCGCTAGTAATGTGGATTTTTCCGCTATTTATATCTTTAGCACTAAGAAGCGGAATGCCATTTTTGACATCTTTATGTGAACCATGAGTTCCGTCTTTGATTAACTTTGTTAAATCACCTAAGGTTTTAGTTTGCCAAGTCATTATTTATACAACCTCAGTTTATCAATTCGCAATTGCAAGGCTTCTTTGCCACCCTCCATTTTGTCAATAATATCTTGTCGGATTTTAGGATCTTCAATTGCACCTACATAATAGTTGAATGCATTTTTTTCATTTTTCGCAACTATCACTTCGTCTGAGTCAGCACAAACCACCAAGCTAGCACTGTGAGAAACCATAAATATTTGTCTTTTTTCTTTTTGATTTTTTATGAAATTGACCACACTGGTTGATACGCCAGTAGTGTCAAGATCGTCTTCAGGCTGGTCGATTAATATCGGATAGTTATTAGTATCAAATTTGAATATCAATTCAAGCATGGTTATTGCTTTTTGACCACCTGTCATATCCCGAAAATTTGTTTTACCGTCACTCGTAGTTATTGATTGAAGAAAATTGATTTTATATGGATTTTCTAATAGATCACGCAGAACTCGTTTTTTATTTCCCCCAATATTGCTTTTAAAAACAACTTTATCGCTAAGTATATCTTCAATGATAATCTTAAAATTATCTTTATTTAAAGAGTTGCTTTCTTTTGTGATAAAGTCTTTTGTTTTCTGATTTATGTCTCTCAATTTATTAGTATTAATGCTATTAGAAATAAAACTATTTTTCTTCTCCAAATCCTCTGTTACTTTCAAATCAATTTTCAAAAAATTGAATTCGTCAAATTCTACATTACTAAAAACTACACCTTGGCTATCCCGCAATTTGAAATAGTTTTTTTCAAGTTCATCTAAGCTACTTTTATTATCCTCGTTTTTAGAATCTATCTCATTTTTGAGTTTCTTATTATAGTCTATCTTGCTTTTAATCTCAGATATCTTTTGATTTAAAACTTCAATTTCTTGTTGTTTATTAAATTTAGGAGCCAACTGAGACAGTTCTGCTTTAATTTTATAATATTTTTCTTTGTTCTTTTCTAAATCTTCTTCTAATTTTTTTATCTTATGTCCTGCTACCGCTTTTATCTTGTCCTTAGTAAGGCTTTTAACCTCTTCAGATATCTCTTCTATTAAGTATTCGGAAAGATTTTCAAAAAGATACTCTCGAATATCAATAATGTCATCGTAATCTTTTAGATTCGTTAAAATTTTTATATCCTGATTTAATATTTCTATTTTAATAGAAATATCTTTCTCTTGTTTAACGCAATTCTGATATTTTTCATTTTCTCTTTCACTTATGCTATACTTCTTGCCTATTTCCTTAGTGCTATGGCTTAATCTATCTCGTTCTGATTCAAGGCTTTTTGTCGATCCATTAGCTAATATTTCTTTTTCGTTTTGACTAATAATATTCTGATTATTAAGTAAGGTATCAATCAAATTGTTTATATTTTGTGTCGTATTTATTAAAAATTTATCGTTTTTTATTTCCGCATTTCTAAAAGTCTGGTTCTTTCGCAAAAGCTCAATTATGAAATTATCTCTTTCTTCACTTTTTTCGTTCTCATCATATGCCAAACTACTAAGATACCCTTGTGGCAAAAAAAGTATTTTTCTGTCTTCTTTTTCCCCCTCTTCTGAATCGCGCCAGTAGATTTTTAGATTTTGAAATTTCTTATTAATGAATTCTCTATCTCGATCAACTCTTTTAGTGGAAAATTTATTTTCAAAATCCTTACTGCCCAAATTAATGGCTAGTGATTTTAACAACACAGACTTGCCATTACCACGAGTTCCTATGATGGAGTTTAAATCATCATTAAAATAAATTTTTTTGTCTTTTCCATACTCTATTCTATCAATAATCATTGACTTTGACTTTATAGCATTTGGCTTATCTTGGTTAAAACTAGTCCTATTTTCAGGACTAAACATAACCTGAATTAATCCGTCAAAAGTAGGTCTTGCCTTCACCCAAGTAAATTTTTTGCCAATATCATCAAGTTTATGAGCGTCTGATGCTAAAAATACTGGTTTTTTATTAGATTTACCGTTTCCTGCTACGTATCTATCGGTCTGCAAAAAGAAAGCTTTAGTACTAGATGCGTTATCTCCGCCTACTAGGAAAGCATCGCTATTTTTATCAATTTCTATAGCAATACTATCACTCAGTTTGTTATCTTTCTTTGGTCGAAAACCGCCATAACCGTTCGGGAAGCCAACAATAATATAATCATCAAATGGTTTTAAACCTTCATCTTCACGTAAAGTTTTAAAGAGAGCGTCTTTTCCCACTACACTTTCTATATCATTTCCAGACAAACTTCCGCAGTATATGCCATTAAAAGTTTTTAATCTAGTCAAAAAACCAGTTATTTTTTCATTAGATGTTTTATTCGAAAAGATAATATGAATATTAATGTCTTCACTATCCTTGTTTTTTTGGTCAAGCCTTAATTCTAAATTAGGAAAAACAACAATCCCTTTATTTTCAAGCTTCTGTTTTAGATTATCTGTACCACTAATTTCGCCATCAGCAAATCTAAAATAATTGGTTAGTCCTATGACTTTCAGTTCTGATTCAACAATTTTATCTACAAAATCATCGTCGCTTACATTGTTATACGCGTTATTATTAAGAAATGTTTTAGGTGAATGTATATGCAAATCCCATTTTTGCCATTCAGATCCAATGTTTTTAAAGTCATTCATTTTTAGCATCCTTCCTGATATTTTTTAGATTATTAACAAATTCTTGTTGGTTAATCTTATTAGTTAATTCTCTTTCTATGCCTTTAGCCTCATTTTGCATGTCAGCTATATTTTTCCGAAAATCATCATCTTCTAATTTTTTCATGGTTTCGTTCCATTCTTCAGGACCAATTGATTGTTTAATAGATTCCATTAAACTGTTTGCTATTTGTTTTTGATAATCAACATTTTTCTGTATAACCTCCTGTAAATTTTCTCCTGACGGTATTTTTATATTCGAAATCATATCCACCGTAGGCTTGAGAGCCTCAAAGAGCACTTTATTAAACTCAACAAATTGATCATAATAATTTTTTCTAAAACTATCAACGATACCCTTCGCACAAGAAGCTAAAGCATTTAAATCTTTAATTATGCCATAGCGATAATTGCTTTTAACTTCTTTGATGTATCTCATGACATATCTACAATCTTTTTGTGCTCGTTCAAGCTCTTTTAGCGTTATAGTGGACAAATGAGCCGCATCGTTACGAGCTTCATTTATATTTTTTAAAGCCTTTGAAATACGTGAATACTCAACTGGTTTTTCGAGTATTGAATTTACCACATCCCAAACAAGCTTCACCTCACTCATTTTTTGGACCTTATCTTTTAGATCATCAAAACTACTAGCAGACGCTATTAATAACGGCAAAGTACTTTCATTTGATACTTGTTGTCGCATCAAATAAGATACATCCAATGCTAAAACTTTTCGCAATTCACCAAAAGAAAAATCGTGAATTTTTTTGCACCAATCAATAGTTTTTACACATATTCCTTTGGATGATCTCTTTTGATATTTTTTAATTATAGAATCAATAACATTTTCTATTTCTGGCAAAACATATATTAACAATTTCTTAATTTGATTTTCTACCTCAAGAGATTTTTTAATGATCTGATAGGATCTGACTGCAGATAACCCATCAGACAAGATCGACACGTCCTTAGCTTTGCTAACATGGCGATACATTTCATCTGTTAATAGCTCTTTATCAGCTTTAATTGTTATTATAATCAATCCAGCTTGCATATCTAGGTCTGATAATTTAGCGTCAAGAGAATTTGGTACGCCTAACTCTTTCAAGCGATTTAGTGCTTTTAATTCGGTCTTAGCCTCCACGGCAAATTCTAGCTTATATTGCTTTGCCATTTTTACCCCCGTATCCATTTTGAACTATTAAGTATTTCTTAATAGTTGACAAAACATTGTTATAGCCATCGACAGCTATTAAGTAATTCTTAATAACTGAATTATCTGCTGACATTGCCAGAGCCAAGCACGCAACAAATATTGGCTTTATAGATTGGTGACTAAAAAACTCACTACTCATTTTTAATCCCTAGTTCTTTGAGATAGACGTTCATTTGGCGCTCGAGACGCTCTAATTCTGGGTTGAGTTTTTCGATCTCTGCCAGTGTGGCTTGAATATCGACTTCCGGTTCTTCTTCAAAAGTATCAACATAGCGAGTAATGTTGAGGTTGAAATCGTTTTCTTTAATCTCCTCTTGGGTGGCTAAATGAGCAAACTTCTCCACTTCTTGACGCGCCACAAAGGCGTCAAAAATTTTATCAGCATTAGCCTGAGTTAACATATTTTTTGGTTTATTCGGCACAAATTCTTTCGAGGCCTCGATAAATAACACGTTTTGATCGTTTTGACGTACACCACCTTTTTCACGCGACCGATCAATCACTAAAATCGCCACCGGAATGTCGGTTGTTTGGAATAATTTACCAGGCAAACCTATCACTGCGTCGATTAGATTTTCCTCAAGTAGTTTTTGACGGATTTTACCCTCAGCCCCACTGCGAAACAACACACCATGAGGCACAACTACCGCCATCCGTCCAGTCTGCGGTTTGAGTGTTTCAATCATATGCGTGATAAAGGCATAATCGCCGGTCGATTTTGGCGGAATGCCCCGCCAGAAACGGTTATATTTGTCGTCAGCAGCATTCTCCGCGCCCCACTTATCTTGCGAAAAAGGCGGATTGGCAACACAGACATCAAATTTCATCAATGCATCGTTTTCGAGCAACAACGGGTTATTAATAGTGTCACCGCGCTCAATGTGGGCGCTGTCCATACCGTGCAAAAACATGTTCATGCGACACAGCTGATAAGTTGTACCGTTCGATTCCTGCCCATAGAGTGCAAAATTATTGCTGCCCTGTTTGCGCACTTCTTCGCCCGCCAACAATAACAAACCTCCCGACCCCGCTGTAGGATCCGCTATGCGATCACCTGGTTGCGGTCGCGCCAACCGTGCCACCAGTTCAGCCACTTCTCGCTTGGTGAAGAATTCACCAGCTTTTTTGCCAGCCCCAGCCCCAAATTTCTCAATCAGATACATGTAGGCATCGCCCACGATGTCTTCAGTCACATCACCAAGTTCGATCGCGTGAAAATCTTTCAACAGATTGCGAATCATTTTGTTACGTTGCTCAGGTTTACCTAAAATTGCCTCGTTGTTAAAATCAGCATGAAACACACCCTCCAGCTTCGCTTTGTTGTGATTTTCAATCGTGCGCATGGCAATATTGATAATTTCACCGATGTTATCATCTTCGATTTTTGCATAAACCTCATCAAACGAACTGTCCGCCGGTATGTAAAAGCGTGACGATTTCATTTTAGCTTCAATCCTATCGGCATCATCTCCAAACCGCTGTTTTAAGTTTTGTTTTTCTAACTTAAACTTATCGCTTAAATATTTAAAAAACAACATTGTCAGAGCATAGTCCTTATAAACTACCGCATCAACCGTACCACGCGCCGAGTCAGCCGCCGACCATAATACTTTGTTTAAATCATCTTGAGAATATTGTTTAGCCATTTGATAAGTCTCCTTTTACTATTTTATCAGTTACGTATGAGCTAATCTGTTGTAATTTTTGTTGCTTGTATTGTAATGAAAGTAATTGATGGTGAATATTTCGGTCAATGTCTACCATGAAGTGTTGGGTTTTCAGATCTGGGACTATCAGTGATAAGTTTTTTAATTCTGCAATCGACAAAGCTTTGATTGACGCACCAATTGCTATTTTGGCGAATTCCCGTTGCATCACCGCCGAATTTAGTGCCAGCGCTAGATATTCTGGCAAAATTTGTTGATTATCAACTCGAAAAATAGCCACTGATGATGATGCGATGGTCGGTTGAGACAGTTTATGGAAAACCGTCGCTTTAAATGACCCCTTGATTGACAGCAAAACATCACCGTTTTTCAAACTATAATCAGCTGGGTTATCAATATTAATAAAATTAAGATCATGAAAATCGCCTTTGGCTACTTCTTTGGCCTGAATAACGCCAATTTGATTCCCTTGGTAATTAGCAATCGCACCTCTGATCGTGTAACCAGTCTTAATCTCTGACAACTGACATAATTTACGCTTCATATTTAAATAATAGCAAGTTGCGGAATTTTTGTCAACACCCCGCCACCTACTGCATCATATCGTCAGCGATAGTAACTATTTATTGCCTATGTTTAGATTAAACTCCGAAATCCATCTTTAGTTAGGATTAAATGGTCAATTAGTTCAATGCCCAGCAACTCGCCAGCCTGCTTGAGGCGCTCGGTCACCGCCATATCAGCGAAACTAGGTCGTAAATCACCGCTCGGATGATTATGCGCCACGATAACACCAGCGGCGCGATCGGCGATAGCGTCAGCGAAGACCTCGCGCGGATGGACTAGACTAGCGGTCAGCGTGCCAATCGAGATCACCCGCTTAGCAATTAAACGATTCGCGCCGTCGAGCGTCAGACAAACGAAATGCTCCTGTTGTTTAGTGCGAAATTCCGCTAGTTCTGCCACGGCTTTTTCCGGTGCATCAATCACCGGTCGCTCATCATTCAGTAGATACCGTCGCGCTAGTTCGAAATTCGCCAACAGCACCGCAATTTTTGCCTCACCTAAGCCAGTAACTTCTCGCAAGGTTGCATAATCAATCTCCGCACCTTTGGTTTTAATAATTTTTAGCACTTCGCGAGCAATTTTGTTAACATCAGCCCGCGCATTACCACTGCCAATAATTGCCATTAGCAGTTCCAGATCACTCAACTTCGCCGGCCCGTATTTTGCCAACTTCTCACGCGGGCGATCAAGTTTAGCCCGTTCAGACATTTTTACCATAATTTTATTTTAACACGAAAACCAAACACCCTCAGCATTTAACCGAGGGTGTTATTAAATTTAAGCTATCGATTCTATAGTTCTCGAATTCGTCGGAGATGATAGACGCTAAAACCAGCCATCATAATCACCGCGAGTAGCTCAGTGATGTTGGTTCGAGTTTGGTAGCCAGTGTTTGGCAATTTCCAATCAGCCTCAGGCAATTCTGTTGCTGGCTTGTTCCAGATGTTTTTAATCAAGAAACCAGTTGTCATATCGCCCTCAACCAGCGTTCGGTAATTGTCCGGCAAATCAGCTTCTCGAACTTGATAAACATATTTCTTGCCATCAGAATCGGTCTGATCAACCTCCCAAATGTGTTGCCAATGGTTTTGGTCGTTTAGTTTAATCCGCTTAAACACCACTCCGTCACGCACTAATTCGGCAGTTATTGACTGATGTTGATCAAACTCATCAACCCATTGCTTCACTACGCCGATAGTGATTTTTGGCGAAACATAAGTATTAGTAACCATCAAACCGTCTTCTTTTTTGGTGTAGTTTTCTGGAGTAAAATCATTACCGTCAGCGTCAACCTCTTTAACAGCAAAAGTATACTTATTACCGTTGATATCGGTTTGATCAATATTGTTCCAAGTTGCTTTGTCGCTAACTACTTTTTTAACACTAGCGCCTGGCACGGCTTCTAGCACACCGTCTTTGATTTGACGATAAAGCTTAAACCAAACTGTTGGGCGAAGGCCGTTGTTGGCTTTTTCACCACCAATCCACTTTTTAGTAGCGGTAACTTTATCTTTTGGAACGCTGTAGGTATTAATCACATCCAGTTCGGTTGGACCATAACTAGCATTGAAGTTTGACAAAGCCGTTACCTCTTCAACACTATAAGTATAAGGATTGCCCTGTTGATCAGTAGCTGGCATATCCGTCCAAGTATATTTTAATTCACCTGGTTTCAAAGTTACAGGTAAGCCAACTTTTTCTTTTTCACCACCAGCAATCTTGCGATAAAGTTGGAACTCGATTAGCACCGGAGCTGGACCATTGACCCATTTCTTCGTCGCTGTAATGTCAGTTTTTGGCGAAACGTAAGTATTGGTAACCGTGAATCTAATACGGTTATTCTCAGACGAGCTAACAATATCGGTTGCATAATTAGCGATTGCGTTTTCCGTAACAGTATATTTAATTTCCTGACCGTCTTTATTCTTTGGTAGCTTAGAGAAAGTATGCTCCCAGTTGTTGGCTTCGTTTAATTTTATTTCGCCGATCTTGCTACCATTACTAAGTAAATTGATGGTAGCAGAACTCTCTGTTTTACCATTCCATTGTTTTTTAACATGAACGCTCGTAGTTTCGTAAATGTTTTCGATAATTACGGTTTGGTCAGGACCAGCTTGAGCGAGATTAAATTGTTTTGAAGTATATTCAATGCGGTAATGACTAAAATCAACTGGATTGTTGGAAGTACCTACTTCCTCAACCTCATATGCTCCAACTTCCATCGGATGGTAAAGAAATTTAGTCTCACCAGCACCGATTAAATGTTCTTTTAAAATAGAGCCTGATTTTTTCAAAGCAATCTTGAATTGACAGTCGGTACAGGTATCCTGACCTGTAAGTTTTTTAGCTAATTTAACAAATGTTGGTTTAATTTTTGGTACTGGAAAAAGACCGGTTTGATTGTCATTGTAGGTAATTTTAGCTTCGGCATTAGCTGAATAGAAACCGTTGTCATCAGCCGCAGCATTTAAGATATCTTGATCAAGTTCAATCTCGTAGCTGGTTTCGGCGACGAATTTATCACCCTCTTGCTGGGTTGGTGTGCCAAGCTTCCAGACTAGCTTTTTACCACCGTCGCTTAGGGTAGTGTTTGCGCCATTAGTGACAGCCACTACGCCGTTGCCCATAAGGTCGGTAACGGTGGCGTTTTGAACAGCAGATTCAATTTGAGTAGCGATTTTATTAAAGATAGAGTTTAACTGAGCTGGGTTTTCAGTTTTATAAGCATCATCTGGAGAGGTGGCGATCTGTTTTAGCACACCGTCCCCTTGTTCCCCTGCGTTAACAGCGACAGTGTGTATCTTTACCCCATCTTGCTTAGCGAAGCTAGCTTCGGCAATGGCGCAGTTTCCGCTGTTGTAGTAATAACGTACACCACTAATGTCTGTCTTATATTTTTTCCACATGCTGTATCCTGCACCGTTAGTTTTTGAATAATCGAAAGCAGTCTTAGGCACATTTGGACCGGTTTCCCTCTCAGTAATAAGATTATGGTTCGGGCCTCCGGGAATTACATGAGCATCCGGGTTATGTATCTCATAGTTAAATGTAGGTACTCCGTCAGACAGCAGAACGATATTCTTAAAGTCAGCTTGAGAATTGCTCAACGAAGAGGCGGCCATTTTTATACCACCTTGAGTAAAGGTACCACCGTCAGCACGAAGATGGTCGATCTTATCCAGAAGATCTTGCTTACCAGTATAATTAGTGAAGGGGTTAAAAGATATCTCCTTTCCAAACGGTACTAAGGCGATTCTGGTATTCGGATGGTCAGCATCAAGAAGCTGGTTGACGAAATTCTTTGCAGCTCTTTTCGCTTCTTTCATTCGTCTGTTATCCTTCATGCTTCCAGAGGTATCAATCACCAAAACTATATCGGACTTTTTGGTGGTTTTCTTAGCCTCAACCCGCAAAGTTACTTTCCACTTATTGATCATGCCAGCCACTGGCTCAACGGTTTTCTTTAAAACCGTGCCGTCAGTTAAAGTGGTAGGTTCTGAATTTTGCACCGAGCTATTTGGCATAGAAGCCAAAGCCGAATTCCATAGTGGCAGGTTAAGCATTACCGCCATTAGAAGAGCTAAGCCAAGCGACTTGAGTTTTTTAAAAAGACATTTTATCATGTCATCTCCCTTTCATAACCAAGCCGACTACTTAGCATCCACCTTGCCGACCACCCCAGACTCAGCCTCTTGTTATTTGCTATTTATCTTGAGTATAGCACTTTTTTAAATATTTTGCAATATATTTTTCAAAAAGTCCAATTTATGTTATAACATAAGCATTATCGAC
This sequence comes from uncultured Candidatus Saccharibacteria bacterium, assembly GCA_963539845.1. GTDB lineage: Bacteria > Patescibacteriota > Saccharimonadia > Saccharimonadales > Saccharimonadaceae > CAMUQR01. The sequence goes on along the minus strand of CAUTML010000004.1, from coordinate 15,343 downwards.
TGAACTTGAACCAATTATGCTTTTTTGTTACCATTTAACCATGATTAAACGCGAAACTATCTTTATAACCTTAACTGCTGTTCTAGCCGTTATTAGCTTAATTTTAGGGATTTTATGGCATCAATCAGCCACCAAACCGACTCCTCAGCCAGCTAATCCGCCCGCAACCACCCAAACTGACGCTCAAAAATTCAAAAAAGATTACCCAGCTGTAGCCGATAACAACACTTTTGTTTTTAAAACCCTTGCAGACACTATTAAACAGCTCGAATCAGGCACGGGAGTGATTTATTTTGGGTTTCCGGAATGTCCCTGGTGCCAAAAATACGTCGAATATCTCGATCAGGTAGCCCGCCAGCATAATGTTAAAATTACTTATTACAATATTCGCCAAATTCGCGCCGATAACACCCCAGAATACCAAAAAATCGTTAACTTGCTTCAAAACCATGGTCTCAATACCGACAAAAACGGCCAACCTCGAATTTTTGTGCCAGAATTGGTAGTAGTTAAAGACGGCAAAATCCTCAGTCGTGACAATACGTCTTCGCTCAACGATTCTGCCAAAGACGGCACGCCGACCGAATGGTGGAATCAGCAGAGAATTACCGCCATCAAAACTAAATTTACCGAAATGCTCAAACCACTTGAGCATTGTGGCGCCACCTGCAATCTTTAATTTTTACCAAACATCAACCGCCTCGATTTTTATCGGCGGTTTTATGTTATAATGAGCCTATGAAAAAAGCCTTTACAACCATCGAAGCCCTCGTGGCAATTGCGTTTTTAACCGTCGCTTTTGTCTTGTTTAGCATTCAAAAAGCAGAAATCCAACAAAAAATGCGCGACCAGCAACGCAAAGCCTCCATCAACGCTATGTATTTTAATTTGAAAGAAGTTTATTTCAAAAAACACGGCGCCTACCCCGAAACGCTCAAACCAGACAGCCTCAAAGGCGTCGATCCAGCCATTTTTAGTGACCCGAAAAAAATCTTATTAGGCGATCCAAGCGCCGATTACACTTACCAAACCAGCAATTGCAACAACGGTCAATGTAAAAACTTCACTCTTTCAGCGCGCCTAGAAGCAGAAGACACCTACACCAAATCAAGCGCTGATTAGTTTTTGTCTTGATTGATTTGTTTGAGGGTTAATGCTCGCTCGTTTTTAATCGCAAACACCACTTCGTTGATTTGAGCGGTGATTTTTTGGGGGCTGGGCGCAAACACAAAATAATAAGTAGTTTCGTCACCAATTGTTGATAATCGAACTGAACCATAACCAATTGTCGAAGCAAAAAAGCCCTTTTGGTGGTAAGACACGTCCTCAATCCAGCCCAAATCAATGGTTTGACGCTTCGTATCGAACAAACTGTTGGAAATAATCTGTACCACCCGCTCGGTAGTAATAATTAGCTTGTTAGCTCGATAAACTCGAGCAAAAATCACCGCAAACATCAAAGCGATTAATACAATCGAACCAATAATAATCCCGCCGGTACTCATAGACAGCAATTCTTGATGAATCACGTCGGAAGCTGAATTCTGAAAAATCAGAACCGCCCAAGTGATCACCAATAAAGACATAATCAAACCAGCCACCGCCCAAATCACCACAATTCCAATTGGGTGACGATGAACTACGTTGAGCACGAATTCTTTTTCTAAAAATTTAATCTCCGGAAATTGTTCCTGCGAGCGCTCATGACGCAACTGAACCAGCGCCGGATCAAGCTCAGCGTAGAGATAATCAGCTTTTTTAGGGTCACCAACTCCGTCTAGCGTAACCACCTTAGCCTTGAGACCGGCTATTTTTTTTGACGGGGTTAATCGCGATGGCTCCTCTGCCTCTTGATTTTGAGTAATTGGCTGATCGGCTGAAGCTAGCGATTCATCATCAATTGCCGATTCTGCTTCGATTTTTTGATAAAGTGGCTGACCGTCAGCGTCAACGCCAACCATTTTGTATTGTTCTTGCTTCATTTTTTATCCCTTCTCAATTGTCTTAATTTTCAAATGCTTAACCGCCTTGGGTGTGATTTTGCGACCCCGAGGTGTTCGTTCCAAAAAACCAATTTGCAGTAAAAACGGCTCGTAAAAATCCTCAATTGTGGCCGTTTCATCACCTGTCAACGCCGAAATCGTGTTTAGTCCAACCGGTCGAAATTCGTAATTTTCATAAATTTTCTCGAGTAAACTACGATCCGCCGGATCCAAACCCAGCGCATCAACCTCCAGCAACTTCATCGCCTCACCAACCACCATCATATCGATAATTCCATCACCATTAACATCGGCAAAATCCCGCACACGTTTTAACAAACGATTAGCGATGCGTGGCGTCAGGCGAGAACGACTAGCCAGCGAGAGCGACGCTTCGGGCGCAATTTGACAGTTCAAAATCCCAGCCGACCGCCGAATAATTTGCCCTAATTCATCATCAGTGTAAAATTCCACGCGGTAAATATGCCCAAACCGATCACGCAGCGGTGCCGCCAGTGCCCCGGTACGCGTCGTCGCTCCGATCACCGTAAATTTCGGCAAATCCAAGCGCACGCTCCGCGCCGCCGGACCTTTACCGATTATAATGTCTAGTTTAAAATCCTCCATCGCCGAATACAGCACCTCTTCTACCGCTCGATTAAGTCGATGGATTTCGTCGATAAACAAAATATCGCCGTCTTTAAGATTGGTGATAATACTAGCCAAATCGCCCGCCCGCTCAATTGCCGGTCCGGACGTTACTCGCAAATCCGACCCCATTTCATTGGCAATCACGCTCGCCATGGTGGTTTTGCCTAGCCCTGGAGGCCCAAACAACAACACGTGATCGAGCGGTTCGCCTCGTTTTTTGGCAGCTTCGATGGCCAGTTTCAAATTGCGTTTCAATCGTTCCTGACCAATATATTCGTTAAAATTCTGCGGGCGCAAACTAGTTTCCAGCTGTTTTTCAGCCTCGTCATCAGCGTGCATTTCGGTGTCGATAATTCTCTCAATTGCCATTTAAGTTTTATTATACCATCAAATCTATTTTTACCAAAACCAGTTTATCCAAAATTATTCGCTTTTTGATACCGTTTATGCTAAAATTAAAGTGATGAAAGGTGGACGATGAGCTTTAATTTAACCCTGATGATAATAGTCGGCATTTTTACGGCTAGTTTAGGGTTGAATTTAAGTAGCGTAGCCATGATGAGCGGTCATGCTTTGAGCCAAAAAACCGCCCTCCAGCGTCTCCACCAACTACTGCGCGGCTTTTGGGCCGGTGTGGTGATTGCTAATTTGTTATTGCTTTCGACCGTAATTTTATTCATCGCTAAATCGCCTTTTGTGCTCAACACCGGCGTCGGTTTTGTCGCCAATCACCGCCTCTGGTCGCTAGCCATCGTCGGTTTGACGATCCAAATTTTAATTATGCTATTTTGCAAAATTTTAAAAACCGCCGTGGTCAACCCCTGGGTACCGGAAATAGTTCGCACTTACTTGCGCAAGCGTTGCACTAAAACCACCTCAGTTGTCGAAGCTATCAGCCTCGGAATTATGAGCGTGCTGGCCAATTTTTGGCTACTACTTTTGCCGTTTAGTTTGCTGGCAATTAGCCTCCTGAGTCGGCTTGAGATTAAGCACGTCGTATTATTCGCCCTAGCCAGCGGTTTGCCAACTTTGATGATCGCCCTCGCCGTTAAACACCAAGTCAAAATCAGTCAAATTCAGCTTTTTTTGATTAAACAGGCAAATTTTTTGCATTTTGTGGCGTTTTTTAGTTTAATAATTCTAGGCATGATTATTGCTTGTTTCAAATTAGCTGGAGATTTTTGATGTCACATACTATTTTTAAAGCTAGCGGTCAATCCGAAAAATTCTCAGAACAGAAGTTTCGTGAGAGTATTAAAACGTCGTGCTTGGCAGTTGGCACTCCAGAGGCCGAAGCCGAATTATGCGCCCAGCAAGTGTTTAAACAAATCGCTAAATGGATTGCCAACAAACCCGAATTTACCAGCTCCGACCTACGCCTGCATACTTACCAAATTTTGACCGTCTTTAATCCCGAAGCTGCTTTTTTTTATCGGACTTATAAACAAATAATTTGAGAATTAACATGGTGGGCACAACAAAAAATCGACATTTTGATCTAATCGTTATTGGTAGTGGCTTGGCAGGCAGTCAGGCGTCTTTAATGGCGTCCAAACACGGGTTAAAAGTTGGATTAGTCGAAGAAGCTGAACTGGGTGGTGACAGTCTCAATTATTCGGATTTACCGCTCAAACAGCTAGCCCTGACCGCTCGCCAATTTTATAAAATCAAACATCAGCTGATACCGCTCGGCATCAACAGCGGATTAGCCAGCTTTAATTATCCAAAAATCATCAACCGTGTCCGACAAACCATCACCAAAGCTGGCGTAACTAATTTGGAGCTTTATCATCAACACCAGATCGAATTACTCGGCGGACGAGCTTATTTTATCAACCCTCAACGCATCAGCGTCAATCAAACTCATTTTACAGCTGATAAATTTATCATTGCGACCGGGGCTAGTTGGGTGATGCCGACCATTCCCGGACTCACCCGCGATCAAGTTTATTCACCGCGTCAACTACTAGATTTTTATCAGTTACCACAGCGCTTGTTGATTATTGGTGGCCACCCGACGGCGATAGTTCTTAGTCAAATTTTAGCTAGTCTAGGGGTTAAAATTCACTTGATTTGCCCGGATAGCCAGCTCCTGCCAGATTTTAGTCCAGCGATCAACCAAGCCCTAATGCAGACTTTGGTGAAATATTTCGACGTAACCGTTTCGACCAATAGTCAAGTATTAGAAGTATCCACCCGCCACCAAATCAAACAAGTCTTATTTTCGCACGCTGGCATTCAACGACAGTTTGAAGTTGACGAAATTATCATCGCCCAACAATTACAACCAAATCTTGATTATGGCCTAAATAATGCCTCGGTTAATTTTACGACCAAAGGTATTGTCACCGACCATCACCTCCGCACCAGCAATAAACGCATTTTTGGCGCGGGAGATGTTTTAGGCGTCAGCAACAATCCTAATATCGCCATCGCCGAAGCCGAAATCGCCACACTCAACGCTATCGGGCGCCCAACGCGTTCCACCGATCAACTAGTCAAACCCGATATTATTGAAGCCGTTATCAATCTAGCTCGGGTTGGCCACAACTCCATCGAGGGCGATAATTATCGAACCGCCAGCACTAGCTTTAGCGAAACTCCGCGCCAATTGATTGAGCCCGTAACTCAGCCTGGATTATTGACCATCACCATTGATCAACACCATCGCTTAGTCGGTGCTGAGTGTTTTGGTCCAGAAGCCGATGTAATTATTCAACAGCTCACCCCTCTAGTCAAACAAGGCGCCAATGTTCGCCAATTGCTCAATTTAGCCACTAGTTTTTTATCCTGGCAAGAAATCATCAACCTGACTGCCAACAAACTGCTATAAGAAGAGTTTTTTGAAAAAACTTGCTTTTAAGATTTTAATTTGTTATAATATAGTTTGTTATTGACGCGGGGTAGAGCAGCCTGGTTAGCTCGTGTGGCTCATAACCACAAGGTCGCTGGTTCAAATCCAGCCCCCGCTACCAAGATAAAATCCCCACGCCGGTGGGTGTTTTATTTTTTTAAAAAACTCTGACCGCTAGTGTCGACCGCGACGACTTCCCCCAAACAAAAAATTGATCCACTGGTTTAAATTGCTAATTTTCGGTGGCTGACTTTCCCGAACCGAGTGCTCAGCTTGTTTTTGTTTGACCCACGGGCTGTAAGGTGGCAAAATCAGCACTTTTTCATCGCTCGCCCCCAGACCAAGCGACTGCCGGACCGCCAGCTCTTGGTATTCAGCGCTTTTGTAGTAATCTTTTTCAATTTCTAAGGCTTCGGTTTCTAATTTTAAAACCGCTAAGCGCTGGCGATGTCTATCCACTCGTTTTTGCAAACTGTAATTTTCATTGATGGCCACCACCGACGACAGCACCGACGACAAGGCTATCACTCCAGCCACCAACCTAATTAAATTGCGAGTCGTCAAAAACTGATGTTTAAGACGATACAAATAGGGCCGGAGTTTTTGTTTTAACGTTAGCATCAACCTCATTATAGCATTTTTAAAGCTAATTAACCTATTTTAAGGCCACCCCTAGCGATTAGCTGTTTTTTGTGCTAAAATAGATTTCAAGCCTCGGGGGTGTAGCTCAGGGGTCAGAGCAGCGGGCTCATAACCTGTTGGTCACTGGTTCAAATCCAGTCACCCCCACCATATTACGACATTTTTTATCCAATTCGCCCGTAGGGCTATTTTTTATTACCGAGCGAAGCTCGGCATAAAGGTTAAATGGGCTCGCTATTTTTTTGTAATAAATAAAAAGACTTAATAATAACCACCTATTTAACTTTGAAATTATGTTTCTTACCAATAGTGAGAATATCGCCCTTTCTCAACATGGATAGCTCTTTGGGTGTAATAATTTTTTTATTAATTCTTATTGCTTCTTGATCAAAAAGTCTTCTGATCTGACCCTTACTTACATTGATGGTTTTTGCTAAATCGCCAATTGGATCATTTTCGACATTTAGTTTAATCTCTGGTATTTTCGAAAGATTAATTTGTTTTTTACTAATAATTTTAATCCATTGTTCCTTGGCTCTTACCGCCTCTTGTTCCCCGTGATACATTGTTACGATTTCTTTGGCTAAAATAAGTTTAATATCTCTGGGATTTTTCCCATTTCCGAGATTGTGCATTAGTGCGTCAATTTCGGGCATTGACATTTTTGTACAATCTACAAAGAGTTGCCTCAGAGCACAGTCCGGTAACTGCATAATTTTTCTAAACATAGTGTTTGCGGGCTCCTCCAATCCGATTCCAGTACCCAAACTTTTGCTCATCAATTTTTCGCCGGTTTCTGGATTTTCTAAAAGCGTTGTGGTAATAACAAATTTGTCCTTATTTTTATAGCGTTTTAATAAAGTTCGTCCAGCCATCATATTAAAAAGCTGATCCGTCCCACCGATCTCGCAGTCGGTTTCTAATGCCACCGAATCATACCCCTGCATTAATGGGTAAAAAAATTCGTGAACAAATAAAGGTTTGTTGTTTTTGATGCGCTTTTGGAAAGCATCGCGCTCAATCATCTGTTGGACTGAAAAATTTGAAGCCAATTCCACTGCGTCTTTAAAGGTTAACGAACTAAGCCATTCGGAATTAAACCTGAATTCTATTGGATTTTCGGCATCTTCAAAATTAAGGATTTTACCAATTTGACGTTTAAAAGTCTTTAGATTTTCCTCAACTTGCGCTTTGGTTAATTGAACTCGCATGGACGTTTTATCGCTAGGGTCACCAATCATTGCCGTAAAATCTCCAACAAGTACAATAATTTTATGGCCAAGCTTATGAAGTCTGTCAAGTATAAGATAATTAGTTGAATGCCCTAAATGAACATAATCAGCCGTCGGATCGATACCCATATAAAAAGTTAGTCGTTTTCCAGACCTTAAAGCCTTCAAAAAAGCCTCTTTGGAAGGAATGATATCAGAGACAGATCTTTCGACGATCTCGGCAGTTTTGTCTATATTGGTATTAATATTCATATTTACCCATTCTCCTTTATTGTATAATACCGCATTTTAGGTAAAAAACGTAGCGCCTATCTATAAAATAGCGGTGTCACATAACCCCACCATAATCAATCCCCAAAACACCTTTTTCAAGGTGTTTTTACTGTATTTCGCCTAGGTCGGTCAGTTGTTGCTCTAATTGCTCGATCTGTTGGTCGAGTCGAGCAAGTTCCGCCATATCGGCTTGGTAATGCTTGGAATTCGGCGCCCAAGGATGATCATTACGATTATCAAGATTATTTCGGGCGCTTTTTAAAGTCTGTAAATGACTTTTCAGCCCCTGATATTCAGCCTCGAGACGATCCATGTCCTCTGACAACGCTTGTTCACTAGCCAATTGACCAAGATAATGCGCTTCCACCTCAGATAAATGTTGCTCTGATGATAGTTCTCCAGTCTCAAAAGCCTGATTAGCCTGATCTAATGCTTCGGGGTAAAAATCGTTTTTAAACATATCTTTATTATATCACATTTTATTAAAAAAGTAAATACCCACCCCAGTTGAGGTGAGTATTTAGGCACCATGTTAGCTGTTTATTTGTAAATATTATACAAACAAACCGCTTATGGTTCAACTATTAAATGTTGTAATTTATGCTTTTTTAGCGACGGTTAAGAAACCATTGCGTGGATTCTCTTTAACCATGCGGTCTGCTGGCAGGTCGCAAGGAGTGCCTTTTGCGCCTTTTTCATCTTTTGAGAAGAAAAAGATGGTTTGGCTTTTGCCACCCCGGAGAGTTACATCCATTTTGTGTAGGTAGTAGGTTACACCTTTAGAGTTCTTATGACTGTATGCCATTGTTATTCCCTTTCCCTTATTTATTAACAATTATAGGTTACTGTAGTTTACCGATAAAGTCAACTATTTTAAGCCAATAAATAGCTTTAAACCAAGCCAAAAAACCAGTTTAAGAACTAGCAGAAGCGCCAACAGCCCCCAAATCAACACCGCAAAACCAGCCAAATCCGGCGACCAATGTGGCGAAGCATAGCTCACGGTGTATAAATTAGGGCTAAGGGTTTTAATTTCTACAGGGGTAGGGACGACTGACGATTGCTTATTAACCTCAGCCAAAAAACATTCAGCGTAAGCCTGAGAATAGCCCCGAAAACGCCGATCACAAATCTCCGACGCTGTTTTGTAAGCGTTTTGTCCGGACTGAGAATTTATTGTTTTTTTTGCATCATTTATCAGCTGATTGATTTTTTGGCGATATAAAGTCTCCAAAAAGATTCGACCAGTCGAGGCATTCATATGCTTAATCACATAGCCTTGTAGATCATACAACCGTTCATTGAGCATGCCCAGATCACCACTACGATCGGCCGATATCACCGCTTGTTTGCGCTCAATCATTCGAACATTGTTCATCCTCAGTAGAGTAGCTACTGCAATCGACATCAACGCCAAAAGCACCACTAACTGCCACAGAGCCAGCGTTTGGATTTTTTGTAAAACCGAAACTGATTGTTGTTTTTTATAAACCATAAGCTTTTTCTTATTATATCACCCTGTTTGAGGTTTACGAAACATCGGGAATTGACTAGTCGCAAACAGGCTAAAAATCACGCCCGCCAGCACAAAAAAGCTCGACAAGGCTTGTTTGACATCTGGAATATAGACCAAACAGATCAGCAATATAATCGACGCCACCACCGCACTAGCATTCCACACAAAACTCATCGCCAGCTCCATCACCACTCGCGAGCCAGATTTATCGGCAGCGTCAAACCGGGCTTTAGCATAGGGCATCGTATACATGATACTGGTCGTCGCAAAACCAATTTCGCTCAAAATTACCCCTAACATGCTCGAAATCAGCACACGCGTCATCATAATGATTGATTTAAGCCCGATCCCCAAGCGAAACGCCCAAACTGCCGACTGTGGTTTTCGATCGAGCGTTCGCCCCAACAAAAAGGCTAGCAGACACGCCACTATCGCACTCAAAGAACTGGTTCCGCCAATTAAATTATAAGCGCCGACCCCTGGCACCACGAACAGCATCATATACAGTGGCCAAAAATTGACCGTTACCACGCTAAAACCGCGCCCAAATTGCCCCAAAATAGCGCTCGAATAAGCCCGCCACGGAAAACCGCGAAAATTTAAATAATGATGTTTTTTAGCCACAGCCTGAGCTTTGAGCAGAGAAATGGCTGCCACGACGAACAACGCCGTCGCCAGCCACATCGAGATTTCCGCCCCAAACCGACTGGCCAGCAATCCCCCAACTAGAGGCGTGACAATTCCCGCTATTTTTTGAAAAATAATCACATAACCAACTTCTTTAGCGCAGTTTTTAGAACTTTTGATCTCCGAAAACAGCACATTATAAGAAGTGTTATACATAGCCGTCGAAAAAGCCATAAACAGACCGCCCAGACTGATCGCCAGTTCACCCCACTGATCAAGCATCGAAAACGACAACAAAGCCGGAATATAAATAAAATTGCTAATCAACAAACAACGATTTGCCCCCAAAAAAGCAATTGAATAAACCGACAACACCCCAAAAATCAGCATCATCAGCTGATAATAAACCGAAAAAATAGCGATATAAATCAGCGAGTAACCTTTGACAAACAAAAAAGCATAAATAAACACCGTCGCTAAATTCATAGCCACAGCCCGCAACAGCTCCGCTATATAAAAACCCGACAACTCGCTATAAGTCGCCTTACGCCAAAAATGCCGGTGTCGAATCTCTGTAAAAATATTTTGAAACATAGTCCCACCACAGGATGCTCGAAGCGTCTGTTTGGATTTTTAAAATTAGTCATAAAAACGCTTATGTTCTGTTTAATTTAATCATAAAACGCGGAGAATTTCAATTTATGACAAGTAAAAAGCCCGCTAGAGCGAGCTTTAAAACTACGACCGCAAAATGGCATAGTTTTTGATAGACAGAGTTTCGGTTCGGCGTTTTTGCGGATGTCGCCGGCCCCAGCCTCTCCAAAAAACCATTTCTTGATTGAAATCAATCCCATAATGACCATGATTTTCGTCAGTTGACACGCTTTGTCCCTGAATAAAGGTATAAAGATGAACTACTCCATCTTTAACGTCAACCCTGATGTCTAGTTTTTTCATTTGACTTTTGAGATCAAAGAAATTGATTAGACGGTCGTTCATGGTCTTTTTGGCTTTTTCAAATTGCAGAATTGATCTTCGGTAGGCTATTCTAACTAGAACAATTTCTGCTGTTAATTGCGACAGATTTTTTAGATAACCTAACGCTTCATCTGGCGAATATTCCGCTGGAATGGCCGTTTGAAGCTGAGCTATGAGTTCAATAATTTTATCGTGAACCCTAGCTATATCTTTACTAAATTTGTCGATTTCAACCAAGTTTTTCTTAATTTCTTGGGCTTTGATTTCGATATCCAAAGCCACAAATACATTCCTCTTCACACATCATCACCTCCTTTTTTTGTATGAAAAGTTGACCATATTATACCACAAAATTAAAACTAATCCAAAAAATATGGAATAATAATTGACAATTATGCATAAGTATGATATAATGAAAAGATACTCCTGTTGCTTTTTTAATATTTTTATAAAAAATCTGAGATTTTGACTTTTAGGTAGCGATTGTGGTTAAATTAGACTATGACAACGCGAATCCCCCAAGCAGTTAGTCAACGAACGGCCCGACCTTTGTGGCGACGGGTGTTAGGCTGGCTGGGCTGGGGGCTTTTTGGTTTGTTGATGGTTATTTCTTTAATAATCGCTGGGTTAAAGGTTGAAAAATGGACACGACAGCAAATTGTATCAATACGACTCGGAGATGACCCAATGATGAATAAACGTTTACTAGGCATGAAATTAATCGAGCAAGAAGTGCATGTTGACGATTTGGTTTTTAGATTTAAACCACGTGGCCCTGAAGTTACAAATCGTTTCCAAACTAACGAAGACCAAAAGGTTGTTTTTGATAAATTAATTAAATTAGCAACCCAAAGTGGATGGGAAATAACTTACACAGATTTAAAAGGCAATTACTATTCTATAATAGCCCGTAAAGCAAACAAAAGATACGGTAATTTAATTATCTATGTCAAAAATAATATTGTAACAATAGAAAGGAGTTAATATGAAAAAACAACTCACCTTAACCGCAATCGCTAGCTTCCTCAGCTTAAGCCTTGCGGTTTTTTGGAAGCAACCGGTCCAAGCCACCACCGCGCTACCAGATAGAGAAATTAACATCACTTTGATCGGTGACTCTTATTCTTCTGGCAATGGAGCGGGCGATTACACTGGCGTCAAAAATTGCTACCGCAGTCAACGCAATTGGGCTAAGCTTTATGTGCGCTCACTTATTAACCAAGGTATTAACGTAACTTTTCAGAATCGCGCCTGTTCTGGAAGTAAAATCGACGATTTAGTTAAAGATCGTGAGTTAAAAGTATACAACAAAACTACTTTTTTGCCAGGAAATCTAGCCGGACAAAACGATTCTTTGCGTCGTATTATCGACCAAAGTGGAGTTTGCAAAGCGTACACAACTGACGATTCCCTTACCAGTACGGTTGAAATTGTTGATTCTACTTATATACCGTTATTAAATCGAACTATGGTCCACTACCAATGTTTGCAAAAACTTCGTCCCCAGTTAGACTTTATCGGACCAGAAACTGATTTAGTATTGATGACCATCGGAGGAAACGACTTAGAATTTGAAAAAATCGTCAAACGATGTTTCTTTTTGCAAGATAAATTATTGTGTAAACATTCCATAAATTCAGCAAATAAGAAACTTGCTGACGTAAAAGAAAAAACGGTTAAATTATTTGAAAAAATGCGCGCTCGCGGTCTCCGCCCGGACGCTAAAGTTGTTCTTATGGGCTATCCGTTATTAGCGACGAACGTGAACTACCGCATCGGATCACCGATTTTTCCGTATTACGTTGACCAGGAAATCCGCAAATTAGGTTTAGCTGGCAATCAAGCCCAAGCCGATGCCGTAGCGCTCGACAATCAACAGCACCCCGGTCAAGTGATTTTTGTCAATAATGTTCCAGACACTTTCGAAGGACACGAACCTCATCCGGCACTGTTTTACGACAATCCAGATCGCTGGATTCACGAAATTAACGCTTTTAGTTTGCTTGATACTCACATGTTTTATCATCCTAATTTAATGGGGCACGCTAATTACGCTATCCTTTTGAGACAATTGCAACTACCTATTGATCAGCTCGCCAAACCAATCACTAGCGATTCGTCTGATGTTGATGTGATTTTTAACGTTGATACTACTGGATCAATGGGTGATTCATTATGGCATGTTAAACGTAATCTCAGGAAGTTAATCGACCAAATTAAAGCTAAATCCGCCACCGCGCGCTTCGCTGTGGTTGGCTTTCGTGATTACCCAGAACGCACCGATTATGAATTCGACTATCCGGCTAAGCTAATCAGCGATTTTTCCAGTGACGCAAAGCAAATTCAAAAAGATATACTTAACGAACTTTATATTGGGCATGGTGGCGACAAGCCAGAGACCGTCTTGTCAGGGCTTTTGCTAGGACTCAATCTCAAATGGCGAGCTGGCGTTCATAAAACTGTTATTACCATCACTGATGCTCCACCGCACGACCCCGAACCGATAAGTGGCTTAACTTCGGCTCAAATTATCAAGCGCGCCCTCGAGATTGATCCGGCTGAGCTCTATTTTGTTAACGTCAATCCCAAAGGCGAAACCGACCCATCGTATACGGCTATGGCCAACGCCACTGGCGGTAAGGTTTTTAAAACTAGCACTGAATTAATTAGCGATATTTTCTTAAAATCCATCAACACCACTACTAATAAACCCCACGCTTGGATTAACGGTCCTTATATCGCTAAAATCGGACAACCTCTAGAGATGGACGGCGCTGGTTCGTATTCAAAAGTTGGCAAAATTGTCAAATACGAATGGGATTTTGATAGCGACGGTCACATCGATTTCGTCAGTTCTGAGCCAGTGATTAGTCGAGTATTTCATAAAGAGTTGTATGGTCTGATGACCCTAAAAGTTACCGATGATCATGGACTGTCTAACGTCGCTAATACTCATTTGATTATCAGTATAGATGGTGATGACGTACCGACAGCTGTAGATAATTGCCCGTTAGTAGCTAATCACGACCAGGCTGACAGCGATCAAGACGGCATTGGCGATTTGTGTGATGAAACGCCTGGCATTGAATTGCCCGAGGAAAATCGCGAGTATTACCAATGTTTGATTAAAAAGCATTTTCATCCGGAAACGGATTGTCAACATTTGACACCAGATTTTAAACCACCAACACCACCAGCTCAGCCAAATCAGAACACCACTCCGACATCCACGACGACTTCTGATCATTTTACTAAAAATTCAACCACCAAATCACCGACCACCGTGACTGCACCCGCGCAAACCAAGCCCGAGGCTTCAGACACGCCAACCACCCCTGATGCGCCGACTGTCCTTAAGCGAGCCACCAAAACCCTTGAGCAAGTCAAGCCCCAAACCACCGACCCGAAGTGGCTATGGATTAGCTTGCCAGTGATATTAGCCAGTCTATTCGGTGGCTATTTGATTATTCAAAAACGCCATCACTAGCCGACCATCATTGCAATTGGCTTGCTTTAAGTTATACTGATTGATATTAAATTTCACAACAGTTTTTAACTAGCTTTATTGGTCAAAAAATGCGATAATAAAGTAGTTATTAGTTTTAAATTTTAAAGGAGATTTTATGCAAGAATTTCATCATGATTGTGATTGCCCGGCTTGTCAGGAAGCTTACGACGACGAGACATTTCGCTTGCCATTGATTGGTGACAAAGCCCCGAGTTTCGTTGCTAACACCACCAACGGCAAAATTAACTTCCCAGCTGATTACCAAGGCAAATGGGTAATTTTGTTCAGCCATCCAGCTGATTTTACCCCAGTTTGTACTACCGAATTTATGACTTTTGCAACTATGCAACAAGAATTTGCCAGTTTAAACACCGAATTGGTCGGTTTATCAATTGACTCAGTGTTTTCACACATTGCTTGGATTAACAAAATTAAAGAAATTGAATTTGCTGGCATGAAAAACGTCGAGGTTAATTTCCCAATTATCGACGATTTGTCAATGAATGTGGCGATGCAATATGGCATGATTCAACCGAACCAGTCTGAGACTTCAGCTGTGCGAGCCGTTTTCATCATTGATCCGCAAGGCGTTATCCGTACCATTTTGTATTATCCACAATCAACTGGACGCAATTTTGCTGAGCTCAAACGCCTCATTCAAGCCCTCCAAGCTACCGACGAGCACGGCGTTGCCACCCCAGCTAACTGGCAACCAGGCGATCCTGCGATCGTTCCACCGGTCCAGACCGTAGCTGAAGCTCGCACCAATCTACAAGAAGGCTCAAAAGCCGACCGCGAAGTTAAAGATTGGTTTATGGTTACTAAAAAACTGCAGTAGTTTTATAGTCGATCATCCGATACTCCAACCGGCGAATATGCCAAGCTCTTTCTAAGGCGAACACGACTTTTTCTTCAAATCCCCACCATAATTATTATGATGGGGATTTTAGTGTTTAAAAAGTCTAGATTTTTAGAATTAAATATAGTATAATAACTTATGCACTTCGGGGTGTGGCGCAGTTGGCTAGCGCGCGCGGTTTGGGACCGTGAGGTCGAAGGTTCGAGTCCTTTCACCCCGAC
>CAUTML010000003.1:0-67682 GCA_963539845.1 uncultured Candidatus Saccharibacteria bacterium | reverse complement strand
AATCTTTGGTCTAAATGCCGCCAAAACCACCCCATCTGGCCAATACACCGAAACCTTAATTCTAACCATAGTGGGGCGTTAAAACTCAGTCAAAGCTCAGTCAAAATCCAACCGCCATTCACGCCATTTTCACCAACCACTAAAAACTCCGACTAGTTTTACACCAGTCGGAGGTTTTTATTTGGCGGAGGAGGAGAGATTCGAACTCTCGCTACAGCTTTCGCCATACTAACGATTTAGCAAACCGTCCCCTTCAGCCACTTGGGTACTCCTCCGTTTTTTATTCCCTCCATCTCTTTAACTTTATCATACTTTTGCCTTAAAATCTAGACAGAAACCGCTTTTTTTGCTAAAATTAAGCACAGAATAAAGATTAAGAGGATAAAATATGAAACAAACTTTTCTAAAAAAAATAGCTTTTGGTCTACTAACTGCCGTAGTGCTAATGGCGGGTAGTTTGCCGGGAACGGTTTCGGCGGTTAATTATGGCTTGCGGGCTGGGGCTGATGCTGCTCGTGGTTCGGAACAACCAGCTCAATTATTTGGCGATGGGGGAATTTTTCACCAAATTACCAACATTATGCTGTTTATGATTGGTATTTTGAGCGTGATTATGCTGATTATTGGTGGTTTACGCTATGTCATTTCTGGTGGTAATAAAGACGCGGTTACTAGCGCTAAAAACACTATTCTCTACGCGATTGTTGGTTTGATCGTGGCACTGCTAGCTTACGCTGCTATTAATTTTGTGATTAACGTCTTTACCTCTGGTGGCTATGGTACTGGCACTAACGTTTAAGCCGTTTTTTAAAAAAAACTTAACTTGAAAAAAATAACCAAAACCAGTATGATTAAACTAGGATATTCTAGTTTTGCTTAGATGGCTATCGAATGAAAGTTTCGCCTGACCATTTAGCTAAAATAAATAATTTAAGAAAGGTCTAACGTGGATAATAATCAATCTAATCCTTGGCAATCAGCTCAAAACCCTAGTCAGCCAGCTCCTTCGGCTTGGGGTGGGGCGACTAACTCAACTACCAATTTTGGACAATCACCGACGGCAACGCCTGAGCCTCAAACTGCTCAGCCGACCCCGCCAAGCTATCAACCACCAGTGTCTTACGGGGCAATTGATGGCGTTAATGCTGGCGCTGGTCAATCAACTCCAACTTCGCAACCCACCAGTTTTGGCGGGGTGGGTTTTAACCAAGCTGCATCAACCGCGCCTAATTCAGCTTCAGTCTCAACCAACCCAACTCAGCCAGCAACCAGCTCGGCTTCGTTTGCTTCAACCACTCCCTCAACCTCAACCCAACCAACACCTATGCCTGGCGCCAATCCCATCCCTGGGGTGACTCCGACTCAACCTACAGCTGCGCCCGAGCAATCCGCTCCAACCGCTCCAGCTCAACCAACCACCAAACCTAAACAGCCTTTATCACAAAACCAAATTTTATTCATGGTTACTGGGTTGGTGTCGGTGGTGGCGCTGGCGGTGATTGTCATCTGCGTGGTGTTAGTAGTCAGCAAATAGCTATTTTTGCGATTTTTGGCTAAAAAACCACCAAACTGTTGCTTTTTAAAATGCTTATGCTATAATTGATGATGAACTGGTATGCTTTACGGGGTAGTTTCCCGGAGCGACCGTTACAAAAAACAAACATTGTCGTCAAAAAAACCGCCCCAGGGTGGGCGCATATCAGTCACCATTCTCTTTCGGCGAGTTACCGAAATGCTGTGTCAAAAACGCCTCTCTTGCTATAGAGAGGTGTTTTTTGTAAAATAAAAGATATGTTCAAACAAATAATTCAGCAAAAAATCGAAACCGCTGTGGTTAAATATTTTCAAGCTCACCCTGAAGTTAAATTAGTTTGCGTGGTTGGCAGTGTCGGTAAAACTAGCACCAAAAACCTAATTGCGACCGTTTTGAGCCAAAAATACCGGGTTGGCGGGGCGCTTGGCAATCACAATTCTGAATTATCGGCTCCACTCGGTATTCTCGGTATTAAATTTCCGACCAATATCCGCAACCCGTTTGCTTGGTGGGCGGTATTGCGTGCTGCCAAAAAACGCATCAAACAACCAGCCACGGTTGATGTGATTGTCCAGGAGCTGGGGACTGATCATCCTGACGAACTAGCTAGCTACGGTCGTTATTTAAATCCTGATTTGACGGTGCTGACGGCGATTGCTCCCGAGCATATGGAGTTTTTTAAAACTATCGAAGCTGTCGCGGAAGACGAACTGTCGGCGATCAATTTTTCTAAAAAAGGCATTATTAATATCGATGATGTTGATGCTCAATTTACGCAGTTTTTGAGCAACTCTAATATCACCACTTACGGTTCCAGTGAAATGGCGGAATATAGCTTGATTCCAGAATATTTTAGCGTTGAAGAAGGCTATCGCGCTCGTTTTATCACCCCCCAAACCGGCAAAGCTGGTCTGGCTTGTCGGGTGCGACTTTACGGCGAGCATTCCCTGCGTCCACTAGCTGGGGCGCTAACGGTTGCTCGGGAGTTAGGCATGACTGACGCAGAAATTACCGCCAGTTTAACCCAAATTAAACCTTACCCGGGTCGAATGAATGTTCTGCCGGGACAGCGCCAAACTACAATCATTGATGACAGCTACAATTCCAGCCCAATCGCCGTCAAATCCGCTCTTAAAACGCTCTATGAGCTACCGACCACCCAGCGAATTGCGGTGCTTGGTTCAATGAATGAACTGGGGGAAATGAGTCAATCGGCTCATCGTGAGGTCGGCGAACTGTGCGATCCTCGCCAGCTGGATTTGGTGATTACCGTCGGCGAACAAGCCGAGCAATATCTCGCTCCCTCCGCCAAGGCTCGCGGTTGTCAGGTGATGAGTTGCAAAACGGCCCTTGAGGCGGGCGGTTTGGTCAACAAACTAATGAAACGCGGAGCTATAATTTTATTTAAAGGCTCACAGGGCGGGATTTATTTAGAGGAAGCGATCAAAATTATTTTAGCTTCGACCGATCTCGAGAATCAGCTTGTCCGTCAAGATCCAATTTGGCTCAAACGCAAACGTAATTTTTTTCGTCAATTCGTCAACCCAACATTAACCAAGGAGTAATAACTATGCAACGCTACAACCCAATCGAAATTGAACAAAAATGGCAAAACTTCTGGCGTGATCAGCGCACTTATGAAGTTGATATTAACGACCCGGCCCCCAAAAAATACGTCGCTGGGATGTTTCCCTATCCGTCGGGTGCCGGTCTACACGTCGGACATGTTCGCAATTACGCTATTGTTGATGTTATTGCTCGCTACCAACGCGCTCAGGGATTTAAAGTTTTAAACCCAATGGGCTGGGATACTTTTGGCTTGCCGGCCGAAAATTACGCCATCAAAACCGGCGTCGCTCCAGCGGAAGTTACCGCCCAAAATATCACTAATTTTAAACAACAATTAGCTAAACTTGGCATTTCTTACGACTGGTCGAAGGAATTAAACACTTCTGATCCGGCTTATTACAAGTGGACACAGTGGATTTTTACCGAATTGCTTAAACGAGGTCTGGCTTACCAAAAAGAGAGTTATCAGTGGTGGGACCCGGTCGATAAAACTGTTTTGGCTAATGAGCAAATTATCAACGGTCACGCCGAACGCTCCGGCGCTAAAGTCGAAAAACGCCTGATGAAGCAATGGTTTTTCAAAATCACCGCTTATGCCGACCAACTGCTCGAGGGGCTTGATCAACTCGATTGGCCCGACAAAATCAAAGCCATGCAACGCAACTGGATTGGCCGGAGCGAGGGCGCTCAGGTTAAGTTTGCGATTGACGGTCGCGATAACCAAGATATTGTAGTTTTTACAACAAGACCAGATACGCTGTTTGGCGTGGGCTTTATTACATTGGCGCCAGAAAACCCCCTGGCGTTAGAACTAGCCACTCCTGAGCAATATTCCGCAGTTGAAGCTTATGTTGAGCAATCGCTCCTGACTAGCGAAGTCGAGCGTATGATGGACGACCAGGAAAAAACTGGCGTCTTCACTGGAACCTATGCGCTCCATCCGCTGACTGGTGAGCGCTTGCCGATTTGGGTGGCGGATTATGTGCTGGGTTCTTACGGCTACGGTGCGGTGATGGGCGTGCCGGGACATGACCAACGCGACTATGATTTCGCTAAAAAATTCAATTTGCCGATTACGCCAGTAATTCAAGCGCCAGCTGATCACGCCGAAGCGGTTTATGATGGGGCGGGTGCGTTAATCAATTCGGGCGAGTTCACTGGTATGCCAAATGCCGAAGCTGACCAAGCGATTACCGCCAAACTGACCGAACTAGATCGTGGTCAAACCGAAGTTACCTACAAAATGCGGGATTGGCTGATTTCCCGCCAACGCTATTGGGGTGCGCCGATTCCGATTGCTTATGACGAACAGGGACAAGCTCACGCCATTCCAGCTGAGCAATTGCCGGTGATTTTGCCGGAAGTGGCTGATTATAAACCCGACGGAAGCGGTCGCGGGGTGTTGGCTCGCTCTACTGATTGGCTTCAGGTTGAAGTCAATGGTCAACTGATGACCCGCGAAACCGACACCATGGACGGTTACGCTTGCTCCAGTTGGTATTTGTTACGCTATCTTGATCCGCATAACGCCGAGTCGGCTTGGAATAGTGACCAGGCTAACCATTGGTTGCCGGTTGACTTTTACTGCGGTGGTGACCACGCCGTCGCCCATTTGTTGTATGTTCGATTCTGGACGCGAGTGTTTTATGATATGGGTCTGGTTAATTTCCAAGAGCCAATTCAGCATCTAGTTTATAATGGCTATATCAACGCCCCTGACGGTAGCAAAATGAGCAAATCCAAAGGCAACACTGTCGATCCGCTCGAATTGATCAATCAAGGTTACGGTGCCGATGCTCTGCGTGTATATGAGCTGTTTATCGGGCCGTATGAGCTTGATGCTTCCTGGGATACGCGAGGAATCGTCGGCACCTATCGTTTTTTGGCGCGCATCTGGACGCTGGTGCAGGAGTTTAAACAAGCCGAAGCGCAATCCGCTGCCAATCCAGCGCTGGATCAGGCCTTGCATCAGGCAATTTCGAAGGTTAAATATCATCTTGATCATCTTGGCTTTAATACTGCCGTAGCTGGGCTGATGGAGCTGGTCAATGATTTATACAAACTCAAAACCGACGGTTTTGTCGGTGATTGGCAGGGGGCACTAGAGAAACTAACTCAAATGCTTGAGCCGTTTGCCCCACATTTGGCTAATGAATTATGGCAGGAACTGACTGGTCGCACCGATCTCGATGGCCAAGCCTTCCCGCAATTTGACTCGACCAAGCTCCAATCCGAACAAATTACCGTCGTGGTCCAAGTCAACGGCAAACTGCGTGCTAAAATCGCCGTCGCACCCGACATCACTGAGGCTGAGGTGATTAAGCTAGCCCTGGAACAAGCCAATGTGCGCAGTTTTACCGATGGTCATGAGATCTTAAAAACCATCTATGTCCCGAAAAAACTAGTCAGTATTGTCGTCAAATAACCCCAAAATTACCCATCCTCATTTAAAACCCCACTCCTACTCAAAAACCCCAGTCGGCACCTGACTGGGGTTTTTGGCGTGTTTGTCGTTTCCACCTTTTTAGTTAATTTTGTTAAACTATTGGTTATATTTTTGATTAAAGTAATGTGCTAAAACTGTTTGTCGATAAATTCCTTTTTTGTGTTAATTTAATTATATCTTCATTATAGCATAAGTATTATAAAAAGTCAATAGTTATATCACAAAAACTCAGTTTTTGCTTAAAAAAGCTTGACAATGGCCCCTTATTACCTCTGTTTTTTATACCCTTCAAAAATTTATACATCTCCAAAAAAGCAAAAAGCCAGTCTAATGACTGGCTTAGCGTGTCTTTTGCTCGATTAAGTGGTAGTTAATTACTCCACTTTTAGTAATTACCCCTAGCGGAGTAACGCTAACTTCTACTTCTAGAATGTCGCCTGGGTAGATGACCACCCACTCCTCGAAAAGATCCACTTCTGCGAACACAGATGTTCTCAATCTTGTTAGGCCATGCTCTTGTTTAGCTTGTGTTGAGACGCTGTCCAATATTGTGGATACAGTATCGCCCGATTCAACAATATGTTGAACTCTCTTAACTGGCACACTGCTAAACATTGCTTTTGCGAGCAAGCCTAACACTATAACGATTACCATTACTTTAAAAATACCACATTTTTTGCCAGATTTGCTAGTAACGCAAGATTTTTTAGCTTGTTGTTGATAATCTTGCGCGCTATCATATCTGTTACGATATCTTTTAGTTGTTTTCATAATGCCCTCCTAATAATCTCTGAAATATAGTAAAAAATAACTTTTTAATGAACTGACACATCTTTATTATAACACACTTATGCTAATAAGTCAACTATTAAACCCAAAAATCGCCCCAAAAACGCCTAATCACCTAAAAACCCACTTGCTTAATCAGTTAAAATCAAGTATAATAGAGCTTGAATTGACTAATAATATTTAAAGCAAAGGAAAAATATGGCTCAACCAAAAAAACAATCTAGCCCTCGAAAAACCGGCATGCGTCGTAGCCATTTGCGTCTAGAATTAGCCCGTCGTGTGAACAAAACTTCACCGGTCAAAGCTTTTACAACCCGCAAACAGTCTGGTAAAAAACTAGCTACTGCGAAAGCTAAACCAACCACCAAAACTGCTTAGTCGGTGATTGGCAATCTTTTTCAACACATTTAATTGATTTTAAACGAACATTATATAACAAGAAAGAACCAACAATGGCATCAAATCGACATCTAGGTAGAATAGTGACTTTACAAACTCTTTATGAGTTCGAATTTCGAGAACGGGCGGGCGATCAAACCGCTGATATTATGTCGATTTTAGAGCGTAACCTCGATCGCTATGGCGAGGTGATTGGCGATCAAGATTTCGTCCATCAACTATGCTCGGGAATTGCTAAAGTTTACGCTAAGCTTGATGAGCTATTACAACCAATCGCCCCCGAGTGGCCAATTGCTCAAATTTCGGCAATTGATCGCAATATTCTGCGCATTGGCTTGTTTGAGTTGCTGTTTATGGGCAAAACTGTTCCGCCAAAAGTAGCAATCAACGAGGCGATTGAGCTAGCTAAATCGTTTGGTTCGGATAATTCCAGAAGCTTCATTAACGGTGTTCTCGGCACTGCTTATAAGAGTCTGGTGGAGAATAATAATGAACAAACCAACCAAGAAGACAACTCCGTCGTCGAAACGAGCTCTAGCTCCAGCTCCGAATCTGAAGTCGGCGTCGAAACCGACCAAACCGACCAGCCGTCAGCCTAAAGCTAGCGCGTCAACTATTCCAATTACTGCCGGCTCACTTGCTCGCGATGCTGAGGGCAGCCGAGCAACCGGTCGGGGCGCTTTAAAAAACGCCCACAAAACCACTCCGAAGGGTCGCCGACCATCGATTAAAGAAATTGTCCGTGAACCGACCTCTGGTGGGCTGATTTTTCGGCGTCATAATGGCAAAATTCAGATTTTGCTGATTCAGGATGCTAAAAAACGCTGGACTATTCCTAAGGGTCACATCGAAGAAGGCGAAACCGCCAAGCAAACTGCCGAACGCGAAATTGGTGAAGAGGCCGGACTGTTTGACCTGGATATTCTGGGGTGGCTGGGCAAAATTAACTTCCGCTACCGTCGCATGAACAAATTAGTGCTGATGACCACTCAGGTTTACCTGGTGCACGCTAAAAGTGGCACCGACCAGATCAAAAAAGAAGATTGGATGAGTGACATCCGCTGGTTAGATTTTGCGGAAGCGCTGGATAAAATTGAGTACGAAGATATTTCCAAACTAATGTTACTGGCGATGCGCCGAATTCGGGCGGGAGGTTACTAGATGAGTGGCATGGATTTGACCCCATATCGGGAATTTGCTAAAACTAAACTCGGTTTTGAGTTTGTCAATATTGAGCGTCTGGTAACGGCCCTGACTCACCGCAGTTATCTCAACGAGCATCGCAAATCGGCTTCGGAGCATAACGAGCGCTTGGAATTTTTGGGCGACGCCGTGCTCGAACTGGTAGTAACTGATTATTTATTTCAAAATTTCCAGGAACCGGAGGGCGTGCTGACAGCTTGGCGGTCGGCTCTGGTGCGTACTGAAAGCATCGGTGAAGCTGGTCGCAAACTCGGCTATGCTCCACTAATTCGTATGAGTAAGGGTGAAAAACACGGCTCTGATCGTTCTCACCAACAAATTCTAGCCAATGCTTTTGAGGCGGTCACTGGGGCAATTTACCTGGAAAAAGGCTACGACACCGCTCGGGAGTTTATTGATCGGAATATTTTATCAACTTTGCCGGAGATTTTAGCGACTGGTTCGTGGCGTGACCCCAAATCCTACATCCAGGAACTCATGCAAAAACTTGACAATGTTACGCCGGTTTATCGGGTGCTGGACGAATCTGGCCCGGATCACGACAAAATCTTCACCCTGGGGATTTATAGTGGTGAGCAACTGATCGCTCAGGGTAAAGGCTCTAGCAAACAATCCGCCCAACAAGAGGCTGCTAAACAGGCCATTAAGCTCTATCAGGCTCGTGATCAACAAGAAACTGTTGACTAAAAGACCAAAATAAGGTAAACTATAAGTCAGTTTAAAAATAATTAAGAGAGAATTAAAGGAAAAATTAAGCAATATGTTAGCAATCCGTCTTCAAAGACTTGGACGCAAAGCTTACCCAGTGTATCGTCTAGCGGTACAACAAGCCCAAAAACACCCTTCGAGTGGTAAAGTTGTGGCTTATGTTGGTAGCTACAACCCCCACACCAAAGAAACCAAATTTAACGTTGAGTTAATCCAAAAATACTTGGACAACGGCGCTCAACCAACCGATCGCGTTGTTAAATTACTCAAAGAAGTTAAAGGTATCAAACTGCCAAAATGGGTAAAAACTGAGCGCACGCAGAAGTCAAAAGCCATCCGCAATCCTGAAAAACTCCGCAAAAACCAACCACAAGAACCAGCTCCGGAAGCCGAAGCTCCAGCTGACACTCCTGAAGCTTAAATTATTATTACATCATCGCAACCCTGCCAAGCAACCGGCAGGGTTGCTTTTTGGTGCTTTTGTGGTATAATACATTTAGATTATCTAGTGTTGAATGCTAGTCTGAATTAGTTCTTTAATAGGAGGTAGAGAGATGCAAAAAAATCGAGCGAAGGCTCTAGTGTTAATTACGGCTGGACTGCTAGGTCTGGCGGTGGCTGTGGTGTTGGTGGCGGTTTTGAAATATTACGCACTGGTGGCGATTGCGCTATTGATGCTTTGGTCGGTGGTAATTGAGAATGCCTGGCTTAAAGTGGAACGCTTGACGGTTAACAGCTCAAAAGTTGATCAGACGGTGCGCTTATTACAAATTAGTGATTTCCATAGCAATGGCTGGGTTTTGCGACATATCAAACGAGTGATTACTGAGGAATATCCCGATGCGATCGTCCTAACTGGTGATACTTTTGATTGGGAGCGTCTTGATAACGACTCCGCCCGTGATTTGGTGCGTTATCTGGCAGGATTGAAGATTCCGGTGTTATTGATTTATGGCCAGCACGAAACGAATTGTCCAGAGTTCTGGCATGAAGTGAAGCTTCTGATGCCCGATCGAATTCAATACTTAAGTTGTCGGTCTTCGGCGATTGCTCCGGATGTCAGCTGTTTCGGAGCTGATTTTGACAGTCAAAAACTGCGATTTCAGCTCAACGACGCCCGTTTTAACATATTGTTGACGTATACTCCAGGTGATGCGATGACCTATGCTGATCGGTTTGATTTTGATTTGATCTTGTGCGGTCATGAACATGGCGGTCAAGTGCGCTTGCCATTGATTGGTGCGGTGCTCGACGCCAGCGGTAAGCTGTTTAGTGACTGGCGTGGTTATCATACCCGAGGAGTTTTTAAGCATAATAAGTCGCTGATCTACGTTGATTCGGGGGCAGGATACGGTGTTATGCCGGTGCGTTTTTTGTGTCGTAGTCAAGTGACGCTGATTACTATCGGCGCCCAAAAATAAGCTCAGTATCGACTGGGCTTTTTTCTGGCAACAAAGATATCTTTTTATTATATCACACTTATGCTTAAAAGTCAAGGTTTATGACGAAATAATTTGCTAATTTAATGACTAGGGTGCTATAATAACCATAATTAGTTTTACTAAAAAAGGAAGGATACAAATGAAATATTTGGCGAGCTTAAAAGTGCTTTTATCGTTTAAAAATCGCAGTTTTGTGGCGGGGATTATAGTTAGTTTAGCAGTGGTGTTTGTAGGATATGGTTTGATCAAAAATATCAAAACTGATAAACAATCAGCTAGCGCTGAGCAAGTTGGCGCTTCGCCCGAATCAGGGGCAAAATCGCGTATCGCCGAATTATATGACACTCTTAAAGCTAAAAATCTCGGCTCTGATACCGATATGACCGGACTGGATACTCTGACTGATGATTGGGGTCCGAAATGGAATCGGATCAAAAGTTCTGCTTTAAAAAGTCAACCGACTGGTACCGCTCCAGTAGCCGGCACAGTTAAAAGCGTTCAACGAGGCGTGGCGAGTATTTCGAGTGATGGTTCGGTAACTATTTCCTTATCACCCATTAACAAAGATAAAAGCGTGGTTAGTCTTCAGGGGGGGTGTGGTAGACATATGGAAGGCGGTAAATTTCCCACTGGTAATTTATTATTACCTAGCGTTGACAATCTAACTAATACCGCTTTAAAGGTGTATTGTTCAGGTTATGATCACGACAAAAGGTATCAATTCTCTTGGCAGGTAGTTGAATATTATTAGAATTTAGGACGGTTTGGTTTTTTGGGCTTGGACTGCTATAATAAATACCATAAACTTAATCACGGAGAATCATATGGCCACCATCGACCAACAATTTGTAGAATATGTAATCAAGAACCTGGTTAATCATCCCGACGACGTTACCGTTGACCGCAAAATCGACGAAAAAGGCGTGTTATTAACTTTGACTGTTAACCCCGAAGATTTAGGCCGAGTGATCGGTCGGCGTGGGTCGACGGCGCAGAGTTTGCGCACTTTATTGCGGGCTCTAGGCACTAAAAACGATGCTCATTACAACCTCAAAATCGTCAATAATGATGATCAATCGACCGTGGCGGAGGCGTCAACAACTGATGAATCAGCCGAAGCTGTGGAAAACTTTGACGAAATTACAAAAAACACCCGCGAAGAGCTTGAAAAACTCGACGACCTTGATATATAATAGAACCAGTTCAAAAATAATTGAATGACAAAAGCTCAATCTGCGAGCAATTACCAAATAATTGAGAGTCTTATTTGTCTAAAACA
The DNA here is from genome assembly GCA_963539845.1 of uncultured Candidatus Saccharibacteria bacterium. Classification (GTDB taxonomy): domain Bacteria; phylum Patescibacteriota; class Saccharimonadia; order Saccharimonadales; family Saccharimonadaceae; genus CAMUQR01. The sequence goes on along the minus strand of CAUTML010000003.1, from coordinate 56,313 downwards.
CCCCGCCTTAAATGTGGCGGGGTGTTTTAGTGGGGCTTGATTTTACCTCTGATTTTTATTATCATAAGCCATATGAAAGCAGTAAAATTTGACGCCAAAACCAAAACCTTGTTGATGTTTGTCAATGTTGTGTTGGTGGTGGCAATGATCGGTGTGGTGGTGATTTTTAATAAAACCGGTCAGGTCAAACGCGTTGCTCGGACTACCGAACAGGTTGATAATTCCAAAACTACCCGCGAAGTCGTGGTCAGCCCCGACAAACTCAAACTTAATCCCAAATCGATCAAGTTTATGGCGGATCTCGCCAAAAAACAGCGTTTGGCGACGGCGGTTGGTGGCGACAAGCTCGGCAACGGCAGTCTCAAATTGCCGGATTATCAGCTAGAAGGCGAAGCTTTTGGTCTAAAAATAGCCAAGACCGACGGTTTTTATTATGTTTATAAATCTGATTTTGGTAAACGACAAGAAGTCGGCGGAATGGTTTGGCGGGCAATTGTTGATGAGGCTAAAAGTCAGGGCTACCGACTAGCCAAAGACAGCGATGATATGCAATTTGACAACGAGCAAATGATCTGTCGGCTAGTTAGAGCCTCGGTGACTAATCCTAAATTAAAGAATAAAGACACTTTGTTGGTGGCGAATTTGAGTTTGAGTTGTTTGGACAGGGCTTATTTGGCGGGGCTGTATAATTTTTATCGACCAATGGTGGCGGTGCTAACTCAGGATCGGCAAGCGCTGAAAAATTTTCGGCTAAATTCGCAGTTAGCGGTTAGTGAAGTTGCGGTGATGCCGAGCGTTACGCCTGGTTATCAGACGGCGCAATTGCGGTTTGTCGGTGATAATTTGAGTCATCTGTTGTATCAAAAACAGGGTAATAATTGGCAATATTTTCAGTCGGTTGATCGGCGGTTGTTGTCGTGTCAAGATTTTAACACCGATACTTTGAAAAAAGCCTACTGGGGTAACGATTGTTTGAACGCTAAAGGTGAACTGGCGACAGTCCTCGATAAAACGAAGTAGCGGGCGTGAATTCGGTTGGGGTCGACTCGGGACTAGGCGGTTGGTTTTTGATCTTTAGTTAAAAATATTGTAAAATAAACAATATGAAAATTCAGATTATTAGTTTGTTTCCGGAGATGTTTAAGGCGGTGCTTGATCAGTCGATGATGTTTAAAGCTCAAAAAATCGGGGCGGTGGAGTTTGAGCTGATTGATTTGCGTCAGTTTGGGCTTGGTCCGCGTAAACAAGTTGATGATACGCCGTATGGTGGTGGCGATGGCATGTTGTTGATGATTGAGCCGTTGATGAAGGCGGTGGAACAGGCTAAAGCTAATGATCCTGATACGTTGGTGGTGCTGACTTCGCCCAAAGGTCAGACTTTTAATCAAGTGATGGCTGAGAAACTGGCGCGCGATGGTCAGGCGGGGCGGGGGCTGACGTTTATTTGTGGGCGTTATGAGGGCGTTGACGAGCGGATTATGACTGTGGTGGATCGGATGATTAGTCTAGGCAATTTTGTGCTGACGGGTGGTGAGTTGCCAGTGATGACAATGATTGACGCGGTGGTGCGGTTGTTACCAGGTGTGTTGGGGGGCGAACAATCGGCGATGATTGAGAGTTTTGCTGGTGGCGAGGATATTTTGGAATTTCCGCAATACACCCGCCCAGCGGAATTTCGCGGTTTGAAGGTACCAGAAGTGTTACTCAGTGGTAATCACGCTGAAATTGCCAAGTGGCGTGCCGAAAATTCCGGTCGCAAAATTGACTGAAATGTGCTATAATGAGCTGGTTGAAATTATTGGGGATTAGCCAAGCGGTAAGGCAGTGGCGGACGCCGACGTCAGTCGGTGGACAAAATCTAATCACTTGGTCCCGTGGACCAGAACCAACACAGGTTGGCTAACGGCGATAATTAACAACTAACGACAATACTGGGGATTGGCCAAGCGGTAAGGCAGTGGGTTCTGGTCCCATGATCGGGGGTTCGAATCCCTCATCCCCAGCCATAAGAGCCTTTTGACAAGTTTACGAGCTTATCAAAGGGCTCTTTTAGATTGAAAAATCAGATTTTTATTGTCCAATTGGAGGTTCGAAAGTATTAAACTGACAATTTAGCGTTTTTCACTTACGTCTGTAACTTTAGTATTTCCTAGTTTGAGGCGCAATCAGTGCTCGTACAGAGGCTATTGTTGGAACGATCTAAAGTAGCTTCTTGCACCTAGATTTCAGTTGATCAGTTCTTGAGCTTGCTATTTTGGTTATGAAGTTTTAGAGTAATGCTTTTGTCTGTTAATATGTTATATGTTTCGCATTGTATAGCTTCTAGTTTCTTTCGCTTTTATGTTAAGCTTCTACGCTGTTCGTGATCAAAGTCTATCTTTCCGGTATGTGTTTTAGTTAAAGCCGTCCTTGCTTCGTTTGATCCTTATTCGATCATTCTTGGCTATTTCAGAATGCTTTGATTTGCTCGTTTAGATAATTTTCCGTATAGCTATTTAATCAAATAAACTAGGTAAAGGTTTGCTAATATTTTTCTTTTTTAATAGGGTATTCCACTTTGCGACTGCGATCTGATCAATTTTTGGCAATAAAATACTGTTAAAATCTTTTATGTCTTTTAAAATGTAATTAGTTTTTTTTGGTATGTAATATACGATCACTGGCTTGTTATCGGACAATAAATTAAGAATATTGGCCATTGTTCCACTGCTAACGCATTTATTGCCGAATCGTTTATTAATATATATATCAGACCAAATCATATAGCCAGTGTCTGCTTGTTCGGCCATGATGGTATCTTTAAGTGACTGCAATTCTCTACCGTTCAATTTCTTTTTGTTATCAATAGAGATATGTTTTGAGTTCCATTCGCAGTCAGTCTTATTCCTTATGTGTTCACCAGAATGATACACAGTAACTTTTTTGTAGCTATGATTAAATAAATAGTCCTGTACCATCTTATCAACACCGTTTGCGTCGCCAATTAGTATTGAATAATTACGTTCCATAATGTTGTCTAATTTTTTGCACACTAGTTTTGGGAGCGTCCCATGTAAATCGCTAATTCTAGATCCGCCCAAAAATACGTTTTTGGTCATCCCGTTAAGCCTCCTTTTCTGTTTTTTACAATTCCCATATAGTACACATTTTTGATTTTAGGATTTCGTTTTAATGCCTTAACGCTTGCTCTAAGCGAGCGACCTTTTCCATACGTGTCATCTATAATTAAAATAGAAGTAGGTCTGCCATGATAATTTTCAGTGAATACGCCATCATCGAATTCGTCTTTGCTATATTTTGCCTCGGTGTGACTGTTTTTATATAAAATATCCTCAGAAAATGCTTTGTCTTTTTTAGTTGCTAGGCTTTTTGCTATTGCGTATACTGGTTGTAGGGTGCGCACTTTACTAAAAGGCATTGGAACGATGGTTATGTTTCTGTCCCATAATGACAATCCCTTTGTTTTATTAATAATGATAGGAACTAACTTATCTTCAATTAGGCGCATTTTTAATCCATCAGACAAACCTGAATACTTTAAATTGTAAATTATTTGCCCTAATTCTGAGTATTTATTTTTGAATTGTCCATCATCAGTTATGGCTGAGCCAGTTGTGTATAAATCAAGACAAAAACTAAATGACATTCCTTCTGAAAGTTCAAGTTCGATTAATTTATTATCGCGAATAATCTCCCGGTCGTTCGGCTCGATGCCGATTTTGTGATCATGTGTAATTCTAAGTGATTCCAATTGGCTCACTTCTTCAGGAGTAATAACTTTGTGATTGATCGCATGTATGAGCGTATCGTTATCGATCTCATTTCTATATATCTTCAACTGAAGTATTTCGATGGCGATCTTTTTATCCGGCTCGGGATTGTAGCCGTCTACACCCCCATAAGAATCTGCTTTTACAAAATCAAGATTAGATAACGCTGTTTTAATTGAATTGATTGTGTATTTTCGATTTTTTTCTAATAGGAGATTTTTGTCGTAATGAGAAAATAGCTTGAGCTCAGAAAAATACTCAATTTTAGTTTTTCTATCAGAAGGTAGTTCTGTTTTTGCAATGTAGCTATCAACACATTCCAATATGGCTGAGTTTATTTTGTCTTCAAAAATAGTCTTGTCGGTCTTTATTGTTTCTTTTAATTTAATTATGTGTTTTGCGAGTGTCTTGATGTTATCTTTTTCAAAAGCCTTTTTGATTCTAATTGTTGTTACGCGAAGAATTTCATTTAGGATATTTTTGTCTAATGTGTCTATTTCTTTGTTGCTATTTATATAATCAATCCATGTTTCTGGACGGGGATTTGAACGAATTAAAGAAAAAATCTCTTTATATTTTTTAGTATAGATAATCGTATTTATTCTATTTTTTAGACGCGAATAATCGTCTGATGTTATTCTGTTGTTGGAAAGCTTATGATCTATGTCTTTACTTATACGAAATAACTTTTGATAATCGTTCGATTTTTCTGCGTTGGCAATCTCATTATCATAATCAATTATTACTTCAAAACATGGTCTATTATCGGTGCGTCGCTTATTTGTAGATAGGAAAAGCTTTTCTCGAACTTGCTTCGACCACTCTGAAAATTTTTTATTTAATTCGTCTTTATTTTTGTTAAAAAGGGCTCTTGCGATTTTGTAATCAAAACTGGCGATATAGCTATCGATAAGCATTTTTACATCGTCAGTGTCGAACCGCAAATTCATACCTGTATTATAGCTCAATATTTTAAAAAATAAAACGTCTCATTATTGTATCGGCAAAACGCCCAATTATTGCGCTTCTTTTCTTCAGGCGCTATTTTCTTAGCGCAATAAGTAGATTGATCAGATTATCAGTCATTTCTACATGTTTTTATTTGTGTATTATTAACTATGTTAAGTTCGATTTAATTATTAAACACCCTCGGATCGCGACAGAAGAAAATTGAGTAGATTTTACCTTCTTTGGTGAAACAGAACGACACGACGTGACCGGCATCGGCTGACGCACCCACCAGACAATTTTCGCTAAATAATGTGTCAAATTTTTTGCGGTAACGAGCGATTTGTTCGTTTGATAAGCGCAAATCCCACGGTTCTTTAGCATCGGAAAAATATTCTAGACTTTTAGCGATACGAGTTTTATCGGTCAAGACGGTAGCTGGCGTGCTGGAGGCATAAAACAACTTTACTTCGTCAGCCAAATAACCTTCCAGAGGTTGAGTGTCGAGCGTGTTCAAAATGGCAGTGATGTTATTAATCATCGCAGCGCTCGGTTTGAACGGATTGGTAACCGGCTGGTCTGGTTTCTGGGCACCACTAGGCGTCTCAAGGCCGGGTTGCTTGATATCGCCGGGTGTTTTGAGCGTAGTTTGCTTTTTAATCTGATCTTTGAGTTGAACAGCCTCGTCGTTCAATCGCCGATTTTGTTGATGGAGTTGTTGATTTTGCCACACTAGCCAAATTAAACCGCTAGCCATTGCGATTATTAACACTAGTCGGCCGATTAATCGATAATTGACCTTTTTGCCGTTTTGGCTTGGTGATGTTGATGAGGTGGTGCTGTTTGATGCTGTTATCATCGTCTGCTCCTTTTATTTTATAAAAACAAATCTGTTGGTGATTAAAATAAGTTTTAAAAAAGACAACAATTTCTGCTAACTAGTATATTTTTATTATATCAAAATCTGTTCTGCGGTCAAATATCAGTAGTGGTTTAAATTAATTCGCCTCGCTAATACATTATAAAATCAGGTGCAATTCGATAATTGACGCAACCTGTGCTATGATATATAGAATGAAGAATGCGAAAATTTAGTGCGACTATAGTTCTCGTGCTAGGCGCAGTAATGATGGAGAAAAATATGGAAATAATGATGTTAAACCAGTTGGCGGTGTGTCCGATTTGTACCGTGACAGTTGGCGCGGGCTTAGCGTTAGCGGAACGGATGGGTGTTGACAATCTAGTAGTTAGCGTCTGGATTGGCGGACTGCTGGCGTCGCTTAGTTTGTGGACGATCGATTGGCTTAAACGCCGTCAAAAAACTTTTAAATACTACCAGGAAATAACCTGGCTGGCGATGTATGGTTTGACATTATTGGGGCTACATTGGACGGATTTTTTGTGGAACGCTGGCAATACACTGTTTGGAATTGATAAAGTTATCCTAGGAATCGTGATTGGCACGGTAGTGTTTATCGGGGCGAGCGATTTTTATCAGTATTTGAAACGCAAAAACGATAATCGCGCTCATTTTCCGTTTGAAAAAGTGGCAATTCCGGTGCTGGCGCTGTTGTTGACTAGTCTGTTAGCCTATTTATTAACCAAAAAATAAGTGATGAAAGGTAAAACTATGAAAATTAACTCCAAACAACAATTATTAGAGAAATTTGACCAGTTAAAAGATAACAAACTGGATTTATCGAGCGATGAAGATCTGTCGATTGCGATTATGAACTTAATTAGTCTTGAAGAACATTTTTTCTTTACCGGTCAAAAAACTGGCAATAGCGATTACTACAAAATGCTCGAGCAAATCCGCGAGATGCGCAAGCAACTTCTGGGTAAAATTATTAAGGAATACGAGGGTGAGGTTTGGTGCATTTCGAAGCATTTGTTGTCGGCGAGTATGCGTTTGATGGAGGTTGGCACTAAGCATTTGACCCGTCAGGAATACGACCAAGCCGAGGAAATGTTTGATAAATCCTACGACCTGTATACGCTGTTTTGGGGATTAAATTTGCAGATGATTGATGTCAGCCAGGTTAAAAAAATCGATGACGATGTCTTAAATCGCCAAGAACAATTACAAAAACAATCAGCCTCAGCTCAAAAATCAGTCAAGGCGGATAAAAAACAAGTTGTTAGCGACCAGCAAACCGCGACAAAATCAGCCGGCGTGTTCGGCAAGACTCGCGATTTAGTCAAGCGGCTGGTGGATTGTTGCATTGAGTAATTTTTAATAAAAAACGTGATGGTTAAACGCCTAGATAGTTATTCACAAAATTTTTTGGTTAGTCCGTGCTTGGTGCTGGAATTGATCGGGCATTCTAATTTGCGCAAAAATGATTTGGTGCTGGATATTGGGGCGGGGTCGGGGGTGATCAGCTCGGCGCTAGCTCGACGGGTGCGTCAGGTAATCGCTTTGGAAGCCGAACCGCACACTGCTGATAAACTCCGTCACAATATGGCAAAATTCCCCAACGTTGAAGTAGTGGAGGCTGATTTTTTAAAATGGGATTTACCGCTCGAAAAATATAAGGTGTTTGCTAATATTCCGTTTCATTTGAGCTCGCCGATTGTGCAGAAATTAACTACCGCAGAGCATCCACCGCGGGCGATTTATTTGATTGTTCAGCGTCAATTTGCTAAGAAGTTGATTATTGATCATGATAATTTCACTAGTCAACTAGGGGCGAGTTTGGCACCGTGGTGGACTAGCCGAATTCGTCGCCCGCTGAAGAAAACTGATTTTTATCCGCGTCCCAATGTCGAGACTTGTCTGCTGGAACTGAAATTGCGCGATCAGCCTCTGCTTGAGGTCAAACAGCGCGCGGAATATCTGGTGTTTGTGGAAAAATGTTTCACTTCGCAGAAGTTTTTCATTGGATTAAATCGCGAATTAGCTGGTGTTAGTGCTGAGAAAAAGCCATCCGAACTAACAACCGACGAATGGTTACGATTATTTAAAAACGGAGTTAAGTGATGTTGACGATCGAAGATCTAAGTTTGACTATTGATGATCGGTTAATTTTAAATCAAGTTAATTTGGCGCTGGCAAAAGGGCAAAAGCTGGCCCTGCTGGGTGCTAATGGCTCGGGCAAAACCAGCCTGTTGCGGGTTTTGGCGGGACTGATAACCGAACAAGTGACGGGGCGGGTTCGGCTGGACGGACGCGATTTGTTGGCGCTGTCGATCGATGAACGCGTTCGGGCGGGGCTGGGCTTAATTTACCAAAATCCACCGATTTTGCCTGATATCAGCTTGCGTCAGTTGGCTGAATTTTTGCCGAACGCTTTGCCGACTAATTTGCAGATTGAAGCTTTTGGCGATCGGGGGCTGGGCAGTGGTTTATCGGGTGGTGAGAAAAAACGCCTAGAGCTAGCCCAAATAATTGCCTTGCAACCGAAATTATGGCTGATTGATGAACTAGATGCTGGTTTGGATGTATCAAATTTGCAAAAAATCGGTCAGATTTTAGCCGAGCAATTAGCTGATAAAACGGCAATTATTGTCAGTCACAATCAGCGAATTTTTGAGTTTATTAAACCGGATTCGGCGGTGATTCTGCAGGCGGGTCGGGTCATCAGTCAAGGTGATTTTGTGGAAATTATGACTCAATATCGGGGGTGCGATGAAACCTAATTATTTTCAACACAATAATCAGTGGCAACTGTCGCCTGATCAGCCGGTATGGTCATGGTCGCTGGCTCAGCAACTGTGTCCGGAGTTGTTAAATTATGCCTGGCGCTTGTTTAAACCCCAACAGAATCAGCTGACCCGCCAAATTGCCAGCTCGATGGCTGGTTATGTTTTGGCTTTGGATCGGTCAATCTCGCCTGACCAACCAGTTAAAATTCGTTTTGTGGTTGATCAAGATAACTTCACCCAGGCGGTTCGTAATTTAATCGTCTTGCGCGCTGGAGTGCGTGCGACCTTGGAAATTGATTGCTCGAGCTGTCAGTGTTTTGGGGCTAGGCATTTGAGCTTAACTGAGGTGTTTTTGGAACCGGGAGCTCGACTAGACTTGCATATGAACCACGCGTGGGATCCAAATACAACCGTTCGACCGCTGTTGTCTGCGCGTTTGGCAAAGGACGCGCAGTTGATTTATCGGTATCGTTGCCTGCAGGCGCCAGCTAGTTTAGTTTCTTCGCCCAAAATTATCCTGGCGAGTGATGGTGCTAAATTTACGGCTGATAATCGATTGCGAGTAGCCGGTCGGGCGCGCATCAAAATTGGTAACCGGGTCTGGCTAAACGGTGCTGGCCAGTCGGCGCAACTGGTGACTAAAATTGTCAGTGATGGCGGTCAAGCGTTTAATCATGATCAAATTACGGCCACTGGTGTTAGTCAAGGTCATATTGAATGTGATGGTTTACTGCTGAATAATCGCGCTACGGTGGCTTCTGTGCCGTCAATCATTGCTCGCTCACCTCAGGCTGAGCTGTCACACGAAGCTTCGATTGGCAAACTCAACCCCGAACAAGTTGAATATTTGATGACTCGGGGCTTGACCCGCTCCCAAGCTATAGAACTGCTAATTAGTGGTTTTTTGACCGAAAAACGACTTTAAAACCATTTTTCGGGCGGATTTACTTGCAAAAAATACATTTTTGTAGTATAATAAAGAGATATGACTACTTCTTTTGATAAAATTCGCAATGTGGCGATCGTCGCCCATGTTGACCACGGTAAAACTACCATGGTGGACGGCCTGCTAAAGCAGAGTAATACTTTTCGTCATAACCAAGCGGAGATGGCGCAACATTTGATTATGGACAGCGGTGATCAGGAATCGGAGCGGGGAATCACCATCACCGCCAAATTGACGGCGGTTGATTATCATGATTACAAAATCAACATTATTGACACTCCGGGACACGCTGATTTCTCGAGTGAAATTGAGCGAACTCTGAATATGGCTGATGGTGTGCTGTTGATTGTTGACGCGCAGGAAGGGGTGATGCCTCAAACTAAGTTCGTGCTGTCAAAAGCCTTGCAAATGGGTTTGCGCCCAGTGGTGGTGATTAACAAAATCGACAAACCCGGACGCGATATTGCTCGGGTGGAAGATGGTTTGAGTGACTTATTTCTGGAGCTAGCGACCGATGAAGCGCAACTGCAATATCCAATTTATTATGCAATTGGTCGTGAAGGCAAAGCCTGGGCGGAAATGCCAGCTGATTCGAGCGTTGAAGCCGATTTGACACCGCTGTTTGAGGCGATTGTGCATCAGATTCCAGCTCCAAAAGTGGCTGGCGACGGTGAATTCCAACTGCAGGTTTCAGCGCTTGATTATGATAATTTCTTGGGTAAATATGCTATCGGGCGAATTCATCGCGGTCAGGTTAAAGTCAACGACCAAGTGATGCTAATTACTAGTGATGGTTCGACCAAAAAAGTCAAAATCGACAAGGTGTTTGAATTTAAGGGTTTGAATAAAGTGGAAGTTAGTGAGGCTTGTGCTGGTCAAATCGTGGCACTGGTCGGTGCGGGTGATGCCAAGATTGGCAATACTCTGGCCAGCCTTAATCAACCAGAAGCGATGCCAAATCTGGAGATTGAACCGCCAACTTTGAAGATTTATCTTGGGCCGAACACTAGCCCGTTCAAAGGTCAGGAGAGTAAATTTAGCACTTCGCGTCAGATTGGTGATCGTTTGCGCCAGGAGCTAGAAACCAATGTCGGCTTGCGGGTTGAACCAAATGAAATTGGTTTTACGGTCAGTGGTCGTGGTGAGCTTCATTTGTCGGTGCTGATTGAGGCGATGCGTCGTGAGGGCTATGAGTTTGAAGTCGGTCGCCCTGAGGTGATTACATTTGAAGAAGACGGCGTGACAAAAGAGCCGGTTGAGGATTTGTTTATTGAAGTTGATAATGAATTTTTGGGGGTGGTCAGTCAGACGCTGGGTAAACGCTATGCTCAACTGCGTGCTCAAACTAACCTCAGCGATAATGCGGTGCGCTTGGAATACGAAATTACTTCGCGGGCGCTAATTGGTTTGCGCAGTGAACTGTTGACGTTGACACGGGGCACGGTGGTGATGAATAGCCTGCCCAAAGGCTACCAACCACTTTCGGGTAAAATTATGTCGGATCGTAACGGCGTGCTGATTGCTTTTGAAACTGGCGTGACGACGGCTTATGCTCTGCAGGCTGCTGAGGCGCGTGGTGAGTTGCTGGTCGGGCCGGGTGTTAATGTTTATCAGGGGCAAATTGTTGGTATTTATAACCGTCAGGAGGACCTCGAAATTAATGTTTGTAAAATGAAACACTTAACCAACATGCGCTCCAAATCGAGCGACGGCACAATTCAGCTGACGCCGCATCGGGTGTTTAGCTTGGAGCAGTGTCTGGATTTTTTGGCGGACGATGAATTGCTGGAAGTAACGCCAGCCAACCTGCGCCTACGCAAAAAATACCTTGATCCGAACGTTCGCAAACGCCACAAAAATTAAGGTTTTTTTAAAAAAACGCCCGAGCGGGCGTTTTTGGTTGGTTGTTGAGCTTATTTTGATTGCAATTCTTGACTGATTTCCTCTGGTAAAAAGCCCTTGGGGTGTTCAAAGCCGGCTTGCCATTGATAATCTTTGCCATAACCGAGGTCGGTGGTGATATCAGAGGTGGTGTTGCGTAAATGAAGTGGGACTTGAGTATGCGGGAAACGTTTAGCGAGAGTCTGGGCTTGATGCATCAAATCGGTGGTTTGACGCGATTTTTTACTGCGAGCCAGGGCGGTCGCTACGTGAAACAGCACATAATTGGCTTCGGGCATACCAATTTTGGTGATGGCGTCAAAAGCCGAGTTGGCCAATCCTAAAGCGCCATTGCCTGCTAGTCCAACATCTTCGCTAGCGAAGATAATCATCCGCCGAGCGATAAATTTCGGATCTTCACCAGATTGAAGCATCCGCGCCATATAATACAGTGTCGCCTCAACGTCGCCACCGCGCATTGATTTAATAAACGCCGACGCCAGGTCATAATGATTGTCGGATTTTTTGTCATAAATATTGATGGCTTGACTAGAAGCGAGCCGAATCGCTTCTAAATCGAGTTTTGGCGATAAATCAAGTGCTAGTTCCAGCGTGCCGAGTGCTTTGCGGGCATCGCCGCCCGACAGCCACGCCAAAAAATCGAGCGCGTCGTCAGTGATTGGTTTGTTGAGTTTGAGGCTGGTCAGCGCCCGCTTAATAATCTGTTTGATGTCGGTTTCGCTCAGCGCTTCAAGCACGATTAACTGCGAGCGGGACAATAACGGCGTGATAATTTCAAAAGCCGGATTCTCAGTAGTGGCGCCGATCAAAGTGATCAAACCATTTTCTAAATAGGGTAAAAACAAATCTTGCTGAGCTTTGTTAAACCGATGAATTTCGTCCAAAAACAGAATAGTCGGCAGCCCCTCGGTTTGATTGGTTCGGGCACGAGCTAAAACCGCTTCGACGTCTTTTTTGCCGGAGGAGACGGCAGATAATTCGATCATATCGGCGCCGGTTGACTGGGCGATTAAGCGGGCGAGGGTGGTTTTACCACAACCAGCCGGCCCCCACAAGATTAAATTACGCGGTTTTTTGGCGTCGAGGATTTTGCGGATAATTTTGCCATCGCCGACTAATTTAGCCTGACCAACGAAGTCAGCAATGGTTTGAGGGCGGAGGCGTTCGGCGAGTGGTTGCATGATGATCGAGAATTAAGTTTATTTGGTGGTTTTGGTGGTTTTCTTCAGTAAATCGCGAATTTCGATTAACAATTCCGTCTCGCTGGGCGATTTAGCGGATTTTTCGGTTTTGGCGTTGGTTTGTTCTTGAGTTAGTTTAGCTAGAGGAGATAATTCCTCGAGCTTTTTTAAACCTTTAAGCGCTACAAAAATCGCCAAAGCAATGATTAAAAAATCAACTACATTTTGCAAAAACACGCCATAAGTAACAACGGCTTTGCCGACGCTGAATTTTAAGCCAGCTAGATCGTTGCCACCGGTCAAAATCCCGATCAGAGGCATAATAATGTTGTTAACCAGCGAGGTGACAATTTTACCAAAAGCGCCACCAATCACCACCGCAACCGCCAAATCAACTACATTTCCTTTCATGGCGAATTCTTTAAATTCTTTGAGAAAAGTTTTCATAGCAACTCCTTTTTTAATACTGAAATTATACCAAACTTTGTGATTTTTTGATATAATAAGCGGAGAATTTTAATGGTTATAGTGTTTAATAAAAAGGAGAAAAAACATGTCTAAAACCCCAACCAGTCAGCGGATTTTATTTGGCTTTATCGCTATTTTTATGGTAGTTAGCACCGTGGGAATGTATGTTTCGATGGTTATGACTTCCAAAAACCAGAATAATCAACCGCAATATCCAGCTAGCCCGCGTCAAACCGCCGAACAAAAAAAGCGCTTAGACAAATACATGAAACAAGTTGAAGAGCGGTCAAAATATTTGCAAAAAATTGGCGATGAGTTGTCGGCAAAATATTATGACGAGTTTAAGGCTTATAAAACCGCCAACAAGGCATACAATGCCGAATCGATTAAAGAATTAACCAAAACTGATTTAAAAGTTGGCGATGGCGCCGAAGTTGATGGTAAAACTGAATATCGCGCTTATTACATTGGTTGGCTGGCAGACGGTAAAGTGTTCGACAGTTCGTTTGATAACGATAAATTAAAAGCTCCGTTGCAAGGTGGATCAGGGTTGATTGAAGGTTGGAAAGAAGGCATTAAAGGTATGAAAATTGGTGGCGTTCGCGAAATTGCTATTCCTTACCAAAAAGCTTACGGTGATCAGAAAAAAGGTGACATTCCAGCCAAATCACCACTGAAATTTATCATCAAACTAATTCCGCCAATGACTAAAGAGCAAAAAGCTGGCATTCCAAAAGCTGAGTTTTAATTAGCAGAAAAAGTTTGAAATGGGCAAAATGACTGACACAAAACAACCAGCGATTTGGGATGTGATTATTGTTGGTGGCGGTCCGGCTGGTCTGTCGGCAGGTATTTATCTGGCGCGCGATTTGAAATCGACGCTGATTTTGGAGGCTGGGCTGACCGGTGGAATGATGGCGCTGACTTCCAAAGTCGATAATTATCCGGGCTTTCAGCCAGGCACGACTGGTTTTGCAATTGCTAAAAATATGACCGACCAGGCTAAAACCTGTGGCGCTAAAATTAACTACGCTAGAGTTGAAGCGGTGCGCCAGATAGCGGATGGCTTTGAAGTGGTGGCTGACGGTCAGGTTTTTAAGGCGCGCTCGGTGCTTATCGCTACTGGCACGACTTATCGCAAGCTGGGTGTGTCAGGTGAAGCGGAAATGATTGGTTCAGGAGTACATTTTTGTGCGACTTGTGACGGAGCTTTTTATAAAAACCGACCGATTGCGGTGATTGGTGGTGGCAATTCAGCAGTTGAAGAGACGCTATTTTTGGCTAAATTTGCCTCAAAAATCCATTTGATTGCTGTCGGGGAATTGACTGCGACTGAGGCGCTTAAGGCTGAACTGGAAGAATTAGTTAAAACCTGTCAAGTCGAAATCCACACTCAAACCGCCACCAAAGCCATTCTCAGCCAAAATGCTCAAGTTGCGGGCGTAGAAATCGACCATCACGGTCAAACCGAGCAATTGGCGGTGGATGGCGTGTTTGTGTTTATCGGTTTAGTGCCACAGTTAGATTTCGTTGAAGGATTGGGTCTGGAGCTGGATCCGGCTGGGTTTATCGTAGCGCACAATAATCAAACCAAAATCGATGGTTTATTTGTGGCGGGCGATATTGTGGCGGGTGCTGACCGCCAGATCGCCGTAGCGGTTGGTGATGGCGCTAAATCTGCTTTAAAAATTGCTAAATATTTGAGCGCTTGATATAATTATCAATATGGAAAAACCCACCGTTAATGCTGTTAAAACATCGGCACCAAAATTATTTTGTTTGGTTGGCTTGCCGGGGTCTGGTAAAACTTTTTTTGCTGAGAAATTTTCTGACGAATATCAAATTCCATTTATTAATTTAAACAAATGGCGTTTTTCGTTGATTGATCAGCCGACTTTTAGCCGGGAAGAAGACGCTCAGTTGACCGATTTTGCTTTTGATGTGCTCAAACAATTGTTTAAAACTAAACAAAGTTTGCTGTTTGAGGGAAATTTATCATCTCGAGTTGATCGACGTCGTTATGCGCAATTAGCGCGACAGTATGGTTATCAGCCGGTGGTGATTTGGGTGCAAAATGTTGACGCTGAATCAAAACGGCGCGCAGTTCGGCTCAATCGTCAACTGCCAAAAGATTTTTTGATTACGCCGGAATTGTTTGATGATTTAAAACGGCGGTTTACTCCGCCCAATGAAGTAGAACGACCGATTGCGATTAGTGGCAAACACGCTTTTAAAATGCAATACCGTTCAGTTTTGAATCGGATTGCTAATGAAGCTCGAGCGTCGGCTCAGTCGCCATCAACACCGACTAAATCGCTCAATGCTCCGCCAACTTCGCCCAAACGACGGTTGCGGATTTTAAGCTAATAGAGAAATTTGGCTAATGACCGAACTGCTTGAATCGGAATTTGGGCCGATTGCCATCTATCGTCGGCGAGGCTGTAGCCGAATTAGTTTTCGGATGGGAACTAACGGTCAACCAAAAATCACCGCTCCGCTTGGCGTTTCGAAACTTATGCTCAAAAGGTTTTTGCGTCAATCGCATCAACAAATCGCTCAAATTGTTCAGGAGCATCGCGCTAAAAATTGCTATTTGCCGGGAATGGTGATCGGCAAAACTCATTTATTAAAACTTGAATATAGCGGTGATTTAACTAGTCCGCAAGTTAAAATCCGACCGAATTTTTTAGTGGTGCGGTTGCCGTTTGAAGGGCAAATTAGCGACGAGGCGGTGCAGGCTATAATTCGCCCTCAAGTCCAAAAAATCTTACGACAAGACGCCCGCCAATTACTGATACCGCGACTGGAATTTTTGGCTAAACAATATGGTTTTTGTTACCAGCGGACTAAATTATCGCACGCTTCAACTCGTTGGGGTAGTTGCTCGTCAAAAGGTGTAATTACTTTAAATATTGGGCTGGCATCGCTCCCTAATCAATTGATCGATTATGTTATTATTCACGAACTGTGCCATTTGCGCCAGATGAATCATAGTTCGGCTTTTTGGGCGGAAGTGGCAAAAATTATGCCAGATTATGCTAAATGTGAAACCGCTTTGAAAAAATACAGCCCTCATCTTTAAAACAAAATTGCTAAAAAATAGTTTTTGCTTTATAATAAAACTTATGATTAATGGTGGGCAATCGTATCGTTGGCGACAACTGATGCAATATCTTGAACGATGTTGCAACGGCTTGTTGTGGCTAGCGCCTTTAATGGTGGCGATTGATAAATTAGTGGCGCCGATAACTGATCAGTCGACTGGGGTGTCATCTGTCTGGTCGTTAGCGGTGGTGGCGTTTTGGTCGGTGGGGCTGTTAGTGTATCAGCTAGGTTTTAAAACAACAGCTCATCCAAAATTAGCCGTGGTGCGGACTATTTATCTAATTTTTAGTATTGTGATGCTGGGAGTGTATATTGGATTGAGGCAGGATATTAGCACTTTAACTATGATGGCGCTGGCGAGCGTGGCTTTTAACAGCCTGTTATATGCTAATTTTGGGCTGGTATTTGCCAATATGATTGGTTTGGAAACGCTGGTGCTATTTAGCGGTAAGCTAATTGGGCTAACGGGCGCCAGTTACGCTTTTAAAAATCTGATGGTGTTAACGGGGTTGGTTTATGGAGCTACGTTGTTGATTCTGAGCTTGTATAATTCAGACCAGGCCGTGGCCAATCAAGCCAAAACTACTAAAGAAAAAACCATCGCCTCTGATGGCGGTTTGGCGACGTTAATCAACAACTTGAGCAGTGGGATTATCCGTTTAGATAAAAATTTAAAAATCAACCTATATAATGCGTCAACTCTGGCGATTTTGGACACAAACGTGACTTTGACCGGGCGGTTGATTAGTGAGGTGCTAAAACTGACCGATCTGAACGATCAGCCGGTTGACATCGCTAAGCTAATCCAAAAAACCGCTCGCACTCGGGTAAACGATGAACTGCTTTATCAGTATCAAACCGGCGAGAAAATTCGGCTAGAATTGACGATTTCGCCGATCAAAAATGTTTACGGCGTATCTGAAGCTGGTGAATATATTTTGATTTTGCGCGATGTGACTTTAGCTAAAAATCTAGAGATGGAACGCGATGAATTCGTCAGTGTTATTAGTCATGAACTGCGGACACCGATTGCGATTGCCGAGGCTAGTTTGAGTAATCTAGAACTGATGATGGCTAAAGATTCAGACCCGCTGTTGATTGCTAATAGTCTGAAAAAAGCCCATCAGCAGTTGCTCTTTTTGGCTGACATGACGAATGATTTAGCGTCGCTAGCCCGCGCTAATCGGGGAGAAATTGTTCAATTGCAAACGGTTGATTTGACGAAATTACTACAAATGCTGTTTGAAAAATACCAAGCTGAAGTTACCGCTAAAGGCTTGCGATTTGATCTTGATTTGGATCCAAAATTGCCAAAAATCGCTACTCAGCCACTCTATCTGGAGGAGATTTTGCAAAATTTGCTAACTAATGCTATCAAATACACCGAAGTTGGCAGTATCACGCTGACTGCTCGGGTTAAGGCTCGGACCATTGAAATCGCAGTAGCGGACACTGGCGTGGGTATCAGCAAAAATCAACAATCTAAGGTGTTTGATAAATTTTATCGCGTTGAGGATTATCGCACCCGCCAAACTGGTGGCACGGGTTTGGGGCTGTATGTTGCTAATAAATTAGCCCACAAACTTCACGCCGAACTCAAGCTAGTCAGCCGGGTCGGTTTTGGCTCAACTTTTAGTTTAATCCTGCCTAAAACAACCAAAATCTCTAGAACTCCTGGGGCTAAAACTTCGCCAAAAGCTTAGTTTAATTTTACAAAAGTTTTGCATTATATTATACTTATGGTAATGACCAGTTTTGATTTAGTATCGATGATTTTTGCGGGCTGTTTGATGATTATCAGCGGGGCATTTTTGGAGCGTCTGTGGTTTGCCAAAAAACATTTTCGTCTGCGTCAGGCTTATGATAATTATCTAAAATTTGAGGATTTGCCGACGGTGTCGGTTTGTATCCCGGCGCGTAACGAGAAGCAAGCCATCGAAGCTTGTCTTGAGCGAGTATTGGCTAGCGATTACCCTAAAATGGAAGTGATTGTGCTAGACGACGACTCGGTTGATAATACCTCAGAAGTGGTCAAGCAATTCGCTCAGCGGGGAGTACGTTTTATTAAGGGTCAAAAACTGCCCAAAGGCTGGGTCGGTAAAAATCACGCTATGGCCCAATTGACCACTCAGGCCACCGGCTCATATATTATTTTTATGAGTGTTGATACGATTGTCGGTGAGACTGACTTTGGGACGATGATTCGCTATGCTCTAGATAAAAATCTAGCGATGCTCAGTGTGATGCCAAGACGCAGTCAACTGCTCCCAAATGTGTTTTTTGGCAGTTTGCGGTTTTTTTGGGAGCTAATTTTGCATTCTCGTAATTTTCCGGCGACTAGCACTAGTATTTGGCTGGTTAAGGTCGATGAGTTAGACCAATATGGTGATTTTTGGGAGCATCATCGAGCGACAGTACGTCCGGAATCGGCACTAGCTGGCTATTTTTATGGCAAACATCGTTATCATTTTTTGGTGGCTAATCAGTTTTTGGACATCAGCCACGAAAAAGATTGGCGATCACAGCTGACCACCACCATTCGCACTATCGGACCGGTGTTTGATAAATCAATTTGGCTTAAAGCCAATGTGCTGGTGGTGCTGATAATTATCACTAACGGCGCGCTAATTTGCGCTATTAATCTGTTATTAACTAAAATCTGGTGGGTCGGCGCGGTCAATTTGGCGGGACTGTTGGCACTGAGCTTGTTAAGCGTGTGCTACACCAAGATCAGCTGGGCGCGCGGTCAATTACTGGGGTTGGTGAGTTGGCCGTGGGCATTTTTGCAGGAGTTGTGGTTGCTATTTTTTAGTATTATTTATACTAAATTTCAGCTGGTGTCCTGGAAGGGGCGTCGTTTGCCTGGCTCTAAATAATTAACCAGTCAGGTTTTAATTGACAAAGATCCTCGGGCGTGCTACAATGCTAGTTGACAATCTGCTTAAAACCATTTATAAGCAGAATTTTTTAATTTAAAGGAGAAGTGAAGTGAGTAAACCAGCCAAAGTTCACAAAATTAAGGCTAAAGTTGACCCTAAATCAACCAAAACTAGCTCAAAAGTAACTAAAATCAAAGCTAGCGTGCCGGCTAAAACTGCTAAAACCGCCAAAACCGCCAAATCGGCTAAATTAACTGCCAAAACCGTCAAATCGGCCAAGCTAACCGCTAAAACTGCTAAACCAACCGCTAAGGCCACTAAAACCGTCTCAGCCACCAAAACTACCGCTGTAACTAAAATCAAAGCCGTCATTAAGTCTAAAACCGCTAAGCGGGTTAAATCAAAAAAAGCCTTAGCCAAAGCTCTCAAACCAATGGTTGGTTTTAACCGTTACTTAAAAAACTCTTGGCTCGAACTCAAAAAAGTTCACTGGCCGAGCCGTAAATCGACTTGGGCGATGGTTTTTGCGGTGGTGAGCTACTCACTTTTCTTCTTAGTGCTGGTGCTGGCGTTGGATAATTTCTTCTCCTATATTTTTAAACTAATGCTCAAATAATAAAGGAATAATAATATGGCAAAAAAAGCAAATCGATATGACTCAACTCGCCAATGGTATGCAATTCATACCTACTCTGGCCACGAAGAAAAAGTTGCCGAAGGGATTCGCCAACGTATTAACAGTGTCCAAATGGCGGATAAGATTTTTGACGTCATCGTCCCCAAAGAAAAACAAATCGAAATCAAAAACGGCAAACGCAAAGTTATTGACAAGAAAATCTTCCAAGGCTACGTGCTAGTGGAAATGAATTTGACTGATGAATCGTGGTTTGTGATACGTAACACTCCAGGAGTAACTGGTTTTGTGGGGACTTCAACTACGCCAACCCCGGTGTCCGATAAAGAAATCGCTAAAATCCGCAAGCGCATGGGCGTCGAAGAACCAACGCACCACATTGATTTTGATATTAACGAGGTGGTATCGATTATTGACGGTCCGTTCAAAGGTTTTGAGGGTATGATTTCTGAGATTGACGCCCAAAAAGGCAAGCTCAAGGTGATGGTCAGTATGTTTGGTCGGGAAACGCCCGTTGAGCTCGATATTTTGCAAGTTCAGAAGATTTAGTAATTATTTATAATAAGAAAGGTGGACTTATGAAAAAAGAGCAACAGCACAAGCTCGACAAAGCGCTAATAGTGGTTAATATTATTTTAGTGGCTTTGGTGACGGTATTATTTATGCTGGTTTACTCTCTGCAACGACAAGTCGATGGAGCGTTTTTGTCACTTAAAAATGGTGGTGTTAGCGCGACCAATTTGGAAGTTGACTTACGCAATCGGGGAATTATTGACGGTAAGTTACTTACTGGTAGTCAGCGGAAGCCTTATTCACTAGAACAAATGAATCAATTTAAAAAGTCGGTAGAAGAACACAATTAATTTTAATTGCTTCCTAGTAAAAAATAGTGTATAATAACAAAGTTACGCACTGAATTTAATCAATTTAACATTAAAGGAAGTAAAAGAATTATGGCAAAAAAAGAAAAGAAGATGATTGGCAATCTCAAACTCCGTATTCCAGCTGGTCGGGCGACTGCTGGTCCGCCAGTTGGTTCGACTTTGGGTCAATGGGGACTTAATATGATGGATTTTATCAACCCCTTCAACGAAAAAACCAAAGATCTAATGGGCAAAAACGTGATTGTTCACCTGCAAGTGTTTGATGATCGGACTTTTGCTTGGAAAAGCTTGGGTCAACCAGTTGATGATCTGATTCGCGAAAAAATCGGTATTCAAAAAGGTTCAGGTAAGCCTCACGCTGACAAAGTTGGTAAAATCACTCGCGCTCAGCTCGAAGAAATCGCCGAAATCAAAAAAGATCAACTCAACGCGATTGACCTTGATGGTGCTGTCAAAATCATTGCTGGTACCGCGCGCTCGATGGGCGTCGAAGTTGTCGACTAAAACCATTTTTTTATAAACTAAAAACCTCTCGGTCTGGCGCTGAGAGGTTTTTAATAAAATAGGAATCTTTTAATTATAACATAAACTAACGAAAAAAGCAAGAGCTAAAGGGTTAAACATTGACTTTTTATTTAAGATGTGGTATAATTAAATATTCCCTTTTGAACAAATTCCCTGATGACAGGGTAGGGAGTGTTCTTTAAATTTTAGTTACTAGGAGGTGTAAAAAATGAGTTTAGACAACTTAAAAAATCAAGCACAACAGCAGGGTGAATCGTCATCAGCTGAGTTTCAAACAAAGAGTTATCAAACCAAAGAAGAATTTTTCGCAAAAATTGCTCAAGAAGTCAAAAAACTTCATGAAACGGTAGAGGATAAAAAGCTGACTAGATTGCTGTGTATGACGCCAAAATATGTTTTGACGACTTTTATTCCTGACCAGTTGCGCAGTTTGGACGCTGTCCGAGCTAACCAGGAGCAACAAATTGAGGAGATCAGAAGTCTTAATCAAGAACCGCAAAGGATGTTGGACGTGTCGAATTTAGCAATTGACGAATTAGGTTTTAAAAATGAATATGTTTATAAATTAAGATCTGCTTTGAGTAGCCAAATTGCTAACAGGAAAAAATCCCATCAACTGCTGGACCAGCTGGCTGATAGTGCGACTAGCTGTCAGGTGGAAAATGAGCGATTTAATGCAATAGCTAACGAAATTTACAATCTGAGTTGTATTTTGTTCGGGATTATTAAGCTCAAAAATTTAATTCGTTATTCGATCAAACGAGTCGATGGTCGATTTGTCGTAATTGATCTCTATCGTTGGGTTAAAGAAGAAGACGTCAGACGATATGATGCTCCGCGTTGGCACTATGCTATTAATTTTTCAGCAAAAACTATTTACGTTCGTCGCTATGATGATTTGATAATTTTTAGAGGCACATTTGATGATTTTGATGCTAATTTAAACAAAGTTAGATAATTCGTAAGACTGCTAAACTCCAAAACCCGCTGATATTGGCGGGTTTTTACTTGCTTTTTAATCTGAAAAATGGTAGAATTTAGTTATTAAAAAATAATTGTTGGCAGAGTTTTAAACGAAAACTCGTGATGACCACAGAAAGGATTTTCATCTTATGACTATGAAAAAAGGTGAGTTGTTAGAACTGGCAAAAAGTATGAAGCTGGATGTCTCTGACAAAAATACTGTCGCCGAAATCAACGAAGCGATTAAAAACGCTAAAGAGCAAGCTGAGGCTAAAGACGAAGCAGTAATCGCTAGTCGCGAAGCTAAAGTCGCCAAGGCTGGCAAGCGTAGCGAAAAAGCTCTCAAAGAAGCCGAAGAAAAAGCCGAAAAAGAAGCCCGCAAAGAAGCTGGCGACACTTCTGCCCAAGGTGATGCGGTGGCCACTAAAGAAAAAGGTCCAGCGCCAAAAACTCGCTCGCTGCTGGAACGCCGTAGCAAAAAATACCAAGCCGCTTACGCTAAAATCGACAAAAATAAGGTTTATAGCCTCGATGAAGCGACTAAGTTGGTGATTGATACCAACCCAAGCAAATTTGACGCTAGTGTGGAAGTTCACGCGCGTTTGGGGGTTGATCCACGCCAGGCCGACCAAAATATTCGAGCAACCGTTAGCTTGCCTCACGGAACCGGCAAAAAAATCACTGTGGCGGTCTTCGCGCCAAAAGCTGAGCATGACAAAGCCACCAAAGCTGGCGCTGATATTGTGGCTGACGAGGAATTTTTGCAACAACTCGACAAAGGTGTGTTAAACTTTGATATTTTGATCACCACCCCAGCGTATATGCCAAAACTTGGTAAATACGCCCGCACGCTTGGCCCACGTGGTTTGATGCCAAATCCAAAGAGCGGTACTATTTCTGCTGACGTAGCGAAAGCAACTACCGAAGCCAAAGCCGGTAAAGTTGAATATCGGGTTGATAAACAAGCGATTGTTCACTTGTCGGTCGGTAAAGTATCATTTGGCGCTGACAAAATTGCTGAGAATATCAAAGCCTTCTTCGATAGTTTGCAGGCGCACAAGCCAAGCACTCTCAAGGGCGCTTATATTCAATCGATTTTCATCGCTACCTCACAAGGTCCAAGCATCAAAGTTGATTTACAATAACTGACTTAAACTAAGATTAAACTCGCTCATATTATCGGGGCGAGTTTATTTTTGGCGTTATTTTTGGTAAAATAAACAGTAGATTGAATTAAACGAAAGGAAAATATGGCAGATTTTAATCAAATTTTGACCCCTGGTAATTACCAGAATGGTTTGATCAATATGGTGGTGGAGATTCCGACTGGTTCGTGCCACAAAATTGAGTGGGACCGCAAGGTCGGTGCGATGAAACTTGATCGTGTCGAGCCGGAGATTTTTGCAAAACCGACTAATTATGGTTTTATTCCCCAAACTCTCGATGAGGACGGCGATGAACTGGATGTGTTGCTAGTGACCGATAAACCGCTGACGACTGGAATTTATCTCGAGGCACGAATTATCGGCGTGATGAAATTTGTTGATGATGGTGAAGTCGATGACAAGGTGGTGGCGGTGCCGGCCGACGACCGTAATAACGGCGACGCGATTAAGACTTTGGCAGATTTGCCACAGCAGTTGATTAAACAAATTGAATTCCATTTTAATAACTATAAAGCCCTCAAAAAACCTGGCTCAACCAAGGTTGAATCTTGGGGCGATATCGAAGAAGCTAAAGCGGTGATCAAAAACGCAATTGAGCGCTGGAATAATCGCTAATCTTTAGATTTTATAGCTAAAACCTCCGAACTAAACACCGCTCGGAGGTTTTAAAATAGTTGTATTATTAACAAAAATCTTGAGCTAAAATTGCGTTTATGCTAAAATTAGACTAACAACAAAAAACAGGAGTTATAATGAAAAAAAGAAAGAAAATGATTATCCCGGCTGCGGTTCTGACCGGAGTAACGGTCGGCGGTGGCTTGCATCTGTTGAATATTAGTCAATCACTGACTCACCAGTCAAATATCGTATCGGCTTACACCTCGCCTACTAATCAACAAGAGCCAGCGACAGCTCCGGATAGTTATCAGATTAAGTTTACTGATATTAATCTGAAGCAAGCACTTAATAAAGCCCTGAGGAATCAACTAAATGATCCATCTCGACCGCTAGGTAGCGAAATTACAGTTGGTGAAGCTAAACGAATAACCAGTTTTGTGAGTGAGCGGACTTTAGAAAACTCAAATATTGCTAATCTGGAAGGTTTGCAGTACTTTGTCAATCTAGTCTCAGCCAATATCAGCGAAAATAACATTGCTGATTTAGCGCCGATTGCTGATTTGCCTAAACTTCAGTATTTAGATCTTAGCAAAAATCAAAATATTACTAGCGTCGAGCCTTTAGCTAGAATCCCTAAAATGAAGAAATTGCAGTTTGGCATGAATAAAGTTACTGATTTTTCAGCTTTGGCGGCTGCGCCTATGCTGGAAGAATTAGAAATTAATTCGATAGTTGGTGGCGTATTGAATATGAGCAGTTTGAGTGGTTTAACTAAACTTAAATCTTTAAATCTCAATGGCAATAATCTAAAATCTGATAGTTTTGGTCCGATTAAAAATTTGCCACAGCTTAGTAAAATCACTATTGGTGGTAACTCTGTGGTTGATTTGCAGGAAATGTTAAAGGATGGTTTTAATAATCTGGGCAGTGGTGCTCAGTTTAATAACCAACATTACGCTCATAAGAAATTAGCTCTGAATCAGACGCTGTTCCCAAATCCGCTAAAGACTCCTGATGGTAAAACCGTGCCAGTTAACGAAACGGCTAAAATTAAAAATGCCAACGCTGACGGCACGCTTAATCCGAATGGTAATCATATTAAGCTGATAGTTAAAAATTTTGCAGATAGTGACTTTGGTGACGGAAAATCATTAGAGACTACCTGGGACACACAATTTACTCATGGTAATATGGTTAATCAACAGTTCCACGGCCAGAAATTTAAGATTACTTACAATATTTTAAAAGAAGATGTAGCGCCAACTATTACCCCGGCTCAACCGGCTAAGATTGTTTCGCGTAAGGGGGTTACTATTAACCTAAACGACGTGACAGCTGAAGACAACGAGGGTGGTTCTGGTTTGGACAGCTTAACCAACGATGCAGCTACTCAAGGCTTGGACGTGACTAATCCGGCTAAAGGTGATTACACTATCACTTACACCGCTACTGACAACAACAATAACGTTGCTACAGTGACTCGTCAGGTAGAAATTACCGATGCTGATGATTTACAACAGGTAGTCAACGAGGCTACTACTGAGTTGACTAAGGCTTATACGGCTCTAACTAAAGAAAAGGTTGCTAAGAAGAAGCAAAACGCTGAGACAATTATCGCTCAAAATGACGCCACTCAGGCGCAAATCGATCAAGCGTTGGCTGAACTTACTGACGCGATCCGAAAATTGGAAGTTGACACTCGGAAGCTAGTTGAAGCGGTAAATAGATACAATAATGCGCCAGATTATATTCGAGACGAACCAACAGTCAAGACTGCTTTGCAAGAGGCTAGCGCTACCAATAATGACCCAAATAAAACTCCGGAAGCGGTTGATACGGCAACTAATAATTTGATCAATGCCTTGAACAATGCTGAGCGAGCTGAAGCCAACCGTCAGACAGAAGCAACCAATGCTTTGAAGCAGATTGAAGGTAATGACAAAAAAGCAAATCGCACCCCAAATGCCATTCAAGACGTTAAGACCAAGATCAATGCTATCAAAGATGGCACCAAGCGCAATGCACTGTTGAAAAGACTTCAGGTGGTTGAAAAATCTTACAATGATCAGAAAAACGCCTTGGGTGAGTTAATTACTAACGCTAAAAAACCACAAATTACTGAGGGCATGTCTGGTGTGACTGTGGCTCAACTGCAAACCGCCATTCAAAACGCTGAAACTACCAGCACCAACGCTAACACTTCTCAGGAGGCGCTAGAGACGGCGATTAATGATTTGCAAACCGCGATTAACAATCTGCGGGCTGATAAGACTGAACTTGAAACATTGATAAATTCAGTGTCAGCTGAGCCAGACTATATTAAAAATGATGCCGAAGTGATGGCTAAAAAAGCTGAAGCTGAACGCGTTAAAAATTTACCAAATCCAACTGTAGCAGAAGTCAAAAAAGCGGTGCGAGAATTAACCGATGCATTACGGGCGGCGCGTCAGGCTGAACAAGATCGCCAGACAGAAGCTATCGCATTGCTGACCAAAGCCGAGACTGATAAAACAGTTTACGTTTTTGATCAAGCTGAAGCTAAGATCAACACCGTCAAAGATATTAGTGTCAAAAACGCACTGACTATTCGCTTGCAGGCTGCTCAACAAGCTTATGACAACGCTAAAACTGCTTTGCAAAATAAGATCACAACTGCTGAAAACCCAGCTGTTACCGATGCGATGACTGCCGAGTCGGTGGCGCGTTTGCAACAGGCAATTGCGCAAGCTAAAAATGCACTAACTGACAAAACCCCACAGCAGATGATCGAAACGGCTCATGCTAATCTCGATCAGGCAATTACTCAGCTAGAAGTTGATATGGCTGCTCTCGATCAAACCATTGCTGAACATGCTACTTTGCCAAATTATATTCAAACCGACCCATCGGTTGTAACTGCTAAAACTGAAGCCGACCGAGTGAAGGCTCTGCCGTCACCTACAAAAACTGAGGTCCAACAAGCGGTGTCTGGACTAAAGAATGCTATTCGCAATGCTAAACAAGCTGAGCAAACTCGACAAGATCAGGCTCAACAGCAGATAGATCAAACTGCAACTAATTTATCGCCAGCTACAATCGCTACTGCGCAAACCAAGATCAACGACGTTAAAGACGCTATTAAAAAAGCTGAATTACAAGCTAAACTAGACAATCTAAAGCAAAAATTGACTAACCAAAAACAAGCTCTGCGTGATTTGATCGCAAAAGCGCAAGATCCTGATACGGTTGATGGTATGACGGACGCGACTAAAAACGCTTTGACGCCGAAAATTAACGGGGCGATCACTGTTCGTGATGATAATCAAGCTAGCTCCGCTCAAATTGAGGCAGCTCGTCAAGCATTGCAACAAGCGATTGATAACTTACGAGCGGATAAAACTGATTTAGAAAATGCTCTAGCTGACGCCGAAGCGGAACCAGAATATCTCAAGGGCAAAAGCGGTTTCCGTCGTGCTTTGGAAAATGGTCGAGCAACCCGTGATAACCCTAACCCAACCGTCGCTGAGGTTCGTAACGCTGTTCTAGCTTTGCGTAACGCTAAACCGGAAGCGGTTTTGCAAGAAACTCAAGCGCAACAGGCGATGGACGAAGCTTTGCAAAAGGCTCAACAAGAAATCGATAAGTTGCCGACTTTGCCTGATAACCAGTTGTTAAATATCGATATCGCGTCGTTAGAACGATTATTTGATCAAGTTGACGAACCAGTCAAAAAAGCTGAATTGCGCAACAAACTCAATGTCGTTAAAACTGTTTACAACAAACGCAAAGCTGAAGTTGAAGCTAAGTATCCAAAATCACCAAACTCCGGTTACCAAAAACAAGCTAATGTTGGATTATTAACCGCCTTGGTGGGCTTGCCAGCAACCGCCATTGCTGTTGTTGCTAAAAAATTTAAACGCCAATAAGCTAAGTTAACCCATAAAATAGCCCACTCAAATAACGAGCGGGCTATTTTAATGGCAATTTTATTAAACTGGCGAGTAGGTAGTGAATTTGCTATAATAAGCTTATGCTATTTGTCGATTTTATTAGCTGGTGGTATGTTGATGGTTTCAACGGCTTTTTGAAACGGTTGGGACTGCAATTGGCTAAAATTACTGATTTTTTCTCGGTGGGATTGCTAATTAAGACCTTATTCACGCCGTTTCGGTTGATCGATTCCTATTCGGCTGGCGGTCAAACTCTTGACGATAAAATTCGCGCCAGTCTGGACAAATTAATTGCTCGCTTCATTGGTGGACTAATTCGTTCGACGGTGTTGATTTTTGCTATCATTGTGATTTTTACAACAATAACGATTGATTTGTTAAAAATTGCCTTGTGGTTGAGCGCGCCACTATTGCCAATAATTGGGGCAGTTTTGCTGGCGATGGGGGTTACTTTATGATTGAACCGCGTTTTAATTATCAATCATTGCGTTCGTGCAAAGCTCGTTTGACGGTGGGTATCAGCCCAGTCTGGCGTTTGATGCTAAAAGTTATGACGGTTGGGCTGGTGATTTCGGGCGCTAGTTTGGTGCTTATGAAAGAATCACTGGGTTGGTTGGTGCTGGGTTTGGCTAGTACGCCAGCGATGGTTTATCAGTGGTGGCGCTATAATCTCTACCGCTTGGAAATTATCGACAATGACAAACAAACGGTTGACGACGTCTTGTCGAGCAGTGTGCTGGGGCGGTTGCCGGATCACCCGTCGCCCTATGATATTGCGACCATTGTAGGGACAACTTCGAGCGGGATTTTTATCGGCTTGCGGTTTGGCACGGGCGTAAAGTTCTTTCAAGAAATTGCTTCCAAAAATTCCGCCGACACTGAGCAAATTTGGCGTGATGCTATTGCGATTCGTGAACGCACTGGTTCGCGAACGATTTCGGGTGGTTGTTTGGCGCTGGCAATTATTAAGAATTTTCCGGCCCATCAGGGAATTTTGGCGCAGATTCAGTTGGATTATGATGATTTGTTGCAGGGCGTCAGGTGGCATGATTATTTGCACGCTTTAAAAAATCAGGCTGGTCAATTTGTTAAAACTGGGGGAATTGCTCGCGATTGGTCGTTTGGCTATATTCCGCTATTGCGTCGGTTTGGGCATAATATTTCGGAGGCGTTATCGGGTCGGCGGTTGATTTCGGCCAAGATTCCGGCCCATCAGGATATAATTAATCATATGCTTGAAACTTTTGCGGGTGGTGGTCGGCAAAATGTCGCTTTGGTCGGTCCGTATGGCGTTGGCAAAACCAATATTGTCCAGGGTTTTGCGGAGCGATTGATGGACGCCAGCACAAAAGTGGCGGATAATTTGCGTTTTCGGCAGGTGATTGTTTTGGACGCTAGTAGCTTGGTGGCGTCTGCGCCAGATCGCGGTCAGCTCGAGGGGCTGGTGGCGCAGATTCTGGGCGAAGCCTATCAAGCAAAAAATATTATTGTATGTTTAGATAATGCTGAATTGTTTTTTGAAGAGGGAACTGGTTCGGTTGATTTAACTAATGTGCTGTTGCCAATTCTCGAAGCTGGCAATTTGCGAATGATTTTAACGATGAACGAACAACATTTTTTGCAAATCACTCAGCGCACACCGGGTTTGGCGAACGCTTTAAACAAAATTATGGTGGCGCCAACTTCGCAAGCCGATACTATGCTAATTTTGCAGGATAAAGTGGTGGCGATGGAGTCGCGCCTTGAGGTGATTTTTATGTACCAGGCGCTGAAAGAAGCTTATCGGCTTAGTAGTCGCTATACCCATGATGTAGCAATGCCTGGTCAGGCGATTAAATTGCTAGAATCGGCGGCTAGCTATCATGAGCAAGGTCTGGTGCGGTTCGTGTCAGTCCAACAGGCACTAGAAAAAACGATTGGTGTCAAAATTTCCGCTGTTTCGCAAGCTGATGAGCGTCAGAAATTATTAGATCTGGAAAAATTGATTCATGAGCGAATGATCAACCAAGTACGAGCGGTACAGGTGGTGAGCGATGCTTTGCGACGAGCTCGGGCTGGCGTGCGTAACCAGAATCGCCCAATCGGCACTTTTTTATTCCTTGGTCCAACCGGTGTTGGTAAAACTGAACTAGCTAAGGCGTTGAGCGAGGTTTATTTCAACGGTGAAGACAACCTGATTCGAGTAGATTTGAACGAATTTGTGACAATTGATGACGTGGCACGGTTGATTGAGAGTGGCGCCAAAAATCCGCATAGTTTGACGGCGCAAGTGATGACTAAGCCGTTTTCGGTGATTTTGCTCGATGAAATTGAGAAAGCCCATCCTGCGGTGCTGACGACTTTACTGCAGGTGTTGGATGAGGGTATTTTGCGCGATGAGGACAACAAAGCCGTTAGTTTTCGCGATGCGATTATCATTGCCACGTCTAATGCAGGGGCGTTGGAGATTCAAGATTATATCAGCCGTGGTATTAAAATTAACGATTTTGAGCAAGAATTTATCAACAATTTAATTCAATCGCATCAGTTCCGACCGGAATTTTTGAACCGTTTTGATGAAATTGTGATTTTTAAACCATTAGACAAGCCCGAATTGCTCCAAATTGTTGATTTGATTTTAGCTAGTCTTAACAAAAACCTCACCCATCAAAAAATTCAGGTTTCAGTCAGTGACGAAGCCAAAAACTATCTGGTCGATGAGGGTTATGACCCACAATTGGGCGCTCGTCCGATGCGTCGGATTATTCAAAAATCAGTTGAAAATATCGTGGCAAAATCAATTATTGCTGGTGAGGTGACCGATCAGCGGGTGATTGAGATTTCGCTGGCTGATTTGCAGGCAGTGCTTGAGCCTTAAAAGAAGCTTGCGCTTTGCGATTGATTTCGCTATAATGGATTTATGGCTTAATATATCACCGTGGGTATATTATCTCAGTAGTGATATTTTATTTAAAACGGAGAATATGATATGGAATCGTCAAATTATAAACTTAAAATCGGAGAGCTGATCGGTCAAACTCGCGCTTGGCGTCAGATGACTCAGGCCGAATTAGCTAAAAAAATCGGCACTTCGCAGTCAGCCGTTAACCGCATCGAAAACGGCAATCAAAACTTAAGTATTGAGATGATTGAAAAAATCTCCGAAGCTTTGCATGTGGAACTACTGGCTTTTAACAAAAAAGGCACGGTTCATTTTAAAATTAACGGCGGTCGAGAATTAACGGGCGCAATCGAAATTCGCTCATCAAAAAACGCCGCTGTGGGGCTGTTGTGCGGTTGTTTGATCAATAAAGGTCGCACCACACTCAAAAATGTGCCTCATATCGAAGAAGTCAATCGTATTGTTGAGGTGCTCGAGAGCATTGGTGTAAAACTGCGCTGGATTAATGGCGGTGCTGACCTGGAAATTACTCCGCCGATGAAGCTTAAACTTGACGAGATGGATGTGGTGGCCGCCAAACGCACTCGCAGTGTACTGATGATGATGGGCTCGATTATGAATAGCTATCCGAAATTTAAAATGCCCTACGCTGGTGGTTGTAACCTCGGTAAACGTACAGTCGAGCCACATTTGGCGGGATTGCGCGAGTTTGGTCTGGCGATTGAGACTAAAAACGATTTTTATCAAGCGACCGTCACCGATTCACAAATAGCGGAAAAAACCATCGTGATGACTGAGCGGGGCGATACCGTGACCGAAAATATTCTGTTTGCGGCTGCTTCGAAAGACGCGATTACTCATATTCACAATGCTAGCCCAAACTACATGGTGCAAGATGTGTGTTTTTATTTGCAAAAGTTAGGGGTGCGAATTGATGGTGTTGGCACGACTCGTTTGACGGTCTATGGTAAGGCTAATATCAATCAAGATGTGGAATACGAAATCAGCGAAGATCCGATTGAGGCGATGAGTTTTATTGCGGCCGGCATTGTGACTGATTCGGAGATTGAAATTCGTCGGGCGCCGATTGAATTTTTGGAAATTGAATTAGAAACCTTGCGGGCGATGGGGTTAAAATTTGACCAATCAGCGGTTTATTTATCGCGCAATGGTCAAACTAAATTGGTCGATATTAAGCTTTATAAATCGAAGTTAGTGGCGCCGATTGATAAAATTCATCCGATGCCGTTTCCTGGTCTGAACATCGACAATTTGCCGTTTTTTGCGATTATTGCCGCTAAAGCGCAAGGGCGAACTTTGATTCATGATTGGGTGTATGAAAATCGGGCAATTTATTTAACCGAATTGTCAAAATTAAATGTGCGTAATCAGCTGCTCGATCCGCATCGTATTTATATCGAGGGCGTCAGTGAATTTCGTCCAGCTGAGATTGTTACCCCGCCAGCTTTGCGACCAGCGGTGGTGATCATGCTTGGCATGTTGGCGGCCAAAGGTGAGTCGATTTTGCGCAATGTTTATTCGATTAACCGCGGGTATGAGGATTTTGCCCGCCGTCTGAATTCCCTCGGTGCTGATATTGAGCTATTGTATTAGCTTAGTCGCTAGAAGCAAAGTATCCTGAGTATTTTCAGTTTTTGGTTGCGAGGCTAAGATCGGAGCGAAAATCGGTTTTATAAAATATGCTATAATAACACCATGATATCTTCTAATTATCAAGCCAAGTATGTCGTGCATGAACTCGAACGAGTCTATGCTAATGACGACGTTGCTAAATTATCTGGCTTGATGTTTGACGCTCAAATTATCCCAACACCACATCAAATCGATGCGGCACTATTTGCATTAAACTCGCCAACAGCTCGTGGTATTATCTTGGCGGATGAAGTTGGTCTCGGTAAAACTATCGAAGCGGGTATTGTTATCATGCAATACTATTCAGAACGCAAACGAAAGATTTTAATTATCACACCGTCAAGTTTACGTCAGCAGTGGGCACAAGAGTTGCAAGAAAAATTTAATCTGCCAGCAACTGTTATTGACGCGAAGTGGATTAAAACAAAAAAAGCCATCGATAAGGACGGCATTTATATTTGTTCTTATGAATTTGCCAATCGTCATTCACTAAAACTTTCAAACAGCTGGAATTTGCTAGTTCTGGATGAGGCGCATAAGTTAAGGAATTTTTACAACAACCAAAAGGGCATCGCTAGTGCGGTTTCTGATATCGCCAAAGGTTCCGAAAAATCACTCCTTTTGACAGCCACGCCTCTGCAAAATAGACTCGAAGAATTATATGGTTTAGTGTCAGTTGTTGATCCTAAATATTTTTATAAACTTGATGTTTTTCGCCAGCGTTATATCAAGTCGAATCATCCATTTGCGCTTGATGAACTCCGTTCGCGTATGAGCAAAATCGCTAAGCGCACTTTGCGTTCAGAAGCTAAGAAATACATTAAATACACTAATCGCATTGCTAAAACTGTTTGTTTTGAACCGTCCGGCGACGAACAGAGGCTGTATGAGTTGGTAGATAACTACCTTCACCGTGATAAATTGTATGCTTTTGCTTCTTCTCAGCGTCATTTATCAGCTCTAATTCTTCGTAAACGTCTTGGTTCGTCAACTTTTGCTGTGGCTAGTACGCTTCGGAATATTGTACGGCGTATGGAAGAGGAATATGCTCTGGGTAAAGTGCGTGATAATCGCGGTGGTTTAATCAATGAGTTGGATGACTTGAGCGAGGAAGAAATTGAGGCGTTCGAGGAAGCTGGTGCTTATGATGATTATATAATTGAGTCTGCCAAAGAACGTGCCGAGTTTTTAGCTGAAATAGAAGAGTTAAAATCATACGCCGACTTTGCCGATTCAATCAAGGAGAATGTCAAGGCTGAAAAGCTAGTCGAAGCCATCAATGTCGGTTTTAATGCGTTGGAATCAAAAGCTGCTCGCAAAGCCATTATTTTTACCGAATCAACCCTAACTCAAAATTACATTGCCCAAACCTTAAAAAAACAAGGTTTTGACGGCAAAATTATTTTATTTAATGGGCAGAATAATTCGCCAGAAAGCACTGCAATTTATCGTCAGTGGTTGATAGATAATCAAGATTCTGATGTGGTTACTGGCATCGAATCGGCTGATCGACGTAAGGCGCTGATTGACAGGTTCAAAGACGACGACACGCAAATTATGATTGCTACCGAGGCAGCTAGCGAGGGTATTAACTTGCAATTTTGTTCTTTGCTGATTAATTACGACTTGCCGTGGAATCCGCAACGTGTCGAACAGCGCATTGGACGTGTTCATCGCATGGGGCAAAAATATGATGTCGTGGTAGTCAATTTTAGCAACGAAGGCAACATAGCTGAGCAACGAATTTTGGAACTTTTGACCAATAAATTTAATTTGTTTAAAAGTACTTTTGGCGCCAGTAATGACGTGCTTGGTGCGATTGAAAATGGCTTAGATTTTGAAAAGAAAATTAGTGAAATTTTAAATACTTGTCGCACAAATAACGAAATTAATCGTCGTTTTGAGCAATTGCAAAAAGAATTTAAATCCGAAATTGACAATGAACAACGGTCGGCTCGGGCTCGGATTTTTGAGGGGCTTGATCCTCATGTGCAAGATCGATTCCGTCGCTATGACGAACAGGCTGAAGAGGCTTTTACGCGTTTTGAACGATTATTTATGGGGTTGACGCGTTATGTTTTGCGCGATAATGTGTCGTTTGAAAATGAGCATATTTTTGATTTAAAAATCGCGCCCCAACAAAACATCGAAGTTGGCAAATATTTTTACAAAACGGAACGTATACCGCACGCTCGTCAATATAAATATGCCGACACTTTGGCTGAGTATGTCCGTCGTGAGGCTAAAAATGTTTCAACATCTCCGGCAGAACTGACATTTAGCATCAGTCGATCAGATCGCGTGGCTGCAGAAGTCAAAAAGCTAATCGGGACGCACGGCACGATGGTTGTTGAGCAGGTAACTTTTCCGATGAAGATTGATTCGTCGGATATGAGTGAAAGTTATATTTTGGCGTCGGCGCAGACAGACGACGGGGTGTTGCTTGACACGGAGACTTGCCGTAAAATACTTGATTTGTCTGTTGCTGATATAAAACCAATTGAAGTAAAAGTCAGTCAATCTCTCAAAGCTTTTCTTGATCAACAAGCGGCTGAGCGCCAAGCCGAAGTTAAAAGTCGCAACACCGAAGCTTATCTTGATAAAAAAGACCTCCTCGAACGTCAATACAAAGACAAAATTGTCGAATACGAGATGAAAGTCGATAAAATTGAAGCGAAGATCCGAGACCTGCAAAAACAAGAACGCCAGGCTGGCAATGCCGCTTCTCGTCTAAAAATCGCTAGCGAAGTCCAAGTCTTACGCAAAAAAGTCCGCACGCTTAACCGCGAGAAATACGATCTCGAGGACAGTATGGACGAACAGATATCCGATAAGATAGCTCTAGCACAACAAGCCTCAGAGGGCGGGGTAATTACCGAGAAACTATTTACTATCGAATTTGCCATACGATAAGTCACTTACAAGTAGAAATGTATGATTATGGAGGTGAAAAAATATAGAAACGTTTTAAACACAATCAATGTATATATAGACGAATCTGCTCATATCAATGACATGTATCTTTCTCTTGATTGCAAAGACGCTTGGTCTAGCATAAGGGCTATAAAGTTTGCAAGCTATCTAAAGAATACGGGTAGATTGCATGGTATTTTAATGCTCATACAACCTTTACGATCGCATGACACTATCGGTCTTCAGACCAAAAAACTATTAACAGTTAGATGTGGCGGTTTTTATTAGTGAGTAACTGCGGAGAACTTTTGCGCTATATAATAGTAAAAGTGCGGTTGAATTTTAATGTGTTTTATAATATAATAATTACCAATATGGTAAACAAAACTATTGACATAATGATGAGATAGGAGTACTATGATAATAGGATTTGCGACTCTGAAGATCGAAAAAGCGGTCAATGATGCATCCTCTGACGATATGCTTGAGATTGATAGAATTATTCGTCGCAAAAAAGCACCTTGCACATCAGAAGAAATTATAGAAACACTAGATGCTCTTGCCGCTGCTGAGACGTTATACGATCTACCAACTGTTCCATTTCACCCTCATCCGCTCTCTGGTGATAAGAAAGGAATGTTTTCTGTTTGGATAAACAAGAAAACTCGCATTATTTTTAGACCTGATCATGCCAATGATTCGGCATTCAGGATAGATAATCCTAAAACTATTAAACGTATCGTAGTAGAAGAGTTATGTATTAACTACCACGAACATTAAAGGAGACACTATGGTTTATCAGCCACATAAAGCTATTCACCCGGGACGTATAGTAGAGCGAACTATTGAAGCGCTTGGTATGACACAAAAGCAGCTCGCGGTTAGAACTGGTTTATCAGAAAAACACATTAGCCAAATTATTAACGGAGCGTCCTCTATTACGGCTGAAACAGCACTACTTCTTGTTAATGCTATTGGCGGTACGGTTTCTTTTTGGAATAACCTGGATAAGAACTATAAAGCAACGCTAGCTCGAATAGATCAAGAAAAGCGCTTAAAAAGCGAGGAGGAGCTGTTACCGAATTTTCCTTACAGTGAACTTGCAAAGCTTGGTAAGGTGAAAGCTACAAAAGATAGGACCGAAAGGGTCTTTAATCTATGGAAATTCTTTGGGGTTAACTCGCTATCTCATATACAAGTCACTGAAGCAATTGCTTATAGGCGCGGTTACGTTATCGATATCAAGGAGGGGTTTTTAGCTGCATGGTTGCGATGCGGTGAAATGGAAGCTAATAAAATAATCCCAGAATTACCTGAGTATAATATGGCTCAGCTAAAAAGGGTATTGCCTCAAATTAGGAACCTTACTGCTTATATGCCAGATGATTTCTTTAAGCAAACACAAAATCTTTTATCTACCGCAGGAGTTGGCTTAGTGGCGGTAGCTCATATCAGAGGCACGAAAGCGAGTGGTGCTACGCGGTGGATCAACGGAAGACCGGTTATACAACTTAGTGCATATGGTAGAGATGCTGATAAAATGTGGTTTACATTATTTCATGAGATTGGACATGTGTTAATGCATGGTAAGCGAGAACAGTTTATTAGTTTTGATTCTAGTGTTAAGTCTACAGAAGAGAAAGAAGCTGATGATTTTGCTGCAAAAACACTTATACCCGACAAGGAATATATGCTATTTCTTAGTAGGCAAGATCTATCAAAGACGTCTATTCGAAAATTTGCAAAACAACAGGGAATCCATGCAGGCATAGTTGTCGGGCGATTAAAGAATGATAGGTTGCTACCATTTTCAGCAATGCAAGATATGCATAGTAAAATCATTGTTCAAAGCGATGGAGATTAAGGGAGTGCGGGTTTCTGAATATTATAAACTAGATAGAAATCAAGCTTCTCTTGATTTTGTCGATGTAAGAATTGATACTGATATACCTTTATTTATTGATCCGACATCTCTTCATTTATTCGATAGCGAATGGGGTAGGGAATGCGTTAGTTTGATACAGAATTATTTTTCGCTTATTCTTCAATTGATATGCGCCGATGACCTTAGAGCAAAAAAGCTTTTGTCCGTATTGGGGGAGCCTAACGAAACTAGACTTGGTTTTTCTCGCAATAAACCACAAGGTCATGGTATGGGTCAAGATCTAGCTGAGAAAATGTGGTTTGCTTTGAAAAATAGCACCGCTGCCAAGACAGGCATAATTCAAGAGTTAGAGGATACAGCTCTGCTAATAGACGGTATTGGCTCAGACATTATATCAGATATAGTGACAAATATTATTAGAGGTCAACTAATTAAATATACTCAGCAAATGTGCGAATACTATAACATTCCTATGGAGTCAGGGATCGCTTCTGGTCGAGTTTGGAATTCAATACTGCAAGAATGGTCACAGTCATTTGAAGTTCTTCCAATAGTGAACGATAGACCATTATTGCTTGTGCCGAAAACAATCGTAAGACACAATATCACTTATGATGCGGCTAGTTATTATAATGTATATATTTTGAAGTACCTAGGAGAATAAGAAGCCGCTAGGGGTATTGTACGGATCTTGAAAAATAACAGAACGAGACCATTAACAAAAAATGAACTAAGGGACAAGTTTGGAAAAGCAGGAAAAGAGCAAAATCGTACGTATACGCCCATATTTCCAGAGGCACTTAGTGAGTATCGTGAGGAAAAGAGAGCTCACCCTAGAAAGCCACTAACTCAAACGAATATAGCTGAGTCATTGCAAGCGCCATCTCCTAATTGGGATGAGCTGATTTCTAGACTAGATGTCCTAAAGGCGGGTAGCAGTATGGCTCATCAATACGAATCTTTGATGAAAGATATATTAACAGCTTTATTTTATCCATGGCTTAGCAACCCAATAGTTCAGAACCAGCTCCATGACGGGAGAAAGAGAATTGATATTACTTTTGATAATGTTGCCAACGAGGGCTTCTTTCATTGGTTGCGTGAAAATTATTTCGCTCCTCTTATAATGGTTGAGTGCAAAAACTACAATCAAGACCTTGCAAATCCAGAACTCGATCAGATGTCTGGAAGATTTGGTGTTCGGCGTGGATATTTTGGCTTGATTGTATGTAGAAAGTTTGATAATAAAGAACTATTTATTCGAAGATGCAAGGATGTTTCGTCTGATGGAAGAGGGTATATAATAGCTCTTGACGATGATGATGTGCACTCGCTGATATTAGCGGCTAAAGCTTCAGACGAATCCGAACGACTGACATTGCTTCGCGAACGTTTTCAAGATCTAATATAGTATAATATAATATTGATTAGATAAGGGACTATAAACACTATGGATAAATACGATGATATAAACAACCACCAACTCAGTGGCGCTTCCCCCAACTTCCGCACTGGCCTAGCTAAACAGCTGGAAGAGTTAGTGCCGGAGGCGATTGCCGATGGCAAGGTGGATGTCGTTAAGTTGAAGGAGCTGCTGGCGGAGGATGCTGGCGAGCCGAATGAGCGGTTCGGGCTGTTTTGGCCGGGTAAGAGGCAGGCGTTGCGGGCAGCTCAGGACCCGACGACTGCGACGCTCCGACCCGCCAAGTACGAGAGCAAAGATTGGGATACGACCAATAACATTTTCATCGAGGGCGATAACCTCGAGGTGCTGAAAGTCTTGCAAAAGCAGTACCACAACAGTATCAAGATGATTTACATCGATCCGCCGTATAACACTGGCAAAGATTTTGTCTATCCGGATAATTTCAAGGAAGGTCTGCAAAATTACCTGGAGTTTAGCCAGCAGGTGGACGAAGGCAATAAAAAGATTAGTACCAACACCGAAACTGCCGGTCGTTATCACAGCAACTGGCTGAACATGATGTATCCGCGTTTGAAGCTGGCGCGTAATTTGTTGACCGATGACGGGGTGATGTTTATTTCGATTGATGACGCTGAGCAAGCGAATTTGAAAAAGATTTGTGATGAGATTTTTGGGGAAGATAATGTTGAAATTATGGTATGGAATAAGGAGTCCGAAGGGTCGTCTGGAACATTAAAGGCTACGCAGAGGTTTCGTAGTATTCATGAATACATCATTGTTGCATATAGAAACAAAAACCTTACAAACTTTATTAAGGTCAATGAACCGCTCAAAGGCAAAGAGAATGAATTGCAGACAGCAAATCTTGCAGTAAACTCGGACAACGAAAGATGTGATCATAAAAACTATTTCACTATAACAAACCCATCAGGCGATAAATTTACTCGACAATGGAAATGGAGTAAGGATGAAATAGAGAGGTTGATTCAAGAGGATCTAATATTCTGGGGGTCTGATGGACATAAGCAGCCGCGTTTAATAATTCCAACCGACGAGCGTCGAACTACATTTCTCTTATCTATACTTTTGTATGGAGGTACAACAGTTGGCAGAAAAGATTTTGAAGAGCTTATGGGAAAAACTGTCGAATTTTCATATCCAAAACCAATAATTTTGATGAAGAAGATACTAGGAACGGCAACATACAGAAACTCGATCATTCTTGACTTCTTCGCTGGTTCAGCCACCACTGCTCACGCCGTCATGCAACTCAACGCCGAAGATGGCGGTAATCGCAAGCATATCATGGTGCAGTTGCCTGAGCCGACCGACGAAAAGAGCGAGGCGTTTAAGGCTGGCTATAGAAAGATTAGCGATATTGCCCGTGAGCGGATCAATCGGGCGGGCGAAAAGATTAAGGCTGACTTTGCTGACAAACTGGATGAGCGCGAGACGCCGCTGGATGTTGGATATCGCACTTACAAACTGGCTGACACCAATTTCACCAAGTGGCAAAGTGCGCCGACAGGTGATTTGACCGAACTGCAGGCGCGCCTAGACCTGATGCGTGAAAGTAGTAATGATAATGCTAGCGAGGAAGATTTGTTAGTGGAAGTGCTGTTGAAAATGGGCTTGCCGTTGACCACGCGGACTAAAACCGTCGATGTCGATGGACTGCATGTTCATCAAGTTGTGGCCGAGGATAATTTGTCAGAGGGTCAACCAGTACTATACCTCAATGAACACGCCAAGCCGACGTTAGATCAGTTGCGTGCCATTATCACCGATCTGACTCCGAGTAAGTTTGTTATCCTCGACGACGCCTTCCAGGGCGACAACCAGCTCAAAACTAATCTGGTTCAAACCTGTAAAAGCTATGATGTAGAATTGTGGACGGTGTAAGATGGCAAAACAAAAACACAATTATGCTTTTATCGATAGCCAGAACCTCAATCTTGGTGTGCGTTCATTAGGCTGGAAGTTGGACTACAAAAAGTTTCGTTTGTATTTGAAAAATAAATATAACATCGGCGAAGCATATGTATTCATCGGGAAGACTGACGGCAATCAAGATTTATATACAAGTTTGCAACAAGCGGGTTATACACTAATATTCAAGCCAACCGTGGCATATTTTGAAAATGGTAAGCGTACCATGAAGGGTAATGTAGACGCTGAACTAGTGTTGTATGCTTCGGCAAAATTGTATGATGATTATGAAAAGGCGATTATCGTGAGCGGCGACGGTGATTTCTACTGTTTGGCTGAATATTTACAGGAAAATGACAAACTGTTGAGGATTATTACGCCCAACCGACACTATTCTAAGTTGTTGCGGAGCTATCGTCAGTTTATCACTAATTTAGAGCCGCTAAGAAGTAAACTTGAACATCATACGAAAAAGCCGGCTCGTGCGGTCGGTCGAAACCTTAGGCAGAGCCGGCAAGGTGTTCAGAATATGCGGTCGGTCGAAACCTTAGGCAAGCTGAAGCATGGTGATTCACCAGTAATTATAACAAAAAATTGTAAAAAAAGCAACACTAAAAGTAAAAAAAGTATTGTGAGGTGTCAATCATGAAAATTAAATACGATTCTAATCAACCGTTCCAATTGTCGGCAATCAATGCGATTGTTGGTGCGTTTGATGGGCAACCAGATGATGTTGAAGTTTTTGGCGGTGTTTTGCGCTCACGAGCGATTAGCGGTGTGCAAGCTGGTTTATTTTTATTTAATGAAATCGGCGCGATCGGCAATAATTTATTACTAGATGAAGACTCGATTTTGGAAAATGTCCAAGCTATTCAAAATGAAAATGGTATCGAACCGGTTAGTAAATTGGCTGGTATGAATTTTAGTATTGAAATGGAAACCGGTACTGGTAAGACTTATGTTTATCTGCGCACGGCATTGGAGCTAGCGAAACGCTATAAGTTTGCCAAATTTATTATTATTGTGCCGAGTATTGCTATTAAAGAAGGCGTGAAAAGTAGTCTTGATGGCATGCGTGAACATTTTACGCGGGAAATGGGCTTTAATCCGTACGAAGCGTCGGTGTATGATGGTAAAAATCCCGAAGTAGTGCAGAGTTTTGCGACTAGTACTATGACGCAATTTTTGGTAATGACGATTGACGCGATTCGTGGTGATAAAAACACTCGCGTGATTCACCAAGAGCGTGATAAACTCAACGGTATTGCGCCAATTGAATATTTAGCCGCAGTCAACCCAATTGTAATTATGGATGAACCGCAAAATATGGAAAGTGCGCTGTCGACCAGTGCAATTGAACAGTTAAATCCGATGTGTACTTTGCGTTACAGTGCTACGCATACGCATAATTACAACATGATGTATCGTCTCGACCCGGTTGATGCGCACCGTGAAAAATTGGTGAAAAGCATCGTAGTAGCTAATGCTCAGCAAAAAGGCAGTGATGCTAAGCCTTATGTGAAGTTATTGGAAGTACGCAATACGCCGAAACTACAAGCTCGTCTTGAGCTGTTAGTACATGATAAAAACGGTAATATTAGTCGTAAGTCACTCTGGGTAAATCATCACGATAAGCTAGATATCCGCACTGGTAATAGTATTTACGAAAATTATGCCATCAATGAAATCTCAACCATACCAGCTAGCGTGGAGATTGGCTCGCAGGGTGTTTTAATGTTGGGCGAAAATTGGGGTGGCAATGAAGACCAAGTTATGCGCGAGATGATTCGGGTGACGATCGCTGAGCATATTAAGCGTGAATATCTTTTACGCGATCAAGGGATTAAGGTGCTGAGTTTGTTTTTTGTTGATAAGGTCGCGAGCTATTTGGAGTATGACGCTGACGGAAATATGATTGACGGAAAATTTGCGCGGTGGTTTGATGAATTATATCGGGAGGAACGTAATAAAAGCGAGTTCTATCAGGCGGTAATGCCAGAGAATCCAGGCGAGGTGCGTAAGGCTTATTTCGCGGAGATGCGCAAAGGTGGTAAAACAAGCTTTGTCGATAGTAAAGAAGGTAGGGGTAACGCACAAGACGAGTCGGCTTACGATCTGATTATGAAGGGTAAAGAAAAATTGCTTGATCAGGCCAATCCAGTGCGGTTTATCTTTAGTCACTCGGCGCTGAAAGAAGGTTGGGATAATCCGAACGTTTTTCAAATCTGTATGATGCGCGAAAGTAATAGCGAGAATGATCGTCGACAGACGATTGGGCGAGGCTTACGGCTACCAGTGTGTCAGGATGGTACACGGGTGCGTGATGAGCAAATTAACCAATTGTTGGTGGTTGCTAACGAATCATATCGCGATTTTGCGAATAATTTGCAGAAAGAATATAAAAAAGCTGGCATTCAAATTGGTTTTGTGCGCCGTAGTGAATTTGCTCGAATTGTGGTGCAGAATGAGCCAGATAAGGTTCTGGGGCATAAAACTTCAATTATAATTTGGAATCATTTGAATCGGAGGGGCTATATCGATGATTATGGCAGAGTTTTGGAGAACTTTACACCAAGAAATATTGGTTTTACGCTTGATTTACCTGGCAACCTACAACAATATCATGCTGAGGTGGTGGATATCATTGAAAGTTGTAAAATTAGTAAATTTATTAAAGACGCCCGCCAAAAAGAGACCATCCGTCATAATAAGCAGGTTCTATACAGTCCAGAATTGGAGCAATTATGGAAACGAATTTCGCGTAAAACTACTTATCGTGTAGTTTTCGATAACAATGACGTAATTACCAAATCAGTTAGCTTAATTAAGTCCGAACCTAATATTCCAGCCCTACGGATTGAAGTGATTAAAAATAAGGTTACTTTACTGCGCTGTGGTGTTAATAACGCTGGAATTGTCAGCGAGTCATCGCATGATTTATTGGGCACTTTTGATCTGCCGGACATTGTTTCGGAGCTACAAGACGAAACTGGATTAACTCGTCAAACGATTGTCGATATTTTGCAAAAAAGCGGGCGATTGTCTGAATTTTTGAAGAATCCTTATGACTTTATTCAAATGGTAAAAATGGCAATAAAAGCAGTTTTAGCTGAAGTGGTGGTGGATGGT
Organism: uncultured Candidatus Saccharibacteria bacterium; assembly: GCA_963539845.1. GTDB lineage: Bacteria > Patescibacteriota > Saccharimonadia > Saccharimonadales > Saccharimonadaceae > CAMUQR01. The sequence continues at coordinate 12,931 of CAUTML010000003.1, read as the reverse complement.
GTTGAATACCAACAAATGAGTGAATCGGTCTATGAATTACGGAATTTCCAAGCCGACGCTAAAGAAGATGTGGAGCGTTTTGTTGACAGATTGTATGAAGTTCATAATCAACAAAAATCGATTACTAATAAAATTGCATTAGATTCTGCGACTGAAGAAGCTTTTGCGAAATACCTCGATGAGCGCGAAGATATTAAATTATTCTTGAAATTGCCAGCTAAATTTGTTGTTTCGACACCAGTTGGCAACTATAATCCCGATTGGGCGATTGTCAAGGAAGTCGACGGTAAAGAAAAAGTTTATATGGTGCGTGAAACCAAGAATGGTGGTGAACGCGAGCAAGAGCTTGCTAAAATTGCCTGCGCCAAGAAGCACTTTGACGCTATTGGCATGCGCGATTACGCCAAATCTACGCCTGACGATTGGCGAGTGTAGGATTAATATCGAGCTTCTATATTAGCTTAAAACCTTGAAAAACAGACCAAAAAGGTGTATAATAGCCAGTGTTTTGGAGCTGTAGCTCAGCTGGTTAGAGCACCTGCCTCTTAAGCAGGGTGTCGAGGGTTCGAGCCCCTCCAGCTCCTCCATTAAAAATACCCTACTCGCCTTGTGGGGTATTTTTAATGCGGTTTTTAAAAAAACTAGCAGAGGTGCTCACGAATCAAATTGTCAATTTGGTCGGCAAGCTGTTCAATTGAATTACTACCATTAAGCAAAGGCAATTGATTTTTATCAGCTATTGTTCGGTAGCCATCGATTAGTTGTTGCTGAAAATGATCATCGCGCGATTCAAAAGCGTCCTGTCGAGAAGCACTGAAATCGCGTTGTTGGCGGCGACCGGAAGCGGTGGCAATATCGACATCAATTATCACTGTCAAATCGGGGTTGCGATAAAAATCTGGCAACAAATCATCGCAAATTTTTTGGACATAATTCATACCTAAACCACGCGCCAATCCCTGATAAATAATGGACGATAGATAATTTCTTGATGAAATCACCCACACGCCACTGTTTAGTTTTTGTTGAATTTGTTCGATCAATTCTGTTCGAGATGCTGTAAATAACAATAATTCGGTCAATGCGGTGCGTTCTAAACTGCCATCTTTTACGATGGTGCGGATAGCTTCGCCAATTGGGGTGCTACCAGGTTCGTGGATCGCCCAAACCACGATTCCTCGGTCTTGCAGTTTTTTGATAACTTGAGCGCTAACGGTGGTTTTGCCGGACCCATCAGTGCCTTCGATAACTAGATATTTACCTTTTTGTTGCATGTGTTTATTTTAGCTAATGTTTTTTAGATATTCAATAAGCTAAACTGTCAAGGCGATGTGCTAAAATATAATTATGATTGAATTGCAAGAAAATGTATCATTACGCGAGTTAACAACTTTTAAAATTGGCGTCGGGCGTGCGCGCTTTTTGGCGACTATAACTGATCGCCAGCAGGTGCCGGAACTTTATCGCAAAGCTCGAGAATTAAACCTGCCGGTGATTATTTTGGGGGAAGGCAGTAATTCTATTGCGCCTGATCAGGATTTGGAGGCGATTGTGGCGCTTAATCGCATCAAAGGTATTGAGCAAATATCCGAAACCGAACTACGAGCGGGAGCGGGGGAATTGCTAGATGATTTAGTAGCTAGCGCGACCGAAAAAGGGTTGTGCGGAATTGAGAGTTTGAGCGGGGTACCGGGTACGGTTGGGGCGGCGCCAATCCAAAATGTTGGAGCTTATGGTCAGGACATTTCTCAGGTGCTAGCTGAGCTTGAGGCATTTGATACGACGACGGATGAATTTGTGGTTTTGAGCAATGCTGATTGTGGTTTTAGCTATCGGGAGAGCATTTTTAAACAACAGGCGCGCGGGCGGTATTTTATTACTTCGGTGACGGTTAAATTGCATCATAACCAACCACAACCGCCGTTTTATACTTCGCTCCAAAACTACATCGAACAACATAATTTGACTGATTTTAGTCCGGCGAAATTGCGCCAATACATTCTAGCGGTGCGTGGTTCAAAAATCCCAGATTATCATCAAGTGCCGAGCGCTGGGTCGTTTTTTAAAAATGCCTTGATTACCAAGCAACAACTTGACTATATCGAGCAAAAATTCGGTGCGGTGCCGTTTGCGGAGCCGATTGGTGACTTGATTAAAATCCCGACTGGCTGGATGCTGGATCAGGCTGGTTTGCGTGGTCGAATCTTTCACGGGATCAAAGTTGACGATAATAATGCTTTGATTTTGCTCAACGATTCAGCTGAAACTTTCGCTGATTTAACTCAGGCGGTGACTGAAATTCAGCAGATTATCAAGGACAAATTCGGCGTGATGATTGAGCAGGAACCAATTAATATTGCCGTTTCCAATGAGTAGAAGAATTGTCTTTTTAACTAAAATATGATACAATTATAGAAGTTTTAAGAATTTGTAAAAGGAATAAAATGGCAGAAAAGATTATATTTAAAGTTAATAAACGAGAAGTAACCGGTAAAAAAGTTAAAGCTTTGCGCAAAACCGGTTTGGTGCCGGGCGTGGTATATGGCGCCAAACACGCTCCGCTTAATATTGAAGCTGAGAATAACGCTCTGGAAAAAGTGATTGAGCAGGCTGGATTCTCAACACCTGTCAATCTGGAAGTTGATGGCAAGAAATACTTTACCGTCATCAAAAACATCGCTCGCGATACTGTCAAACGCAATTTGGTTAATATCGAATTCCAATCAATTTCCGCTAAGGATCCAATTGACGCCGAAGTGGAAATTGTGCTTACTGGTCAAGGTGAAAGTCCAGCTGAACGAGCGGGCTTGGTGGTGATGCAAGTGTTAGAACATGTTGAATTGCGAGCTTTGCCAAACGATATGCCAGCCGAACTGGCAGTGGCTTTGGACCAGCTCACGGCTGTCGGTGATCGAATCACGCTGGGTGATATTAAATTACCAAAAGGCGTGGAATTTACTGACAAAGAAATCGATTTAACTTTGGCAGTTGCTAATGTTTACGATCCAGCTCAATTGGAGGCTCAAAACGAAGCCGCTGGTGGCGATGACACTCAGGATGTAGCTGAAGTTGAAGCAGACAACGGTGCTGAAGAAACAACCGACGAAGCTAAAACTGAATAATTTAAACTAAAACTTTATTAAAACTCTCACTAGCTCAATTGAAAAGGTGGGAGTTTTAAAAATTGTAATCAGTAATCAGGTATGGTTTAATATTGGCAATGGAATTGGTTGACTTAACGACGAAACTTAAAGCTCTGCCCAAATCACCAGGCGTTTATTTGCATAAAAACGCCACGGGCGAGATTATTTATATTGGCAAAGCTAAAGTGCTCAAAAACCGCGTTAAGCAATATTTTCAAAAACGTTTGCCCGACCCCAAAACTGAAGCTCTGGTCAAAGAAATCGCCGATCTGGAGTGGATCGAAACCGACTCAGAGCTGGATGCGCTATTTTTGGAATCGGAGCTGATTAAACGCTATAAACCGAGCTTTAATATTTTATTGCGTGATGATAAATCGGCGACTTATATCAAAATTTCGGGCGATCGACTGCCGTTTGTGAGCTTCACACGTCAGCCGTTTGATGATGGCGGTGAATATTTTGGGCCATTTTATAGCGCCTATCCAATTAAGCAAGCGATGCGTTATTTGCGCTGGATTTTTCCGTATTTGACGCGACCGCTAGAAGCCAAAAGCGCCTCGCGGCTCGATTGGCATATTGGTTTAAATCCACCGCTGGCGACCGCAAACGATCAGCAGAAATATCTCAGTGATTTACAGCAAATTCGTCGCTTTATCAGAGGTGAAAAACGGCAAATTATCACCGAATTACGGCGTCAAATGATCGAATTGGCCAACAATCAGCAATTCGAACAGGCCACTAAAATACGCAATCAAATCCAAGCGCTCGAAGCTCTGCAACGCAAAGTGCGGATTATTGACGCTGAGCAAAATCTGTCGCACGATCAGGCGCTGGCGGATTTGCGTCAGTTGTTTGGGTTGGCGCGATTGCCGGCGCGGATTGAGGGCTATGATATCTCGCATCATGGCGGGACCAATGTGGTGGCGAGTATGGTAGTGTTTATCAATGGTATAGCCAAGCGGACTGATTATCGCAAATTTAAGACTAAAATTGACCAAAACAACGATTTTTATAACATGAGCGAGACGATCAAACGCCGTTTTAACCAAAACTGGCCCCGCCCCGATGTGGTGCTGATTGATGGCGGTAAAGGGCAATTACAGGCAGGAATTGCAGCTAGCGACGGCAGTTTGCCGATGTTTGGTCTAGCGGAAAAACAAGAGCTAATCGTTATTCACAAACAACTGTCAAATATTAAACTCAGCGCCGTCAAAGTCGCCGAACTTCAAGGACTAGTGTTTGAGGAAGGTGAGTTTTATCTGGTAAAATTGCCACATAATACGGCGGTCATTAAACTGTTGCAGCGAATTCGTGACGAGGCCCATCGGTTTGCGGTTGGTTATCATACAAAATTAAAACTTGAAGCTCAAACCATCAGTGCGCTTGATCAAATTAAGGGTATCGGCCCGGTTACCCGCCAAAAATTACTCACAAAATACAAATCGCCGGCTGGCATTAAACGAGCTGGATTTGATTCGGTCAAAGCTCTAATCGGCGAAACTAAAGCGCGGTTGGTTTGGCGGGCGTTGGATTAGTTTTTTAAAAAACTTTGGTTGCGAAACCATCACTAACCGTTTACAATAAACACAAGAGGAATTATGAAACGATTAGTCGATCAATTTAATTTTAAAGATAAAACGGTGTTGGTGCGCACCGACTATAACGTGCCGATTCAAGCTGGTCAGATCCAAAATGATATGCGGATTCGAACTAGTTTGGGGGTGATTCGGGCGCTGATGATGGCTGGAGCGCGTAAAATTATTCTCGTCAGTCATCTGGGACGCCCAACCGGTCAAGGTTTTGAGGCGGAGTTATCGTTAGCGCCGGTAGCCGAACATCTGGGGCGATTGTTAGAGCAATCCGTGGGTTGGGTGGCGGATTGGCAAGGGCTAACGCCAGAACAACTACCGACAGAACAAATCGTATTATTCGAAAACCTGCGCTTCTGGTCGGGTGAAGCTAATAATGATGAGGCGTTTGCTCGACAATTAGTGGCGTCAACTGGCGCGGAAGTGTTTGTCCAAGATGGTTTTGCGGTGGCACATCGACAATCCGCCACGACCGAGGCAGTTACCAAACTCCTACCAAGTTACGCTAGCGATAATTTTGTGCGGGAATATTTGGCGGTTGGTGGATTTTTGCAAACAGCCCAGCGACCATTGATGGCGATTGTCGGTGGTGCCAAAATCAGTGACAAGATTGATTTTTTGACAAAATTAGCGGGCGAAGTTGATTATCTAATAATTGGTGGAGCGATGGCTAATGTGTTTTTGGCGGAGGCGGGTTTTAATGTCGGTCGCAGTCTGGTGGAAAACAATCAAGCGCCGGCGGTCCAAGCGGTTTATCAGGCGTGGACTCGGGCTGGCAAAAGCTTAGACCGGCTGATTTTGCCAAGTGATGTACTGGCAGTGAACGATTTGCAGGCGACGGAAGCGGTAGCTAAACCTCTAGGACAGCTGACAGCAACCGAGATTATTGGTGATATTGGCCCTGAAACTATTGCAAAAATTACAACACTTATTCAACAAGCGGGCGCGGTTCTGTGGAATGGTAACCTCGGTTACAGCGAAAATCCGTCCTTGGCTGGCGGAAGTGTGGCGGTGATTACTGCGTTGATCAAACACCATACGCCAGCGCTAATTGGCGGTGGCGACACGGTCGGTTTTGTTGACAATTTTACAACAAAAAACCAAACCAACGTTCGTGGTGCAGTTTACTCCGAATTGTTTTTGTCAACTGGTGGTGGAGCGAGTTTAGAACTGTTAGCTTATGGGGAATTACCGGGCGCTAAGGGTTTACTTAATCTTTAAAAACCGTTATAATTGATCTAGCCATAAACATTTTAAAATATGACGCAAAATAAAAAAATCATTATCGGCAACTGGAAAATGAACTTCACGATGAATGAAGCTAGTTTATATTTGCATAAATTATCCAATTTAATTCAAGCCCATCGTTCGGTCGATGTGGTGCTAGCACCATCGGTGTTTACGCTTCAATCGCTCAGTTTGCAGATTAACAAACGTCAGTTCAAACTAGCCGCTCAAAACTTTTATTGGCGTGATTTTGGGGCTTTTACTGGCGAAGTGGCCATCGCTCAACTCAAAAATATCGTGGAATACGCGCTTGTTGGTCATTCTGAGCGCCGGCATATTTTTCACGAAACCGACAAAGACATCCGTGGTAAAGTTCAGGCGGCCTTGCGCTCAGGTATTAAGCCGATTTTGTGTGTTGGTGAAACGATTGTTGATCGTTCGGCTGGTGAAACCAAAGACGTGCTCAATGACCAACTGCTAACTGGTCTAGCTAATGTGACCAGCGAAGATATCGCTAATTGTGTGATTGCTTACGAGCCGGTGTGGGCAATTGGCACTGGGCAATCAGCTCAAGTAGTTGATGTAGTTAAGGCTGTCGCCATAATTCGTGACCAAATTGGTTATTTATTTGGCAAAAAAGCTTCAACCGCAGTGCGGGTGGTTTACGGTGGTAGCGTAACTTCCGATAATGCCTTGGGCTTTTTGCAAATTAAAGGTGTTGATGGATTGATGATGGGCGGATCGAGTTTGAACGCTTATCAGTTTAACGATATTATTGAAAAAACTTACAATTTAACAAAAGAAGGGGGCAATTGATGCAAGATATTGATTTTGAAGCGCTTGATCAGGAAGTGCACAAGATTATGAACCAGAAAAAACAAGTCGCCGAGAAAAAAGCTCGCCTGCGCCAACAACAGAGTCGAGGGCGAAATATGGACATTATTAACGTGGCTCATTCTACTACCAAGCCGATTTCTAAAAGTCGTAAGTCGACGCCAACGGTGCCGGTTCGCCCGACAGTTTCTGCTCAGGCAGCCCCCCGAACCGTGTCTCAGACGGTTTCGTCTCCGGGAACGGCGTCGCAGACCAAGCGCCTAAATCGTGGCTTGCCGGTTGATGGTATCCGTCGGGTTAAACCTGCTACGGCGACTACACCCCGAGCATTAAATATGCCGACCACGTCTCGAACGTCGACTATGGCATCTAGACCGCGAACATCAACGGCGCCTATATCACGAACATCAACCACGTCTGCACCCCGAGTATCAACAACATCTCAATCGTCTCACACAGTTGCTCAACAATCAGCGTCAGTCAAACCAGCTAAAACGCTTCAAACTACAGCACGTCCGGCTGATTTATCAAATACTGCGTCGGTATCGCGCGGAGCGAATTTACTGCGTCAGCGTCGTCGATTAAATCAAGTGGGCGAAGCTATGACGGCTCCGGCAATGACTCCGGTAATCGAATCGGCAAATCGCTCCACTGATTCGCTGGTAACCGGTCATTATCAAAGCGAAACTTTATCGACTAAGCAACCGGATGGTTCGGAGACGGTCTATCAATACGATTCAGTTGATTATGTAGCAAAACTAGCCCCTAAAGCGCCTCAACAACCAGCATCTACTCCAATTTCGGCGTCTCAGCCGTCAAATCGGATTTCTCAGCCTCAATCTTCGGTGGTCGATTTAGACGAAATGGCCGAGCTAGACGCTATAAATCCAACCGAAACCGATTCTACTAGTGCTCGACGGGTAGATTTGTCTCCGCAAGACCGCAGTTCTAGTCCGTTTTTGGATAGTGCTAAGGTAGATAAACGACCACTGGGCGTGCCGTATGACAAGGCAATGGCTAGCGACCGCCAAGCTTCAACCTTGCAAGTGGAGCCAACTACTATTTTAGACGACACAGCGACGCTTTATCGAGGTGATGCATCGACCGCTCCAGACGCTCCTAGCAAATGGAGTACGGTAATTTGGATTTTGTTGACAATTATAGCAATTATTGGAGCATCGGTCGGTATTTACCTTTTGACAGTGTATAATAAGTAAATGGACTTATTTGCAGGCTTAAACGAAGCACAAGCTGAGGCGGTGCGTACGGTTGACGGACCGGTGTTAGTGCTGGCAGGGGCTGGTTCGGGCAAAACCAAAACTCTGACCCATCGGATTGCTCATTTAATTCAAAATTGTGGTGTGGCCGATCAGGAAATTTTGGCGGTTACTTTTACCAACAAAGCCTCTCAGGAGATGCGTCAGCGCCTTTCGACGTTGCTGGGGCGACCGAATAGCTGGTCGTTTATGCCGTATATGGGTACTTTTCACGGGATTTGTGTCAAGATTTTGCGTCAATCGGGCACGGCGATTGGCATTGATCCGCAGTTTGTGATTTATGATGAAACCGACCGCCAGGGTTTAATTAAACAAGCTCTTACCAGTCTCGGCCTGAAATCAGAGCTCAAACCGCGAGCAGTGTCGGCGGTAATTTCTTCGGCTAAAAATCGGATGCAAACGCCTGACGAATACGCCGAGAGTGTGTTTCACCATGATAAAAAACGTCTGGCGGAGATTTATCGGGAATATGAGCGTTTGAAGCGTCAAACGCGGGCGCTGGATTTTGATGATTTGTTGCTAGAAGTGGTTCGTTTATTAAAAACCGTGCCGAGCGTTCGTCAACAGTGGCAAAAACAGTTTAAATTTATTCTAATTGATGAGTATCAGGACACTAATTCGGCTCAGTATAAAATTGTCAAATTGTTGGTCAACTCCCAGCAAAATATCTGCGTGGTGGGTGATGACTGGCAATCAGTTTATTCTTTTCGCGGGGCGGATTTTACCAATATTTTGAATTTTCAGCGGGATTTTGCCGGTGCTAAGGTCATCAAACTCGAACAAAACTATCGCTCAACCGGTAATATTCTATCTGTCGCCCAAAAAGTCATCGAAAAAAACCTCCAGCGCACCGACAAACAAATGTGGACGGAGGCTGGTGATGGCGAGCCAGTGGAAGTTCGGTTTGTGGCTGATGAACACGATGAAGCGTTTCGCATCGCCAATTTAATTCGTGATTTGCGCAATGTTTACCAACTCGACGAAATCGCCATTCTTTATCGCACCAACGCCCAAAGCTACGGTCTAGAGCGAGCGCTGATTTCCGCTAATTTGCCGTATAAAATCATCGGTGGCGTGCGCTTTTTTGATCGCAAAGAAGTTAAAGACATTTTGGCTTATCTGCGGTTGTGCTATCAACCACATGATCAGGTCAGCCTGGCGCGGATTATCAATGTCCCAGCGCGGGGCATCGGGGCAACAACTCAGACTAAATTCATCGCTTGGTGGCAGGCTAGCGGACAAGATATCTTTACCGCCCTTAAACAACTCGATCAATCAGATTTGCCGAAACTTGCCCAGACCAAATTAGCGAAATTTACTACGGTTTTACAAAAAATCCAGGCGGAATTCTTAGCTGGCACCGCCCCGAGTGAGCTGATTACTAAAATCATCGACTGGACTGGTTACGATTTGTTGATCAAAAAAGACGCCTTGACTGCTGAAACCAAGCTTGAATATCTCGAGGTGTTAGCTAATGAAGCTCGCTCTTATGCGGATGTTGGCTCATTTTTGGAGGATTCGGCACTTTTGTCGAGCAGTGACAAAACTGCTGACGGCGGGCAGATTAGTCTGATGACTATGCACTCGGCTAAAGGTTTGGAGTTTCCGGTGGTGATGGTGATTGGTTTTGAGGAGGGAACTTTTCCGCACGCTCGAGTATTTGAAAAACCGGAGGAGCTCGAGGAAGAGCGCCGATTGTGCTATGTGGCGATGACCCGAGCTAAGGAACGGTTGTATCTGTTCTCGGCGGGCTGTCGGTTTGTCGGTGGATCGCGTCGCCAGATGCTACCGTCGCAGTTTTTGGCGGATGCTGGCTTGCTTTCGACCAGCGCAGGCTACGCCGACGACCAGGGTGATGATTTTTTGGTGGATTTGATTAACGAGTTTGAAGTTGGCGATCGGGTTCGCTCTGATATTTTCGGCGAGGGCGAGGTGATTGATGTCGATGGTTTAGCGGTCAGCGTGCGTTTTAACGACAACCAAATCCGCAAGCTTAATGTTGAATTTGCGCGCTTGAACAAAATATAGACTGGCTATTGCTTTTTCTGAGTCAATTCCGTATAATAAAATCATGATTAAATAATTTCTTGTTAGCATAGTAGTGTGTTGTATTTACTACAACATTTTAAAGTTAGTTTAAATTAAAAAAGGAATTATATGAAACATCAAGTAGAAATTGAAATCTTAAACAACGGGGCGCGGGTGCTGTGGATTGATGTGCCGGACGCTAAATATCTGATTTGCGATTTTCATTTTGAGGCGGGGTATCGCTATGCTCGGCCTGAGCAGTATGATTTACCTCATCTGTTGGAACATTTATTTGTGACGCCAAAAGGCTGGACTGAGGTTGAATTTTTGAGTGAATTGGTTAAAAACGGGGCTTATTACGGCGCTTGGACTAATGATCAGCTGGTGCGCTATGAATTTCAGGCGCCTCGGTTCGACTGGGAACGGGTGATGGATTTGGTGATTTCGGCGCTAAATCAACCGAAATTTGAGCCGGATTATTTTGCTAAAGAACTGTCAGTTGTCGAAATCGAACTTGAGGACTGCCTAAATCATCATTCGCGGTTAATTTATCCGATTTATGCTCAAGCGACGGGCATTCAGGCTCAAACCTACGCCGACCGTTTAAAAAATCTGCCAAATATTACGCTGGCGGATATTCAGACCTATTATTCACGGTTTTTCACGACTGATAATCTCGATGTGGTGATTTGTGGCGATTTTCGTCGAATCAAGCCGAAGCTAAAAGCCAAAATCGAGGCGCTCAAACTGCCACGTGGACAGCGCCAACGACTGTTATTCGACCGTCGGCATGGTGGTAGTCATTTGATTTACAAAAAAGACGTCCAAAACATCGATTTTACGTTTGTGTCAATTTTGGACCAAAAAATGACCATTCGGCAGACCACAGCCATGCGTTTTGCGATTTTTGCACTGTTTTCGTCCGCCAAATCGCGGATCTATTCGAAAGCGCGCGAGCAGGGCATTGTCTACAGTATTGAAGGTGGGCGCTACAACACCGAAAAATCAGCCGATTTTTATATCGATGGCGAAGTCAGTCACAAACACGCTCGGGCGCTGTTCCAACTGATAGCCCGGGAGCTACAAACCGTGCTGAAAACTGGCTTTACTGAGGTTGAACTGGAGCGCGCTCGACAAGCGATTTTGGGCGATTTGTCAATGGAGGACATAACGCCCCGCGGATTGTATGATTTTTATCGGGGACGCTATCTGGATTTTGACGAGTTGGATGATTTTAATCAATATGAACAATTAGTCAAATCCATTACGCTTGACGAAGTCAACTACATCGCGCGTCAATTTATTACTTCTGATAAAAAAGTCCTGGTGGCGGTGTCTAATTGCCAGGCTAAAGTAATTGCCGAACTCGGTGAGCTGGTTGGAGTTGCGCCGGTTTAATCATTCTAAATCCGACAACGGCTCAACATGACTGGTGACTTCGGTGTTTTTGCCTAGTAGTTGACGAATATCGGCTTCGATTTGGTGCGCCCGTTGATGGGCTTGTTTGACCGTCCAATCGTCCGGCACCAACAGATGAAAAACGACCAATTTATAATCACCAGTTTGCCGAGTTTGCAGTTTGTGATAATCCAGACCTTGATCTTTAAGCTGACGCAAATACCGACGCACGGTTTTTAAATCATTAGCATCAATTGCCGGATCGAGCAGTCCATTCGCCGACCGCATAATCAGCCTCACACCAGTTTTAATAATATGAAGCGCCACCGCTATCGCTATCAGTGGGTCGATAAACACCAGTCCGCTCAATCGAGCCAACGTCACCCCGACCAGCACCCCGAGCGAGGTCCAAACATCGCTCATCAGATGATGTCCGTCGGCTTCTAGCAGAATTGACCGGTGTTTACTACCTTGGCTGATTAAAATTCGCGCCGTAATTAAGTTCAAACCCGACGCCAGCACTCCGACCAGCACTCCCAGATCTAGATTGGTAATAGCGGTCGGAGTAATCAGGCGCTCCACAGCCGTCCAGATAATCATTCCACCCGCCATCAGGATCAGCCCGCTTTCAATAATGCTCGAAAAATACTCCGCTTTGTGATGACCGAAATTATGATTCTTGTCGGCTGGCTTGGTCGAATACCGAAAAATCACCAACGCCACCACTCCGGCTACCAGATTGACCAGCGATTCCAGGGCGTCCGACAACAGGCCTACCGAATTTGTCGCCAAAAAAGCCACCGTTTTTAACCCAATTGTCGCTATCGCCGTGCCGATTAAGGCGTAAATAAATTTTTGCAATTTCGCTCGTTTTGCCATAACCTAATTGTAGGGTAGATTGATGCAAAAGGCAATCCTATTGACTTATTCCGCGTTTTATGGTATAATGGGAAGATTGCTACGTTTAAAAAACGTATTTTTGCTTGCTAAATTATACCCATTTATGCTACAATACTTATGTTTATAGTTTTAAAAAATAGGGGAAATCAATAAAAACAATGCTAAAAACTTTCATCCGACAGCGACTGACCAAATTAAAGCCAATTTTTACTAAAATTAACTGGCGGGTTTATCGTTCCTCGTTCAAACAGCACCCTAAACAGCATCTAGCAGTGCTGGCTTCTCTGGCTCTCATTATCTCACTAGTGCCAATTCTAGCTTCTATTAAACGCTCCCAAACCTCCCAAGCCACTGGTCTCCAACTCCAATCAGTCTCTCCCCGCATTGGCGCCCCTGCTGGTGGTGATAAAGTTATTCTTAAAGGCCGGGATTTCCAAAATTCATCTAGATTGACGCAAATTTCGGCTGGTTACGTTCATTCTTGCGCCATCGGTTCTAATTCTAAAGCCTATTGCTGGGGTTCGAATGGTAATGG
>CAUTML010000002.1:0-187438 GCA_963539845.1 uncultured Candidatus Saccharibacteria bacterium | reverse complement strand
AGCGACGGCGACCGGGACGCGAGAATTGAAATGTGAGTTATTGCCGAGTTGACCATGGCCATTCCAGCCCCAACAGTAGGCCTTACCATTGGAACCGAGGGCACAGGTGTGACCGGAGCCAGCTGAGATTTGAGTCAGGGTGACGCTGGAGAGAATAGCGCCTTGGGCGACAGCGACGGGAGTGGATGAATTAGTAGTGGAATTATTGCCAAGTTGACTAAAGTCGTTGTCTCCCCAACAATAAGCTTTAGAATTAGAGCCGAGGGCACAAGTATGAGTAGCACCAGCGGAGACTTGGGTTAAGGTGACGCCACTAGGAATAGCACCCGGAGAGACAGCGACTGGGACAGGAGAATTAGTAGTGGAGTTATTGCCGAGTTGACCAAGATTGTTTCTACCCCAACAGTAGGCTTTAGAATTAGAGCCGAGGGCACAAGTATGAGTAGCACCAGCGGAGACTTGGGTTAAGGTGACGCCACTAGGAATAGCACCCGGAGAGACAGCGACTGGGACAGGAGAATTAGTAGTGGAGTTATTGCCGAGTTGGTCATAGTCGTTCTTGCCCCAACAATAGGCCTTATTACGGTAGTCGATGGCACAGGTGTGATTATTGCCGACGGAGACTTGGCGCCAGCGGGCGGTGTCGAAGTTGTTACCGGTGAGGGTGGTAATCTCTCCGCCGTAAGGAGAAACGGTGTTAGGTGAGATGGAGGAGAGGGATGGGTTCTTGGCTTGGTAGTATTCGTAGGCTTGATTGAGGGTATGGGTGGAATTGTCAGGATTGGTGACGGAGATATTAACTAGACCTTCGGCGTGAGCAGGCATGGTGATCTCAAGCTCAGTGGAAGAGATATAGCGGACTGGGACGGTGACACCGTCGACCTTGACGGTGGTGCCGGAGGAAATATTAGGCATAGCGCCTTGAACGACAGTGACTGGGATAAGAGAATTATTCATAAAGGAGTCATTACCGAGTTGACCAAACCAATTATTTCCCCAACAATAAGTTTTATGATCAGAACCGAGAACACAAGCGTGATCGCCACCAGCTGAAACCTGAATTAGATTGATACCGGAAGGAATCGAGCCCTGAGAGACAGCGACTGGAGTTAATGATTTATCGCCATAATTACCTCCAGCGCCATTACCAAGCTGACCAGATTCATTTTTACCCCAACAATAAGTTTTATGATCGGAGCCTAGAGCACAAGTGTGATTGCCATCAACTGAGATGTGAGTTAGATTAACACCAGCTGGAATAGCGCCTTGGGCGACAGCGACTGGAGTTAATGATTTATCGCCATAATTACCTCCAGCGCCATTACCAAGCTGACCAGATTCATTTTTACCCCAACAATAAGTTTTATGATCGGAGCCTAGAGCACAAGTGTGAAAGCCACCAGTTGAGATATGAGTTAAGGTGACGCCATTGGGAATAGCACCTTGATGAACGGCGACTGGAGTAGATGCATTAGAGGTAGAACTATTGCCGATTTGACCAAATTCATTTTTACCCCAACAATAAGCTTTATAATCAGAGCCAAGAGCGCAGGTGTACTCATAACCAGCTGAGAGATGAGTTAAGGTGACGCCATTGGGAATAGCACCTTGATGAACGGCGACTGGGCGCTGTGAATGCAAAGTGGAGCCATCACCGAGCGCATTATGGTTATTATTACCCCAACAATAAGCCTTGCCATTAGAGCCGAGGGCGCAGGTGTGATCACCGCCAGCCGAAAGATAAGTTAGATTAACGTTTGATGGAATAGCACCTTGATGAACGGCGACTGGAACACGATAATTATTAGTCGAGCCATTACCGAGTTGACCATAAGTACCCCCGCCCCAACAATAAACCTTGCCATTAGAGCCGAGGGCGCAGGTGTGATAGCCACCAGCTGAGATGTGAGTTAGATTAACGCCAGCCGGGATAGCACCTTGAGAGACAGTGACTGGAGTGGAAGAAGATAAACCGTAAGCAGAATTATTTCCGAGTTGGTTACTATCATTTTTGCCCCAACAGTAAGCTTTATGATCAGGACCGAGGGCGCAGGTGTGACCACCACCGGCTGAGAGACTAGACGATTGGACTGGATTGGACGGACCAGATGAGCTAGACGGATTTTGAAAATCCCGGCCTTTAAGAATAACTTTATCACCACCAGCAGTCGAACCGATACGCGGAGAGACTGATTGGAGCTGGAGACCGGTGGCTTGGGAGGTTTGGGAGCGTTTAATAGAAGCTAGAATTGGCACTAGTGAGATAATGAGAGCCAGAGAAGCCAGCACTGCTAGATGCTGTTTAGGGTGCTGTTTGAACGAGGAACGATAAACCCGCCAGTTAATTTTAGTAAAAATTGGCTTTAATTTGGTCAGTCGCTGTCGGATGAAAGTTTTTAGCATTGTTTTTATTGATTTCCCCTATTTTTTAAAACTATAAACATAAGTATTGTAGCACAACTGAAAATGGTTTGGCAATAGGCTAAAAGCGATTAATTGCCAAAAAGCGTGATATACTAGAGTTATGAAACAAATTGGTCATAAAAAAATCTTATCGCCAGGACGGCTGGTTCGGAGTTTTAAATACGCTTTTAACGGATTAAAAATCCTGGTTAGAGAAGAACAAAATTATGTTGTGCATCTTACAACAACCGTGGTGGTGGTGATGGCTGGTTTTTATTATAAAATATCAGCAAGTGAGTGGACGGTATTGCTACTAGCAATTCAGGTAGTGCTGACGCTAGAGACAATCAACACGGCGATTGAGAACCTGGCGGATTTTGTGTCAACCGAACGTAATGACAAAATCATGCGAATCAAAGACCTGGCGGCAGCTGGAGTGCTGATATCAGCGGTGACAGCAATGATTATCGGGTTAATTGTTTTTGGACCAAAAATATTGAGGTGAACCCCTAGATGTCGCTGGCAAAGCGGTCGATTGGGCTAAAATTAGGGTAGGTGCTTAGGCATCGATAGCGCGTAAGCGGTCGATTAGTTGGTGATGAGATAAGCCAGTCGCGCGGTTGACCTGTCGCAAACTGAAGTGTCGACGCTTGATGATTAGTTCGATTTTTTCGCCTAACTCAAGAATATCGCCGGCTTGAGCGGTTTTGATGGCTAAAATGGCTCGTTCGAGTTGTGGACGAGTTAAAGTCAGCTGAAAATCACACTTGATAATGGATTGCAATAACTCCTGAGCGGTCAGCTGATCGATCATAATCCAAAAATAGCGCTGATAAAGCCCGTCGGGCTGATAAAACCGTTGGCATTCGGTGGCGATGGCAGTTTTGAGAGTGGTTTGCGCCTGGTATAGCTCCAAAAGCAACTGCTTGGCGTCGGGACTGAGCTGAGTAGCCAGGCGCTGTCGGAGTCGATTGCGTAAATAACGATCAGACGAGTTAGTAGAATCTTCACACCAGCTCAGTCCAGCGGTCTGAGCATAGTCGCGCAACTGTTGTTTATTAAACAACACCAACGGACGAAAGATATCGGTCGCCCCCAGCACTGCCAACCCGCGCCAGCCCGTGCCTCGGGTTAAGTTCAGAGCGATGGTTTCGATAATGTCGTCTTGATGATGAGCGGTGCAAATAGTTCCGCCGATTTCGTGAGCTACTGTCCGTAAAAACCGATAGCGAGCCTGGCGAGCCTGATCTTCGCTAGCAGTCGCCCCTAGTTCACCGAACGCCATGTGGTATTTTACACCATATTTCTCGGCTAATTCCCGAACAAACTGAGCGTCGCGAGCCGATTCCGCACCTCGGATTTGATGATCAAAATGAGCAATGACTAATTTGAGACCGCCAATTCGGGTCATCATATCGAGCATCACCACCGAATCAAGCCCACCACTAACCGCTAGAAGATAGGTTTTGGCAAAATCAAACTGAGCTTGAAACTGGTGCTGGAGGGTTTGTTGCATATGGTTAATATTAAACCATATTTACGGTAATTTTTGGCTGGAATTTTTAGCTAAAGTGTTTTATAATGAAAATAGTTATGCTTTTGTCGGACAAATTAGTTTTAAAATTGTTGTCACCAACGCCCGAACAAACTGCCGAATTAGCTCAAGAACAACAAAAAACCGGTAAATCACTCCAGCAATTGGTGTTGGCGAAAAATCTAGTAGCCGAACGTGAACTAACCAAACGCTATGGTGATTATATTGGTGTGCCGTTCGTAACTGTCGAGAAAAAAGACATTCCTGATAAAGCGCTAAAACTAATTCCCGAGCCGGTCGCCCGCCAGTATAACGCGATTATTTTTCAAATTGATGATAATGGGCTGATTCACTTGGCGCTGAACGATCCAGATGACATTCAGGCGGTGAATTTTTTGCAAAAAGAGCTTGGCGCTCGTCTCAAAATCTATGTAGCGACCCGCCAAAATATCATCGATTGCCTGGAATTATACCGGGGTGACGTGACCGAAGAGTTGACTCACGTGATTGATATTCAAAAAGAAGAAACCAAATCGCAAGAAGTTAAAGAAGAAGATATTTCGGAAGATTCACCAATCGCCCAAACTGTCAACCTACTCCTGGAATACGCCATCAAATCGAACGCCAGCGATATTCATATTGAGCCACGCGAAGATCATGTGCAAGTTCGCTACCGAATTGACGGTGTGTTACACGAGGTAAATCGCCTACCCAAAAACGTTCTCAACGCCCTAGTGTCGCGTATTAAAATCCTATCAAATTTAAAAATCGACGAACGGCGCGCACCGCAAGATGGGCGGTTTAAAATTAAATTAAACCAAAATACGTTTGCCTTCCGGGTGTCGACCTTACCGATTTCTGACGGCGAAAAAGTGGTGATGCGTGTGCTGAGCGAGAGCTCCGAGGCGCTGACTTTGCGTCAGCTTGGTATGTGGGGCAAATCACTAGAGATTATTAACAAAGCCATTCACCAGCCCAACGGTATGATGCTAGTGACTGGACCAACCGGTTCGGGTAAATCAACTACGCTGTTTAGCGTGCTATCGATTTTAAACACGCCCGATGTTAATATTTCGACTATCGAAGACCCGGTTGAGTATAAAATCCCAGGCGTCAACCAAACTCAAACCAACCCGAAAGCCGGCATGACTTTTGCTTCGGGTTTGCGAGCCCTACTGCGTCAAGATCCGAATGTAATTATGGTCGGTGAGATTCGTGACGGCGAAACCGCCAATCTAGGCGTTCAGGCAGCGCTAACCGGGCACATGGTATTCTCAACTCTGCACACCAACAACGCAGCTACTTGTTTGCCCCGATTGCTCGATATGAAAATTGAGCCGTTTTTGATCGCGTCAACCGTCAATGCGGTGATTGGGCAGCGCCTGGTGCGTCGTTTGTGCAAACAGTGCCGAGAGCGGGTGGAAATGCCCGAAGATTTGCAACAGCAAATTTTTGATTTATTACATATTAATCAGGAATTTGATAACGCCAAAATGCATCACCTAGAAAAACGTGCTAAAGAAGATGGCGTCGGCGAAGACGTTGAGCTCAGCACCACCAAGGATAATATCAGCCACTACTGGAAGGCGCATGAAGGCGGTTGTGAGCATTGTAATCACACTGGCTACAAGGGTCGAATTGGTATTTATGAAGTGCTTGATAATACCGTAGAAATTCAAAAAATGATTATCTCGGCGGCGACGGCTAACGAAATTCAAGACCAAGCCATTAAAGAAGATATGATTATTATGCGAACCGATGGCATCATTAAAGCCCTCAGAGGCATGACTTCGTTTGAAGAAGTTTTCGGAGCAACCAAGGACTAAGGAGAATAAATGAAATTTGTTTATGTTGCAATCAATACCAGCGGTCAAATTATCGACGGAACGGTTGAGGCTGGCGATCAGCAGGCCGCTGTCGCGCTGGTGCGCAAACTTGGCTATCGTCCATTAACGATCAAATCCGACAAAAAAGCCGGCGGGTTGAATTTTTCAATTGGAGAACCAGCGGTCAAACTCGACGAATTAACGATTTTTACGCGTCAATTGTCAGCGATGGTGTCAGCTAGCGTGCCTCTTCTGCGATCGCTTAATTCCCTGGCTGGCGATGGCAAAAAACCTTTGCAAAAAATTATCAAACAAGTGATTGTCGATATCGAGGGCGGTGATTCACTGGCTCAAGCTTTAAAAAAGCATCCGAAAGTGTTTGACGATATTTATATCAATATGGTAAATGCTGGCGAAACGGCTGGCATTTTGGATGATATTTTGAAACGTTTAGCCGTTCAGCAGGAAAAAGCGGCTACTATCCGCAAAAAAATTAAATCAGCCATGGCCTATCCGACGGTGCTGTTGACTATTACAGTAATTGCCTTTTTTGGGCTGATGATTTTTGTGATTCCCAAAATTGGTGAGATTTTGACTGGACTGGGTGGCGAAGACGCCAAACTACCAACAATTACTCAAATAATGCTGAATATTAGTAGTTTTTTCTTAAATTTTTGGTATATTGTTTTTCCAGTGTTAATCGGCGGATTTGTGAGTTTGCTCAAGTTTATTAAAACTCCCAAAGGTAAAAAGATTTTTGATCGAGTGTTGTTAAAAATACCCGGTATCAATACGATTGTTGTTAAAACCGTAGTGGCGCGTTTTTCGCGAACTTTTTCGGCGCTGATGGGCGCTGGTGTGTCGGTGATTAACACGCTGGAAGTTACCGCTCAAGCCGTCGGCAATGATGTCTACAGCCAAGCCCTGCTCGACGCCGTGACTCAGGTTAAAAATGGTAAACAGCTTTCCAATATTTTGGAGTCGCAAGGCGCAATGTGGCCAGAAATTGTAGTTCAAATGCTAGCCGTTGGTGAAGAGACAGGCAGTACCGAAACGATTTTAACTAAGGTGGCTGATTTTTATGAAGAAGAAGTCGACCTAGCCATTGAACAAATTAACTCAATTATTGAGCCAGTGATGATTGTGATTATGGGGGCGATGGTCGGCGTGATTGCTGCTAGCGTGATGAGTCCAATTGCTAACTTGTCAAAAAGTATCGAATAGCGTAAAATAAGCACAAAGGTAATGGGCATGAAATCATTTTTTAAAATAAAAAATACGGTTGGATTAAACATCGGGGTTAATGACCTGACTTTGATGGCTTTTGAAAGCGGTCGAAACAAACCAAAAATTTTGGCTTATTCCAGTCTCAAACTAGACTCAACCAAAGCTAAAACTTCTTTAGAAAATCAGGATGGTTACCTCGAGGAACAATTACGAACACTTTTGACGAAAAATCTAGTCGGTAAATTTGATGCTAATTATGTTTTTGTGACAATTCCGACTATCAATACTTTTTCACGAACTTTGCAATTACCAATCAAAATCAAAAACGATTTAGCTAACGCAATCGATCTGGAAGTTGAGCAATACATTCCGGTACCTCGGGCTGCTTTAGGCATTTCTTATGAAATTATCAATCAAGACGCCGAGAATCTCAACGTCTCGCTGAGCGCGGCGCCAACTGTTATTTTAGATCGCGTTATTCAAATCGCCCGGTCGGTTGATTTGGAGCCGATTTTGATTGAACCAAGCATGAACTCAATCGCTCGACTAATTATTAACACCGAAAAAGGCAATCTTAATACGCTGATTATCGACATGGAGGTTAGTTATACCGACATTGCGATTCTTGACAAAGTGGTGCGCGTTAGTAGCTCGATCGAAACTGGCGCACGGCATTTTACCCAAGCAATCAGTACCCACCTCGACGTGCCACCAGAAAAAGCCCAGCAATTGAAGGTTTTAAGTGGTTTTAGTAAGGGCAATCTCCAGGATAAATTAACCGAAGCGCTTAGACCGCCGATGGAGAATATTCTGACCGAAATTAACAAAATCGTTCGCTACAATACAGACCGATTGAGCGGTCAATCAATTGAACAAGTGATCGTGGTTGGTAATGGCAGCAACATTGCCGGTTTGAGCGATTTTTTGACTAACGAGCTCCGCCTGCCAGTGCGTATTGCCAACCCGTGGCAAGATTTTAATTTTGGCAAACTGCCTCGCCCCAACCGAGTGGCAATTTCCCGCTATTTAACAGTTGCCGGGGTTGCTTGGCTCAATCCGAAGGAGGTGCTTAATGATTAACTTATTACCGACCGAGAACCAAAAACATCTCCAAGCCTCACAACTAAACACTACCTTGTTAAAATACGTTTTTTTCTTTTTGGCAATTTTATCGGCGCTGACAGCTAGTATCGGCTTTATTTATTTAAATTTAATCTACACTAAAATATCACTCGAACATAATTTAGAAGACGCCCGCGCCCAGACGCAATCGATTACCAAAACCAAGCAACAAGCGACTGAATTACAGACTCAAATCAAAGACGTTGCCAATGTTTTTAATCAACAGGTTCATTATTCTAAATTATTTACAGCCTTAGCTGAAAAACTTCCGAGCAATGTGCAAATCTCCTCGTTTCATGTTGGAGATACTGCTTTTATCAAACCGCAAATTATTCGAATTCATGCCCCAACCAGCGACGATGTCATTAAAACTAAACGAGCCTTAAAACAAGCTAAATTTATCGACAGTGTCAGCATCGCTTCTGTTGTGACCGATCAAAAAAGCGGCACAGTGACCGGTACACTCAGTGTTACGTTTGACAAAAAAGGACTAGGAGAAACCCTACAATGGCGCAAAAAATAAACCTTAATCCCAGTATCGTTAAGATTATTATCATCGTTACAATTGGTTTGATTATTTTTGCTAATGTGGGCGTGTTTTTCTTGGGCAAAAATCTAATCAGCGACAATGCCAAAGGCATCACCGAAGTAACCAGCGAACTTAAGAAAACCCAGCAAGAGCTTGAAGCCATAGAGATAATTCGTTCGCAAATGAAAAAACTTAATGATATTCCCGAACTAGTTAACGAAGCTCTGGTTGATGTCAAAGATAACCATCATCAAGAGAAAATCATCGCGACGATTGAACGATACGCCAGCGATAGCCACCTCACAATCGCCTCGATTGATTTCCCAACGCCGAAGGGCAAAGGCAAAAAAGAAATTACCGCTTCGGTTACTTTTCGCTCCCCGGCTAATTACAACGATTTTTTGAATTTTATGAAATTAATCGAAGCCGGTTTGCCCCGTATGCAAATTACCGATTTATCAATTAGCAAAGCGCTGGCTAATCGAGCCGACAAAGATAAGAAAGGATCACCTGACGATGTCAACATCAGTTCCGTCCAACTCAAAATCTTCACCAAATAAGCCTAATTTTAATTACCGAACCCTCGGACTAGCGATTAGCGCCGTTTCGGTATTAGCGCTGGGTTTTGCGATATTTCAGATTTATAACATTTTTCAGGAAGCGCTTGATGTCAAAATACCGGAAGATGCGACTTATAGCAATTTTTTTGACAAACAAACCATTGATCAATTACGTCATATCAATCAACACAAATCAAAGCTTAGCCTTCCCGAAGGTCGAATCAATCCGTTTAAATAAAATTAGGGATGTCTACGCACAATAAGTCATGCTATAATAAGATTGAAAATGTTAATTTCTAGCACCGACCTCACCAGTTTTCCAATTTTAAGCTTACGAAGTAGTAGCAAAATCGCAACTATCAGTAAGCTAATTATCAACCCCTACGATTTGACGATTCAGGCTTTAAAATTAGCTGGTCGCCAGCTTGATAATCCCAAAGATTCCTATTTGTTACCAGAAGACATTCGCGAAATTAGTCCGCTAGGCATTATTATCAACGACAGTGAAGACATCGTATCCAGCACTGATGTGATTCGTCTCCAAAAAACGCTTGATTTGCAGTTTGAGCTGATTGGTCTGCCAGTGATTGACAAGCAACAGCGTAAAGTCGGCAAAGTTATCAATTACAATATTGTGGCTGAAAATATGATGATTTATCAGTTGGTTATTCAACGACCAATGTTTAAAGATTTTTTTGATCCGGAACTACTGATTCATCGCTCACAAATCGCCGAACTGAGTCACGATAAGGTTATTATTAAAAATTCTCTGAATCAATTACGCGAAATCGAGCGCCAAGATGCGATTGATAACTTTGTCAATCCGTTCCGCTCCACTAAATCCGCTAAAACCTCAAAATAATTAATTATTGTGGCAGTCGTTGATTGCCGGTTATTGACTATTGGCTAGTGCTTGTTTGATGTCGTCATAATTAAAACCCTGGCTAGCCAGATAACGCATCAATTTATCGCGGTCAGAATAACGGTGAGCTTTTTTAGCAATAATTTTCTGTAATTCAGTGACATCATCACGAGTCGATTCAGCTAATAATTGCTCGATAATATCCTGGCTAATGCCTTTTTGGGCCAATTCTTGACGTAACCGACGCATCGAAACGCCTTGCTTTAATCGACGATTGGCTAGCCACCATTTCGCAAATTGATAATCATCAAGATATTGTTTAGCCATCAAACGCTCCAAAACACGCGGAGTCAAACTCGCCGGCAAGCCAGCCGTTTTGCGACCAGATTTGAGTAATTTGGGTTGCGATTTTTTCCATAAATAATCACGTACTTCGCGCACCGAATGAGGCCGAAGCAAACAATAATTTAAAGCCTGAACATAAAGTTTACCAAACTGACTCTCAAGTTCAAGCTCACTTAACCGCGCCTCATTCAGCTCCAGGCCGACTTTAATTCCCAGCTCCACCACCTGGCGAATATCCAACCCAAACCGAAATTGCCCATCAACAAACACATTGATGCGATCATGATTTTTAAGCTGAGCAGACAAGGCGGTAATTTTCATCGCTTTTTTAAATCAATCAGCCCGGTCTTAATCCAGGGCTTAGAAATGATTATTTAGTTTTTTCTGAGGCTGAAGTGTCGGGCTTTGCTGGAGTTTCTGGTGCGGTACCGGCTTTATCACTAGCTAATTTGGCACGAACTTTTTGGTCGATTTCCGCCAAAACAGCTGGATTATCTTTAAGATATTGTTTGGTTTTATCGCGACCCTGGCCAATTGTTTCGCCATTATACTTATAAAAAGCGCCGGATTTTTCGACCACTTCATGAAGCGCCGCTAGATCAAGCACGTCGCCGGTTTTGGAAATTCCTTCGTTATACATAATATCGAACTCAGCGGTGCGGAACGGTGCAGCGATCTTGTTTTTAACGATTTTAACCTTGGTGCGGTTACCAGCAATGTCATCGCCGTCGCCTTTGATTTGCCCAATGCGTCGAATATCCATCCGAACACTAGCATAAAATTTCAGAGCATTACCACCAGTAGTCGTTTCAGGATTTCCAAACATTACCCCGATCTTCATACGAATTTGGTTGATAAAAATCACTGTGGCTTTCGATTTGTTAATAATACCAGTCAATTTACGTAAAGCTTGACTCATTAATCGAGCCTGCAGACCCATATGCGAATCGCCCATATCACCATCGATTTCGGCTTGTGGCACCAAAGCAGCTACTGAGTCCACCACAATGACATCGACCGCGTTAGAACGGACTAGAGTTTCGGTAATTTCTAACGCCTGTTCGCCGTTGTCGGGTTGGGAAATCAGCAGATTATCAGTGTCAACGCCTAGTTTTTTAGCGTATGAGGGATCTAAGGCGTGCTCAGCATCAACAAAAGCTGCCGTGCCACCAGCTTTTTGGACTTCAGCGATGGCATGAAGTGCCAAAGTGGTTTTACCACTTGATTCTGGGCCATAAATCTCAATGATTCGGCCTTTAGGATAACCACCACCCAACGCCAGATCCAAGCTGAGAGCGCCCGATGGGATCAGCTCAACTTCAACTTTTTGGGCTTCGCCTAGTTTCATAATGGCGCCATCGCCAAATTGTTTAGTGATTTGGGCCATTGCCAGCCCCAAAGCCTGACTTTTGCCGTCGGCTGATTTATTAACTTTTTCCATTTTATCTTTTTTAGCCATATAACTCCTTTTGTTAAAATTTCTTATGATTATTATACTAGTTTTAAACGGTTTTAGCCAGACATTATGACCCCAAATATGATACAATTAAGCTATGCGAATTTATTTCATTGGCATTGGCGGAACCGGCATGGCACCAATGGCACATCTGGCGTTGGACGCTGGGTTTGAAGTAGTTGGTAGCGATCAACAAACCAATTTAAACACTGAGCATCTCAAAGAGCGGGGAGTTAATATTTCTACCGATCAATCTGGTGACTTTTTGAATTATTTACACCAGCAAAAGCCAATTGATTGGGTGATTTACACCTCATCTCTACCAGCTAACCATCCGGAGTTAGTGCGCGCCCAAGCGCTCGGCCTGACCATCACCAAACGCGATCAATTTATTCCGTGGTTTATTAAAAAACATAATTTCAAGTTAATTGCCGTTGCTGGAGCCCATGGCAAAACCAGCACTACTACCATGCTGATTTGGTTGTTTCATCAATTAGGCGTGCCCGCCAGCTATTTAGTTGGTAGCAGTTTGCCTTTTGCTGAAGCTGGTAAATTTGATCCAGCTAGTCGTTATTTTATTTATGAATGCGATGAATATGACCGTAATTTTTTGCATTATCAACCAGATTATACCCTGATTCCAGCCGTTGACTATGATCATATTGATATTTACCCCACAATTGAGGATTATCGACAAGCTTTTGGTCAGTTTTTTGATCAATCAGCCCACGTGATCATGTGGTCGCGAGATTTATGGACCGATTACCAAGCTACCGATAAATTTTTATTCGCGCAAGACGTCAATCCTGAACTAAAAATCCTCGGTGAGCATAACCGCGCCAACGCTCAGCTGATTTTAGAATTAGCCTCGTTGCTACATGATGCACGCTTCGAGCCTGCGACAGTGATTGACATTTTAAATCAAGCTCCGCGCGCCAGTCGACGATTCGAACCGCTCAAAGACAATTTGATCAGCGATTATGCCCATCATCCGGTTGAAATTAAAGCGACGTTAGAATTGGCGACCGAATATGCTACGCTCCATGATTTTAATCAGATTATCGCTGTTTATGAACCGCACCAAAACGAGCGCCAAATTCAATTTCAGGCCGATTATCCAACGGCATTTGCTCAAGCTGATCGAATTTATTGGCTACCAACTTTTATCGCCCGCGATCAGCACGACCAAGTGCTTAGTCCTGTCCAACTAACTAGTGACCTGCCTAAAGCTCAACTTGCCGATTTTAATGAGCAATTGCTTACCGACCTCAAACAGCATTTACGGCAAAACGATTTAGTAGTTTTGATGAGCGCAGGCAAACTCGATAGTTTTATTCGCCGTAATTTAGATTAGTGAATTTTTAGATCATTAGACTTATTGTTGTAAAAAACACAATATGTCGCATGCGCCACTCTTCTAATTATTAATCAATCGATCGGCTATTTTTTGAAAATCTGAGCGCTGTTTAAAATCGCGCAATTGACGCTTGACTCGATCGACATGATCGGTAATGACGCCATCAACCCGCAACCGCAAAAAATGATCAATCGACGCCGGACGATTAACCGTCCAAACAATAGCTTTTTTGCCTTTGGCTCGGATTTCGGCCACTTTAGCTGGAGTCGCCTGTAGTTCTTCCATAATTAGATAATCACTGACTAAATCAGCCGTACCCCCAACCGCGAAATAATACAAATAGCCGGTTTGGATCTCGGGGTAGTGTTCCTCAATATATTTGATTAACGGATATTTCGTAGACAATAACACCGTTTGATCAACCATACGACGTTGTTTTATCATGCGCACCAAATCGTCCACCATTTGACGATCGGCGCTCCGACCTTTTAATTCTATGAATAAACCAATTTTGTTTTTGGCTACGTCTAGCGCTTCCTCGATCGTCGCCACTGGTTGCGCTGACCGGCTTGGCATCAAGCGATTACGCAGGCTAAGCTGTTTGATTTCCGCCAAAGTCATTTGCCAGGCGCTCCGTGGCTCGCCCGCTAATCGCTTAAAAGTTCCGTCATGATGCAAAATATAATGATTGTCCCGAGTGCGTTGCACATCAATTTCACTCCATTTAACACCACCGACAGAAATTACCCGGCGCAAACTATCTAAACTATTCTCCACGCCGAGATTACCACCGCCACGATGCGCCACAATTTCCGTATCTGGACGGTCGTTGCCCGACTCTAGATCAAACACCACCACGCTAGCAATCACCATATTAACCACCATCATCAATATCAAAACCAAACCCATGGCCATTTTGGTATTAAATTGCTTGGCCTGACGTGGACTTTTGAGTCGTTCGATTTCACTAAATAATTGAATCGTATGACCATCTGCTTGGTTGTATTGATAAAACAGAATAGTCAACAAATTGATAATCAGCGGAGCAATTAACAGCGCCAACAGACTGTTAACTTCGAAAAATAGTAACATTCCCATAGCAAGCAAAAACCGCTTGCCAATCAGTCCGCCCACTCCCAAAAAGAAAATCGGCACCAGCACCGCACCAGCTAAAGCAAACACTAAAACCAACTGCAAACTAGCCCGCAGAAGGCCTTTGACCACCAAATCTTTGAAAAATTGCCATTTGCGACCTTTTAACAAGCGAGCAGAACTCCGAAATGCCGTTGGAATATCTTGCCCAAGAATCATCATAAAATGTAAAGCAAAAATATGATAAATTCCCAGCACCAACAAGCCTAATAGCGCCAATATATACATCGCCAAAAACAGGGGATTACCATAAATCACCTCTGTTATGAAGCTAGGAATTTGCAAACCGCGAGTCGGTAAAATAATTCCCAAGCCTAACAACGGCAAAGCTATAGCCACATAGATCACAATCACCAAACCCGATGGTCGGAGCAACAATTTGAGCGATTTTAAACCAAGTAGTAACATCCGACGGACCGTTAGTTCGGTTTTTCCTTCGTGGATCAAAGTAGTCATAATTATAAAAGCATTGATGTCGAGACCGATCGTAATCAGTAGCAACAAAATTGCTAGTGCCAACATGCCAACACCTTGAGCGCTCAATAAAAACGTCCAATAATCACCATTAGCAATAGCTGTCTGACCAGTCGAAATAATCAACAATTTGACCAGCGCCGTAAATCCCGGCACAATAGCCACATATAGTAAGGTTTTGGTAACGATCTGATATTTCAACAACAACCAAATTACCTTACCACGTGACGGTCGAGCGCTAGTAGCTTCGAGTAACGACGGCATTGGCTTAGGGCGAGCTATGCCCCGGATTGAAATTGTTTTTGACATATAATCTCAGCCCGCGTTATTTTGCCGGAGTCGTCGGCATAAGCGGTTCCATCGATGGTAAGCCTAGAGCTGCATCACTCATTGCACGCTCCGAAAAAGCCTCTTCGCTAATTTCTTTGAGATAAAATTTAAAACTAGCATCAACTTCATCAACCAATTGTCGATTAACTGCGCCATCTTTTGTGACTTTAGGGCGCTCATTGTCAGAAGTGTGATGAATAGCTTTGCGACTAGTTTTGTAATCGGGACGCGATAAATCAACAGCATAAGCACCACTTTTACGATAAATATACAGTCCTAAACCAGCCAGCAAACCCGCCACAATAACCGCGCCGACCAAAAACACCGCCAGGGGATTAATCGATCGTTTGTTTGCCATAGAGTTCCTTAAATTTAGTTTGATAATCCGTCGCTAATTGTTGCAAAATTTTAGTATCCGCATTGAGCTGTTGACGAAGTTGACGCAGTTCCGGCAAGCTAGCAATCAATTGCCGAGGTTGGGGACTGCAAGACATATCCAAAACCTGTGATAATTTTTCTTCATAGTCTAAATAATGCTGACGAAATTGAATCACTTGTTTTTGGTATTTATCGGTAATGGTTAATAATTCGACCGGCTTGAGATTATTAGCCACCAAGCGCAAATTAGTCGGTGCCATCACATTGACACTGAGCGATTCATAAACTTGACCGTAATTAACACGAGTCACCGCATCGCCAAGTTTAACTTGTTTGAGTCGAGTTTTGACCTGCTGACACAAATTAGAATCGATGTCATAATCCAAACTACGTGCCGGTCGGGAACTAGACAACGTCAAACCGCCGACCAACAGCAATCCGCTTCCAAGATATAATAATCGATGTTTCACGCCTATATTATATCATAAAACCAGCCGAGTTTTCCCGGCTGATTGTTATAATTATTCCGCCAAAAATCGCAATTATGGCGCCAAACGGTTAATATCACGTGGGAACAAGCAGGCTTCTTTGACGTTTTTTAGGCCAATAATTTTTTGGACTAACCGATCGACTCCCATGCCACAGCCACCGTGTGCTGGCAAACCGAATTGAAAGGCCTGCAAATAATATTTAAAACCAGGCGCGCTAACATCAATCCCAGCGGTTTGCATCTGTTTGATCATTTTTTGGTAATTTTCTTCACGCAACGGACAAGTCGCAATCTCGACGCCCCGGAAAATTAAGTCACCCCAATAAACTACGCCTTTTTCAGGGTTGAGTTTGTGATAAAATTTACCGGCTTCGATTGGGAACTCCACCGCAAACACCAAATCCGAACCTAGTTTTTTACGGGCATAATCAGCAATAAACCGCTCTTCGTCCGGCGTTAAATCTTTTTCCTGTGTTAAATCAATCTTATTGTGCTTGAGATATAATTCGTGAATTTCGGCAATAGTGAAGCGGGGAATTGCCTCGGCCGATTCCGGTAGTTTCAGCTCCGGAGCGTTAAGTTTACGCAGTTCCTCGGCCATATTGCGATAAACATTGCCCACTACCGTCATCACCATTGCGCCGACTAAATTAAGCACTTCGTCGTGATTTTTAACAAAACCCATCTCAATATCGAGCATTGTTAACTCAGTTAAGTGCCGACTAGTCGCGCTCGGCTCCGCTCGATAAGAATGGCCGATTTCAAACACCCGCTCGAACGCCCCAACCATAATTTGTTTATAAAATTGCGGTGATTGGGCTAGCGTCGCTTCTTTGCCGAAGTAATCTAATTTAAAAACCTCCGCACCACCTTCCGTGGCACCAGCTAATAGCTTCGGGGTATCAATTTCCACAAATTCCTGCGCCGTCAAAAATTCCCGAATTTCCCGCAACACTTGAGCGCGAATTTTAAAGATGCTTTGTTCTTGGAGATTACGAACATTCAACACTCGATATTCAAACAAAGTGTCAAGATTTTCTGATTTGTGTAAAATCGGTTTGTCGATTTCAATTAACGGCTCGTCAGTTACCGGCGTCAACACTGCAATGGTGACATCATGCAGTTCAACACCACCCGGCGCACGTTCATCAGCTACTACCGTGCCAACAAATTCCACCACCGTGCCTAGTTGCATGCCACGCAGTTTTTCCAGTTCGTTTTTATCTTCTAACAAACTCTGGACAATGCCACTCCGATCTCGGACTGTAATAAAGCTTAGACCGCCCAGCAGGCGTTTTTTGTGTAGCCAACCTTGGATTTTGACTGGTTTGTCAACCAAGCTCGACAATTCGCGAATCAATGTTCGTTCCATAAAAATCTCCTTTTCTCTAGGCTATTTTATCACAAATTGACGATTTTGAGCTGTTTTAAAATAGTTTCGAGTTTAATAATACCTAAAATCTGCCGACTATTACCAACCAACGCCATTTGAACATTCTGCTTGGTCATTTGAGTCAGAACCTCTAGCAAATTAGCCTCAGCTGGCACCTCCAAAAAATCCCGCCGAGCCAATTGTCGAGCCTGGTAACTCTCGCCCGAATCAAGATTAGTCAGATTCTCCAGCTGAATTAGCCCAACTACGCCAGTTTTAGTGGTAACCACGAACAATTGTTCGCCAGTTTGATATAATTCGTTGATTTTGAGCGGACCGAGTAATTCAGTTGACTTGACGCTGACTAGTTTCTCGAGAGGAATCATTAAATCCTGTGCCCGACAGTCGACAAATCCCGCCACCGCCTGAATAATTGACCGCTCAATATCAGTCAATATTTGCTGATCGTTGTCGATTAAATAGTCTAGTTCTTGACGCGAAGCCAACATTGGCGGTTGCAGATTCGGGTTTTGCAACATTGACAGCGTTAGCCAAGGCATTTTGCCAGTCGCAGCTAAGATTTTTGGTTCAAATTTCAAATAAATTCGGCGCGACAAACGTTGGACTAACCAAATTTTAGCCACCAGCCAGCTAATAATTAACAACCCCAGCCATTTAATTACCGCTGTCCAGTCCCCTGGTTGCAATTGTTGTAATATTAACAACAAAAACCCTGATTCTAGGATAATTTTAAACATAATCAAGCTACGCAGTGTTGGATATAATTGCCAACGTTGGTGACTGAGCGCTTGTTTTGGAGTTAATTTGCCAATCCGAAGCTGATGCTGTCGCCAAGCCGATAGCGCCGGAAATTCCCACCGCCAAGCCAGTTGCAAAACCAGCATTCCCAGCAAGATAACAATCACAATTATATGAACATAAACCATATGGTTATTGTAACAGATCACCTTCAAATGCACCACCAAATCAGTTGCTAACCATGAGCTTTTTTAGTATAATAAAATTAATAATTGACAGAATGGAGTTTTATGGATGAAGATCAAAAATGGCTGATTGTTCGAGTCAGTCTCGTAATTGGAGTTATTGGTTTAATTGCCTATGGCATTTATTCTAATAACCAAAATCGACTTGATATTACTAAATATAATAAAGACGCCACCATCAGTGCCAATGCTGATAACGGTCAATTTAATGATGTTGTATTGGGCGATGCCAATGCTAAAATCACCGTCATCGAATACGCCGACTATCAATGCCCGGCTTGCGGTCGCTACGCTGATGTTTTTGAAAAATTAACCAAAGATTACCCCGGACAGGTCAAATTAGCGTTTCGTAATTTTATTTTGCCGGGTCATACTGACGCGCGGGCGGCCGCTGGCGTGGCATTAGCGGCTGATCGTCAAGGCAAGTTTTGGGAAATGCATCACAAACTTTTTGCAACCCAGAGAGATTGGGTTGATCAAGGCTCTAAACGAACCGAAGTTTTTGAAAAGCTAGCTAAAGAATTGGGGTTAGATCTTAATAAATTCCGCCAGGATTTAGCCGACGAAGCCATTAGCAAAAAAATTAAATTTGATATGGAATTAGGACGGGCTCACAATCTCAACGCCACTCCAACCATCGTGGTCAACGGTGAGTTAGTTTCCTCTGAAACCTGGAGCGATTCCACCAAGCTGAAACAATTAATCGAGGCTAAATTACAATAAAAATAAGATTTAGATTTAAAACGGAGTTTGGGTGGTTTCCACCCTGCTCTGTTTAAAGGTTTGAGCGAGGCGCCCTGCCCTGTTGTTGGTAGTTTTTAGTTAAAAGCTTTAGGGAGCGATCCCACCCTGCCCTGTTACTTTTTTTTAAAAAACTATGCCACCCAAAAACCACCCCGGTGCCTTGGGGTGGTTTTTGTAATATAATTTTTTGTTATGCTCTAATCAACAAGATAGAGCTGCCATTCGGCAGGCACCACGTCGACTGCGATCTTTTTGCACCTGGAAGGCACAAATTCGACGGCTATTGACATGGATTACTCCTCTTTTAATTGTCTGTCTTTTGCGATTTCGACCATTAGTCACTTGTATTATCAAAAGACATAACTTATATTGTATCAAAAAATATCCAAAAAGTCAATACCATAAGCGTGTTTTTTGTGGAAAAGTAGCGATTTTTTGTGGAAAAATTGCTATTTGACCTCTGTTAGCCTTAATTTAAGCTAATTTTGGGTAATTTTTGTACCAATTTGGCCGTTTAGCGCCTCGAGCGCGCCCTCTGGAGTGGTAATAATCGCTTGGCGACCGTTACCAGTTGAGACAAATTTAATTGACGCTTCCACTTTTGGTAGCATACTGCCTGGCGCAAATTGACCTTCGGCGATATATTGCCGAGCTTGATCAAGACTCATTTGGTTGATAGCCTGTTCATTAGGTTGACCGTAGTTAATTTTTACAGCATCAACTGCCGTTAAAATCAACAACACATCAGCCTCGATAATTTCCGCCAATTTGGCGGCTGCGAAATCTTTATCAATCACCGCTTCCAAACCGACTAGCTTGTCGTTTTGATAATAAACAGGGATACCACCACCGCCCGCGGTAATCAAAATTGCTTGATTATCGAGCGCCATTTTAACCAAATCGGCCTCAACAATATCAATTGGTTTTGGTGAAGGGACGACTTTACGCCAACCACGACCGGCATCTTCTTTGACCACAAAACCACGTTCAGCCGCCAGTTTTTTAGCTTCTTCTTCGCTATAAAATGGACCGATTGGTTTGGTGGGGTTGGAAAAAGCTGGATCGTTAGGATCAACCACTACTTGGGTCACTATCGAGGCAACCGGTTTGGTAATGCCCAAGGTTTGAAAATTATTATAAAAAGCCTTTTGAAGCCAATAACCAATTTGCCCCTGACTCATCGCCCCACAAGTATCGACTGGCATGGTTGGGGTTTTTTCGGTATTGATAGCTTCTTCGTGCAAGATAATATTGCCGATTTGCGGACCATTGCCATGCACCACCGCCAGTTCATGACCAGCCTGTACCAACCGCGCCAATAGGCCAGTGGTTTGATCCGCAACTTGTTGTTGAGCAACGGCAGTCGCCTTGCCGTCAAGCGACAAGGCGTTACCACCGAGAGCGACCACAATTCGGGCCACTATTACATTACTCCCATGAAGAAGATGACTACCATGCTAATTAAAGCAAAAATAATCATAATTGGAGCGGAGCGCTTCAACCAATTTTTGTAAGAAACACCAGCCAAAGCCAAGCCAGCCAACAGCGAAGCGATGGTTGGAGCCATCATATTGAGCAAACCAGAAGCGGTTGCAAATGCCACCACCATGATTTCCTTGCTGGAGTTAACCAGATCAGCCACAGGAGCGATCACCGGCATAGTTGCGGCCGCCAAACCAGATGACGATGGAATAATGAAGGTCATTGGTAAGTAGAACAAGTAAGCTAAAACGCCAACAAGACCACCACCGACATTTTTGAGGGCTTCTTCACCCCAGTGAATGATAGTATCTTGGATACCACCAGCTTGCATCACCACTGATACAGCTGCAGCTACGGCGATGATTAACGCCACACTTAACAAATCAGCTACGCCAGCGATAAATGTATCGGTAATTGAAACCTCTTCTTTTTCAAATTCTTTAGCGTAAATCAAGGCTATAACACCAGTTGAAATTAAGAACAAAGCTGAAATTTCGTTAAAGTACCAGTCACCAAATGGCACATTGTGCGCTAGACCAAAGATCGCACCGATAATTGGCAGGCTAGCTAAATAGTTATGAATATCTTGGAAAAAAGTAATCTCAAAGTTGCTCCAAGGAATCAATGAGATAATCATCACCAAGAAGTTCAAAGCAAAGATCGCCATGATAGTTTTGCGTGAAGTTGTAAATTCAGGCACGCTGTTCATATCAAGAGCTTTAACTGATGGTTTACCAACAGAATCTTCTTTGTAAGCACCAGCTTTTACTTTAGAAGCGTAGCGCATAGTGAAGATAATAGCTGCGATCAACGACAACACCATAATTAGAGCTTGAACGCCTAAAACGTTACCGAGTTCTACTCCGGCTGATTTAGCAGCGATACCGGTTGAGAAAGGGTTAATGGTTGAAGCCATCACACCGGTACCAGCACCGAGAACGATCACCATCACAGCGGTCATAGCGTTATAACCAGCAGCTAGCATAATCGGCACCACCAGCGCATAAAAAGCCACGGCTTCTTCTTGCATACCATAGGTTGTACCACCGATTGAGAATAAGATCATCAAAATTGGAATCAACCATTTTTCGCGACCTTTCATCTTTTTGAGCAAGCTACCTAGAGCAGCGTCAAGAGCGCCGGTTTTCATGACAACGCCCAAGAATCCACCCAGGATCAAGACGAAAACAATCACGTCAAGTTTTTCGGACATACCTTTGATTGGTGAAATAAAGGCGTCCCAGACACCCTGACGCAAATCAGTGGTGGTTTCTTCACCAGTTTCAGCGTCTTTGGTGGTTTCGACTTTTTTAATTGATTTGTAACTACCTGCTTCACGAATTTCCTTTGAGGAATCGTTTGGATCAGGAATCATATTATATTTACCTGAAGGAATTACCCAGGTCAAAGCAGCCATCAATGCGATAATCACAAACAACGCACTGAAGGCAGAAGGCATTTTAAATGCTTTCTTTGGCTTATTTTCTGTAGCCATTATACATCCTTTCTTTGTTATAGTAGCTCTGTTAAATAGTGAGAGCCATCACTGCTTCAATCGTATAAATACGATTTTCTGCTTGGTCAAACACCACACTAGCTGGCGAAAGAAAAACTTCATTCGAAACTTCCATCTCAGCTAAACCATGCTGTTCAAACACTTGTTTACCAAAAATCGTCTCTTTGTCATGAAAAGCTGGCAGACAGTGCAAAAACTTGACATCGGTATTGCCAGTGGCTGCCATCAGCTCTCGATTAACTTGATACGCTTTTAGTAACCTAATTCGTTCGGCGAATTTATCCTCCTCGCCCATAGAGACCCAGACATCGGTGTAGATAGCGTCAACGCCAGCCACTGCCTGTCGGGGGTTATCAGTAATGGTAATCGAAGCACCAGTTTTGTATTTTGCAATTAAGGCTTTAGCCTCTTTTACTAGAGCCGGGTCTGGAAATAGCTCTTTTGGCGAACCAATTCGAAAATCCAGCCCCATCAACGCCGAAGCAAACATCAAGGTGTTAGCCACATTATTGCGACCGTCACCAACATAAGCCAGCCGAGCGCCTTTTAGAAAACCTAAGTTTTCCTCAATCGTCATCAAATCAGCTAGACCCTGAGTTGGGTGAAATTTGTCAGTTAAGCCATTCCAAACTGGCACACCAGAATGTTCAGCCAGCATCTCAACGGTTTTGTGATCAAAACCACGAAATTCAATACCATCAAACATCCGACCCAGCACCTTAGCAGTATCTTCGACTGATTCTTTTTTGCCAAGTTGGATATCGTCTTTGCCTAAATATTCAGCGTGAATTCCTAGATCATGAGCGCCAGTCACAAAGGCACACCGGGTCCGAGTAGAGGTTTTTTCAAATAGTAAAGCAATATTTTTGCCTTCGTGAATCCGATTGGCGACACCAGTGTACTTGTTCTTTTTTAATTGGATCGCCGTATCAAGCATCAAACGAATTTGACGCGGACTGAAATCTTTTAGCGCTAAAAATGATTTGCCTTTTAGATTTAGCATTAAATCTCCTCTCGCACTAACGGCATTGACATACAGCGTGGACCACCACGACCGCGACCAAGTTCCGCACCAACAACTTCGATCACTTTGACACCAGCTCGGCGCAAAGCTTCGTTAGTAATGTAATTGCGAGCGTAAGTTACCACCACACCTGGGGCAATTGCCAAGGTGTTTGAACCGTCGTTCCATTGTTCACGAGCCGCCGCAATTGGATCGCCGTCACCACATTGAATCAATTGAATTTCTGGCACACCCAACACATCCTGCAAAACTTGTTTGAGATCTTGTTGGTAAGTGATATGATAACCAACTTGATTGTCGGCTTTTTCCATGATATAAGTGTCTAATTTGCCACCTTCAGCCAAAATCTCGGGATGAACTGAGAATTTGTCGTAGTCAATCATCGTAAAGACGGTATCAAGATGCATGAAGGCACGCTTTGATGGGATTTTCATGGCTACCACACGCTTAAAATCAGATTCGCGGAGCAATTTTGAAGCAATTTTTTCGATAGCTTCGACTTCAGTGCGTTCGCTGATACCAATCGCTAAAGTGTCTTTGTTTAAGACTAATTCATCACCACCCTCTACTGAGAAGCGATTGTTGCGGTTATACCACATTGGCACATGAGCGTCGCGGAAACGTGGATGATAATTGAGAATATACTCCATAAATAACGATTCACGACGTCGAGCTGGCCAGTGCATTTTATTAACACTAACGCCATTACCAATAGCGGCACCTGGATCCCGCGTAAAATACAAGTTTGGCATTGGATCTAGATAAAATGGATAATCATCAACCATGTAGTGATGCAACTGTTTATTCTCTGGCTCCATGACGCTGACCTCGTCTTTTTTGACGCCGGCCATGACTTTGCGTACCATTGCCAAAGTGTCCATATTACCAAGGTAATTAACAATTGCCTCGGCTGAGTAATTGTCATCTTGTTTTGAAGCACGCACCATTTCTTTGATAAATTGCCACTTAATTTCTTCGGTATAAAGTGCTTCCGCCACTAATTGATCAAGATACAACACTTCGACACCATTATCACGCAAGACTTGCGCAAAAGCATCGTGTTCTTCCTGTGCTTTTTTCAAAAAAGGCACATCATCAAATAGCATTCGCCCCATATATTCAGGTGTTAAAGCTTCTAATTCTTCGCCTGGACGATGCAGTAAAACTGTTTTTAAACGTCCAATTTCTGAGTTAACGCGAATTGGTTGATCCATTTTTGTTGTTCTCCCTTTTTATTAAAAGATATACACTATTATTTATATCATAAGCGTTATCAAAAAACAAACTTTAGTTTAATATGTATGCTAAAATTAATTTATGCTTAAAAAATTTGTCATTATTATAAGTATTATCGTTGTTTTAACTGGAGCGACAATAGCCCTGGCTTATTTTCAGCAATTGGGACCTTTTCGACCAACTACTCAACCAGCTCAGCCAATTAAGCCGACCGAGCCGATTACCGATCCCATCAATCAAAACGTGCTTGATTATCAGCTCGAGGAAAAACCCGCCCCACAAGTTTCCGATCCCAATGACGGTTATCCACGCCAATTAGTTTTAAATCAATTTAATCGCTTGTCAAATGGCAATGTCGAAATTAAAATTCACACCGACATCAAAAACACTAGCGACAAAAAAGCTAGTTGTCGGCTGGTTCTAAACGGCAAACAATACCTCACCGAAAAAGTCGAACTCAACAAGCAATTTGCTAGTTGTCGACCGCTAATCGTTCACGAAAGCGACATCCGAACCGGTACTAATAGTTACGAAGTATTTTACCAGGCCAGTGATTACAAAGACCGTTACGCCGGCGAAATCACCAAGCGTTAATCTTTTTAGTCTAATTCCGAAAATGTTGTTTTTATCACAACGATTTTGGTTGATAATATTGGTATTTTTAAGTCAATTTAGGTGATAACGTTAGTTTTTTTAAAAAACTAATTTAAAGCACTTTGGAAGAAATTATAGACCGTCGGATCGTCCGATTCGATAATTTTATCGGGGGCGTCGTTAGCCACAATTTTGCCTTTTTCTAAGAAAACTACCCGACTAGCCACCTCGAGCGCGAACCGAATATCATGAGTCACAACCACCACCATCATGCCCTCGCTCGCTAGCCCCTTAATGATTTCTGCCAGTCCATCAACATTAGCCGGATCAAGGGCACTAGTTGGTTCGTCAAACAGCATTAAATCTGGGTTTTTGGCTAGCTCCCGAGCAATTGCCACCCGCTGTTGTTGGCCACCAGATAGCGACCCCGGATAAACCTCAGCTTTGTCGGACATTCCGAGTTTTTTAAGCAGCGCTTTGGCGTTTTTGACCGCTAAATCGCGAGGTTGTTTATCGACTTTCATTGGTGACAAAATAATATTTTCTAAAACCGTCAGATGTGGAAATAAATTAAACTGCTGAAACACCATCCCAATATGATTGAGCATTTCGCGAGCTTGAGCGTCGCCCCGCAACAAATCAACTTCATTAAGCACCACTTTGCCACCGGTTGGTTCCTCGATTTGATTAATGCATCGCAATAAAGTTGATTTACCAGCGCCAGAACTGCCCACCAGCGCAACAATTTCACCCGGCACCACCACTAGATCGATGCTTTTTAAAACTTTTAAGTCGTTAAAACT
Source organism: uncultured Candidatus Saccharibacteria bacterium (assembly GCA_963539845.1). Classification (GTDB taxonomy): domain Bacteria; phylum Patescibacteriota; class Saccharimonadia; order Saccharimonadales; family Saccharimonadaceae; genus CAMUQR01. The sequence goes on along the minus strand of CAUTML010000002.1, from coordinate 161,618 downwards.
TTTCTTTAATTTAGTAATATTAAGCGTCATTTTGAAGCCTCTTTTCCACGCGGGTCATTATTTTTGTAAAAATAGTCGTTAACATTAAATAAATCAGTGCTGCGGCAATCAACGCCTCAAAAGCCGTCGCGGTCTGAAAACGAATATTATCAGCACCGCGCATTAAATCAGTCGCCCCGATCCAACCAACAATCGAAGTTTCCTTAAGCAGAGTAATAAACTCGCTAATCAAACTTGGCAAGGCTACTTTGAATGCCTGAGGCATCGTTACATACCAAATTGTCTGCGGATAATTTAAACCAAGCGATTGTGATGCCTCCCACTGACCTTTTGGTAAACTTTCAAACCCAGCTCGGATCAATTCCGCCACATATGCCCCAGAGTTAATCCCAAAGGCTAGCGCGGCCACGACCAGCTTCGGAACATTTTGGTAACTGCCAAACACCACATAATACATAATTAACAATTGCACCAGCAGTGGTGTTCCGCGAATCACATCGGTATAAAATTTTGCCAGCCACGCTACCGGATTAAACTCCGACCAATGTTTTAAGCGCGCCGATCGAGATTTACGCCAAAATTTCAGTGGATATAGTCGCGAGATTCGCATCAAAGCCACCGCCAAGCCGATCACCACCCCGATCACTGTCGAAATCGTTGCCAAAAATAACGTCACCCCCAAACCTTTAACCAAATACATATAGCGTCGATCCCCCAAGAAAATATTAGCTAAACTCATTTGTTCACTAAGTGGCTCTGAAAAATGCTTTTCAATCAACCGCTGATAAGTGCCGTCCTGGCGCACTCGTTTGATAGTATTATTGACTTGATCTAACAAATCCGTGCGATCCTTGCGCATGGCAATGGCGTAATTTTCTTCCGATAGTTTAGTGTCAAGCATTTTTAAATCAGGATTGGTTTTGATATAAGTTTCAGCTGGAGCATTATCTAGCACCGCGGCATCAATACGACCGCTCCGCAATTCTTGTAACACCGCTGGCACCGCTGAAAATTGAATTTTAGTAACGTGAGGAAGTTGACCAACGATAGTATCGCCAGTGCTCCCCAATTGCACACCTATTTTTTTGCCTGTTAAATCAGTTTTGCTCTTGATGCGTTGATCATTATCACGCACCACAATCATTTGACTAGCTAAATAATATGGATTAGAAAAATTAACATTTTGTGATCGCTCGGGTGTCACACTCATACCAGCCACCGCCATATCGATTTTACCAGCCTGTAAAGCGGCAATCAGACCGTCAAAATTCATTTCCTCAATCACTAACTGGCGACCAGTATCATTAGCAATCTCCTGAGCTAAATCAATATCAAAACCAACAATTTTACCACCCTGACGATATTCAAATGGTTTAAACCCCGGATCGGTGCCAATAACCAGTTTTGGTTTGGTTTGCAATGTGGTGGTATTGCCCCGGCTTAACCACCAGACCCCAACCAGCAATCCGGCTATTGTTATAATAAGACTAATTTTAAGCAATCGTTTCTTCATTAGCTATTATAATAGAGTTTATGGTTAAAAATAGCAAGTCCCAACCGGTCTTTTTTGCTTAATGTTGTTAATAAAACGATATTGTAAAAATAACCACAAAATCAGTTTTTTACCCTTTTAAAATAATTATTTCGAGTGACTTTTAAAAATCATGTTTGGTGTTTTTAGCGAGTTATAATTGACTTTTTTAAGCAGAAGCTAGATAATGACGATGCACATAGCAAATATACAAAAAACTCAAAAAAGGAGAATACAAACATGAAAAAAATTATTAAATATACAAGCATCGCTTTAACTTCGGCTGCGATTGTCGCTTTGCCAGTTTTCTCAGCTAAAGCTGAAACCGCTAACACCGTGGTTAATGCTAATATCGGTTCGACTATTTCAATTCAATCGACCGCTAATGTTGACCTAAATATCAACCCAACTGCTTCTAGCGCTAAAGCATCAAGCGGTAAAGCAACCGTTACGGTTTCAACCAACAACGCTGCTGGTTACACCTTGAAACTTGGTATGAACGGCGCTGATCGTAACCTGAAAAAAGCAAGCGATAGCATCAACCCACACACCGGTACTTTAAACGCACCAGCTACTTTAGCTAATAACAGTTGGGGCTACCGAGTTGAAAACGCTGGTGGTTTCGGTGCTGGTAATATGACCGTTGAATCAAACTTGGACAACTTAACTGGAACCTTCGCTGGTGTCCCAGCTCAAGGTGCTGACGACCAAATCAAAACCAACGGTACCGCAATCCAAAGCCAACAGACTGACGTATTATTCGGTGCTAAAGCTGACTCTACCAAACCAAGTGGTACTTATACCGGTACGGTAGTGTTTACTGCAACTGCTAACTAATAGAAAAGGAAAATCACATGACACAACCTCTCCAGAAATTAACTAGAATCTTGACCGGGTTAGCCTTAGCGACAATTCTAGTCGCCAGTCTAAACCTACCAGTTTCAGCAACTAACGGTAGAACTGAGATGACGCTCTCGCCCGCCAAAGTAACCCCTGAACTGAAAAAAGGTCAAACCTATAAAGGCGAGTTTTCGTTATACAATACTGGAGAGGTTGATTTTAAAGCCAAAGTATACGCCAGCCCTTATGAAGCGACTAACGACGGCTATAAATTACAATCAACTTCCGATCGTAGTTTACTTCATAAATGGGTTAAGTTTGATAAAACTGAGTTCGAAGTCAAGGCTAAAAGTTCAGTACAGGTTCATTACACCATTGAGGTGCCGAAAGATTTACCAAACGGCGGTCAATATGGCTTAATTTTTGCGGAAACCATCAACAACAACCCAACTACAACCTCGGGCGTCGCCGTAACTTCTCGCGTGGGCATGTTAGTCTATGCTTCAACCGATGGACAAAACCATTTCGCTGGCGAGTTGCACGACGTCAAGATTCCTTTCTTAAACATTGGTTCTAAATCAGAATTTTCATTCAAAGCTAAAAACTCTGGTAATACCCATTATAATGTCAACGGTGAGGTTACTGTTAAAGACCTATTTGGCAATAATAAATTTGCTTTGCAAAAAAATGGAATTACTGCTTTACCAGGCACTGATAAAAAGATTGATTTTGTCTGGGAGCGGTCACCATTATTCGCCCTGATGAAAGTTAATTTAAAAGGTAGTGGTCTTGATAAAAAAATCGATGAAACCCGCACTGTGTTATTTATCTCACCAATTCTCATAATTATCATATCAGTTATCATTTTAATCCTAGGAGTTAGCTATGTCGCTAATAAAAAACTCAAATATCGATATAAAAAATAGTTGCTTAGCGTTAGCGATAGCTAGCGGTTTAGCACTTGGACTATCAGGACTGGTCACTACAGCGGTCTTCGCCTCAAACACCAACGTCAAAGCTCAAGTTTGTCAAGGCGGACAAACTACCGTTAGCCTGGTTTCAACTGTGCCCGACAATAACGCTACCGTTATTAAAAGCAACCTCAATTACGTCGTGCGCACTAATTGGGCCACTCGACTGATAGTTCGCCTTAATGGCACTCAAGTTTATGATCAGCCAGTAGCTTATCAGGCAGGCGTAGACACCACCGTCCCACTAGCTGGCCTATTACCTGCCCCACAGACTAATCAAATTGAATTAGAAATCACTGGTGGTTGCCCTGACACAACCATCACCCAACAACGTAGTTTAAAATTCAAAGCTGATATTCTAACTTTTAATAAGACTAATACCAAAATTCGCTCCCCTGAGCTAAAAGGTGAAATTAACGACCCCAATCTAGAAGTTCACGTTTATATCGAAGGTCGTCCTGGCTTCTTCCGAGCCATTAACCACGGTAACGGCACATGGACCCTACCAGCCGGAACTATCGCGCCAGAATTAGCAGATGGCACTTACAAAGTCACTGTCAAAAGTTATGATCCAAACACTTCGAGCGTGGTTTTGACTAAAGTTTTCCCTAATGGTCTAGTTATTGACAATGTTCCGCCGGTGACTGATTTTAACCCTAAAGATGAATACACTGAACGTAGTCCGGAATTATCTGGTACAGTCAACGAACCAGACGCTAATGTAACCGTCGAAATCAACGGCAAACAATATCCTGCCGTCAATAATCAAGACGGAACCTGGACCCTACCTCAGGGAACCATTGATCAACTAGCTAACGGTTCTTACGATTTGACAATAACTGCCACTGACCCAGCCGGCAACAAGACCATTATTCGAAAAACTATCAGAATTAACGCCAAAAACAACCTCGGGTTCTTTTTACCGCCTAATACTGGTTACCTGCGCATCGGTCGCGTCAACATTCCAAGCTGGTTTATCTATCTGCTACTAATTATTAGCTTCGGCGGTCTGATGATTAATCGCAAGAAAAAAGCCACCAATAACTAAATAATTATTTTTAAAAAATTACCCTTTTACAAAAGGGTAATTTTTAGTTTAATCTTTTTTCTTAGTCTTCTTAGGGAGTACGTCGAGCTTAAAATTGACTGATTGAGTTAAAAATTGTTTTAAACTTGAATCAGGAAAAGCCCGAATCAAACGACCATAACGATAATTGACAACCGCCAGAATCTCGTCTTGTTTTTGTTTGAGCTCAGTTAATTCGTTGATGGTGGTTTTGCTAACGCCGTGAATTCGTTTGCCCAAACCATCAGCCAATTGTTTCATTCGTTGATCAATTTCATCAATCAGCAATAATTGTTGTTTAAGTTTTAGCATTTGATTAACAGTCGCTATAAAATCAGCTAACAAGGCGATTAAAATCAAGCTCAGCACCGTCAAACCAGCCTGATTAAGTAGTTGAGGAGTTATTTTAACAATAACTGGATGAATAATTTTAACCATAAACACACAAGCTAACCCCCATAACAACGAAAATTCCAAGCAAACATAACCACCAATATTAAAAGGATAGTCACTGTAATCCCACCAACGTTGTTTAAAAAATACCTCCATGAGCCAGCCCGCTATCAGCTCTAAAATACTGCACAAAGCCATAGCCACCACAAACAAACCTAACAGACTCTTAATAAACGGCGCCGTTACCCATAAGACTAGGAGCGCTCCAAAACCATAAATCGGACAATACGGACCGCTCAAAAAACCGCGATTAACAAAAATACCGCGACTGCTGGTAGCGTAAATTACCTCAACACACCAGCCTAAAAACGCGTAAATCACCAACCACCATAAGATTAACCATAAATCCATGTTGCTTATTATATCACAAACTATAGTGGCTGTTTTTAAATAAATCAGTTACAATAAAACTATGAAGAAAATTATTTTTCCTGAAGGCAATAACCCTTTTATTAAGCAAGCCACCCAGCAGCTCCAAACGATTTGCCAACCGCTTTTGTTGGAGGGTGGACCACAAGCTCTCGCCACCGCCAGTACTATGTTAAAAAGTGGTTCAGCCGAAGCGATGATCGCTGGTATTGATTGTCCAACGCGTGATGTTATTATCGCTAGTCGCGACATTGTTGGTTTGCCTGACGGTCAAAAAACTTTTGCTAGTTTATTTGTTTGTGATTTTCCGGACGGCCGACGCTTGATTGTAGCTGATGGGGCTACCTGTAAAAATCCAACCGCCGAGCAACTAGCCGATATTATCGTTTTGACCCACCAAGCTTCGGTCAAAATTCTCGATCAGCCACCTCGCCTCGCGATGCTATCGTTTTCGACTTTTGGTTCGGGTGGACGTGATTTGTCAATTGATAAAATTCACCAAGCCATGGAACTGACTAAAGCCCGCCTACCTGAAGTTCTAATTGATGGCGAAATGCAACTCGATGCCGCCATCAACCCTCGAATTGGTCACAAAAAAGCCCCGCAAAGCCCGGTGGCTGGCCAAGCTAACGTTTTAATTACACCCGATTTAAATAGCGGTAATATTTTATATAAAGCTCTAGAACAATTAGCTGGAGCGCACGTAGCAGGACCGGTTTTGCTAGGTTTTAATAAGCCGATTTCTGACTTATCACGCGGTTCAACTGTCGACGACATCATTCTAAGCGCTAAAATTTTATTGTGCCTTAGTTAATGTTGTTAATTATGGCGCAGAACTTATCCAGTTTATGTTAAAATAAACTTATGAACAATTCTATCTCAATTGAGCGTTTAACTGATTATTCAGAGGCAGATGCGCGTGATTTGGGTTTATTGCTCGCCCAACTTAACACTGAGTCTGACGGCGGACCAATTTCAGCCGAGAAAATCAAATTTATCAGCAATTCGCCTACTATTGTCCAACTAGTAGCCCGCGACAACGGTCGAATTATCGGCGCTGCCACCTTAAGCATTGTCGCTAAAATTGCCAAACCTAATGTCGGCTATCTTGAGGAGTTTGTAGTTGATAAGCAATACCGCGGTCAAGGTATCAGTCAAAAGATATGGCAGGCCATGCTTGATTGGGGTGCAGAAAACCAGCTTGAAGCCTTAGAATTTACCTCAAGTTACGCAAAAATACCGGCCCACAAATTTTATCTAAAAAACAACGCCGAAATTCGTGACACCGCTCATTTTATTAGAAAAATCCAATAAAATCGTTAGATTTAGCTCGCTAGAGCCATTTTTTGGCCTTAATAAGCCGTCCAACCGCCATCAGCTACTAATACCGCACCATTGACCAAACTCGATTGCTCTGAAGCCAAAAACAAGGCCGGACCGGCAATTTCCTCGGGTTCGCCCATTCGTGGCGAATTTGCGACGCCTTCCATCACCCGCCCCATGCCGAATTGGCTAGGATTTGTCATACAACTAGAAATATTAGTATTAACACCGCCTGGCGCGATAGCATTGCAACGAATGCCAGTTTTAGCATACATATAGGCAATATTTTTGGTGATGCCGATTACCGCGTGCTTAGAAGCGGTATACATTACACCCGCCCGGCTACCGCGAATCCCGCCAACCGAAGCAATATTGATAATTACGCCCTTATTGGCTTGTTTTTTAAACACTTGAACGGCCTTTTTAGAGGCAAATAGCACGCTAGAGACGTTAACATCCATAATTCGGCGCCAAGTTGTTTCATCAATTTCATCAACCGGTTGCATATTATCCATAATGCCGGCATTATTTACTAAAATATCAAGTTTGCCGTATTTATCGATCGCTAAATCGATCATCGCATCGATGTCAGATTTTTTCGCAACATCAGTTTTAATTGCTATGACTTGACCGCCTTTTTTGGTAATTTCTTGAGCCACCGCCTCAACACCATCTAAATTAATGTCAGTTATTACCAGCTTAGCGCCCTGCTGGGCGTATGTCATCGCGATCGCCTTACCAATACCACTGGCCGCACCAGTAATTACCGCTATTTTATCTTGAAGAATTAGTTTGTCCATATGTTAATTTTAGCATAAACTATTAAAAAGTTATGTAGTGTCTAACCGTTATTTGTCATTACCAAGCGGAATAATTAGTTTAAACTCCGATCCTTTAATCGACGGCTGACTTTTGACTCGAATTGTGTAGCCACACTGGTCGGCTAACGTTTTAGCAATGGCCAACCCCAAACCATATCCCGAAACATCAGTGCGGGTGCGGGCCGAATCCGCCCGATAAAACCGATCAAAAATACGTTTCCTGTCGCTCGGCGCAATTCCTGGACCGTTATCTTTTACTGTCAATTCTAGGGTATTTTTCTTGAATTGGGCTTGCAAAGTCACTTTGCCAGTTGTTGACGGGGCGTATTTGATGGCATTATCAACCAAAATTGCCAAAATTTGTCGCACAGCGCTAGCTTGTATTCTAATTTCGCCAATCACCGTTTTTTGATTATGAATCAGTTTTAAATGTTTAGCCGTGGCAACTGGGGTGAATTTGGTGATAATTTCCTCGACTAACAACGATGGATTGATTTTTTCCGCCTTAAAGGTGATGTTTTCCATTTTGGCCAAATCCAGCAACGAATTGCTTAAATCCGTTAATTTCTTGATTTCAACAACATTTTGCTGTAAAACCCGACGAGCTTTTTGATCAGTTAAAGTTGGTTTACGCAGAGCCACCTCATTGCTCAATAATAACGCCGACAGTGGAGTGCGTAACTCATGACTAGCGTCCGATATAAATTGAGTTTGCTGAGTAATTGATCGCTCAATTGGCGCTAAGGTTCGGCGCGCCAGCCACAAACTCAACCAATAGCCAGCAAACAACATAATTGTATTCAATATGATCAGCGACATAATTACCGACCCGCGCGTTTGATTATCTCGCTGTTCCAAACGCCGATTAAATTGATCCTCAATCAGCACTAAAGACGCCTGATTATGTTCGTTAACCGGCAACGGTCGACTCAATTGCGCGGCGGTAATAGTGTAAATTATGCCACTAAACACTACCGACAGAGTCATAATCACCGCTAAATAACTCAGCGCTAAACGGCGCAAACGTTGGCGATATTTCACGGTTTTTCCTCGAGTTTATAACCAAAACCAGGCACGGTGTGAATTAATTTCTTAGCAAACGGTTTATCAATTTTGCGACGCAAAAACATAATAAATAATTCCACATTATTCGGTAACACATCAGCGTCAAAATCCCAAACATGGGCGATAATTTGCTCTTTAGACAGAACTTTACCTTGATTACGCATTAAATATTCCAACACGCCGTATTCTTTAGTAGTTAAACTAATTTCTTGCGAGGCGCGATTGACTTTTCTCAAGCTTGGGTCCAATGTCAAATCAGCCACTCGCAGAATTTCATCAAGTTTTTGATTTGGTCGGCGCAATAAAGCCCGCAGGCGCGCCAATAGCACCTCAAAACTGAACGGTTTTGCTAAATAATCATCAGCGCCAGTATCCAACCCGGTGATAACATCGCGCTCAGTATCTCGCGCCGTTAACATCAAAATCGGCGTTTGTTTGCCATCTCGACGCAAAGCCCGACAGACTTCGTAGCCGTTGGTGGTTGGTAACATAATATCAAGAATAATTACATCATAATCATCAGCTAAAGCCGTTCGGTAGCCCTCGTCGCCATCGTGCACCACATCGACCGCATAGGCTTCATCCTCCAAGCCTTCTTTGAGTGATTGAGCAATCACTACGTCGTCTTCAATTAGTAAAATTCTCACCGGTTTTTTAAATCCTTTCCCTTTTAACAATATCACAGGCGGTTTGAAATTACTAAATTTTAAGCTAACACACGTTAATCATCTGCATTTCCGGCCAAATTTGTTGCACTAAACGCTTACCGCGCGCCGTCAAGCGCACCCAAGCATCACCATACGCCTGTTCAATTGCCATCAGTCCCTTACGTCGCAAATCTGTCAGCACATTCATAACCGTGCGCCGTGGTATGCCAACTTGCACTGCCAGCATCGCAATATCATCACTACCATCCTCATAAACTTGTTGCAAAACCAACGCCTCATTAGTGGTTAAATTTAACTCTTTCACTTGTTTTTTAGTCATATTTTTTCCTTTCATTAAGTTAATGGCTATATCATAGACCGTCAATCTTTAATTTTGCTTTAAATCACCACTATTTTGTAAATAACAAGAAAATCTCCGATTAATCGGAGATTTTCCATGGCTCTGGCGGCTGGGCTCGAACCAGCGACCCATTGGTTAACAGCCAATTGCTCTACCACTGAGCTACGCCAGAATACTTAAATATTATATGAGAAGACATACCCAAAGTCAAGTTATTTAGTGATTAGTTTTTCAATTAAATCGTTTAATTCAGCAATATTTAAGATTTTAAAGGCTTTTTTAACACTGACTAGCTCCAGTTGATCAAGTTGTTTGATACGAACAGCGATTTGTTTATCAAGTGCTAATACCAGCTGATCGGGTTTTATCACCTCGAGTGACCGAGCGGCGCCATCATTTTTACGAATTAAATCAAGCGCCACTAGATTATTGATGTGCTCTGCCACCGTAGCAATTGATTTATAGCCCAGCGCCTCGGCGATTTCCCGATAACTCGGACTAAATCCCTGATTATCGGTAAAACCCTCAATAAAATCCAGTAAAACCTTTTGTTTTTTGGTGATTTTGGGTTGATTAGCCATTAATTTAGGATTCTTTGACCCGCGAGATAATCAAACGACGTTCGCTTCCCTCGCCTTCAGAATGAGTTTCGATAGTGGAATAATCTTGAGCTAATTTGTGGACAATTCGACGATCAGCCGGGTTTAAATTAATCACATAATCCTGACCTGTCTGCCGGACGCGCTCGATCCATTTTTCGGCTCGCTCAATCAATTTGTCGTTTTTATGCTTTTTGTAATCGGCAATATCGAGATTAACTCGATAAATAGCTGAATTTTTAAGCCGTAAATTAGCCGAAATCAGACTCTGTAAAGCCCGCAAATTATCAGCGTCTTTACCGATTAAAATCGCATTAGCCTCGGTCGACGGAATTGATAACTCAATCACCTCATCTTCACAGGTGGAGCTAACTGCGACATTAAGCCCAAAAAAGCTCAAAATATCCTCAGTAAACTTCGTAGCGTAAATAATTGCTTCTTCTTTATTCATAACTTCCCTTTCTAACCTTTTTTCTTCCGATGGTGTTTTTTAGTGGAAGATTGGGGTTGGCGAGAAGTTTTTGGTGCGGAATTAGCTGATTTTACAATAGTCTCCGCCTCTGTTTCAGCAGTAGAAATGGTCTTGATGGTGGTTTTAATCTTGGAGGATTTTTTTAGCTGTTTAGCACGATTTTGGAACAATACTTCAGCGGTTTTAGCTCGTTTGAGACGCTCCTCGACTTCCGCTTCGTCAACTGGTTTAACTTCGGTGGCGACAATTTTATCAAGGATTAATTTACGCTGAATAATCGAGATTAACCCCGAAGTAAACTGATAAAAGGCCATCACACCATAAATCGCGCCAAAACTAGCCAACATCATTATCGGCATGATTTTATTCATTTTACCCATCATAATATTGTTAATTTCTGTCTGATCAGGCTCTTTTCCCTCCCCGGCTTCCGCTAAAATATCGCGAATTCGGCGTTTCTGAGGGTTCTGATAGGTGCTAGCTGAGTTGATAATATAGTACTGCGTCCAAGCCGCTCCAAGCACAAATAAGGCCATTATAAAGCTATTTAGACCATTATTAAACTGAAATGGGATCACGCTCATATCAATTTGACCAAATAATAACGGCTTAAAAGTCTGATGATTAGCGATTAATTGCTGAACTGGCGCCATAGTTTTAGTAATATCATAAGCCAGATGATTAACGGCGTTAACATCAGTCACCATCACCCGAATCACGCTAAACATCGCAATTAGAATCGGCAACTGAATCAAAGCCGAGAAAAACGAAGCTGACATTTTGATGTTATTCTGTTTATAAAGACTCATTGTCATCAGATATTCGAGCTGTTTATTGCCTTTAGATTTTTGTTTAATCTTCTTCAGTTCGGGCTGAATATCTTGCATCCGTTTCATCTGCAGGGTCTGTGATTTTAGCAACGGAAATAGTAAAATTTTAACAATAATCGTAAACAAAATAATCGCCACCCCATAATCACCCACCAGACTATAAAGCGCCAATAACAGATTAAAAATCGGTCGAAAAATCAATTCGTGAAAAATAGTACCTAACATAGCTTTTAGTATTATATCATACTTTCCGAGCACTCTCTAAAACACATATGTTCCTGATGTTACAATTTCTTTACATCTATCAGATTAAACATCCGTAGTCTGCCGATAAAAATCATGATATAATCATTTCAATGAAAGAGTTTAAACATAAACTTACTGAACCACTTAATAATCAACAGCAAGTTGTTGAATTATATAGAGCCGCTATTGCGACACGCAGTTTATCGCCAAGAGATTCGGATAAAATTGCCATAGCAACATTTAATGCTACCCACCCATCAAAACTTAACTTTCAACCATCAGACAAGTTAGAAAAACTCCGATTTGAGCTAGGGGCATTAGAAGCTCCTGGTGATTTTTTAACATATCCCGAACACACTTTTGTTAATCAAGAAGAGTTTGAAGATTTTTTGTGGGCTCGATTTAGCAAATTAGTAGATTTTATTTAAACTTAGCGATAAATTATTGCGTTTGTTTTAATAACCTATTTTAAGCCTTAAAATGCTATAATAAAAAAACAAACATCTTAACATAAGGAGAATAAATTATGGGTTGGTTTAGAAAAAAGAAAGAATGGGATATTCAAAAATCTGATGCTAATAAAAGCAAATTACGGCAGTTATTTAACGGCGTAATGGCCGATGGCGACTCTTATGATGTTATTTATGGTTATGGTTTAAATATTAAAAATAGCGACTATATTTTAGCGCGTAAAACCACTTATACCTACACTAGTTTAATTATTGGTTATCGAGAATCGGATATGTCGATTGTATTATTACAAACCACTCCTGAGCTCGAGGGCTGTAGTGATCCTGAGATTTTTACTAAAGATAACATCAAAAAAGCAAAAATTTCGACCGGCATGTATACTATTTATCATCAAGGTGGTTTAATGGCTGGCTATACTCAATTTGCGACTTTGGCGGAAAACGACGAAAAATTCCTAGCTTATCTCTATCAACCAGAAGAATACGCCAAATTTGAGGCCTTTTTTAAGGAATTTTCCGGTAAATAAACTATGAGTTGGTTGGCATATTTACTAGTTTTGCTGGCTGTTTGCGCGATCTGGTTTGCAATTACGCGAATTTGGATGGCTAGCTTGGATTTTATAATTAACCTTTTCAAAAAAGGCTTGAGTTTCAATAAAAAACCCGATACCAAACAGTGGCATAGCTTAGAAGATATCAAAAACAAGCCAAAATAAGCTCAAATTAGAAGCTTAAAATGCGAAAAATCAGCCGATTTTATAAAATTTGCTGATTTTTCAGTTCGGTGATGATTTTTTGCTCTAATTCGGCGAATTTAACCTGCCCTAACTCCGCTGAATGGACAATAATGATCAGATCGTAATTACGTTGAAATTGAGCAATATGGGGCCGAATTAGGCTATATAGCCGTCGGCGCAAAAAATTACGCTGGACGGCTTTTTTGGCAACTTTTTTAGAAACCACCACCGCTACACGCGAAAATCGCTTCCGTGGATTAGCGCAAAACTTAATTGAAAACAGTTTTGAGCGGATAGTCTGACCATTTCTATAAGTATAAGTCAAACTATTGTGTCCATGGAAGCGATTTTTAAAAGGTATCATTTTAACTAATTAAGCAGTTAATTGTTTGCGACCTTTAATACGACGACGAGCTAAGGTTTTGCGACCATTTTTAGTGCGGTTTTTAACGCGAAAACCACTAACTTTAGCGCGTTGACGAGTGTGTGGTTGATATGTTCTTTTTACCATAATAACCTTCTTATTATATTAATATTAATTTATTTTGCAACTTAAAAACTTGCTTTTATTTTTTAAATCTTTTTTAGTATACTTGATTTTTCCCCATTTTTCAAGAGTTTATCCACAGGTTTTAAAGAGTTAATTTTATCTGTGGAAAACTTTACCTCTATTAGATCGGTTTTTGATTAAAACTTAATGTTGTAAAAAATCAACTTGTGGAAAACTCCCAAAAAGTCTATAATCTTTATTAAGTTTTGTTAATAAAAAGGGAGAAAAATCGAAGTGGAACGAACAATTTGGCAAAGTGTGATTGGTGAAATTGAAATCAGCGTGCCAAAATCTTCGTTTGAGTCGATTTTTAAAAAAATTTCGCTAATTTCTATCAACGGCAATGATATTAAAATTGCCGTGCCAAACGTTTTTATTCAATCTTTTTTGCAGAAAAAATTCAACGATCTAATGATCAATACTTTTGAGAAAAACGGGGTCAAAAACCCTAAAATTAGCTATGAAACTAATTTTAATGCCACTAAACAAGCCAGTCTACGTAGCCAAATCGCTAAAAAAGACCAGATTTATAAAATGCGTGAATCCGCCCCAGTTCAGACCACCACGCCGACAGCTACCATGACCGCCACCTCATCTTATAACCAACCAACTAAAACTGGCACTGGACTGAATCCGCGTTATACTTTTGATAATTTTATCGTTGGATCAAGTAATAATTTCGCTTATACCGCCGCCCAAGCTATCGCCCAAAATCCCGGCACTAAATACAACCCTCTTTTTCTCTACTCAGGGGTTGGTTTGGGTAAAACTCACTTAATGCAAGCTATTGGTAATGAAATCATTAAAAATAACCCCAAGGCGCGCGTTTTATATGTCACAATTGAGACATTTGTTAAAGAATTCCTCGAGTCAATCCGTTTCAAAAAAGATGATTTCTCGGCGCGTTATCGCAATGTTGATGTGTTAATTGTTGACGATATGCAATTTATCACTGGTAAAGAGAAGACTCAAGAGGAGTTTTTTCACACTTTTAACGCCTTACACCAAAAAAACAAGCAGATTATCATCTCTAGCGATCAACCGCCAAAAAGCATTCCGACTTTGACTGAACGTTTGCGTAGTCGGTTTGAATGGGGTATGACTATCGATATTCAGATGCCAGATTTTGAAACACGCTGTGCTATTATTGATGCTAAAGCGAATTTATCAGGGGTTAGTTTGGAAACTAATATTATTGAACATATCGCTAATAATTTTCGGACTAATATTCGCGAACTCGAGGGGGCGCTCAATCAACTCCTCGCCTACTCCGAAATGCAAGGTATGACGCCAACAATTGACATGGCTGAAGCTTTACTTAGTAATGTAAAAACTTCCCGACCACAACATTTAACCGCCAAACAAGTTATTAATAAAACCGCTAAATATTTTCAGATTGAAACTGACGAAATTTGTAGCTCTAAACGCTCCAAACACATCGTCGTTCCCCGTCAAATCGCTATGTATTTACTACGAAGCGAACTTCATATGAGCTTTCCAAAAATTGCTAAAGAACTTGGTCGTAAAGACCATACTACCGCAATTCACTCGATCGAAAAAATTGAAAAAGACTCTAAACTCGATCCGGTAATCCGCGATAACATTGCAGTAATTCGTGAAAGCTTATATAACTAATTTACTTTTTAGTTCATTGATAGTTTAATAATGTGGATAAAAAGTGGAAAAACGATACTTAAGTTGTGTTTAATTTTAAACAGCTTGTTAATAACCTGTGTATCGATAATTCTAGTTATACACAAATCGCCGAAGCTGTTTAGTAATTAAGTGGATAATCACAGGATTTTACACATAATTCACACAATTAACGCACAATTTTATCCCCAATTCACAACCCAAGTTTAACAGATACGAAACTATAATTTTCCACATAATCCACAACACCTATAATCACCCCAATATGTTAAAATATAAATAAAGGAATATATATTATGGAATTAAAAGTCACCCAGGAAAATCTATCTAAAGCACTCAATATTGTCTCGAAAATTGCAAATATGAAAACCCAGATGCCGATTTTAGATAATATCTTATTAAAAACCAGTGGCAATCGCTTATTAGTAGCAGCTACTAATTTAGAAATTGCCTCAACGCAGTATATTGGCGCTAAAATCACTAATCAAGGCGAAATTACTATTCCGGCTAAAGTTGTGACTGAATTTGTTAATAATTTACCGAGTGGCGTGATTGATTTAGTGGTAACTAACAGTCATTTAAAAATTAGTTCTGGTAAATTTACCTCAATAATTAACGGCGTGTTAGCTGAAGAATTCCCAGAATTACCAACGATTGACGAGGAATCGGCTATTCGGATTAACTTAAAAACAGCTGATTTTCGTCAGGCAACTTCTCAAACGATTATTGCTACTACTAATGATTTAGCGCGACCGGTGTTAACTGGTGTATTATGGCAAATGCGTGACGGTTGGTTATATCTAGCGGCAACTGATAGTTATCGCCTAGCAGAACGCAAATTGATCGAATTTAACCAAGAATTGTCAGCGATTGTGCCAGCTCAAACTATGCAAGAAGTATTGCGAGCAATTAGCGACGATGACGACGAGGTTGAAGTGTTGTTTAATGAGTCACAAGTCCGATTTCGAGTTGGTGATACTGAGATTATTTCTCAGTTAATCGAGGGGCGGTTCCCAGATTATACTCAGTTAATTCCTAAAGACAATGATATTCAGATTAAAATCAACAAAGCCGAATTTGCTAAAGTGGTTAAAATTGCTGGTTTTTTTGCGTTACATTCAGCGAGCGGAATCACTGTGACGGCTTCGGCAGAAACCCAAAATCTATCATTAAAATCAATTGCTTCGGAAATTGGCGAAAATATCTCAGAAGCTGAGGCGGAAGTGGTTGGTGATGGTAAAATTACCCTTAATTCGCGCTATTTAAGTGACGCTTTAAGTGTAATTCATGACGATTTAATTAGTTTTGAGTTTAAAGGCAAATTAGCGCCGTGTATTTTGCGTCCAGTTAAACAAGATGATTATCTGCATATTATTATGCCACTGAAGAGCTAAAATGATTATTAAACACTTGACAGTTCAAAATTGGCGCTGTCATGACCGGTATGATTTACAAATTACCGCTCCAAAATTAGCAATTATCGGACCGAACGGTTCTGGCAAAACTAGTCTGCTTGAGGCAATTTATTTAATCGCTCAAGGTAAGTCGTTTAAAGATAGTGATAGTGATTTGATAAAAAATAATTGTCAGTGGTTGCGGATCGACGCGGAAATTGATGGATCAAGCGCTCATCGGCGCACTTTTAAGTTGCAATTTAAGGCTGATTCTAAAGATAAAACCATTGCTATTAACCAAAAAATCCACCGCCGGTTGCCACAGGCGCATAAAATTCCGGTGGTGCTGTTCGAACCGGATGATATGAATTTAATTATCGGCTCACCGACTCGACGTCGTAAATATCTCGATAATTTGATCAATCAGGTTAATCCCCTACATTCTCGTGCTCTTAGTCGGTATAATAAGGCGCTTAAACAGCGTAATGATTTAATTAAACAAATGCTGGCGCGCGATGGTGTGATTGATAAAGAACAATTATTTTCCTGGGATGTATTACTGAGTCAATATGGTGGGCAAATCATTAAACATCGCCTGCAAATGACCGAAGTGCTCAATCAACGAATTAATGCTATTTATCGGCAAATTACCGGTCTAGATGATCAAATTAGCTTTAGTTATCAATTTGAGGCGGATGATATTAATCATCTAGAGCAGAAAATTTTTAATCAATTGTTAAAACAGACGCATTTTGCGCTAGGCACGACAATTGGACCGCATCGGCACGATTTAGAGATTTATTTTAATCAAAAATTAGCCTGTAAATGCGCCTCGCGTGGCGAAACTAGATCGATTATTTTGGCGATGAAGCTAATTGAAATTGATATTATTAAACAGCAGACTAGTCTCGATCCGCTAGTGTTACTTGATGATGTTTTGAGTGAATTGGATCGTTCGCGCCAGCAATTTTTAATGAATTATACCAATCAATCGCAGATTATTTTAACTTCCACAAATGTTGACAATTTAACTGATTATCAGATTGTTGAACTAACTAAATAAACAGATCGACTATAAAAAAGTCGAGCTGTTGGTTTTTAAAAAAACAAAAATTAAGTGGTAATTAATTCTTCTTCAGTGCGTGAGGCGTTGATTTGAATATGAACGTGGTTTTGACCAGCGAAGAATAGTCCCTGCCCTACTGGGAAATTAGCTAGGCGTTTTTTCTCTTCGTCGGTTAATTTAAAGACTTCCGCTACTACATCGACGGTGCTAGTTGATTGTTTTAAAAGTAATTGCATCGAAGCGTTGTTGACAATAGCTCGGCCCATTTTACTACCCATGAAGTCCTCGACATCTTGAGTGATAGTAGTAAGACCGAGTTTGTATTTGCGGGCGCGTTTTGCCAAACTAAAGATAAAATTAGCAGAATCTGGATATTTCATCAATTGCCAAGCCTCGTCAATAATTAACATTCGGCGACGTTGATCAGAACGAGTGACGTTCCAGATGTGACTAAGCACGATATACATCGCTACTGGGCGTAATTCATCCTCGAGGTCACGAATATTAAAAACTACCATTGGGTTGTTAATTTCGACGTTACTTTGTTGGGAAAAAATCCCAGCGAAAGTCCCGGTGGTGTATTTACGTAAACGTTGAGCAAGTTGCGGTCCAGTACCGCCCATATGCAGTAAAGTATCGTATAAATTAGCGATAGTTGGCGGAGTAGCTTGATGTGTTAAGGGATCGCTAGTGATACCGGCTCGGGAATAAGTGTCAATCAAAGCTTGATCAAGGTCAGCTTCCTCTTGCGGAGTTAAACCAAAACCAGTCACGCCCTCTTCACTAGTTACCGGAGCTGATGAGGATAGCATTAAACGGAATAAGCCGTGCAAAGTGACTAAATTAGACCGCAGGGCGTTGTTAGCTTCTTTAGTGTCGACGACTTTTGGCAGATCAAACGGATTGATGCGGGTGGCTGAATTAAGGCTGAGGCGAATATAAGAACCACCAACTGCATCACATAGTTTGCGGTATTCGTTTTCCGGGTCGATAATTAAAATTTCAGTTCCAACCATCATCGAGCGCAAAGCCTCGAGTTTAACCGTGAATGATTTACCGGCACCAGATTTAGCAAAAACCACCATATTAGCGTTTTCAAGACTAAATCGGTCAAAAATCACCAAGCCGGAATTATGAGCATTGATGCCATATAAAATACCATCTTCTTGCGACAAATCAGCGCTAGTAAACGG
Source organism: uncultured Candidatus Saccharibacteria bacterium (assembly GCA_963539845.1). Taxonomy (GTDB): domain Bacteria; phylum Patescibacteriota; class Saccharimonadia; order Saccharimonadales; family Saccharimonadaceae; genus CAMUQR01. The sequence continues at coordinate 142,961 of CAUTML010000002.1, read as the reverse complement.
AAAAGTGGTCGACAAAGCGCCAGTATTTAAGTTGTGGCGAATTTTTAATTGGTCCATTAACTGAGGTGCGGTACATTGTAAACCTTGCTCTTGTTGTGAAGAAGCAACTTTTGAAAAAACTAATTGTTGACCGAAAAGAGTTTCGACTTTGTTTTGAACGTAACGAAGTTCCTCGAGGCTATCGGCATACATTGTGACGTATAGACCAAATCGGAAAAAGCGCTCAGCGCCAATTTGCAACTGGTCACGTAATTGTTCGGCGTCGATAATTGCAGCTTCTAAGGCAGGATCGCGAACTTTACCTTTTTCAGAGTTGATGGCTAATGAAGCCTCTAGCTGAGTAACTTTTTTGGTTAAGTTTTTTAAAATTGTTTGCGTGTCAACTGGATAAATAAACATACTAATATCGAGAATTTCATCGATATTGATCAAAGGACTAAGCCAGCCAGTGTGAACCTGACGTGGATAGCCATAAACGTATAAAGTTCGACCAAATTTAGTGCCGAGACGAAAATAATTAGCAAAAATCTCAAGACTACTTGGTGCAATTAAATCGCGCAAAGTAGTCATGCCAGCTAAATAAGCTTGCTCGACTCGTTGCTCTTCTGATATTGGTTGAGTGGTATCTTTTTTTGAAAATAAACCCATTAAATTTCACCTCCAGGTGGATTAGTTCCTTTTGTTGTGTAAATTGTGGAAATTTGATCAAAACTAACTAGCGGTTCGCGGTTAGCGGTGTCTGGATTATAAAAATTATAAAATAATTGACTAATTTGCTCGGTGTTGAGTTGTTTAGCTTGGACGCCGACTTGATTTAAACCATTTAAAATAACATCGACGCGATTTTGAATCTCTTCTTTAGCTTTTAGGTAGGATTTTTGATTAACTTTAACTGTTTGATTGGGACTTTTGGCAAATAAACTACCTAAAATACCCTTAGACTGAGATTTAATATCATCAAACGACTCGTTGGTCGGATAATACGGAATTACCACGTAAAAAGTTTTATCCATAATATTAGCTTCTTGAGCTAAAATATCGATATAATTGATATAATCATCAATCAAAACGTTTAGTAACATATTATCTTGTTTGGAGCGAATATTGACTAATTTTTCTAAATATGGACCAATATCGACTTTATTAGAACGAATTAAAATTTGAATTGGAAAATAGAGCGAATTTAAGAAACCTTGATAACCATATTCAATTCCCTCTCGTTCGCGGGCGCTCATCAGGTCGAAATTGATCGATTTACAGCTGATTATAGTTTTAAAACTACCATCTTTCATAATAATAATACCTTCGCGGACTTCGGCAATTTGTAGATGATTTTGAGTGGAGTTTGGGTTGGCTGGCTTCGGACGAGTTTCTTTGCTAATATTAGACTTGCCAGAATCGCGAACATTAGGTGTCATAACATCTGGCTGACTTGGGTTTTGTGGTAAGGCTTGGTTAGTTGGCACTTGTGACAATGAAAAAGCTTGATCAGATTGCAGAGGTTGGTTGAAATTTTGATTATTTACCGCAAAATTGCCAGGTGTGGGAGCTGAATTTGGCGCGGTAGGTTGAAAATTATTATATTGTTGATTATCCATAATTACCTCAGTGAAATTATAACTTCCTCTTCCTCGCCTAAAAGTTTTTTATTGCGGTCGGCAATTTTTTTAGCTTCGGCAGAAAGTGTTTGAACTGATAAATCGTTATTATTAGCTAGATTTATTATATCAGGAGACGGGCTAAAAACATAAGAATTATCAGTTGGTTCTGGTGTTTGTTGTGGAAATGCTTGCTTAGCGGTTAATGAAACCGAAGGCTGAGCTGGGGGTGTGTCTGGAGGCGTTGGGGCTGGACTGAATTGGGTTGGCTGAGGTGTTGGAGTTGCGACAGGCTCTGGTGGCAACGGAAAATTAGCCGGTTGAGACGTTTGATTATTGCTAAATCCCCCACTGTCGCTAAGATTTTCGATTATTTGTTCGCGTCGAGTTTGGTTGTAATTATTGATCATGGCGTCGAATTTTTGATTAATTACGGCGTCATCATCGTGCATATCTTCAACTTGAGTGGCTTCGGCGGCGATATCGGATTGAATCGCTGGATTGGCTACTAGTGATGATCTGATTAATTCACCATTAGAATCAACTAAATTAGACAAAAAACTAATCCGTTGGCGAGCTTTATCAAACGTAATATCGGGAGAAAAATCTTGATCGCCTAGACCATCATTAGTAAACTCAACCATATTTAGAATTCCATCTGGCTCCCATAATTTTAAACGGGGTTTGAGATAAAAAGCTAAAATAGCCGCTGCGTAAACCTCCATCGGCTGATCTTTTTTAAGTGGGAGTGCTAAAATTAAAAAGATAACTATCAGTGGTAAAGGGATTAAAGCTAGTCCAATAAAAATAGTACCCAAAAAATAAGCCAAACCACCCGCTAACACCGCAATAACCAGATAAATAAACTGGCGAAAACTAAACGGTCCTAGGAGTTTATCTTCAGCTTCCACGTCTTGGGGAACTTTATAAACTGCCATAAGTATTATTATATCAAAAAGGATTGATTTTGATAATGTTTGAGGATTATAAAGGGTTAATTTCTTTAAAAATAGTGTTAAGACGCTGGTCGATAAAATAAAGAGCATAGAGTGATTTTTGGGGTGAATTAGCTAAACAACTAGCTCCATCATCAAGCTCTAAATCGCTATTGGCGTCACCAATTGGTAATTTGGCTCGATCAATGCAATTTTTTTGGTAATTGGCTAAGCCGGCAGCTGGTTGCAAATCGCAATTTTCGCGACAATTTGGGTCGGTTTTTTGTAAATCACCACTGGCGACTAATTGACGAATAACAGCTGAGGGGTCGGTTTTTAAGGCGTTGACATCTACGCCATAAATTGGATTGCAAAAAATATCCAAAGCAATCTCCTCGCCATTAAAATATTGGTTGAGCTTTAAAATAGTCGGATCTTGACAACGCTGGTGATTAATTGATAGGTTTTTAGCTTGTGATATCGGGCTAATTTTAGCTAAACTTAGTTTGGCTGAATGGATTATCCCCTGTCCTAGGGAGCGAATGGAAGAGGTTTTAGTAAAAAGATGTAGGTTGCTATGGACGATACTACCTAGGAAAGTATGTTTAGAGCTGGTATCAAACGGACTGAGTTTTTTGGCTTCGATTTGACCTTGGAGGGCCAAATATTTAGATTGTTGGTCTAGATAAGCCATAGCTTGTTTTTTATTTAAAATATTATTACCACCGATAGCGGCTAATCTACCGAATAAATGACCAGCTGAAGCGACGCTAGAATTAACTAAATCTTCCCCAGTGGTATTAGGGGCGACTTTTAAATTAGCCATGGCAGCCACAGTGTTTTCGGTTAATTGACGCGATTTACCAGAATTAAGTAAATTATTTAAGGAGCGATTATTAAGTTTGAAAGGTTGAAGCAAGCTAGCTAAATTACTAAAAAACTGACTAAACAATTGACTGAGAAAATTACCTGAAGAATTATCACATTGATGATCGCTATTTTCGATAGTTTTGAGAGACTGAGCGACGCTAGGACTGGCTCCGATAACGTAACGTTCGGCGCTTTCATCAAGTTCGAGAGTGTCGCCAAAAGCCGCGTATTTATAGCCAACTGAATCGGTGCCGGCTTTAGTTTCGACTTTTGTGCCGTCAGCTTTGGTGATGGTAAAAGTTTCGGTTAATCGTTTGCCATAAAACTCAGTCGATTCCGGAGTGGCTAGCCCGGCCTTGATTTTTTCGGATTCAATAAACAAATTAAAAGCTAAGCGAGATTGTTGACCAGCTTGAGGGGTTTTGGCATAATTTTGTAAAAATTTACTATTATGATATAAACCGCAGGCGCTTTGATTGTTAATAAAATCGGTTTCAATTAGTTTGAGATTGTTAAAAGACTTGTAAAACGGTGATTCTTGAGCCTTGGCGGTTTGGTCGGCTTGTTGGTTAATGTAGTCTAAATTTTGCTTAATTGATTTAAAAAGATTAGTGTGGGGTGCTTGGGTAGATTGGTTAGAACCAGATTGATTATCACCCGGAATTTCAGTGTTAAAACGCATCTCTGGCTCGTGAATTTTTGTAATTTCTAATTCTTGCTGTTTGAGGCTGTTAATCGAGTGGTCACTCCCTGTAAAACCGTGTTTAGACAGTCGTAAATTATGGGCGTGCTTTTGCCAGGCAATGTCTTGAAATAAAACGCGCTTACTGTTGTAGCTATTGTTTTTGGCTTGATTGATTTCGACATCGGTAGAAATTTTAGTCAAAAATTCTTGACGACTAATTGGTTTATTTTTGAAGAAAATGGCTTCAATTTGTTGATTTTTGGTTTGAATTTGGAAGCCTTCTTTTTCTAAATTTTTGACCAAAACTTCAGGAATTTGTCGATAATCGTTAATGATTTTATATTCGGAAGTTGGTTGATTATCGAGCCACTTACTGTTAAGTAACAGATTGGCTCGCGATTCAGCGCTAGTTTGTTGAGTGTCGAACCGATCGACGATGGTTTGAGTAACGTGCATTATTAGAGTGGCTGGTGATAACAACATCAATAAACCAATTATAATCGCAATAATTACCAGTAAAATCATAATAATTGGCGCGGTTTTTTTAAAATTGGCTTTGGTGGCGGTTTTTGATTGAGTAGTTTTTTTAATTGAAACTAGTTCTGGGAGTGATGACGCTAGATTTAAACCAGCCCCCTGCTCGGCTTGACGCAAAGATTGTAAATTCAGTAGAGTTTGTTGGTGTATTGACATGATTTAATTCAAATTAAGTTAATATAATCATATCATAAACAGCCTAAAAATCCTTGAGATAATCCATGGCCTCTTGTCGTTGACCAGCCTGTTGTTTGATAGAGTTGATAATAAATTGTTTGTATTGTTTGTTGTTATGTCCTTGAGAGTTAATAAACTTTTTAAAAGCTTGATCGTCTACGATATTATCTTTGAAACCTTTGAATTTACGCCAATTGGTAATTTTTCCCATATATTCGGCAGTTAAATCAATTAGTTCACCTTGATCATCAATACCAAGTGAGCTGTAATTAGGCAATTGATTGGGATTGGGATTAACTTGGGCAAGGCGTAATTGATTGGGATTGGGATTAACTTGGGCAAGGCGTTTTGAAACGTCTTTGATGTGGGCTGCGTCAGATGGCATTGACTCTTTTTGAAAATTAGCCTCAATAATTTTTAAAGATTGATTGATGTAACTTCGTTCTCCGCCAGAGTTAACATAATAATCTAATCCTTTTAGAACAGTTTGAGCGTTGCCTTCGCCGTCGTCCGCCATAGCGATTAACGCTGATAGAATATTATTGGGGTCGTTGCTGTTTAATAAAGAATTTACCTGGTTGATGGTGTTGGAATCTTGGGTAGATAAATCGGAATCGGTTGCGTCGCTTTCTAATATCTCATTTTGGATCAGAAAATGCTTCGCGACTACCGGGCTTAAGCCACTACCTAGATCACTAATTTGTTTAAAAACTTCTGGATCAAAACTCGGGGCCGAGACGACACTACTGTAACCTGGCAAAATTCGATCGATTGCTCGACGACTTTTATCGCGAATTGGTTTGGTTGCTCGATTAAAATAGGTGCGAGGATCTCGTTTATCAACGATGCCTTTTTCGCGTTGTTTAGCTAGTTTAATACGGTCGTTGCGCAAAGCGGTTTTGTGAAAATCGGACTCTTGATATTTTTCGCTGGCAAAAGTTGAGCCTTTGTTCAAAAAATCGCTTAATTTATCACCGACTAGTGGTAGATTTTTGACGGAATTCATTAACAATTTAGGAAAGATAAAAACTTGCAGAGCTAAAGGTATAAAACTTAAAATGGTCATAATTCCTCCACTGCGGGACAATAAACTATATGCTAATATACCAGCGCCAAAACAAAACCCAACCACGATAGGTATCATAAAAACCGTCGTCACTGTCTGTTTCCAGACTTTAAATATTCGGTCGATGTTTGGTAATAATAAACTAGCTAGCGCTAGCGGAGCGATTATAACAGATAAAATAAAAGCAATGTCTCGAAAAACTAAACTAAAAATTACCGCTAAAATTGAGAAAAAAGTAAATAATAAAATCGGCACCAAAGCAATGATTCCACCAAAATAAAAGCCAGCTGTTGCTACAAGTCCGGTTAATAGAATACCTTTTGCTCCGGATAAAATTCCAATTGTGACGCTCATAATGTTAATTTGCGAGCCGGATAATCTGAGAAAAGTCTTATACAAACCTTGCCCGGTTAAATTGCTAATATCTACCCCAAAACGCATAATCAAAAAAGACAAATTACTCAAAATCACTAATCCAGCCAGTCGAGGGATAATTTTTTTAAAGTGATAAGTTTCGATTTTGAAGTTTGTTAAATAAGCAATGACAACTATTATTAAACATATGATGAACAGCATATTACTAATTGATTGAAATTCTTGCCAAAAACGATATAAAAGTTGTCCACTCGGCAAAGAAGTATCAACGAACTGCGGATCTAATAAGAGCTTATTTTTTATGGTTTCTAGTCCGGCTTGGCTAGCGCTACCCAAAAAGCGCATTGATGGGCATAAAATTAAGGCCGAAACGCCTCTTAAGGCACATTCAGATTGGGCATTGACATAATTACGGCCGTCATTTTTTAAATTATTATAATGGTCGCGCTCTTCTTTAGTAGAAATAATATTGGCTTTTTCGGAATCAGTAAAATTAAGCCAAGCGAAATCATCGGTGTGTTTAAAGATAGTTCGTAAGGATTTTTCGTTAGCAAATTGCCTTAAAACTTCGATCAGATCATTACAGCCAATTGGTGGATAATCTTTTAATTCCTTGTCGTTGTTTTGCTTGAGTTGGGGGTTGAGGGTGGCGAAGCGATCTTTGGTTGACGAGCCGGTCCCTAAGGCACATGATTTCAAGCCTAAATTAGCGGTTTTAATAAAAAAGTGAAAGTTACTATTAGCAGTAACAGCCTCGATATCGTTGTTTTGAACTAGAGTTTTTTTAATTTCTTGAGCTTGAGGGTTTTCGCTATCCACATCGCTGATTCCGACCATTCGCGGGTTAACTCTATCGATTATATCGTTAAAACTGCCTTTTTTAAAAATCAGTCGACTGACGCCGTTATCGGTTGTGGCAATGTTTTCCGGTAAATTGGCATTGATGGCTAATAACAAGCTCAATCTAAGTCGATCGGCTTCATAAATATTGGTGCAATAATAATCTTGTTTCTCTAGCTCGCCACGATTTTTGCAAGTTTCTAATTCTTTTAAAATGTTGATGGAAAAATCGCGGACTTGAGTTAATAGTTCGTGAGTGGAAATCTTATCTTTGGGGTAGTCATTGATATCAAATTTGCGAAAATTTTGCGAAGCAAAACTATTACCGCTCCAAATAATTGCGGTTAATACAACGAATACTAAGATAAGACTTTTCTTGATCATAATTATGGTTGATTTGAGTGAATTTTTAGGATTTCGTTGGCAGTAGCGGCTGACAAATTAGGATCGTTTAAAGCAGCGTTGCTGATATAAGCGAAATTGGGGTCATTATGGTATAAATCTTGATAAGCGACGCGGAAATCGTCGTTTTTAGTAAATGATTTAGAATTGATTTTAGCGATGTCGTCAGCTCCAAGATTGCGCAAGTAATCTTTTAAATTATTAGGTGCGCTGGCGATAGTGGCTTGTGATACACCACCATTTTTCATTAAACCGCTAATATGATTATCCATATCCAGTCGACCTTTGGCGACCGAACTTTGGCGAGCTTGTTCAGATAATTGATTACGAATTGACGCGGTGGTGCCGTTTTTTTCCATAAATGACATCGCTTTATTGAAACCTGATTGGGAGATTTCGCCCAGTTGCGATTGTCGTAATAATGACGCTCCGGCAATTTCTTTGAGGTTATTATTGTTTAAACCAGCGGAATAAATGGCCCGTTGCGATTGTTCGGACAAATCGTTGATGTTCAAATCATGTAGTCTATCATTCTCAGCATAGTCCATAATTTTTTCAGAATCTGCCTCATCTAGTTGGCTAGATAAGCCAGTGATTGTTGCTAGTTGACGATCGTCAATGTCTTTAAGGATTGACTGTCCTGAGGCGGTTCTTGATAATACGCCATGAGTCATTGCCGATAATCCCCCATTGGGTATTTTATTTAAAAGTTTTAATTTAGGAAAGGCTCTGGATAATCTTGGAGTAATAGTAGATGGCAGTTTCCCAGCCAAGAAATCATCAAATCCTTGCTGGCGTCTTTTTTTGGCCAAGCTCATAAAGCGACTGTCGTTAAATTTAGTTTGACTTCTACTTCTCAGACGATTAACGGTGTTGTTGATTATATTACCTACGGCCGGTAGCGAACTAACCGATTTACGAATCATTGACGGAGCGACAAACATCGGCACTCCCGACACGACTAACCCTAAAATATGTATCAAAAGTCCTGATGAGCTGTGAGTGATTAATTTACTAACAAATCCCGACGCTCCAAATAGCAAAGCGATAACCGGAAAAGCCACTAAAGTTACCGTCATCCCCTGTTTCCACTTATTATAAAAACTTTCGGTTCGTGAAAAAATTAAGCTCAAAAAAGCGATCGGCGAAATAGCAACCAGGGCAATCACGGCGGCTTTTCGGACTAGTAACATAATCCCGGTCGCGACCATAGCTAAAATATAGGTCACTAAAAGTGGCATGATTAAAGATAATAAAGCATTCATCTGATGTAATTTAGTAAAAGCCACAACAGTTAGCAGAATCGCCAAGGCGGTTCCGGCTACCGAAGCTGTTACACCCCCTAGGCCGACTCCTTCATTAGATTGAAAAGCGCCGTTTTCGATGGTTTCAATTAGTTTGGTGACGGATGATCCAGTGATGTTTGAAATATCAACCAGTAATTGGCTAACAAAAAACGATAAATTAACCAAAAACACCGCCATGATGAATTTAGGCAGAGTTTTTTTGATATTATAGTTGCTCATACCACGATCTGTGATTTGTGAAAAAATCATAAATAAGAAGAACAAAATTAAACCAACATTAGCGATATTGCGAATTTCCGCCCAAACTTGAAACGTCGGTGAGTCGGTTTTGAGAAAATCAACATCAATATCCATTAAATTACGGACAAAATAATACGAAACGTCTGAACCTGAAGCCACAATATTAATCAATGGACAAATTAACCAGCCTAGCCCACCCTGAGGATTACAATTGGTTGGAATGTTTTCGGCCTGACATTCCTCTGCGATCTCAGCTTGACTGCGTTGCGGGTCGGCGCGTAGTTTTTCTTGTTGACATTTAGTGTATTTTTGGTAATGCTGGCTACTGATATTTTCAATTGAATCAGGATCATCAGCCCAAACTGGTTGAAAGCTAAAAATCGCTATCAACAACACTATTATCCACCAACTTAAGCGTTTTATCATATTATTATTATGCTTGATTTATGATTATTTTACAATTGATTATTGACTATTCTGATTATTTTGTTTGATACCGTCTAAAATTTGTTGTTTTAGAGCTTCAATTTCAGCATTACGCTGGTTTAAGGCACTATGTAGTATTTTGGTTCTTGATTCAGGGTTATCAGTGGAAAATACTGACGATATGTCAGGAACGTCAATATCATCTAAATTGCCAGTTAACGTAGACGAAGAAATAGTGGTCATATCGCGTAATTTGTTTAATAATTCAGTGTCAGCGCCCAATTGATTCTGCGCCTCAACGCTGAGTTGATGATAAGCATTAAATAAGCTATCGCGGGCGCTTTTATCTTCTGTGATATGGTCAATAAATGCTTGATTGGCAACCGAGCCACGTTTGATGACGGTACCGTCTAATAAGCTAACGATCTGGTTAGTGTCCTTGTTGCCGATTTGCAATTCATTAAGTGATTGTTTGGTATGTTTGTAAATAGTTTCTTGGAATTCTTGGTGTTCGGCGTCGGCAGTGGCTTGGTCGGCTTGCGCAAGTTGTTGGCTATCAAACTCGCCATGCTGATTGTTGTTGTGCTCAAAATTAGCTTTTAATAAACCAATTGAGCGAAAATCAGACCGTTGTTTAAATTCTGTCAAAACCGCCTCAAAAGTGTGATTTAGCTTGGCTTGTGAGGCGCCAGCGGATTTAGCGTTGTAGAGGGCTTTTAGAATAAAATTAACGTTAGTTTGGCCCTGATTTGAGGAATCTTTAGCGTAACTGAGCGCTAGAGCCAACATCGCGTCTTTGTTAGTGCCGTAATTGGCTAATTTATGCTGGTAGGTCCTGAGGTTATCGGTTTTGAGGTCATTTTTATAATAATCATAAAAAGAATCGATCATACTAGCGGATTCTTGACGGCTAAAATCGGCAGAAGTAAGGTTAATGTTTTTGTTTAAAGATTGACGCGCTTGGCTAGCGCTAAGTGCCCAGAATCGGCCTTGTCTGGAAGCTCTGCGTTGATTGCGATCGAATTGCCGTTGGGCTTTTGAAACTCTCCTAAAAGGCAGATTATTTAGCCATTTGTAAGCGCGTCGACTATAATCCAGCGGATCTTCATCTCTAATCAAGAATGGAACTCGATTGGCTACTCGATTGTCAGTAAATGTGACTAGCGCATCGACTTTTCTCATAGTTTTAAAAACGATAAAAGGACAAGCGATTAATGTTCCGCTCATAGCTAGTTTGGCTGACAAAAAAGCAATCAATCCGGCGTCTACCCCGCTATCGCTTACCACAAAATCAACCAAAATTGCCCCACCAATCAAGGCGCTAATTAACGGCGAAATGGCAATCATATTAACCAACATTCGCCACCATTGTTTAAACAAACTATCCAGCCGAGGTAGTACCGCTGAAAGCATCGCTAGTGGTGAGATTACCACTAAAACCACCACCACCGCATCTCGAATGGTCAGTAAAAGAATATTCAAAAAGGTCGACAGTAGCACAAAACCCGATGCAAAAATCATCAACACAATACCCAAAATATCAGCGATGCTACCTCGTTTATTAGCATAAATCTCATAAATAGTTCGAAAATTGCCGTTAATGCTGTCGGGATTAACCAACAACTGGTAAATATTTTTGCTGATAATATTAGATAAATCAATAATTATTTGAGTGGCTAGATACGATAAATTAACTAGCACGATAGCTACCAATAATTTTGGTAACATTACTTTAGCTTGGTAATTGGATAAGCCACGCCCGGTTAGCTGAGAAGCAACAATCAACAAAAAAGTTAACACAAAACCAATATTAGTAATATTGCGAAATGCCGACCAGACGTTTACGGAATCATTGGCGGTAAACAGATCGGGTTTAATATTTAAAAACCATTGAGCGATAATTTTGTAAGTTATATCGGCAATATGAGTGCCAAGTTTCAGGGCGTTGATCAAAAACCTGCCAAATGTGCCTCTTGGTGCGGGATCGGGGTAAACGTCGGACTTCGCTGGTGTGATTTCTGGCAAATTCAGGTCATTATTCGTCGCAAAATTTAAGGTCGGAATGAGCTGTTGCTGGCGAAATTCGTCAGTGATGCCTTGAAATTTAAATTTATCCAAATCAGTCTTGATTTCAGAGACAATATTAGCATTGCTCAAGGCGTTAAAATGCATTTGTTGCAGATAAGTTTGTTCCCGGGATTGTCGAGAAAAGATATTGTGATTATCGATAAACGCATCAATATTTAACAAATTATTACAATCACGAAAACCATCTTTGGTGGTTGACTGACAAGAGTTGATGATTTTCTCAACGGTCTTATTGATGTATTCATTTTTAACAATTGTTCTAAAAATTTCCTGAGCTGTCTCGTTGGAATTGGCACTGCTAACATACTGATTGACGCCATTATTGAAGAAGATGATTTTAGTAACGTAGGTGCTATCATGATGGCTACCACCAGCTTTAATTTCAGCTCCTGGCAAATTATAATCATTATGCTTAATATCAACGCTACCATAAATATTAATGACTAATAAATATTTCAAAAAGATTTTGACATTAATTTGGTTATTAGTAGTGCAGATTTTGGGAGCTAATTCTTGTTGGTCTTTGCTTAAACTGCGGGTATATTGGTCGCGCTGATCTGGCGGAAGATTGATTAGTTTAGGACATAAACTCAACCAAACTCGGCTAAACTCAATATACTGCGACACATCTTCAAACTCAGTATAGAGCCGGCGATCGACAGTTTCTTGATCGATAGCACCGTCTCCCCCGCTCTGGTCTTCTTTGGCCGTAACTGGTGTTATGGTCGCGGTAATCGCTAATAAAATCGCTAAAATAACCAAACGAATTTTTCTCATCTGATTTTGCCTCCGATGGTTCGTGTTAATAAATCGGCTACAATTAGAGCTTCTTCAGCTGTAGCGAAATTAGTTTCGGGCAGATTGTTGTTAGTGGAGAAGGCGTCATTAACAGTCTCAATAATCACAGGATCGATGGTGGAGCGAATACCCAACGGAATTTGCGAATAATAGTTGCCAATAACGCTGATATAACTGCTTTTTAGATCAACTTTTCCGCTCTCTTCGTCTTTAGAAACACCTTTTTTGATGCGGTCTTTTACAGCCTCTAGTGCTAAGTTCGGTATGCGTGTTTTAGTATTGTCGGCGTTACTAATTTCATGGAAAAAATCAGCATCGTTAAATTTAGACGGTGGGACTTTGCCCAATGCTTTTTTAATTTCATTAGTTATGCCATTTTTGGCAGTATCTGACGTAAAATCAATCTTAATGTCTTGTGATTGTGGTAGTTTTTGCGTCTGTGGAGTGCTGGAGGTTGTTGTTTCAGTTTGATCTTTGGATTGGTCTTTATCCTGTTTTTCAATCTGTTCTTCAATCTGTTTTTTGGCATAACCCATCACTCCTGAGGTAAACGAATTACCGGCTTTTTCAGCAATTTTACTAGCTACAGTTAGACTGGAAACTAAAGCAGCTGTTTCGACATTCTGTTTTTGAGCATTATCTAAAATAGTACTAAGCTCAGAACAGTCATTTGACAAACCACCACCTTCCGACGCTAGGATTTTCAGTGAAGTTTCATAAAATCCGCTATCTTTAAACGCTCCAAGACTAGCTAATTGTCGATAGCGTTCTTGTTGATTTTGATTGAGACTGTTGTAGGATTGACCACTAGCCACTCCGCCGTTAGCATGAAAAGCATTGAGGAGCGCCGTGTCGGAATTGACAATGTCTTTGTATAAATTTTGGATTGAGGCGCGTTTTTGAACTCGGCGACGCAAGGCGGAGTTGCCAGCTCCCAAAAAAGCGTTGTTTAAAGTTCTATTGCCTAAGGTTTTATCGATAAATTTAGAGCGTAACCAGAAATGCTCTTGATTAGCTTTGACAGCTTGATTGAAATCACTATTTCTGGCGACTTGTTGACCGGTAGTCATCGACCAGCGCATCGATTTTTGTAAGAAACTATTGAGAGCGCCTAAGCCTTTGGTAATCATCAGCATTACAAATGGTGTGGCAGAAGTTAACAGAATTGGCACCGCCAAGGCCACAAGCTGAAGATTGGCATTACCTTTAGCGACTGCCAAAAGTAATATTTTGATAAATTTCCCCGATCCGAACATCAAACCAACAATAGGATAAATAATCAAAACGTTAAAGAAATTTTTAGCCCAAAATTGGAACAAGCGTTGAGTATTAGTCAGAATGCCAGCGATAATCGCAAATGGCATCGACAAAATCAAAATCACTACTAAAGCGTGGCGAATACTGAGCAAAATCGCCACAAATAGCATTCCGATGATAATTACCACCAAAACAGGTAATAACAGCACTAATCCGCCCAAAATCAAGAAAAGACCAGTAGAACTGAGCGTAGACAGTGCGATTGTCGAAAAACTAACCTTTGATAAACCAGAAATTTTCAGGGCTTTTGCAAAATCATCAAATAACAAGAATAATCCCCGACCCGCGATATTTGACAGATCAACCGCCAACTGCGATAAAATCATCGAAAGATTAATCAAAATAATCGCCACGATTAGCTTCGGTAACATTTTTTTAATACTATAATTCGATAATCCATAGCCAGTTACTTGGGAAAAAATAATCCACATCATCACCAAAACCAACAAAATATTACAAATATTTTTAGAGACCGACCAAGCTTGTAAAAAAGTTTTATTACGGAAAAAATCAGAAGAATTCAAACGGAAAAAGCCGTCTAAAAACTTACCGGATTTACTGGCGCCTGATGATAATAAATTAGTGCTGGCGCAAATCATCCAGCGACTAGAAGTTAACTGACCAGTAAGTTGATCACACATACTAACTGGTTCTATTTCCGAAAGGTTGTCGATGTAACATTTTAATGAGAATTTTTTGCATTTGAGGCGGTTGGCGGAGCTAGGTTGGTTTTGATCGCAGATATTGACAATTCCAGCCGGTAATTGTTTGTCTAGGGACTTTTCTTCGTCTGTTTTAGGGATGTTGTTAGAATTATTGCTCTGGTCACTAGACGCAAAATCAGCGCCAGTATCAACTATGTCACAGCCAGCTTGGTCTTGTTTGATCAAAAGCTCTTGCGCAATTTGAGATAAGGTTTTACCCGAGTTGTTATCTAATTTATCTAAGATTTTTGAACTGCACAGTTTGCAACCTGGCGACTGAGTATCACCCTGGCATAAATCTGATTGGTTGCAAAATTGGCGAACGCGTTGGAGTTTTTCTTGATGGTTTTTGCCGTCAAAAATTTCTCCTAGCAAAAAATTCTCGGGGCGCATTAAATAAACTTTACGCTTTTCACCCTGAGGGGTGATGGCGTTGGCTACCATTAAATGAATATCAGTATGATCTTTAAAAAAGAAATTCTTGGTGTTAGTGGTGCAATTTTTGGTTAAAGGTATCTTGGGCGGAGTTGCAAACCAAAGACGATATTCGCGACCAAATATCGCTAAAGACATAATATATGATGGAAAAGTGCATGGATTGAGATTGTCATGATCATCGTAAGGGTCGCGGTTGAGGGCCGAATATTTCAAAAAGAAAGGACTATCGCCGGTTTGTCGATGAGCACAAGACGTATTTCGACTACTGGTGGCTGGATTGGATTTGGGGTCGCCGATTTCATAGCGCGGATTGGACACGTAGCCGACTCCGGTGATTTGATCGATATCAACATCGATGGCTATCATAATATCTAAACCAGGATCTAATGTTGCGCCTTTGTTTTTAGCGTTATTAATCGCTTTAGATATCTCAACAGATTTATATAAATCAGTCAAAAAAGAAGTTCGATAAACTTTACCGTAGGCTTGTTTAAAAACAATCGCCAGTTCGCCGTTGATTTGTTTTAAATGCTGACTGTTGGGTGCTAGGGTGGCTATTTGTGACCAGATTCCGCCGTAGAGATAAACGGTGTGATTTTTGTTGTTGGTTTCATAAACCATTTTTGAGCCGAAGATGACTTCGCAGGACTTATTTTTGCTAGAATTGGCTAAAGTTCGAGTTTTACAATAACAGCGATTGCCATCATTGCTACAACTGGCCATTCCGGGCAAACAATATTTATCAGGACAAATCGGTTGACGATCATTAAAAACAAAACAACCGTTGTCGTTAACCTCAAGACCTTGGACGGCGGGCACCGCTAAAAACAAATTAGCTAGTAGCGCCAATCCAATCGTGCTAATTAGTACCATCCCCTTTTTAAGCATTAGCTATATTATGGCGCAAAAGTTGGTTTTTTACAAGCTGGTAAGTTTTTATTTAAGTGGCGAAACCCTAGTGTATTTAGCTAGGGCCTGATCAAGCATTCGCATTTTTTCGACCTGAACTTCTTTAAGCTGGCGGAATGTTTCACCCTTTGGATCAAGTGCATCATGAATAGTTTTTTGATATTTAATCATGCCTTTAATACATTTATCTCGAGTGAGACCGTCAATGCCAAAGCCAATTGAGCCATCGCTAAACTGTCCCTTAGGACCGTTGAAATGAATATTGCTGTCGAGGTGTTTAATCAAATCAGCAATCGCCTCGAAGGCGTCTTTATCTTGATTAATAAATTCATTAGAACTAAAACGACCTTTAACTATCTGGTTAAGCATAATAGCGGCCATATTGTCTCGACCGATCACGCCCTGCTCGATTAACTCTGGCGAAACATTACCCAGATAAGTAGCGGATTTTCCTAAGCTATGATCGCGAATTAAGTTAGCTATCTGAGTTGAGTGTTTGGTTCTCCAGGTCAGATCGTATTTTTTGTTAGTGGTCTTGTCGATGACGCTGTCGGTATTTCGGAGATATTCAGTTAATAAATCAATCCGGTATGGGAATAATTTATGAGCTGCTGCTTCCCAAACGGCTGATTCGCTTCCGTCAAATTCATATTCGTTGCCATCATCATCTCGACCTTTGACTTTGCCAGGTTTGTAACCATTATTTTTATCACCCATCACAATAGCTTTTAATTGATCGGTTGATAATTTATAAACATTCATAGCGGTCCGATAATTGCCCAGTTCTTCCTGGTACTCTTTTTTGGTAGTAGCTAACATTTTACTGACCACGCTGACCTCTGAACCTTCAGTCCCTTCAAAAACACCAGTACTGGCATGAATGATGTTCTGTTTTTTACCGCGATATTCTCCAATATCGATATCTTTTTGGACGATTTGGTTATAGTACATCGATTGAGCTCCAGTTGCCATCAAATCCTCACTTTGTTTAACGCGATTCATTAGCGAAGCTTTGGCGATTTCTTTGTCAATTTTAGAATAGCCAGCTAGCCCTAACTTAATGTCACGCTTCTCGTTCTTGTTGATTGATAAAAACATCTTAGCTAGATGGTTTTTGTTGATAATTTTTAATTCAAGATTGGCATTTTCTAGCTCTTGTTCAGCTTTTTGCTCCAAAAGTCGAGTTGAAGCGTATCGTCCTGTAGTCGCGCCACTTTTGAGATTTAAATATTTAGCATCGGATAATTTTTTGTAAGCTGCGGCTTTTTCTTCGCTGACACGCTTGGCTCGGTCGAGTTTTTGCGTTAGGCGCTTAGCATAATCGTAGCGCGGCGCTTCTGATGATAAATATTTTTGGCGAGCTTCATCGCTGTAGCGGTTGAAGGTGTTTTTTGAACCAGTACGCAAGATGCTAAAGACGGTTTTTTCTAGTCCGTCAGACAGCCTGCCGAGTAGTGAATCGCTGTCTTTTACTAATTTTGGCAAGATCAAAAACGGAATTACTTGAACAATCATGCCTAGTAGGATGGTAATAATATTATGAGCGCTACTGATAATAATCCAGCCAGCTAATTGTGAACCGCCATAAACCACTGAGAAAATCGGCAACAATAACAATAATTTTTTCATCATATCGCGCCATTTGGTGAAATATGATTCGGTATTAGGCATCAAAGTTGCCACAAAAGCTAACGGCGAAACGATAATCAGGATAATAATCAAAGCCTGACGAGCGGATAAAACAACCATAGTAGCAACTAACGTAATCAAGGCGCTAACTAGTGCCGAAGCTAACGCCAACAAAACACCAGTGGCGCTACCTGTTGCAATTACCGCTGTCCCAAACCCCGCCGTTGCCAGCGCCCCTCCCGACAAAATAGCCGTGGTCAGTTCCGCCCAAGACATTTCCATATAAGTGGTGCCAGTCTGGGCCTGTAGCTCGCGAAATAGACTAACGATCGAGTGGCCGATAATGTTAGTCAAATCAACCGCCACAGCACAGATATAGAACGATAAATTAACCATCAATGCCCCTAAAATCAGTTTTGGCAGGGTTTTTTTGACGTTGTAGTTATCAACCCCTCGATTGGTCACATAAGACACAATAATCACCAAAAAAACCAGGATAAAGACTAAGTTCGAAATATTGCGAACCATCTGCCAGGCTTTAACCAAAAGAGTGTTTTCATCGGTATTGATTGGCTTAACATCCATAAACCCAGCAATAACCGCTTGCATACCGTCTAAGCCCTTGGAAATGGCGGTCATGACAGGACAAATAATCCAGCCAATTCCCTCTACAGAACAAGATGAGCCTCCTTCTGGTTTGATGGCTTTAATGGCGCTGTTGCTATTATTATTGCCATTGGTGACCTCAGTAGTCGAGGTTTCTTGGTCAGTTTCGGCTGAAACTACTGTTTGATGTTGCGGATTGGTAAAATGATTATCGTCATTAACGTCGTAAACCACGTAGCTCGCCTGTTTAGCCTCTCGAGGATTGCCGTTAAAAATCAACGTATGGGCTTTATTGCCCTCTTTGGCTGCATAAAAAGTCTTACCCTCTTCACCCTGAACTGATTGTTTGGTAAATTGGCGATTGTGGTAGGTCAAAGTTTCGCCTTGCCAGCTAAAAACTCCACTTTGGGCTAAAATTGGCTGAAAAAGGCTAATGGTCGCTAAAACAGCCCCTAAAACGCCAAAAAACACCGATTTTACGGCTTGTGGCGCCCACTCCAAGAACTGGTCTGTTTTTGTCTCCCACATCATTATTTGATTATAACACAAATGAGCCAAAAAATCAACTAGTATAAAGCTTTTTATGCTATTATGAAAATCATAACCACTATATAGGTCAATATCTTGCTAAAATGTTTTAGTTATTATATTATTTATAACAAGTATGAAAAATAAATTTAATCTGTTAAAAATTACCATTTTAGGCCTAACGATGGTTGGTTTGTCAGGGGTGGTGTTGATTTCGGCGTCTCAGTCAGTTTTGGCTATTACTCCAAGAGAAGCGGAACATAATGCAATTGTCCCCGGAGCTACTAATAAAGAATCAAATTCACAACCGTCAGATTCAACTACTACACAACGACGGTCTGAAAACAACACCGCCCCAAACACCTCAGACAACACCGGAAAAGGTAAAAAATGCGGTGACGTTAAAACTTCAATCATTCAGTGTAGTGAAGGCGAAGAAAACCAGATTATTTATCTATTAAAACGGGCAATTTATATTTTTTATGGAATTATTGGGGTATTAGCGGTAGTGATGATAATTGTAGCTGGTGTGATTTATGCTACAGCTGGTGATTCCGACGAAAAAGTCAGAACCGCCAAAACAATGATTAAAAACACGGTAATCGGTATTATTTTGTTTATGTTTATGACTATAATTTTGGAATTCTTAATTCCTGGAGGTGTTTTCCGATGAAAAAACCCGTTAAATTAGCCTTTTTAGGATTATTAACTGGATTAGCGTTATTTTTATCGTCTCAACCGGTTTTAGCCGCTCCTGATCAAGAATACAGGAGTTCTAATCCCCAAAAACAACACGATCCTTTGAATAAAATAGAAAAAGATAACAAAAGTGCCAACCCACAAAAACAACACGATCCTTCGAATAAAAGAGATAATAAAGCCAAAGGCTCCAACTCCACCCCTGTTAAATGCGAAGAATATGGACCGCTGGGCATCCCAAAATGGTTTCGCGGACTGGTTGACGCTAATTGTGAAGTGATTAAGCCCGAAGACCAGCTCGACGCCCAAGGCAACGTCGCCGAGGACGGTTTACAGCGATTTACCTCAATTTTACTGCTAAACATCGCCGACATGCTCCTGCGCTGTATCGGACTGATAGCTACCGGTTTTATCATTTGGGGTGGTTTTAAATATATGTTGGCTCGAGCCGATCCTAATAAAATCATCTCTGCTAAAAAAACAATCATCAACTCGATAATTGGTTTGGTGATTGCTATGATCTCAATGACAATAGTCAGTTTCGTGTTTAATTTTTTTAAAAAATAAGGAAAAACTATGCTACAGACAATTTTTACTAAACTAGCTCAGGTACAAATCGATCCCCCACCTTTTCAGGTCAAAACTGGCGATTTTGCCAATGGGTTGAATCGAGTGTTTTTTTGGGCGGGTGCGATTGCGGTAATTACCATTGTGATCGCCGGCATACAATATATAACTTCCAATGGCGATTCATCGAAAATAGTTAATTCTAAAAAAGCTATTATTTATTCATCGATTGGCCTGGTAATAGTTCTGCTGTCTTTCGCGATTGTAAATATTGTATTGAGGAACTTCTAATGCTTAAAAAACGTTTAATTTCAGCCTTGATAGTGGTCGGAATGCTGATCTTTGGTGGTTTGAATTTTAATACGCCTGTCTCGGCTAGCGGTTCGACCTCCGACAGTAGTAATAAAGGTGATAAAATTTTTCAAGATCCGTGTCGACACAGCCCCAATTCGGCAATTTGTCAGAATCAAAATCCAGTCAAAATGGAAGATCTGGTTAAAAAAGGTTTAAACATTTTAACTTGGGTGGCAGGTATTCTGGCAATAATTATGATTATTTATGCCGGATATTTGCTGGTGCGATCGGCTAACGATACTAATAAAATCACCACCGCTAAAAACATCATTTTGTATTCAGTAGTTGGCTTGATTGTGGTGGTGGCGGCTAACGCTATTGTAAGTTTTGTAATTAAAATGATCTAAAAAGAAAGGAACCATATGAAAAAAACAATATTAGGCTTAATAGCAATGGTGGCACTAGCTAGTGGCTTAGCTATGCCAGCGATGGCTAGCCCCGCGCCTTCGTCAAAAGGTGGTAGCTTTGCTCAGCAAGCAACCGAAGGCTTAAAACAAGTTGGTGGTAATGATCAGACTAGTCTTGGTGATATTGTTAGTAAAATTATTAACTTCTTACTATTTTTCGTCGGAGTTGTCAGTGTGATTATGATTATCTATGGTGGTATTCAATACACCACTTCAGCCGGTGATTCTGGCAAAGTCACCAACGCTAAAAACACCATTCTTTACGCTATTGTTGGTCTAATTGTGTCAATCTTAGCTTATGCGATTGTTAATTTTGTGGTTAAAAATTTTTAAAATAATAAGTTTTACATTAGTAGCTTTATATGGTATGATTTAATCAGGTTAAAACAATTTAAAAAGTAAAGGAATTTAAATGAAGAAAAAACTACAATTATTTGTTGCTTCAGCGCTGATGATGCTTGGCTTGGCTGGTGCGATTTTACAACCAGTTTACGCTGATTGCCAACCAGGTACTGGTGGCTTAAAAGGTGGCGTAAGTTGTGCTGGCGAAGGTGGTAATCAACCTTCAGAATTATTTGGCTCAAACGGTATTTTTACTAAAGTCATCAACTTCTTACTATTTTTCGTCGGAGTTGTCAGTGTGATTATGATTATCTATGGCGGTATTCAATACACTACTTCAGCTGGCGATTCTGGTAAAGTCACTAACGCTAAAAACACCATTCTTTACGCTATCGTTGGTCTAATTGTGTCAATCTTAGCTTATGCAATTGTCAATTTTGTAACTAACACATTCTTAAGCAATTAATAATTTATTTACGCTAATTTAAAAACCTCCGCTATTAAGTGGAGGTTTTTTTGAGTGCTAAATATAGTTTTTACTTCCCCGCCAAAATAAAACCCCTTGTCGATGACAAGAGGTTTTAAAATAGTTAGTTGATTACATAATTGCCACGCGAGTGGTTTTCTTTTGCTCGATTTTGGCAAATGAGATGGTCAGCACGCCTTCTTTTAATACAGCCTCAACCTTATCTTCATGAACTGGCACTGGCAAAACAACGGTGCGAGTAAAATCGCCCCAGTAACATTCTTGGAAGTGAAATTTAATAATCTCAGCATCGCTACCACTTGATAGTGTCCCACTAATCGTCAATAGATTGTCTGAGATGCTAACATCGAGATCTTTTTTGTCAACACCAGCCGTGCGGGCCTTGATGATCAATTTCTCATTAGTTTCATACATGTCAATCGCTAATTGACCAGGAAAATCTTCTTCGTCAGATTCCCATTCCTCTCCTGTTTCGGGTAAATCAGCTGGCGCAGCTGGTGTTTCTAATGGTGATTCGGCTGGCGTTTCTAATTCTTCTCCCAAAAAGGCGGCCGCTAGTTCTTCGTCCAGCAATAAATCATCGTTTTTTTGCATTTCCTATAACCTCCGTTATATTTTTAAATATTAGCTATATTATACATCTTTTTTGTGATATAATCAATAAAAGTTATGCTTAAAATGTAAAAATTACAATGTTTGACGACATCCTAGCTTTTATCGCTCCCCACCACTGTTATTTATGCCAAAAAACTGGTCCAATTTTATGCGATTGTTGTAAAAATTACATTTTGCAACAACAAAAACCAGGTCGTTTTAATT
Source organism: uncultured Candidatus Saccharibacteria bacterium (assembly GCA_963539845.1). Classification (GTDB taxonomy): domain Bacteria; phylum Patescibacteriota; class Saccharimonadia; order Saccharimonadales; family Saccharimonadaceae; genus CAMUQR01. The sequence goes on along the minus strand of CAUTML010000002.1, from coordinate 120,811 downwards.
TTCAACAATTTCAAGCTGATGGTCAGATATTTTTTATTGATAACCGCCAATCTGTGTTAAAAGAAATGATTTATGATTACAAACTGCACTCCCGGCGGGCCTACGGGCGGGTATTTGCCCAAATCATCGCTCATCATCTGCCAAAGGATCAATCTTTGGTTATTGTGCCGGCTCCGACAATGCGTAAAAGTCGCGCTCAGCGAGGGTTTAGTCATATTGAGCTGATTGCTGATGAGCTGGCTAAAATGGGTTTTGCGAGCCAACATCTGCTGGTCAATCAGTCATCGGTCGCTCAAAAAGACCTGGATGCTAGTAAGCGTCAAGCTAATGTTGAGGCTAATCTGAAATGTTTGCGACCGGTTGATCCAGCGTTAAAATACATAGTAATCGATGATATCACCACCACTGGCTCAACTCTCAATCAAGCTCGGCAGGTTTTAAAACAAGCTGGCGCTAAGCGAGTGGCTTGTTTGGCGCTGATACACGCTTAAGATAATTCCATCCCACCTTTCTTTTACAAGAAAACCCCGACTAATCTTACGATCAGTCGGAGCCTTCTCCTGGCGGAGAGGGTGGGATTCGAACCCACGATACGTTTCCGCATGCCGGTTTTCAAGACCGGTGCCTTCAACCACTCGGCCACCTCTCCATGGATTTATTTAAAATCTCACTTATTGTAGCAAAAAACACTCCCAAAAACAAGGCGCTTTAGCGGTTGAGTGATTGTTTATTAAGCACCGCCAGATAAAAACTGGTCGCTTCGGCCATCAGTAACAATTCTAACAATTGCTCAACTGGCTGATTGCTGACCGGTTTGAGCTGATACGAAGCTGGCATTTTGCCGGATAATTGACGATTTTTACGATCAAATTTGGCTTGATCCTGATGATTAGGTAGATCAATAACCGCAAAAGGCTTTTCAATCGGGTGTGACTGCCAACCACGATCATTAAGCTGGTCAATTGATTGGCTAAAACATAAATTGCCGGCTCGTTGCTCGAGACACTGACGCCACCAATCGCCAACTGGTTGCAATTGCTCGGCGTTGATAATCAACCCAATTTTGCCAGCTAATCGCAAAGCTAGTTGCTTAGCTGGATTATCGGAGGTGGCTACGGTCGGCGCTAATGACTGAGTCGCTTCTTGAGCTTGTTGCAGGGCTGTCCAGATATCAATTCCGGCTAATTTTAGACATAATAACAAATCGCGCCAGTCAGCCAAATCGGCCGTCACTTCTGGCAGATTAAACGATTCGCCATCAATAGTTACCGTTCGTTCAGTCTGAGCTTGCCACTGAAATTGCGGATTGTCGAGCCATGTTAGAGCGATTTCTAAGCCTAAACTCAGCTTTGGACTGCCAAACGTAACTTCCAGACCGCTAAAATCTGGCGTTCCCGCTAAAAAACCAGCTTGCAAAACCGCTTCAAACTGTTGCCAAGCGCTATTGATATGAAATTGATTTAAATAATTAAGTTGATCGAGCATATTCTTCTTTAATTTTGATAATGATTATGTTAATATAATACAGTATAGTATAATAAATTAAAACTCAAAGGGTGGACAATGATTTTTCAAAATTCTAATAAAAAATCAGCGCAAGATGATCCGGCGGTCGCTATGCCGGCGGCTCAGCCAGTGGCTGAGGAATCAGCTAACCAAGACGATCAGGAATTGGCGCGAGTATTGGCTGATATCGACAATCAAGTTAATACCAATAACGATAATTTAATGGCTGATTTAGAAAATGCCACTGTATTGGAGAATTCGCAACCAGCAGAACCAGCAGAAACCGCTGAAGCTACAGAAACTACCGACGTGACTGAGCCGGTGACAGATTTGGCGCCTGCTTTTGAACGAATTGATCAAGAAGCTGATGTTGAGACGCCGCCATTGACTGATTCTCAGCCAATTGCTTCACCTGAGATAAACACCGACAGTCAACCTACTGAGCCATCTCTAGACCAACAATTAGCGACTATGAGCCAACAAATTTCTAACAATATGGCGGAATTAGCTTCCAATCAAGATCAGCCAATAGAAACCACTGATTCAGCAGAAACAACTGACGCGGAGGCTGATTTGCCGACTGAAACTACGGCCTCAGACGCCTCAAGCGAGCCACTGTCTGCGCCAGCCCCAGTTAGCGATTTGGATGAATTACGCAAAAAAGCCTTAAGCGATCTGCGCCCAATCGTCGACAAAGTCGAATTAAATGACGAAGAATCATTTTACATTTTATTGCTACTAATTCGTGAAACTGATGATGAATCGTTATTACCAAAAGCTTACGAAGCGGCTCGCCAAATTCGAGACGAAGCCCGCCGTGCTCAGGCTTTGCTTGATGTGATTAAAGAAGCTGATTACTTCAAACACAAAGCCTAACCCACAGTTAATTTTAACTAAAACAGAAGGTCCACCCACCTTCTGTTTTAAAATGATTTAGCTTTTGGTATTTTATTTAAATAAAATCACCCGCCCTGGTCGGACGAGTGATTTTTAACGCAGTAAAAATAATTAACCTACATCATACCCATGCCAGACATATCCGGCGCTGGTTTTTCTTCGGGCAGTTCAACAACTAGAGCCCCCATGGTGATAGCAGTACCAGCGATCGATACCGAATTGAGAATCGCTTCTTTGGTGACGCGCACTGGATCAACCACCCCAGCTTGCTTGAGGTCAACTAGGCCAGCTTCGGGTTGCATGACGTTAATCCCCTGCCCAGCCTTGGCTTCTTCAACTTTAGCCAACAGAGCTTCAGCGTTAAGACCGGCGTTTTTCATGATCTGAACAAAAGGTTGTTTCAACGCGGTTTGTAAGATTTGACGGCCGGCTTTTTCGGCGTCGGAACCACTGATTTTGAGTTGAGACGCCAAGTTGATTAAGGTTACGCCACCGCCAGCGACGATACCTTCGGCCAGCGCTGCCTTGGTAGCAGCCACAGCGTCATCGACACGATATTTTTTCTCGTCAATTTCAGTTTCGGTCGCCCCACCGACTTTGATAACGGCGACTTTGCCCTCGAGGCTAGCTTGGCGAGCTTTGAACTGGTCTTTTTCGTAAGTTTGACTGGCGTTATTAGCCCAAGTCGCTAGTTGTTTAATGCGGTTTTTGACGGCTTGACTACTGCCAGCTCCTTCGATAATGGTGGAATCGTCTTTAGTGACAATTACTTTGCGCGCTGAGCCCAGCACCTCCAAACCGACGTTTTCAAAAGTCAGACCATGGTCTTTAGATACCACCGTTGCCCCGGTCAAAATTGCCAGATCTTCCATAATCGCCTTGCGTTTATCACCAAAGGCTGGAGCTTTTATTACCACGGTGTTGAAGACTCCTTTAAGTTTGTTAAGTACCAGCACGCTCAAGGCTTCGCCGTCGACCTCGTCAGCAATGATTACCAGGTCTTTTTTGCCAGCTTGAGCTAGTTTTTCCAGAAATGGCACAAATTCTTGGACTGACGAAATTTTTTGATCAGTGATTAAAATGTCTGGTTTGGCATAAACCGCCTCTTGGCGAGCTGGGTCGGTCACGAAGAACGGACTAGCAAAACCCTTGTCGAGCGAGTAACCTTCGACGACTTCGCTCTCCATAGCCAGACTTTGCCCTGGCTCAACGGTCACCACGCCGTCTTTGCCGATTTTGGCGATAACTTCAGCGATCAGATCACCGATTTCTTGGCTACCAGCGCTAATAGTGGCTACTTCAGCGACTTTGGCATTGTTGCCTTCGATTGATTCGGCTTGTTTAGCTAGTTTGGCGACAATTTCAGCGCCAGCTTGTTCAATGCCGACCCGTAATTCTTGAGGATTATAGCCAGCGACGATTAGTTTATTAGCTTCTTTAAGAATGTGATAAGTTAGCACTGTGACGGTAGTCGTGCCATCACCAGCTTTTTTGTTGAGTTTAGAGGCCGCTTGTTTAATCAGCTCGGCGCCGACTTTTTGACCCAAAAACTCTTCTTTGTCATCGCGCAATACGATATTTTCAGCGACGGTTACGCCATCATGCGTAATAATCGGTCCGCCATATTCTTTAGCGATAACGGCATTGCCACCTTTTGGCCCAAAAGTCACTTTGACAGCTTCATAAAGTTGTTCAGCGCCAGTTAAAACTCGCTCGCGGGCGTCTTGTCCGTAAAAAATTTTTTTAGCCATTATTTTTCTCCTTCGACAATTGCCAAGACATCTTCTTCTTTAATAATTAAGTAGTCTTGGTGGTTAAGTTTTAATTCAGTGCTAGTATAATCTTTATAAACGATGAAATCGTCTTTTTTGATCTCTTTGACCTCTGGACCGACCGCCACAACTTGCACAGCGACGGATTTTTCTTGAGCGCTGTCTGGCAGATAAATTCCGCTGGCAGTTTGTGGCTTAGTCTGGGGTTTGATGGCGACAATTTTATCGCCAAGTGGTCGAATTGGTGTCATTCCCTACTCCTTTGTTTAAAAAATCTACTTCAAGCTTGAATTTTTATGTAAAACCCAAGCATTTATAATTATATACAAAATTATTAGCACTTACAAGTGCCGAGTGCTAATAATTAAATAGAAAGTTTGTCTAAAGCTGTTCTAACCGACGCAAAATCTTATTGGTCTCGTCAACGTCGTTCCATTTGAATTCCACGCCGTTCATATTGCGGTAATTTTGGTGACCTAAACCAGCGATAATCACCAAATCACCCTTGTCAGCGTTCTTCAAGGCCGACTCAATCGCCTCTCCGCGATCGGCGATGTCACAAGCTCGATCTTGGGCGCCGGCTCGCTCAATACCCCGCAAAATCCCGGCCCGAATGTTCTCGGCCGGTTCGGAACGATTTTCTTCATCGGTAACGTAGATTTTGTCGGCGTATTTGGCGGATGCCAGCCCCATAAGCGGTAATTTATCTAAATCGCGCTCCCCTGCCGAACCAAACACCAGATGGACCTTGCCTTTGGTGATTTCTTTAGCTAACTCTAGTAATTTTTCGATGCCATCCGGGGTGTGTGCGTAATCAACCATTACATCGATGCCGAGCTGATTATCGAGCCATTCCAGTCGGCCTTTGACGGCTTTAAGATTAGCAACACCCTCGATAATCGCCGATTGGTCGATACCAATTATCCACGCCATCGCCACCGCTAAAGTAACATTATAAGCGTTAAATCGACCGGCTAGCGGTGTTGACACCATCAATTCTTGATCATCGTGAGCGATAGTAATTTCACTGCCTTTTTTATACAATTTAACTTTTTTAATCTGGAAATCAGCCTGCTGACTAGTGCCATAACTGAGCACTTCCGTCCCAAGACGTTGTTTAAAATAATCAAACCACGGGTCATCGGCGTTGAGGATTTTATAACGAGCCCCAAAATCCGTGAATAATTTTAACTTGGCGTCGGCGTAATTTTCCATGGTTTTGTGGTAATCCAGATGCTCTTGGGTCAAATTAGTGATGCCGGCCACCTCGAGATCCATGGCAGGCAGTTTGTATTGGGTTAGGGCGTGCGAGGTAGTTTCTAATAATAAATAATCAGCTTGCTTGTTGATAGCTATTTTAAACAATTTTTGCAGTTCGGCGGTCGATGGCACGGTTTGACAACTGTCGCCGTCAATATGCTCGCCAGCGATTTCCCGACCGGCGGTGGTTGATAAAACAGTAGTTTTGCCAGCTACTTTTAAAATTTCGTTGAGGACACTAATACTGGTGGTTTTGCCGTTGGTACCGGTAATAGCTAGGACTTTGACTTGTTGGGCAGGATTGCCGTAGGCGGTCGAGACTAATTTTAAGCGCGATTTGCGGTAAACGGTTTCCAATTGACTGGTTAAACCCTTGGGCAGAACCTGACGAGTGATTTTGACAAGCTGTTTTTTCATAGGCTTATTTTATCACGTTTTTTCGTAAAAAGCTTGTGCTGATTTTTAAAATAACCGAGCTTGTGTTAAAATGACCTCATGAAAATCTTGGGAATTGAGTCGAGTTGTGACGAAACGGCAGCCTCGGTAGTTGAAGATGGCCGTCGAGTATTGTCAAATATCGTCAATTCGCAAATCGATCTCCACGCTCAATACGGCGGGGTGATTCCGGAAATCGCTGCCCGCTCGCATATTGAGGTGATTGTGCCGGTGATTAATCAAGCTCTCGAGGTCGCCAAAACCGATTGGTCGGCGATTGACGCTATCGCTGTTGCTAATGCGCCGGGGTTGGTTGGTTCGCTATTGATTGGCAATCTGTCGGCGCGGACGCTAGCCGTGATAAAAAACAAGCCCGTTTATGGTGTGCATCATATTTTGGCGCATTTTTATGCTAATTTTTTAGAAACCGACACCACTTCAACCACATCACCGCTAACTGAGGCCGATTTTCCGGTGCTGAGTTTGACGGTTAGCGGTGGCCATACTCAACTGATGCTGTTTCAGACGCCAACTCAGTTCGAACTACTGGGGCGCACTCAAGATGACGCTGTTGGTGAGGCTTTTGATAAAGTAGCGAAAATCGTTGGGCTTGGCTACCCCGGTGGCCCTAAAATTCAACAATCAGCTGTTAACGGCGACGCTCAGCGGTTTAAATTCACCAAACCACGTCTAGCCAACCCCTATGATTTTAGTTTTTCTGGGGTCAAAACCGCCGTTTTACGTCAAGCCCAACAGCTAGTGGGTCAAGATTTTAGTTTTCCGTCGTTTGAGATTGCCCCGCTGTTATCGGAACAAGATAAATTTGATTTAGTGGCTAGCTTTCAGGCGACCGTTGTCGAGATTTTGACCGACAAAACCAAGCTGGCTTATCAACAATACCAGCCTCGAACCGTGACCATCTCGGGTGGAGTGTCGGCCAATCAGGCTCTGCGGACGGCTTTTGAGGCAACTTTTCCGCGGGTGGTGGTGCCAGATTTGAAATATTGCACTGACAACGGCGCGATGGTGGCGAGCGCTGGTTATTTTTGGTCCCAAACCCACCCGGCTGACGATCCGCTAACTCTGAGCATTTATCCAAACTTAAGTGTCAATAAGCTAAACCATTCCCCTATGGACAAAACTAGATAAATATGATATAATAATAAGATTGGGTATATTTAAAAAAATGACAAAATCATCTCTTAAACCACCAACTGATTGGAAAGTAATTCTGGTTGCTGTTATTACTCTGATCGGCACAATAGCAGTGCTGGTTTTGATGTGGTTCGGCTATAAAACTGGAATGTTGGCTGACCCCGACAAAATGCAAACTTTTTTCCGCAATATCGGTCCAATTGCTCCACTGGTGTTTGTGGCTTACCAGCTGATCCAAGTAGTAATTCCACTGATTCCGGGTGGTTTTTCGGTGGGGATTGGTATGCTGATGTTTGGTTTGGGCTGGGGCTTGTTTCTTAATTCCCTATCGATTATTGTTGGCTCGATGATTAATTTTTATCTATCGAAGCGTTTTGGTTGGAAAATTATCGAATCGGTCGTCACTGATAAAGAAGTGGCGGTCGCCAAAGCTTGGACCAAAATCAACAAAACTAAGTTTGAACAGATGTGGATATTTAAACCATTTAAGCGTTTTTTGTCGAGCGGGGCTTATCGTCGCATGATTGACTGGCTAACTAGCGATGAACATTTTTATGAAAGTTTGGTGTTTATCACGATGTTAGTGCCGGGTTTTCCGGCGGATTTGCTGTGTTTTGTGTTTGGTTTGATGGCGATTAAACCGCGTCGCTTTTTGGTTATTTTATTGATTACTAAGCCAATTAACACCCTGCTCTATGGCTGGATTTTTGCGACTTCGGTGACTGGCGTTTTCCAAATTCTTGGTTAGCTGGTGGCTTGTGTTAAAATAGAATTATGAATAATTTGGGGCATTTTTTAAACTCCCGGGCTTGGGCGGAATTTCGTCAGGCTTTGGGTGAACAAACTCGGCATCGCGAGGCTGATCAGTGGTCATACTTAGGTTTAATTCAATCAGTGGGTGGTTTTAAAAAGTTGTATTGCCCCTACTCTCCAGTGGTGCATCAGGCGGAGGGAGTGGCGGAATTGATGGCGGATTTAGATGCTGAAGCTAAAAAAGCCGGTGCTATGATTACTCAAATTGAGCCCTTGGGGGCGATTACGGCTGAGGATTTAACAGCTTCTGGCTACACTAAGGTTAAATCAATCCAGCCCGAGTTGACTTGGACGCTGGATTTGACCCAAGACCACGAGCAAATTTTAGCTGGTATGTCGGCCACTAATCGTAATATTTATCGCAATTATCATAAAAAAGGCTTGGAATTTGCGCTGACCGAATCAATGGACGAGGTTAATGCGGTGTTAGAACTGATCGAGGCAGTTGCTCAGCACAATCAGGTGCATTTGCACCAGTCAAGTTACTTGCGACGGCAAGCTGAAATATTGATGCCGTTGGGTGCTCTGCACTGTTTTGTGGTGCGTCTCGAGGGGCAAGTGATTGCTGGGGCGCTGGTTTATGACGATCAAACTACTCGCTATTATGCTCATGCCGGGACTGATTATCAGCATCGTAAGCTTAATGCTGGTGTAGTATTGCTAAGCGAAATGATTTTTGAGGCCAAAGAACGCGGTCTGGAGCGGTTTGATTTTTATGGGATTACCGATAGCGATGATCCGGATCACCCCTGGGCAGGCTTTACGGCATTTAAAAAAAGTTTTGGCGGTCAGGAGCGACGTTATCTGGGTACCTGGCAAAAAGTTAATCGTCCCCTACTCTATCACTTATATCAATTTTTGCGTCAATTACGCTCGGTTGTTCGCTAAATAGCCAGTAGCTAATAATTAACCTAAAAACTAGCAAATAACCGTTTCGGCGGTTATTTTTGATGATGATCGGTCAAAAAAGTTTTAAAAATAAGTTGCTGTTTGTTGGCGATTTCTAAGAAGCTTAAAGCGAGGTTTTCCACAGTTTTTCCACAGGCTAATTTTGGAGCGAGTTTTCCACAGTTCTGTTGAAAACTTGATTTTTGACCTCTGTTATTTTTGGGATTTTTTATTCACGTGGAGAAGCATAAGCTAATTAGGGTCAGTTGAAACACCACCCTTTAATACTTATGATTATAGCACAGCGTAAGCGCTTTGTCTAGACTTTTATCCCTGATTTTTTCTCAAAAATATGGTAAAATAAAGTTAGACAAGTTGGTCAAAAAAATAGCTTTAAAAAAAGTTTAAAAAGTCGACCACCCAACAATGTTTAACAAAGGAATTTTATGGAATTGACAAAAACTTACGATCCAAGTCGGTTTGAGCCGGATATTTATATGATGTGGGAAAAATCTGAGGCTTTTTTGCCGAGTGGGCAAGGGGAGCCGTACGCGATTATTATGCCACCGCCGAACGCTAATGGTAATCTGCATATCGGACACGCTTTGACAGTAGCGTTGCAGGATATTTTGGTGCGCTATTATCGCATGAATGGCCGAGATACGGTCTATGTACCAGGGGCGGATCACGCTGGGTTCGAGACCTGGGTGGTTTATGAGCGCCAACTCAACAAACAAGGCCAATCGCGTCAAGATTTTTCGCGTGATGAGCTATATCAGCGGGTCTGGAACTTTGTTCAAGAGCAACGGGGCAATATGGAACTGCAATTGCGGGCGATTGGGGCGAGTTGTAGTTGGCAAAATCTGGTTTTTACGCTTGATAAAAAGGTGATTGAGGGCGTTTATCGAACTTTTAAGCGACTGTGGGACGACGGTTTGGTTTATCGCGGTGAGCGTATTGTTAATTATTCCACCAAATACCAGACTTCTTACGCTGATATTGAGGTCGATTACAAAGAAGTTGAGGGCAAACTCTATAAAATTAGTTATCCACTGCTAGATAAAGAAGGCGAATTGGTGATTGCTACGACGCGACCAGAGACGATGTTTGGCGATGTGGCGGTGGCGGTTAATCCCAACGATGAGCGCTACAAAGATTTAATTGGTATGTCGGTGCTATTGCCGATTGTTAAACGGGAAATTCCGATTATTGCCGATGAACATGTTGATATTAACTTTGGTACGGGCGCCTTAAAAATCACGCCAGCCCACGATCCCAATGATTTTGAAATTGGTCAACGTCATCAGCTAGAAACGCGCCAGGTGATTGGTTTTGATGGTAAAATGATCAATGTGCCAGGCGCTTTTGCTGGTTTAACCCCTGAGGAAGCACGCAAAAAAGTAATTGAAGTCCTGAAAGTTGAAGGTTATTTGCTCGGTGAGGAACCAATCAAACACGTGGTTGGGTTTGATTATAAATCAGGTTTACCGATTGAACCGTTGGTTAAAGATCAGTGGTTCTTGAAAATCCGGCCACTGGCAGAACGGGCTAAACAAGCTATCGAAAACGATGAAATTAAATTTTATCCAGCCAGCCGGAAGCGAGTGTTGATTCAGTATTTGGATAATTTGCGCGATTGGAACTTGTCGCGTCAGATTGCTTGGGGGATTCCAATTCCGGCTTTTGTTAATCAAAATGACCCAAATGACTGGATTTTTGATACCCGAATTGACCAACCAACACTCGAAGTCGACGGCAAAACTTATCTGCGTGAAGAAGATACTTTTGATACCTGGTTCTCGAGTGGTCAGTGGCCGTTTTTGACGACTGATTATCTCGATGGGGGAGAACTGGCTAAATTTTATCCCAACAGCGTAATGGAAACTGGTGTTGACCTGCTTGACCGCTGGGTGGCGCGTATGATTATGCTGGGGCTGTATATGACCGATCAAGTGCCGTTTAAGGAAGTCTACATGCATGGCATGGTGCTCGATGAGCATTCCCAGAAAATGAGCAAATCCAAGGGCAATGTGGTCAATCCAATGGATATTATTAACGAATTTGGTTCGGATGCCTTGCGAATTGGGGTAATTTCCAATCGGTCGGCTGGTCAAAATCAGGCTTTTTCGAAGGCAAAAGTCATCGCTGGTCGTAATTTTTGTAATAAATTATGGAATATTGCCCGCTATATTCGCCAGAACCTGCCGGCGGACTTTACACCTTTATCACAAAATGAAATTAAGCCTTTGTCAAGTGCTGACCACTGGATTTTGCAACGGCTCGAGACTGAACTTCACAAGCTTCGTCAGTACATTGCCGATTATCGCTTGGCGGAAGCAGTCGATTTAGTCTATCAGATGGTCTGGCATGATTTAGCTGATTGGTATCTGGAAGCTTCCAAAAAACAACCAAATCAGCAACTGCTGGTTTATGTTCTTGAGGCTTATCTCAAGGTAGTGCATCCATTTGCGCCGTTTGTAACCGAGACGATTTGGCAGTCGCTAGATTGGCGAGAGGGCTTGATTATCGCTGAACAATACCCAACACCAGCGGAAATTGGTTTTGATGCGGAACGGGCAGGGGAATTTGCGGAAATTATGGCGATTGTCGAAGAAGTTCGTTATCTCAACGCTGAATTGCCGGGCAATAAAAATTACGACTTACTGTATACCGATGACCAACTAATCGCCACTAACGCCGAAATTATCGCCCATCTGGGTCAAATGAAACAGGTAACCTCGACCGATAAACCGCGTGGCATGCGGGTAGCGGTCTCTAGTCACAAATGTTGGCTGGATGTTGATGCGGACACGCTTTATCAGCATCAGGCCAATCTGGAAATGCGGTTGTTGGAACAGCGGGGGCTGGGAGCCAAGCTGGCTGATCGACTTGATAACCAAAATTACCTGCAAAAAGCTCCGCCTCATCTAATTGCGGAGAGTCGCGCCCAGCTTGCGGATATTGAAAAAGTCATCAAACGTCTAGAGCGGGAATTAGCCGAATTTTAACCAAAAATAACCCCGAGCGCTATGATTACTCGGGGTTTTACTAAAGAAAAAGAACTGTGGCTTGAGGCGTTATATTATACTTGCGCTCAAATTAATTAAGATAAGACTAACAAAACAACTAGGGTTATTATTAAGATTATGCTCATGACGACGCCAGCCATGATGAAACTGCCTTCGATGGCTTTGGCTAGTCGGAGCCAAAAATCTTTTCTGTAATTCAGGTCGGACAGAATTAAACTCAACCTGAACACTTCGCCGGTTGATTCGAAAGAATCGTCATCTAACGCCGTAGCGTCAGCGTCAGCAATTTGCTGTTCAATTTGAGCAATCTTTTCAGCCAATTGTTCGACTCTTCGGCGAGCCACACAATAGACAGGCGTTGCGACGGCGATAAACACGCCAAGACTAATATAATTTGCAAAAGGTCTCATTCTTATCCCTCCTTTCATGTTTGTTTGTTATATAGTGTGCCATAATTGCCACAAAAAAGCAAATTATTGGTGGTGATAGGGGTGGTGATTGATAATGCACTGGGCGCGGTAGAGTTGTTCAATCAGGATCAAACGCACGATTTGATGCGGAAAAACTAGTTTAGATAAGCTCCAAATCAGGTTAGCGCGCTGTTTAACGGCTTGGTTAACACCATAAGCCCCGCCGACAATACATACCACTGATCGCCCAGCCTGGGCTTCGAGCTTGGTGGCTAATTCAGGGGAAGATAATAGTTGACCGGTCTCGTCCAGCAAAATTACATAGTCATCGGGCCTGATCCTAGCTAAAATTTGCTCGGATTCGGCGTTTTTAGCCGTTTCTGGGCTGTTTTGGGGCGAATGATGAATCAAGACCCATTCTGGGCGCCAAACGGCTTGTAGACGTCGAGAATAGTCGTCTAGCGGTTCAGCTAGCCAACGAGGCGGTTTTTTACCAACGGTAATGATTTTCATAAAGGGCTATAGCTCAGCGATAAATAATTTTTGCGCCAAATTGGCTAATTCGGTTGGATCGGCTGGTTGTTTGGCGGTATTAGTGAACTCGGCAACGGTGTTAAACGGAATCAAGTGAATGTGGGCATGGGGCACATCGACACCGACGATCTGCGAACCAACATATTGATAGGGCAGTTGAGAACGGAGGTGGCGAGCTAATTTTTGGGCGACAGTCATCAGATAAGCGTAATCCTCGGCTGGTAAATCCCAGACGAATTCCACCGCTTGCTTGGGAATTACTAGAGTATGACCAGTGTTGACTGGAAAAATATCCAAAAACGCCAGCACTCGGTCGTCTTCGTAGATTTTGTGGGCGTTGATTTCGCCATCAATGATTTTTTGAAAAATTGTCTTCATAGTCACTCCCGTTTAGTTAGAGATATTGTAGCATAATTTAGCAAGAAATTGGTAAGTGAATATTCTTTGTCCTGAGAAAAGCTAAAACTTTATGTTTTGTAACTATGTTTTGCGCAGTAATACATCTAAACAATGATTATTACAGTATTGTATTGATAATTTGCATCACGTCGTGTTTGTGGCTTTTTGATAATGTACCAAACATCTTTAAGATCTCGAGGAATACTCTGATATTGTTATTTGAAACTTTAAAATAAGCAATTTCTTTAGAATAAGCACATCTTCCGACTAAAGTTTCTTCCGCTTCTAGTTCTGTAATGGGAAAACATAAATACAACATCGGTTGAATACCAACCGCATACTGTTTTTCTGTGATCTTTATTTCGGTTACTATCTCGTATCCGTCAATTTTATAAATTAAAAGAGGATATTTTACTTGAGTATATTCAAAACGAAATCCATTTATGCTTTTTTCAATTGGATAACTGCGGTCAATTTGCAGCTCAGAACTGTTGTCAATGAAATCATGATCCCGTATCGCGCTAAGGTAGGTGATAATATTTTCTAGCTCGTTTCGGGTAATGACGTCCCATTGATAAAAATACCAGATATATTCGGATAATTCATAAAGTGCTTTAGTTTTTCCGTTTGCTCCAATAAATTCTGTTTCTGGTAGTGATGATTCGGCAAGTTTTCTAGTTTCATTTTTGACTACATCATAACTAATTTGCCATTCGATGTAATTATTAAGCGAGAAACCATCTCTCCTAGTGGCAACTGGTATTCCATATTCATTGGTGATTGATCGCTTTTTAACGCGAACCTTTCCGTTTGTGGAGGTTAATAAAATTGGGATTTTGATACAATGATTATTCTCATTAACTAAAATTTGCGGCATATTTTTCTCCAAATTTGCTTTCTAAGAGCTCTTTAAAATAATTATCTATTTTTGACTTAGCTTCGGGCATTTCTTTAAATTTGAATTTATTTTTTAAGATCGGATTTGTGTGAACGCTTTGATATATGAAATATTCTTTAATTTTTTCGAATTTTTTATTATCAATTATTATATCGCAATTTCCAATAAAATAGGGCATTTTATCTGCGTAGTGTTTGAAAATATCGATATAGCAATAATAAGGTAGTTTTTCCATTGGAATATAAACGGTATTGTAGGTGTCTTCATCAATAAATGTTCTGTTTCGTTTTAGAGCATTAATATCTCTCAATGTCCAGAACTTTGCTACGGGTTGGCTATCCTTACGGAAAGATTTTTTATTTGGGTATTTTTGGACATAATTAGCTATGCTATCAAAATCTTTTAGGCAAAAGCTTCCATCGTCTTTAACTTTAAAATTATAATTTTGAATATAGTCATAATCCATTCCAATTTTATCTCGTTTATAAAATGCGATAACTATTGGAAATGCTATACCACGAGAAGTATCAGGAAACTCATGACTGCTAATTATAAGACTATCAATTAATTTATAATTATCAGTAAAATTTTTAAGTAAAGAAAAATTTGCCTTTTTGATTAAATAAGATAATGGGTGCAAAACACAAACATAATCCGCTTCCAATTTATTGTAAGATAGTAGAAACGACATGCCTAAATCTCGAGTTTTTATGTCAACGTCAATTCTATTTTGAACGGAGGCGTCTTTAATTGAATTACGAATGATAGATTTGGTATCGTTGTATGGTGGATTCCCTATCATTATGATTTTTTCATTATTTTTGATGTTTAAAGCCGAACGACACACATTCATAAGGGAATTCTGACAGACAAAATCAGCATTATTGATACGTTTTTTTGCTTCAGATATAGCTTTTTTATCAATATCAGCTCCTATTAGTTTTTTTGTGGTTTTATTTTTCATTAAAAAAGAGCCGTAACCACAAGAAGAATCTATTATTGAAAAAGATTCAATATTTTTTATGTTTTTATGTAAAACAGAATACGCTAAATCAACAATAGACTCTGGAGTGTAATATGATCCAAGATTAATGGTATCTACGTGATTTAGGTGTTTCTGACAGTTATTCATACGATTTATTATATCATTTTTTTGATTATATTTCATGATTACTAATTAATATAAAGAGGGTATTTAGCTTGCACTTTTTGGCTAAATATTTTAAATTTATAATAGTGTTTTATCGTATCATATTTTTTCTGTCTTATTTAAAAACAAACAACCTTGAACGCTTGTTTTTTCGTTTTGATCTCACTCAATTTTGATAACGTAAAAGTTAATGTACATTAGCACCCCCGATCAGCCTATCGGTCGGGGTTTTTGTCTTGGCGGAGAGAGAGGGATGGTTCTTGCTTTGCTCGAACGCTAACGCCCGAACCCACGGGTTCAAATCCCATTTTTCTTCTACGAGAAGAAAACCCCGACTAATCTTACGATTAGTCGGAGTCTTCTCCTGGCGGAGAGAGAGGGATTCGAACCCTCGATACGGTCGCCCGCATACACGATTTCGAGTCGTGCGCCTTCAACCACTCGGCCACCTCTCCAGATTTAGCCATTATATCATATCTGGGGTGAAATTAGAGAATTTTGGGGAGGTTAGTCAGCGCAAATTGCTCAAAACCGATGTTAGATTGCTGATTATTGTAAATTTGGTAAGCCCGGTAGAGTTTGAGACTTAGCTCGTCTCGGAAGAACATGTCGTAATATTGTTTCAGACCGGCCTTAAACTCGATTAAATTGCGAATACCGAGGTAGGCACAGCGTTCTCGCAGGGCGTGATTGGTTTCGAGTGATTGCAAAAATTGCTTGTCGGACAGTTTACAAACCCGCGCTTTAAAAGCTTCAAAATCATCAACTGGTTTTTGGGTTTTGAAATTATTGTAATAAACGCTAATCAGTTCAGAAGTCAATAGTTCTTGAGGGTTGGGACCGTAGACTTGGCGAATTTTACCACTAGCGGACTCAAATAAGCCCTGTTTTTGGTCGTTAGATAACTGCATCAAGACTTTTTGGACAATAGGTGCTAAAATTAGTCTTAAAATTTGGTAAGTTTGAGCTTTAACTTGAGGATTATAGGTCATAAACACCACTTGGGTCGGTGAGAGCATTAGAGTATGTCCGATATATTCCGAAAACAATGGGTCAGTAGGGGTAAAAATAAACTCGCTTTGAGTGGGTTTTATTCGGAAAAAATCATAAAGATCGGCCACTTCTGCTTTTAAAGTCTCGAGATTTTTAAGACGCTGGTGGGTATCTTTAGCGTTAAAAGTGTTAAATAACTGTTGCAGAGGCGAAGCTGATAGAGATAATTTAAAACCAGCCAAGGTTTTTAAAAGCGATTCTTGGTGATGACGCAATTCTTCAATCGGAATGTTGGTGCGTTGATACAAATAATTCAGCGTAAAATCAGTTCGTTCGGGGTGGTTGTAGGTTAGGGCTAACTGATAGAGAGTTTCCTCGGTTAGACCGGCTTGCTGAAACTGTTGAACAGCGGTCAAAAAAGCCGAATTGATCGGGATAAATCTGAAATAATCAAGCACCATCCGGGCCACTCGACTATTGTTATTGCCCCAGCGCGGATTGAGGGACTTTAACAGTGTTGACAGCAGTAGCAGGCCAGCTTCTTCTTTGAGACGAATAACTGGTAGGTTGGTTTTAGGGTTCATGAGCTTAATTTTAGCACAAAAATGATTATGCTAAAAGTAAAGATGTTAAATTATGCTCAGTAAAATATCCTGCCACGAGGACAGGATATTTTACTTGGTACACTTGGCAGGATTCGAACCTACGACCTTTGGCTCCGCAAGCCAACGCTCTATCCAGCTGAGCTACAAGTGCAAATGCGGATGTTTTACGATCCGCTAGAACTAAAACGAACGTTTTCGCAGCCTAATGACCACAAAAGATACTATCATTATAGCAAAAAGTAGTGTTTTTTACAAGCCTAGTCGGCGAATAAGTTTGTCAATCAGATTTTCTTGGATTGGTTTCATTGGCATAACAGCACCCAAAAAGTCGACAATTGCCTCGCCATCTTTTTTGTCAAAATTCAAAACTAGGCTAGTGGCTAGGCGTTTATGTGGTAAAAGCACCACCGAAAACAGTTCGCCGTCCTCTAAAACCCCAAAACTGCTGAAATCCTCCAATTTAAAAGCTTGGTCGTTAATAAACAACCCGTCCTCGCTCAAGCTATAATTAACCAGCTGGGGACCTTTTTTGGTGTAAATAATCAGGGCGATGTACACCACCACGAACAAGACAGCGGTGATCGGCGATTTGAGCCACAAAACCGACATGACGGTAATTGCTACGAAAAACAAGGTCATTTTCAGATACCAGGCTGTTGAAAAAGCTCGCTGGGCGCTATCTGGCGCTGTCCAGGTGACGGCTGGGCGAGTGATTGGTTGAGAAGCTTGATGGCTGGTGTTGTCAGCCTGAAAATAAGTGGGCGTAGTTTGTTTGGTCATATTAGTAAAAGTATAACACATAACTGGTTTTTAATTAAAAAATGGCAATAGACTACCATCTCTAGCCCTAATCTGTTAAAATAAAGCTATGAAACAAGTAGTAGATGCAATTTCGGAGACAATCAAACAATTATTTAATTTAGAAGTGGCGGTGGAATTACAACGGCCTAAGCCTGAATTTGGTGATTTTGCTACCAATGTGGCGATGCAATTAGCTGGTCGTTTGGGGCAAAATCCACGGCAACTGGCCGAGCAAATCGCTGAGCAATTAAGCACTAATCAGTTGTTTAGTGCGGTGGAAATCGCTGGTCCGGGTTTTATTAACCTCAAACTCACTGACCAAATCTTATGGCAAGCCTCCCAAGCGTCCGCTCCAGCTATCTATCAGAATATGAACTACGTGCTGGAATATAGCTGTCCTAACGCTTTTAAAGATTTACACACTGGCCACTTATACCAAACAATTTATGGTGATATTTTAGCTCGTGTCCTCGAGTCAGCCGGCGCCACCGTCCATCGTACCAGCTTTGGCGGAGACGTTGGGTTGCATGTCGCGAAATGTCTCTACGGCATGAAAATCGCCCTAGACGGTTTCGATTCTGACAAGCTCGACACCGTGGAACACGATGCTTTTTTACGCGCTCAGTGGATTGGTCAAGTTTATGTGATTGGGGCTAAAGCCTACGAGGATGATGTTACCGCTCAGGCAGACATCGTCGAAATTAACAAAGCGATTTATCGCTTGCATGAAGAAAACGACCATCAATCACCGATGGCGCAGGTTTATTGGACAACCCGCCAGTGGAGCTTTGACTACTTTTCAGCTTTTTATCAACTGATTAAAGTTGATAACATGCGTTATTACCCTGAGAGTTCAACTGCACCAATGGGCCTCAAAGTTGTCCGCGAACAACTTGCTCTAGGCAATCTTGAACAATCGGATGGGGCGGTAGTTTTTAAAGGCGACGAACAACAGCATTTACACACCCGAGTGTTTATTACTTCTAATAATTTACCAACTTATGAAACCAAAGACATCGGTGTGATCTGGCTCGAAAAACAGGATTACAACTTCGATCATCGTATTTTAATCACCGGCAATGACCAAAAAGAATACATGCGCGTGGTCTATGCGGCCGCTGATGTGTTTAATCCAGGCATTGGCGCAATGATGACACACTTAACTAACGGCACGGTGCGGTTTGCTGATGGCAAAAAAATGAGCTCACGCCTCGGTAACGTCACGCGGGCGATTGATGTGCTCGACATTGTTAAACAGCGAGTTAGTAGTATCACCGATCAACCAGAATTACAAGACGATGTCGCTCTTGGGGCGATTAAATACGCCTTTGCGAAATACCGTCTAGGAGGCGATATTGCCTTTAATGTCGAAGAAACAGTCAGTCTACAAGGTAATTCTGGACCATACATTCAATACGCTCACGCCCGCGCTTGTTCGATTTTAGCAAAAGCTGGTACAACAGGGGAGATTAACCAAGCCTGCGATGCTAGCGAACGCCAATTATTACAAAAACTCAGCGAATTCCCAGAGGTCGTTGAAAAAGCCGCTCGTGAATATCTTGTTCACGGTATTTGTAACTATTTATACGAATTAGCCCAAGAATTTAACCGTTTTTATGAACATAATCGAGTAATTGATGATCCTCGCCAAACTATCCGCCTCGCACTCGTCACACGCTACCGCGATACTCTAGCGAGTGGCTTACAGATTCTTGGCATTATCGCCCCGGAGAAAATGTAATGGCCAAACCAAAAATCAACCGTCAACGTCTTTTGTGGATTGACCTGGAAATGACCGGCCTCGACCCCGAAGCCGACAAAATTCTCGAGCTTGGCGCCATTGTCACCGACTGGCGCATGAACCCTAAAGGCAATTTAACTCTAGTCATGAAACAAGATGAGGCGTTTATCCGCAAGCGCTTTGATACGGCTTTTTGGCGCGAGCATCATGCCACTGCTGAGGCGCTGATCGCCCAAAACGCGATTGGTTTAACGCCGGTTGAGTTTGAAGCGCAACTGATTGCCTTTATTCAAGATCAGTTTAAAATTGACCAACCGGAGGGTAATATCGTGCTAGCTGGCAATACCATCCGTGCCGATCGGTCATTTATCGATCGTCATTTACCAGAGGTAGCTAAATATCTCCATTATCGAATGCTCGACGTGTCGGCATTCAAGGTGCTATTTGAAGCCCGCTACAAAAAAGTCTTCGCCAAACCGGAAAATCACCGGGCATTAGAGGACATCGAAGGCTCAATTGATGAATTAAAGTATTTTATACAATATATTAAGGTGGCTTAATGGATAAAAAACTCGAACAAATTATTGATCAATACGCTCGTGGACTGGGGGAGGTGGTAGTGGACGATCAGCGCCTTGAGGACTGGATTGCTTATAAACTGCCTGAGACTGGGCTGGATAACCCCGACCAAGCGATTTTTATGCTGATTAAGCACAATTCGCTACCGCTGTTAATTGATGTGGCATGCGATCCCAAACTAGCCACTAATTTGCGTAATAAATACGAATCGGTAGTTCCTAGTAAGCTGATGGATGAGCGTTCTTGGAATCGGGTGATTTGCAGTGGACAATTGTCTGAGCAAGAAGTGCTGGATTTGGTTAATCTGAGTTATCAGCTGGTGGCTGGTCAATTGGGTATCGAGCTCGAGTAGTTTAGAGCTCAATTAACCTGATTAAGAAAGAACGGTAAAAAAAGAGATATATCATATATGATATATCTCTTTAAAATTGCTGAGCTAAATCAGGTATTATTTTTGTTTGGCGCGCTGTTCTTCGAGGTTTTTGACCTCGGCTTGAACCTTGAGTAGTTCGGTGTGATGTTTTTTGAGCTGTTCAACTAGATTTTTGTCGTAATAACCGGAATTGATGACTTTTTGTAGAGCAGTGATGTTTTGCTCAAGGAGAGAATTTAATTCTTGAGTATAGCCACGGGACAGGGTTTCGTTTAAATCAGCTTTGTGTAGGCGATCAAAAACATCTTTAAGCGAAGCTTTGGTTTTTTTGAGGTCTTCTTTGAGGGCCTTGTCTTGGTCTTTGGAGTAGACTTTTTTAGTATAAGCCTCGAGGTCATTAGTTAAACCAAACAACGATTGAAAAAAATGCTCATTGATAACCCGAATTTTAGTGTCGTTGATGTTGTTTTGGTATTTTTTGGTTACCTGGTGTGACTGAGAGGATAGGGCGACAAGATTGTTGATCAAGAAAATGCGTTGCCGGGCTCGTTCAGCGGTCATGGCATTAAGCCCTAGGGCGACACCAGCAGTTAGTAAAATTGCCAGTCCAATGCCGATTTTTAGCCACAAATTAGAAATGTTTAAACCAGCGACCTGGACTTCGCTAGAGGCGTTTTGGTTGTTGAGCCGTTCAATAAATTCTTTAGAATAGATATTTTCTTCGCTTTCCATAAGACTATTTAACCATAAAAAAGTTGAAAAATAAAGTTTGGCGAGTGGGTTAAGATAATAGTCAGAGTGTGACAATGGCGGGTGTGTTGACTTCGAGCGCGATTCGTTGGCAGTTTAATCGTTTATCGTTGATGACGTTGCTGGTTGCGGCTATTATCGGGGCGCTGATGGTGCCGGTGATGGTGGTGACGGGCTCGCAGGCAGCGGTGCAATTTGAACGCGACCAGGCACGCTTAACGAAAAAGGAGGCCATTGAGCTGCCAGCGGATTTAACAGGGGTGAAATATTATATGGTTGAAGGCACAGTGGCGGCGAATGCGCCAAGTTATCGGGCAGATAATGATGGCGAAATTAAGGCAGAGCTTGAATATCTGGAGATTAAGGGAACAACGAAGCCACAGATTAGCGTTGAACGGCGCGGCGACACCTTGGTCGTCAAGAGCAACGACCGTTGTCAGGCTGAGGCTGGTGCGGCATGGGCATGGTGGCTGTTTGGTGGGCGATTTAATCGCTGTTCATTAGCAGGCGCACACGTGAATTTTTACGGCGCAATTCGTCCAGCGCCGGCTTCAAGCACCTTTTATAATTCAACTTTCCCAATTTATGATGACGAGGCGGATAATATTTGATTGAGATAATAGAAGCCGGGTGATTTAAAAGGCGCATTGGCGCCTTTTAAATTATGTTGATGTGAGAGATTGAAGTTGTATTGTAGTAGTGTCTCTGTTATAATAGGATTGCTAAACTTTTCAAGCAATAGCTACAGTTTTTAGATATAAATGCGATCACATACGCAGGTTAGGTCTAAAAGCTTAGCTTGAAAAGTTTAGCGACTAAGTATGTGGTCGCTTTTAATTTGCGACGCACTAAGACAACTTGGGAGACGATAATGAAGATATGTATCTTACCAGAATCAAGTATTACTGCAGAACTACGATCTATACTGCAAACACCACTTTATGACTTAACTGAGTCAATCACAGAGTCTAATGTGGTCATTGTAGCGCCTGGTACTGACATAAGTGAAATACCATTTAATAAACGCTCGTTCTATTTTCCATTAGATAAACTTGCATTAAATAAAAGATATTGCTATTTATTATTAAGCCAATTGTCAAAAGACTCAACCGTTTGGACAAAGCTCTATGATTTTTATGACGAGACTCCCTTGCCAACAGATTTTGGAGACTTTATATTCTTTGGCTTTTATCGTAGAACTGATGGCAAAAGAGTTCTGGGGCTGCGAACTGAAGTATTACCAGAGAATGCAACCGTGCGCACTCACTCAATGTGTTATACGGGTGATATATTTGCTTCAAGGCGCTGTGATTGTCGTGAAGAGTTAGAGAATGCCTTGCGTATGATTAATAAGCGTGGTGGAATGCTGATATATCCTGAGGAAGAGGGCCGAGGAATTGGAGTACTGCAGAAAATACGAATATATAACTCACAACAAATTGACGGTTTTGATACATTTGATGCGCAATACGTGAATCATTTCCCGAATGACCTGCGCGACTATGATTACTTGCGTGATATATTCCGTCATTATAAAATTAGTAATATAGACTTAATTACTAACAATCCAGAAAAAGTTGTGGCTGTCGAGATGAGTGGTGTAAGAGTTAGGAAAGTGATTAAATTACCATCAACGGTTACTAAGTATAATAGAGGTTATTTACATACTAAGATGGAGCGTAGTGGACACAACTTTGAAGTCGAATTTAAGGAAAGGGAGAACCATGATTGAAATTGAAACAAAACTTAAATTAACATCTGATGTAACGCGCGCTGAACTGATTGCTAAACTCACGCCACGCTTTACCGTCGCTACTAGCAGTAAGCACCAAGTTGACACAATTTTCCTGCTGCCTGAGCAGGTTGACGCGCCAATCATTCCAGGTTCAAAAATTTTGCGCGTTCGTGACGTACTTGATCCGGAGTCTGGTGAGCTATGCAAGAGCTTAATTACGCTGAAGGTTGAGGGCAGAACGAAATTAGTCTCTGATGAGTATGAATTTGAAGTTAGCGACGGTAAAATGGCGCGGGCGATGTTGGTAGCTCTGGGTTGGCAAGAAGTCGTTACGGTTGACAAGTTGCGCACTGAGTCAAAAATTGATAACTACAGTATTTGTATTGATGAAGTGGCGGAGCTGGGACTATTTATTGAACTAGAGGTCTTGTCGGAAAGCGACACGAATTCTGCCCAGATTCAAGCCGAGATGAAAGCTTTTCTAGAAAAACTCAACTTAACGGGAGAGATTTGGACGACGCCGTATGACACCAGTATCAGACGTCTGCGAGTTGAAGCAGCAACTAAGTAAGTCTAGCATCATTGTAATGATTGGTCCGCAGTGTAGTGGTAAGACAACATTGGCAAGTAAGCTTACTGATTTATCGTATATTTCTCTTGGGCAAGCAGTAAGAGAATGCGCAGATAACGAATTGTCACAGCTAGCAGAACGTCTTGTCACGCTAGCCAAACCATGGCCAGCGGAACTTGGACTAGCTTTTGTTGAGGATGATATTTACAGATGCTTATTACGCAATCAGAAGATTTTATTGGATGGCTATCCAAGAAGAATTGATGAATACTATGTCTTATTAGAATGGTTAAGATTAAATAATTTACCAGCTATTGATACAATTATAGAAGTTACGGCTTCCTATGATACTCTGTTAGCGAGATATGTATTAAGAAAGTCTCGTAATAACGAGAGTCGTAGCTTTTTTGATCTGCGATATGAGCAATATAAGTGCTTTAGAAGAGCTATAAGGAGTCTAGCGGTGCGGAAGATCGTGTATGATACGTCAGAAGTGTTATAGCCTGCCCCCGAGGCTTACTTGTTCTCAAGCGTAATTTAAATTATTGTATAATTTTGATTGAAGTAATTATGAAGAAAATTATTTGCAACGACGAGATCACCGCGAGTGAAAAAACCTACACGCACGACACGCCGGAATGGGTGGATTTGAACGAAATTGATAAAATTAATTTCCGCCACAGCGTGAGTTTGGCTGAGATATTGGCGGCGTATAATAGAGTTAATTAAACCAGACTTATGCGCTAAAATTGCAGTCACCCTTTCGCTAATTGCGTGAGTTATTATATAATTATCCTAATGAATGACGCTAAAGAAGAGATTCGCGATCGGTTGAATATTGAAGATGTGATTGGTGAATACGTGGAACTGAAGCGGGCAGGGCGCAATTTCAAGGCACTGAGTCCCTTTTCCAATGAAAAAACACCGAGTTTTATTGTCAGTCCGGACAAGCGGATTTGGCATGATTTCTCGAGTGGTAAAGGTGGCGATGTGTTCTCGTTTGTGATGGAAATGGAAGGGGTTGATTTTAAAGAAGCGCTAAAAATCTTGGCGCGTAAAGCTGGTGTAGAACTGCAATTGTTCAACAGTGTTAATTCCCAGAAACTCGCCAAACGCAAGGCGCGCGAGCAGGAAATGTACACGCTCGTCACCAAATATTACCAAGCGATTCTTGCTAAAAATCCCCATGCGCTAGATTATGCCAAAACTAAGCGTCATTTAACCGATGAAACGCTCAAAGCTTTTGCTATCGGTTACGCACCTAATCATAAGCGGGCGCTATTGGATTTTTTGCTAAAACGAGGTTACCAACTGCCGGAAATCACTCAGGCTGGGTTGCTTAATCAGTATAAAACCGACTTGTTTCGGGCGCGGTTAATGATTCCGCTATCTGACGCCATGGGGCAGACGATTGGTTTTACGGGGCGGGGACTGGAAGCCGAGGCGATCCCGAAGTATCTCAACACTCCAGCCACTCTGCTATATGATAAATCGCGTCATGTATTTGGGTTGTTCCAGGCTAAAGAAGCGATCCGTAAGCTTGATCAAGCGGTGATTGTTGAGGGTAATATGGACGTGATTAGTTCGCATCAAGCCGGTGTTAAACAAGTCGTGGCCACGGCTGGCACAGCAATGACCGAGCAACATTTGAAGATTCTGGCGCGCTATACCAGTGATATTCGTTTGGCATTTGACGCTGATAACGCTGGAATCAACGCTACTGAGCGGGCGATTGCTTTGGCGCAGACCGTCAATGTTGACATTAAAATTATCTCGCTGATTGGCGAGGCCAAAGATCCTGACGAACTGATTCAACAAGATGTTGCTCTCTGGCAACAATCAATTGATCAGGCTGAGCCTGCAGTAGACTGGCTAATGCGCGTCTATCAAGCTAAATTTGACCTCAATCAAAGCCCGGCTAAGCGTGATTATAGCCGTAAAATCCTATCGACTATCGCTCAATTGAGTGATCCAGTTGAAAAAGAGAGTTATTTGCAAAAATTGGCTGATATTGTCGAAATTTCACTCGAGGCTATCAAATTGCAACTCGAGGAGTTAAACAAACCGCAACCTAAAAAAGCTCTCAAAACCAAAAAAGCCAGTCCTGATTCGGTAACTGACGAATTTAAATATCAAGACGAACTACTGGCGATGTGCTTGATTTCGAAGGAGGCTCGCCAAGTGTTAGCGACGCTCGATGTGCGTGCTATGGTTGATTTTAAAGATAAACCGCGCCAACAGCTAATGGAGTTGTTAATCCAGGCGGGTGATGATTTTACTAAAGATCAACTTGGTGGATTGCAAGATTTAACGATTTATGGTAAAGTGTTGACATTAAAAACTGAAGAGCGTTATTTATTGTGGTCAAAAACCGAAGTGGAACGAGAAGCGCGCCGATTGGTTAATCAGTCAAAAGCCGACTTCCAAAAAAACCTGACCGAACAATTAACTGATCAGTTAAGGCAAGCGGAATACGATGGCGACGAGAACCGTGCCACCGCCATTCGCGCCGAGTTAAATCAATTGATTAAAGGAGACAAGAAGTAATGCCAACACCTCTAGACAAAAACCCCAAACCAAGCAAAAAAGACAAAAAAGCCATTCAGCCCGAAGATATCAATGAATTGATTAAAGAAGCCAGTGATGGCTCAGATTATGACGAACCAAGCCTTGATGAACTGGAAAATGACGAAGATTTAGTTGATGAGTTTGATTTTTTTGCCAACACTAATTTGATTGACGAAATTGCTGACGATTCGGTTAAATTATACCTGCACGAAATCGGCAAAATTCCGCTGTTGTCAATTGAGGAAGAAACTAAACTCGCTTACCAAATCCTGGAAGGTTCGCAAAAAGCCAAAGACAAAATGGCTGAAGCCAACATGCGTCTGGTGGTGTCGATTGCTAAACGCTACTCGGGGCGAGGTCTGGATTTTTTGGATTTAATTCAAGAAGGCAATACGGGTTTGTTGCGAGCGGTCGATAAATTTGACCCCAATAAAGGCTTCAAATTTTCGACTTATGCGACTTGGTGGATTCGCCAGGCAATTACTCGGGCTATCGCTGATCAGGCGCGGACGATTCGCATTCCGGTGCATATGGTGGAAACCATTAACAAATTACTACGCACTCAACGTCGTTTGACCCAACAATTAAACCGCGAGCCGAGTCTCGAGGAATTGGCTAAAGAAATGGATATGGAAGTTGACAAAGTCGAATATATCATGAAAATTAAACAAGATATTAGCTCGCTTGACGCTTCAATTGGGCGCGACGGTGACGATGAAGACTCGGTTTTGGGGGATTTTATCAGTGACGATGATAATGATTCGCCTGAGGATGTAGCTTCAACACAACTACTAAAAGAGCAAATCAATGAAGTTCTTGGCAGCTTGTCAGAGCGCGAACGAAAGATTATTCAAATGCGTTTTGGACTAGGTAATGGTAAAAGTCGAACCCTGGAAGAAGTCGGTCAAGAATTTGATGTGACTCGAGAGCGTATTCGCCAAATTGAGGCCAAAGCGCTAGCTAAATTGCGCAAACACAAAGACTCCAAAAAGCTTCACGAGTATTTAAACTAGCCAAAAACTCAAAAATGTGTTAAAATAGTTAAGGTAAATCTGATTTTTAAACGATCAGAAGTACTTTAACAAGAGATGATGTTTGACAACGATAGGAGGGGCTATGAAGAATAAAACGACAATACTAATAATTTTTCTAGTAGTGGTGGCGATGCGTGTGGGAATCGTATCTCGACCACCAAATAAGAGTTACTTTATCTGGGAACAAGATCGAAAAAAGAATAATTTTGTCGCTATTGAAGCTTATTTACCGTCTGCAGCTAATGTTTTTCGCGGTAGGATATTTTTAAGCATGACCGCTAAATCGGATGATTATGGCACTTTTATAGCGAAGCTCCAAAGACGTGATTTTTGGGGCAGATGGCAAAGTATAAGCACACAACACCTGTGTGAGCATGACAGCGATGGCAAAGACATCGCTTTGTTTTGGGGATGCAATCAACCTGGTAATTATCGGGTGGTATTTTATAGCCCAAGTAATGCCCAAGACGTGGCATTTAGTAACGTGATTTTTTATAGAAAATAGCTAAAATACATCATCTCTTGGCTATTTAAGCACTCGTTTGGGTGCTTTTTATTTAATTTCATATTTATTTCATAAATGGCTTGTAAACTACATTATGAACAAGCTTATTTGGGATGTAAACTAAGGCTGTTCGGAATGTTAATTAAAATTAAGGGCGTCTAGCGTAAATGTCTTGTGTCTTGAGTTTGGGCTAGAAATTAGAAAGGAGTGAATCACCAGTGATTAAAAACGCTTTGGCATATGTTTCAAGAAAAAAGAATCGCACATTGATAGTTTTAGTCATTTTAACCTTAGTGCTGTCGTGTTTGTACGCGTGTTTGAGTATTATGAAATCGAGTAATAATTTAGAGAAAACTCTCTATAAAACCTCTAACTCATCGCTGTCGATCACTAAAAAAGCCAGTGGCTACTTTGCTGTTAATCAGTTCAAAGATATCCGCCAGATTAAACAAATCCAAGATATCGTGGCTCAATATAACGGCACGGCTAAACTGACTAACGCTAAGGTTGTTACCGGCGAACAACGAATTCAGCGTGACGACGTGCCGAATGAATTTAAAAATCTCGTGTCGGTCGAAGCGATCAATAACATTAAGAAGAATGTCTTATTTAGTAGCGGAGTGTTTACGATTAAGCAAGGTCGAGGTATCGACAAAAACGACCGCAATAAGATTATGGTGCATGAGGATTTTGCCAAGAAAAACAACCTCAAATTACACGATAAAATCAGCCTGGAATTGACAAAAATTGACAATTCTGGCACCCGCCCTGCACATCAATTTGAAATCGTTGGTATTTTCTCTGGCAAAAAACAGGAAAAATACACCGGCTTGTCGTCGGATTTCAGCGAAAATAGCATGTTTGTCGATTATCAGTCGAGCCAAACGGCTTTGGGGCTAAAGGAAACTAATCAAATCGCCAATAAACTCAATTTATTCACCAGTAGCCCAGAACAGCTTGACGAAGCACTCAAACAAGTTCAACAACTGTCAATCGACTGGACCAGCTACGATGTCGCTAAAGATGATAACGCCTTTAAGGAAGCCATTGAATCGCTCGGTGGCGTCAAGTACATTATCAACATTATGACTTATGCGATTATGGCGGGGGGAGTGATTGTTTTGTCGCTAATTCTGATGCTCTGGCTACGTGAACGGGTCTACGAAATCGGTATTTTGCTGTCAATTGGCTTTAGCAAAGTCAAAATCGTCAGCCAGTTCATTTTAGAGCTAATCTTTATCTCATTACCAGCGACCGTGGTATCCTTGGTGTTTGGTAATTTGCTCTTAAGCCAAATCGTCAGTGGTTTTGTTAGTGCTGATGAAACCGGCACCTTGGCTAATAATCTGTTAAGTAGCGACAGCGGTGGTAATAGTTTACTGACTTTTGCTCAGAGTTATGGCATTTTAATCAGTATTATTATCATCTCGGTGGTGCTGTCATCAATCATGATTTTAATTAAAAAACCGAAAAAAATATTATCACAAATTAGTTAGGAGAATAATAATGGACGTATTAGAAATTAAAAATGTAACGTATCGTTACTCAGGCTCAAAAGAAGAAGTTTTATCATCAGTTGGGCAAAAATTCCAGCTTGGTAAATTTTATGCCATCATTGGTAAATCGGGCGCCGGCAAATCAACCTTGTTGTCGTTGCTAGCTGGACTCGACACCCCCAAACGTGGTCAAATCCTCTTCCAAAATGAAGATATCGAAGAACAGGGTTATTCCCATCACCGCAAGAACAACATTTCGCTAGTGTTTCAAAACTATAATCTAATTGATTATTTATCACCGCTCGAAAATATTCGCTTGGTCAACCGCGAAGCACCGGAGACGATTTTGTTAGAACTCGGTCTTAGTCAAAAACAAATCAAGCGCAATGTGATGAAGTTATCGGGTGGACAGCAACAACGGGTGGCGATCGCCCGCGCCCTAGTGTCGGAAGCGCCGGTAATTCTAGCCGACGAGCCAACTGGTAACCTCGATAGTCATACCGCCAGCGAAATCATCGAAATTTTGAAAAAATTAGCTCGCGAGCGCAACAAATGCGTGATTGTGGTGACGCACAGCAAAAAAGTCGCTAAAGCGGCTGACGTAGTGCTGGAACTTGGCAACAAAAAACTTAAAAAAGTTAAATTATAAACAAAATATAGGAGAAAAACGATGTTAAAAAATGCTTTTGCTTATGTGACGCGAAAAAGCCTCAAATCGCTGGTAATCCTCCTGGTGATTTTGGCGATGTCGACCCTGAGCTTGATTGGTTTGTCGATTAGCCGGGCGACTGACAAGGCGTCGGAGGAGACTTTTGGCACCATTACCAATAGCTTCTCAATGGAGATTAATCGCCAAGTTAACCCTGGCACACCGCGTGGTGGTGGTAATGTCAAAGGTCAGGATATTAAAAAAATCTCCGATTCTAAAGACATTGATGGCTATGTCAAACGTATCAATAGTGTGGCTGACCTGATGGGTCACGACATTATCGAGACCAAACAAACCCTCTCGATGCGCTCGCCAGAACGCGCTAAAAACTTTGGCCGGACTGTGATGCTGACCGGCGTCAATGACTCGTCAAAAGAGACTAAATTCGTCTCTGGCGCCTATAAATTAGTCGAAGGTTCACATTTAACCAGCCAAGACAAGCACAAAATCTTGATGCACAAAGATTTAGCTAAAAAGAACAACCTAAAAATCGGTGACAAACTCAAAGTAAAATCAAACCTGTTTGACGCTGATAACGAAAAAGGCGCCAACGAAACCGTTGAAGTCGAAATCAAAGGCTTGTTTGACGGTCATAACACTGGGGGAGTTAGTGCCGCTCAAGAATTGTATGAAAACACTTTGATTACCGACATTGACACCGCGGCTAAAGTTTATGGCAACACCGAACATACCGCTACCTACCAAGACGCTACTTTCTTCGTCAAAGGTAACAAAAAACTCGACCAAGTCATGAAAGACCTCGGTAAATTGGACATCAACTGGCGTCAGTATAGCTTAATCAAAAGCTCATCGAACTACCCAGCTTTGCAACAATCAATCTCAGGCGTTTACTCTATCGCTAACAAGCTATTTATCGGTTCATTAATCTTCGCCGGGGTGGTGGTATCATTGCTACTGTTCCTATGGATGAACGCCCGCAAAAAAGAAATTGCTGTCCTATTATCAATCGGTATGTCAAAATCGCGCATTTTCGGACAATTTGTCTTCGAGCTGTTATTTATCTCGATTCCAGCCTTTATCGGCGCTTACTTCGCAGCTGATTATCTAGGTAAAATGATGGGTAACAGCATCTTAAATAAAGTCACTGGCGATATCGCTAAACGGGTCGCTAAACAGTCCGCTTCGAGCCAACTTGGTGGTGGGGCAGAGGTTGATGGCTTTAACAAAGCCCTAACCAGCCTTGATATCAATATCGTGCCTGAATCGATGTTGTATGTGGTGATCTTTATGTCGATTGTGTTGCTGATTGCGCTAGCGATCTCAACCTCAGGTATTCTTAAGAAAAATCCAAAAGAATTGCTAATCGACACTAAATAAACCCCTAGTGGTCTAAACTTTAAATTATCGGTGCCTAGTCGCGCCGATAATTTTATATCAAGCCTTAAATAAGCTATAATAAAGATATTAAGTCAAAAAGTTATGAAAATATTAGTTGTTGAAGACGATCCTAACATTCGCGAAGGTATTAGCGAGTATTTGTCCGAATCGGGCTATACAGTAGTGGAAGCTCAAGACGGTCGGGAAGCCCTGGCTAAGTTTAATCACAAGGTTAATTTAGTGGTGCTAGATATTCAAATTCCGTTTGTTAGCGGGCTAGAAGTGCTTAAAACCATTCGCCAGACCAGTAGTTTGCCGATTTTGATGCTGACGGCGTTTAGCGATGAGGAGTATAAGATTGACGCTTTTTCTAATTTAGCTGATGGTTATATCGAGAAGCCGTTTTCGCTACCAGTGCTAAAAGTGCGGATTGATTCTTTGATTAAAAAGCATTTTGGCGAAATTGAGCGGTTTGATTACAAAAATACGGCGGTTAATTTCACTAGTTACACCGCTACGGTTAATGGTCAGCATATTGATATCAACGCCAAAGAACTGGAAATTTTAAAATATCTACTGGCTAACGAAGGCCAAGCCCTGACTCGCGCTCAAATCATCGATAATGTTTGGAAAGAAACCGAAGAAATTCCTTTTGATCGGGTGATTGATGTTTATATCAAAGAACTGCGTAAAAAACTCGAACTGGACTGCATTATCACTATCCGTAATGTTGGCTATAAACTGGAGCGCCCATGAAAAACCTCAAGATTTTTCCTAAAATGTTTTTGCAAATTTTTGCGGTGCTGGGGCTGATCAGTCTGCTGGTCCACGGTGCGGTATTTGTGGTGTTTCCGCAAACCTACCTCGAGACCCGCAAAGCCGAAATCTACCACAAAGCTAACGACATCGCCCGCAATATGCAAGGCAAAGACCTGACTTATATTGAGCAGGCACTCGATTTTTACTCCAAATCCGGCGAAATCAAGGCCTTTGTTAAAGGTCGTAACACCGCCAATGAAATCCAGATCAAAAACAACCCGCAAGTTGATTTAAACAGCAATAATAACTCTTTAATCATTGAGGAGCGCGAAATCACTATCAATACCCAGCAAAAGGTCTTTTTGCAGTTTGTTTCGACCGCTGACATGCAAAAAGACGCCAAAAACCTAAGTTTTAAGTTTTTGCCGTATTCGTTACTACTTTCACTACTGGCATCGGTGGTGGTGTCGCTGATTTACGCTCAGGTTATCAAAAATCATATCCAAGAAATCAAAAACGTCACCGACCGAATGATGACGCTCGATACCCAGGCGCGCCTCAATATCACTTCAAACGACGAAATTGGGCAGTTAAAAGCCCAAATTAACGATCTATACACGACTTTATTGCGATCGATTGACGATTTAGAGCGTAAAAACCAGGCAATTTTGCGTTTGGAGAAGCTGAAGTATGATTTTCTCAAAGGCGCCTCTCACGAGCTTAAAACCCCGCTAGCTAGCCTGAAAATTATTTTAGAAAATATGAAATATCGGGTCGGCAAATATAAAAACCGCGATCTGTACATTGGTGATTGTATTGAGATTGTCGATGGTTTAAACCAAAATATTTCGCAAATTCTGTCGGTTTCGTCGCTAGATAACCTCAAAAACGACGAGGAATTAGTGCCAATTAACGCTGTCTTAACAGAGGTTATCAAAAAATACCAGGTTCTAATAGCTCAAAAACAACTGACCATCAGCAATTCTGTGACCGATGAGCAAATTTTAATCGGCAAAACGGCTTTAAAAATCATTTTGTCGAATCTAATTAGCAACGCCGTTAAATATTCTGACCAGCGTGGCACGATTAATCTGGCTATCAAACAGGGGTGGCTATGTATTGAAAATACCTGCGCTGACCCACTGTCTGTCGACCTAAAACGCCTCACACGGCTAAAATTTGACCTCCAACGCGAGAATAGTAGTGGGCTGGGTCTGTATATTGTTAGCAATTTATTAAACAATTATCGCATCAAATATCAAGCTTCACACCGCCAAAATCGCTTTATTTTTAAAATTAAACTACCAAAACCGTAGTCGCAACCTCTCGTCGTAGGGTGATTTTTGATATAATATAGCTAAAATAAAGGAAAAATATGAAAAAACTGGTAATTATTGACGGCAAAAGCGTGTTTTATCGGGGATATTACGCCATGGGTAGCCTTAGTCTTAAGGACGGCACCCCAACTGGCGGGGTATATGGCTTTGCGTCGATGTTTTTGGCGGTATTAGCTGAATTAAAACCAAGTCACGTGATCGTTGCTTGGGATAAACAAGGCACCTCTACCGCCAAGCGCACGGCCCTTTATCCCGCCTATAAAGCCACCCGCAAGGCGCCACCTGAGGATTTTTTCACTCAGATTCCGATTTTGCACCAATTACTCGAGGCGTTAAATGTACCGTTGATGGAACTGGACGGCTACGAGGCCGATGATCTCATGGGGGCGTTGGCGGTGCAGGCGGCTCAGCAGGGCTTTGAGGTCGGGTTGGTGACCGGGGATTTGGATTTATTGCAGGTGATTGGCGATGGTATTAAGGTGTTTGCCACTAAAACCGGTTTTTCGAAGATTGAACAGTTTGATCAGGCACATTTTGAAGCTAAATATCAGATAAAACTGAGCCAATTCGTGGATTATAAGGCTCTGCGTGGTGATTCGAGTGATAATATCCCTGGTGTGGCGGGTATTGGGCCGAAAACAGCGGTCGAACTACTGACCCAATATGCTAATCTGGAGCAAATCTATACCCATTTAGCCGATATTAAGCCGACACTCGCCAAAAAACTCGAGGCCGGGCGTGAGATGGCGTTTTTGAGCAAAAAAATTGTGCGGATTATGACGGAAGCGCCGGTGAAATTTGACCCTAATCAGGGGCAAATTAGCCAAATGACGCCCGAAAAAGCCCTAACCGCGCTCGACCAGCTGGAGTTTCGTTCGCTGAAAAATCGTTTAGCGACTATTCTCGGGGTGGACCGACCTGCCAGTGGACAAGCTGATTTGTTTAATAATCAGCCAGCTATTGCGTATGATGATATATCGAATGTCGAGGAATTGATTAAAATAATGACTGACCAACCGAAAATTCTGGTCGAAATCATTGATCAAAAAATTTTTATCAGCGGACTAGACTCCGAGGCAATTTATGCTTTAGAATTGACCAAAACAGATGAAAATTTTTATCATTGGCTCAAAACCAAGACGGTAATTTCCAGCGATATTAAGCAATTACTTCATAATTTAAACAATTCCACTTGGCGGTCGCTGGCGGAATTACCTCTAGATAAATATAGCATATATGATATAAATCAAGCGAGTTTTTTGTTGGATCCATTAGCCCGTGATCATCAAATTACTCCAACTATCAACCAATTACCGCATCTCAAACAACTTTATCACGACCATCTACCTCAGTGGGCAAAACTGCCCAAATTAGCTCAAGTCGCCAAACAGCTCGATTTTCCGCTGGCACTAGTGTTATATTTGACCGAAAAGCGTGGGGTCGAGATTGATCAGCGGTTTTTTGCTGAATTTGGACGAGAATTAGCCGAGCGAATCGAGGCGTTGACGGAGCAGATTTATCAGTTGGCGGGGGAGCGATTTAATATTAACTCACCAGCACAGTTATCGCATGTCTTGTTTGAAACGCTAGCTCTCCCGACTACGGGACTGAAAAAACGCACCGCTGGCTTCTCGACTGATCGCCAAACTCTTGACGCGCTTCATGATGCCCACCCGATTATTCCTTTGATCAAGGATGTGCGCGAATTAACTAAACTCAAGACCACTTATGTTGATCCCTTGCCGACCATGGTCGACGCTCAGTCGCGTCTGCACACTTCGTTTAATCAAAACGTCACTTCGACTGGTCGGCTGTCATCCACCAACCCCAATCTGCAGAATATTCCAATTCGCTCTGATTGGGGCAATCGTCTGCGTCAAGGCTTCGTGGCGGGCGAGGGTAAGGTGTTATTGTCGGTCGATTATGCTCAGTTTGAACTGCGGTTGGTGGCGGGATTGTCGGACGATACCGAAATGATTGAGATTTTTAAATCAAATCGTGATATTCACACCGAAATGGCGTCTCAGATTTATCAAATTCCGCCCGAGCAGGTGACCAAAGATCAACGCCGTGTCGCTAAAATTGTTAATTTTAGTGTGCTTTATGGGGCTGGACCGCGTAATTTGACCCAAACCGTCGAAGGCTTGACCTTCGCTGAGGCCAAGGCGATGATTGAGCGCTATTTTACGGCACGGCATAAAGTGCGGGCTTTTATGGATGCCACGCTCAAACAAGCCGAAGAACAGGGATTCGTTGAGACCTACTTCGGTCGGCGTCGTCCAACGCCTGATGTCAAAAGTAGCAATTTTCAGGTGCGTGAGGCTGCAAAACGGGCCAGCGTCAATATGCCGATTCAAGGCACGGAGGCGGACTTGATGAAGCTGGCGATGATTAAAATTGAAGAGTTTCTGAACGATTATCCTGAGTCTGATCAGATTTTGCAGGTGCATGACAGCGTGCTGATTGAGTGTGCTGAAGCTGACGCTGAGGCGATTAAGGCCGGTGTGATTGAGATTATGACTAATATTTGCCCGGAGTTAAATATCAACTTGGCGGTTGACGCTAAACTCGGCAAAAGCTGGTTTGGGTTATAAAGACATAAATGCGTTTATCGGACATTTTGAAGACGTGAACTACCTCTGTTAGAGTCGATAAAAATGCGTTTATCGGACATTTTATCGGACATTTTGAATAAAAAAATGAGCCAGAGTTTGCGCTGTTAAAATAGTAAGATTTATACAAATTTAATTTCAATTTAAACGCAAAAAATAAATTTTCATAAAAAGCCTTGACTTTATATAATGTTTATGCTAAACTCGAGACGTATATCCAAGCCAAATCGTTGGAGTTTTTGGCGAAAAACAAAAAAACAAAAACAAAAAAGGTAACAACATGAACAAAAACATTAGTAAAAGGTCACTTGGCGTGCGGTCGATGCTAGAGCGACTTTTTGGACGTCGTTTGTTGAAGCAAACTTTTAGTCAAAAAATAGTTAGTCAAAAAGCCAGCCGCAAACAATTTAGTCGAATAAAAATTTTGTTAGCATTGTCATTGGTAGTAGCGGTAGTGACCGGTTTGTCGATGCAAGCTCTCAAACAAAATCAAGCCTCCGCCTACGAAAGCACCGAATTCGTCACCCGCTGGACCAACCTCCCTGCTGGCGTATTAACTATCAATCTACATGGAAACAATAATGGTTTTTATCTCGATTGGGGCGATGGTCAAGTTACTGTAGTCACCAACGCATCTCAAATCTCGCACGATTACCAAAACCCAGGTACTTACGATATAACAATTAAGCTTCTCAATGGTGCCGCTAATCGCTTTAACGGCTGGACTCTACAAGATAACAGAAAAGCCCAGTATCTTACCGACGTCTTACACTGGGGCGACAATCTAAAGCTTAGCAACACGTCCTATATGTTTTATGGTGCCAGCAATCTTAATTCATTCCCTAACATATCACCCAACACTACCGAGGAGGTTTTTTCGATGAGTCATATGTTTTACGCTGCCACTAAGTTTAACCGTTCAGTTAATTTTAATACCTCTAGAGTAATGGATATGAGCTCTATGTTCTATGGCGCCAAAGCCTTCAATCAGCCAGTCAATTTCAATACTTCACAAGTAACCGACATGAGCAGCATGTTCGCTTACGCCGAAGCCTTCAACCAGCCAGTTAATTTCAATACCTCAAAAGTAACTAATATGAGCCATATGTTCTGTGAGGCCAGATTCTTCAACCAACCAATTAATTTCGATACTTCAAAAGTGACTAATATGAGCGGTATGTTCCAAAACGCTGGGAATTTTAATAAACCTCTTAACTTTGACACTAAGAATGTCACCAACATGAGAGATATGTTCGCTGGCGCCAAAGCCTTCAATCAAGACCTCTCATCTCTAGATTTTGCAGTTGCACAAACAATCGAACATTTCGTTTCCGAAACTAAATTATCCACCAAAAACTACGATAAACTTCTCAAAAAATGGCATACTCAGTTTAAAGACAATCCAGTCGTCCATCAACCCAAATCAGATAATTTAAAATACTGCGCTGCCGAAGCCGAACACGACTACCTAAAAAACACCAAGAACTGGACATTTAACGACAGCAAACACTGTCCTTCAGCCTTCACTACCCGCTGGACCGATCTTCCAGCTAAGTGGTTCTTCATTGCTCTTCATGGCAATGACAACACCTTTAAGATTGATTGGGGTGATGGTATAGTTGAAACCAAAACCAATGTTGATAACATCTCTCACGACTACACTACTACCGGCACTCGTGAAATCAAAATCTATGCTTCCGGAACAGGCCAGAAATTCAACGGCTGGAGGTTAACAGGTAACTCCAGCGCCAATTACCTCACTCACGTGCTAAATTGGGGCAATATTAAATTTACCAACATGTCCCATATGTTCGAGTCTGCAGAAAAACTCGATTCCTTCCCAACGCAAGCTCCCGATACTTCCGAAGTTACCAGCATGAAAGAGATGTTCAGTGGCACCTATGCCTTCAACCAACCGGTCAATTTCGATACTTCAAACGTCACCGATATGAGCCATATGTTTAGTGGCGCCTCGGTTTTCAATCAATCAGTCAATTTCGATACTTCAAAAGTAACTAACATGTCTCATATGTTCAGTGGCACCTATGCCTTCAACCAACCGGTCAATTTCGATACTTCAAACGTCACCGATATGAGTTATATGTTCGGCCATACCCGAGCCTTTAACCAATTGGTTAGTTTTAATACCTCAAAAGTAACCACTATGGAAGGTATGTTCTATGGTGCCACAGCCTTCAATCAACCCGTTAACTTTGATACTAGGAATGTCACTGACATGCCCGGCATGTTTTATGGCGCCAAGAATTTCAATAAGCCGGTTAATTTTGATACTTCACGAGTAGCTAATATGAACTACATGTTCTATGGCGCCGCTGCCTTTAACCAAGATCTCTCATCTCTAGATTTTGCAACTGCACGAGCAATCGAAAATTTCGTTTCCGAAACTAAATTATCCACCAAAAACTACGATAAACTTCTCAAAAAATGGCATACTCAGTTTAAAGACAATCCAGTCGTCCATCAACCCAAATCAGATAATTTAAAATACTGCGCTGCCGAAGCCGAACACGACTACCTAAAAAACACCAAGAACTGGACATTTAACGACAGCAAAGACTGTTCGGAGTTCAATTTAGCGCCAACCGATATTACATTATCCAACACCCAAGTCAACGAAAATAACGCTCCTAATTTCGAATTAGCCGACATCACTATCACCAACGACCCGAATGATATTCCAAATGACACTAATACTGCTAGCTTGACTTGTGCGACGGCTGGGGCGAATGATAATAACTTCCAGATTACTGGTAATAAACTGATCTTAAAACCTTCTGCTGATTTTGAAACCAAAAATAAGTATAAAATTTGTGTTCGTGCTACCGATTCTTTCGGCAAAACCAAAGACAAAAACTTCACTATCGATGTTCGTGATCTTAACGAAACCCCAACTATCGCCAACCAAACCTTCTCTATCGCTGAAAACTCGGCTAATGGCATTGAACTAGGGCAGGTGGTAGCTACTGATTCCGACGCTGGTCAATCGCTAACTTACCAAATCACCAGCGGTAACGATCTCGGTATCTTTGAAATCACCAACGATGGTAAACTGAAAGTCAAAGATAATACTAACCTTGACTATGAACAACATCAATCAGTAACCCTTCGTGTTAAAGTCACCGACAATGGCACGCCAGCCCTTCATGCTGAGGCTGACATTACTATCAATATTACCAATGTCAACGAAGCCCCAAGCTGGACTTCGGCTGATCAAGTCACCATCAACGAAGATGCTACTAGCGAACACACTCTAACTGCTACTGATCCAGAAAACAATCCTTTAACTTACTCAGCTGACAATCTACCAAGTTGGGCTACTTTAACAAATAACAAATTAACCTTTAATCCTACTCAATCTGCAGTTGGTAACCATAATATTAAGCTTAAAGTGTCTGATGGCACCAACCAAACTACCCAAACCCTCAAAGTCACCGTCAAAAACGTCAACGACGCTCCGGTCTGGACTTCGGCTAACACCATCACTATGAACGAAAAGGAGACTCTAGTTCATAACCTCACTGCTACCGACGAAGATGGCGACTCATTAACCTACACTGCTGACAATCTACCAAGCTGGATCACATTAGCTAACAATAAACTAACTCTCAAACCTCAAAAGACTGAAATTGGCACCCATACCGTCACGGTTAAAGTCTCTGACGGCACCGTGACTGTTCCGCAAACTCTCACTATTACCGTGAAAAACGTCAACGACGCTCCAGTTATCACCTCCACCCCAAATGAAACCGCCATCAAGGGTGAACAATATAGTTATACAATCACCGCCACTGATGAAGATAATGACTCATTGACTTTCGCAGTAACGGCTAAACCAGACTGGTTAACTTTTGACGCTACTACTCGCACCTTGTCGGGTACTCCAGGCAACAGCGAAGTTGGTCAAACTTAC
Organism: uncultured Candidatus Saccharibacteria bacterium; assembly: GCA_963539845.1. Classification (GTDB taxonomy): domain Bacteria; phylum Patescibacteriota; class Saccharimonadia; order Saccharimonadales; family Saccharimonadaceae; genus CAMUQR01. The sequence continues at coordinate 81,228 of CAUTML010000002.1, read as the reverse complement.
TCCGTTACACTAACTGTGTCTGATGGCACCGCTACTACCACCCAGACCTTCAACTTAACAGTTAATGATAAAAACTACGCTCCAACTATCGCCAACCAAACCTTCTCTATCGCTGAAAACTCGGCTAATGGTACCGAACTAGGGCAGGTGGTAGCTACTGATTCCGACGCTGGTCAATCGCTAACTTACCAAATCACCAGCGGTAACGATCTCGGTATCTTTGAAATCACCAACGATGGTAAACTGAAAGTCAAAGATAATACTAACCTTGACTATGAACAACATCAATCAGTAACCCTTCGTGTTAAAGTCACCGACAACGGCACCCCAACTCTTCACGCTGAAGCTGACATTACCATCAATATCACTGACGTTGATGACGAAGCTCCGACCATCACTGTGGATGGTGGTATAGCCCCTCGGGAGATTACGGTAGGTGAGACCTTTAACGCTCCATCAGCAACTTGTCATGACAATCAAGGTAATTGTACGTTAACGGTTGCTAATTCAGTTGACACAACCACAGCTGGGGATTACCAAGTGACTTATACCGCAATTGACGAAGCAGGCAATCGTACAATAGTGACCATTGCCGTTAAAGTCAAAGCGCCGGTTCAACCAGGTAATCAAGGTAATCAAGGCAACCAGGGCGGTCAAACTAACCAGGGTAACCAGGGCAACCAAGGTGGCTCATCGACCAACCAAAGTGGTCAAAATCAAGGCAGCCAGACTGGCTCATCAACCAACCAAGGCGGTCAAACCAACAACTCTGATAATGATCCAGCTTCATCAACCGACAACAACAAACCGCCATTTACCATCAATGGTCAACCAGAAATGACAATCAACCAAGGTGATGCTTACGTTGAGCCAGGTGTCACTTGTGCGCCAGGCACCAGCTGTTCAGTTGAAATCACTGGTAAAGTCAACTCCAAAGTTCCAGGAACTTACACGATCACCTATAAAACAACCGACGCTAATGGTAAAGTTACTACCATCACCCGCAAAGTCACGGTCCGAGGTGCTAATGATAAAACGGCAAATGCCAATACTAGCGCTGATAAAAAAGCAACCTTTGGTGCAAAATTAAAACAAATCTATGCTAAATATTCGTTCTGGTGGTGGTGGCTAATCTTGCTAATCATAGCTTACAGACTGTATCGCCGTTGGCAAAAACAGCGCCAATCACGAAACGCTACCAGTTCTAGACGATCACGACGCTAAATCGACCTTGCCTTAAAACACACTCTCTCGGGGGTGTGTTTTAATTTTTGACTGGATTTTAAGTTGTGTTATAATAAACTTAAGCTAATTAAAAGATTTTAAGCGCCTGAACTTTTTTAAAAAGAAGTTGACGAGGACTGGAGTTATCGAAAATTCGGCGGATGCTCCAGAGGTGGTTGCAGCCTCAGTTGGAACAAAACCCAGAAGTGATTCTGGCGACAAATTCTCTAACCGCAACAATTAGCCTAAATTATTAACTAACGCACAGCAAAGGACAAAATATGTGTGGAATTATTGGATTTGTGGGCGAAACTAACGCGCCACGAGTTGTTATTGATGGGCTGAAAAAACTAGAGTACCGAGGTTATGATTCGGCTGGTTTGGCGATAATTAAACCAAATAAATTGCAAATCACTAAGGCTAAAGGTCGAGTGGCGGATCTCGAAGCTAAAGTTTTAGATAAAAAGATAACTGGCGATATCGGCATCGGCCATACTCGTTGGGCGACGCATGGTCAGCCGTCGGAGACTAACTCCCATCCGCACACTAACCAAGCTAAAACTATCGCCGTGGTCCACAACGGTATTATTGAAAACTACCAAGAGCTAAAAACTCAGCTGACTAAAAAAGGTGTCAAATTTCGCTCCCAAACTGATACCGAGGTGGTAGCCCATCTGATTGATCAATATATGACTGGCGATTTGCTAGAAGCAGTGGCTCAGGCGGTGCGTCAGCTCCAGGGGTCGTTCGCCCTGGGGGTGGTTTCTAGCTTAGCGCCGAACTGTTTAATTGGTGTGCGCAAAGAAAGCCCGCTAGTGGTTGGGGTGGCTGGCTCGCAAGCGATGTTAGCTTCAGACGTCGCTCCAATTTTAAGCCTGGGCAAGCAAGTCTATTATCTCGAAGACGGTGATATTGTTAAAATTGACGACACCGGTGTGGCGTTTTTTGACTTTAATTTAAAAACTATCCAGCGTCAATCAACAACCATCACTTGGGACGCCGACGCGGTTACCAAGGGTGGTTTTAAGCATTTTACGCTAAAAGAAATTCACGAACAGCCTGAAGCCCTGAAAAAAACCATCAATCCGCGGCTCGACGCCAAAGGTCAAATTAATTTAGAAATTTTTGACAAAATTAACCCAAATACCATTCAACGAATCGAAATTATTGGCTGCGGTACGGCTTATCATGCTGGATTGTACGGCAAAAAACTACTGGAGAATTTGGCTAGTTTGCCGGTGGAGTCTTTAGTCGCTTCGGAATATCGTTATCAAAAAAATTTCACCGATCAGCACACTTTGGTTATTGCTGTTAGTCAATCAGGCGAAACGGCTGACACGCTCGGTGCTCTGAAAAAAGCCAAACAGGCTGGCGCGCAAACCTTGGCTATTACCAACGTGGTTGGTTCGTCGATTACGCGCTTGGCTGATGCGGTGCTTTATACTTGGGCGGGACCAGAGGTTGGGGTTTGTTCCACCAAGGCTTACACTACTCAGCTGGCAATTTTTGGACTATTGGCGCTGGATTTAGCTCGACGACGCAAGCAAATTTCGGCGGATTTTTATCAGTCGGCAATTGATAACTTAGCTAAGATTGGGGCTAAATTAACTAAAATCCTTAAAAACCAAGCGATTTATCAGCAAATTGCCAAAGCTATCAAAAACCAAACCAGTGCTTTTTATATCGGGCGGGGGATGGATGCTTATCTGGCGATGGAAGGTGCTTTAAAACTCAAGGAAATCTCTTATATTCACACCGAGGCGTTTCCGGCGGGCGAGCTAAAACACGGCACAATTGCTTTAATCACACCAAAAACCCCAGTTATTGTGGTGGCGACCGAGCCGACGTTGTTTGATAAAATTAAATCTAATATCGAGGAGCTTAAGGCCCGTGGCGCTCAAATTATCCTGATTTCTAAATCTGCCGAACTGGCTAAACTGGCTGACTTCGTGATTGATATTCCGGCGGTAGATTTGATTGAATCAGCGTTGGTGTCGGCTTTGCCGATGCAATTGTTAGCTTATCACACTGCCGACGCTCTCGGTCAAGATGTTGACAAACCACGCAACCTCGCCAAATCAGTGACGGTGGAGTAACTGATTGACAATCTTGTTGATTAGTTTTAAAATTATCTTATGAAGAAAAAAGATACTTTTGTGAAGATTTTGCCGATTATAATCATTATTTTGATTGTGGTTATGGCGGTGTTTGCCTTGATGTCTCTGGGTAAGGCGATTTTAAAAAATAATAAAAAAACCGAGCCTCAAGTTAATGCACTGGAGCAGGCTTTGCTGGCGACCGATGCTAGCCGTGGCGTTAAAATGACCGTGCGTGGTCCAATTGTGGCTCAGGAGAATTTTCGTTCTTACCAAATTCTGATTACGCCATCAAGTCGAACTATCACCACTTACAAAGGCTATCTTGGCGAACAAATCAGTAGCAAACAGCTCGATAATAACCTACCGGCTTACGAGCAGTTTGTTCATTCTTTAGTCAAAACTAATCTATCAAAAAGCAAACCCTTTGAAACCGAAAATCTTAACGGTATTTGTGCTACTGGCACTGTGACTGAGTTTGATGTTTTGCAAAACAACACTTCGTTAGCACACATTTGGACCTCGACTTGCAAAGGCTCGGCTGGTTCGTTGTCTGCCAGTGTCGATCAAAATAGAAACTTGTTTTTAAATCAAATCCCTGACTATAGCAAAATTCTGTCGACAGCAGGAATTCGCTAAATGCCGGAATTGCCTGAGGTCGAGACCGTCAAGCGTGGCTTGTCCAAATTGATTATTCGCAAACAAATCACTAAAGCAACTAGCGATAATTTTAAAAGCTTTCCTAATTTACCGCCGGAAATTAAGGCTTTTTTGCTGGGGGCGCGCATCGTGGCGGTGCGACGTCGCGCCAAGGTGATTATCATTGATCTAGATACTAATTATTCTCTGGTGATCCATCTCAAAATGACTGGGCAACTGGTTTATCGGGGCGAAGAAAACTGGGGCGCTGGGCATCCGAATGACAGTCTGATTGGTGATTTGCCCGATAAAACTACCCACGCCGAACTGGAATTTAGTGATGGCTCGAAACTGTTTTTTAACGATCAGCGCAAGTTCGGCTGGATGAAATTGCTAGCCACGCCACTGGTGGAAGACTTGCCATTTTTTCAAACAGTTGGGCCTGAACCGCTGACTAAGCAATTTACAGCTGAGGTATTAGCTAAGCGCTTGCAACGCCGGGCTAAATCCTGCATCAAAGCCGTTTTGCTCGATCAAACTACTGTGGCTGGGCTGGGCAATATTTATGTTGATGAGAGCTTGTTTTTGAGCCGAATTCATCCCGAAACCCTCACGGCAGAGCTAACATCGGAGCAAATTGAGCGTTTAACTGATAATATTAAACAAGTTTTGCAACAATCGATTGACGCTGGCGGTTCCAGTAGTCGTAATTACGTCGATGCTGATGGCAAACGCGGTAATTATCTCGATGGCGCCTATGTTTATGGTCGGGCTGGTTTGCCGTGTCGGTTGTGTGGCACGCCGATTATTAAATCAAAAGTAGCGGGGCGGGGTACGCATATTTGTCCGGTTTGTCAGTCATTTCCAGCGTCTAATCAACCAAAAGCCAAATCGACCTCCGCGCAATCAAAACGAGGCTAAAATATGCTAAAAATTTTCACTGGTCCGAACAGTTGGCTGATTAAACGGGCGCTTGCCGAGTTCGAAACTGAAGAAATTACTCGTTACCAAGGTAGTGATCTAACAGCCGGCGAGCTAGCGGATATTTTGGGGGCACAGAGTCTATTTAGCACTAAACGGACGGTAATAATTGATGAATTGTCAGCCAACAAAACCGGCTGGGAACGTCTTGGCGAACTGGCCGATCAATTAGCTAGCGATCCAGATTTAACGCTGATTTTGATTGAAAATAAACCCGACGGTCGTAGTAAATTAATTAAACTCGCCAAACAAGCTGGCTGGCTGGAAGATTACCCACTGCCAAAAGACGCTCATCAGGCCACAACTTACCTCGAGGCCGAAGCCCGACAATTACAGTTGCAATTGCAACCGGGCGTGGCGCGAATGATTGTTGATCGGGTCGGACTTGATAGCTGGGCGGGGCATATGGCGCTGGAAAAGCTCGCCACTGTCAGTGCTACCATCAGCGCCGATATGGTCGAAAAATACATCGCGCCGTCGCTGGAAGTAAATGTCTTCAAAGTGGTCGATGAGCTGTTTGCTGGGCGGGCTTTAGCGGTTGCTGAGCTTGTCGACGAAATGGATCGCACTAGTGCCAACGCCTATCAGTTTTTTGGCTTAATCAGTGGGCAAATCAGCAATCTATTGATGATTAAAGTGCTCGGCAAGGCCGTCGCTACCACTGAGCTCAAACTCCATCCATTCGTGGCGGGCAAACTAGCCAATGTTGCCAATCGACTGAGGCTGCCGACTATCAAACAGATGGTCACTATTTTGGCCGAAACTGATTTACAACTCAAAACTAGTGGTCAGCACGACTGGACTTTGATCAAATTAGCTCTTGTCCAAATCGCTCAATCAATTGACGCTTAAATAAAAAGTACCATCAAGGCTAAAAACTTCATTAAGGTAAAAAACCACCGCCAAGGCAAAAGCCTCCACTGGAGAAGCTACCGCCACCAAGTGTCATCAAGAGGCACAACTCACCAAGCAAAAACCGCCACTAGAGCATAAAACAGGGCGGTTTTAGAAGGTTTCTAAATAAGATAATCTAATTATTTAATTTTAAGTTGAGCTTGTTTAGCGATTTTAGACAGGTTAGCCTTGCGTCGGCTAGCGGTATTTTTCTTGAGCAAGCCTTTTTTGACGGCTTTGTCAAACTCGCTTTGGGCGGTTGAAAGATTTTTTTGGCTAGGTTCAGCGATAAACGCTTTTACCGCGGTCTTGATCGCAGTTTTGATTTTGCGATTGTTAGCGGTTCGTTTAACAGATTGGCGCGCCCGTTTGGTGGCAGATTTAATAATTGGCATTAGTCTCCTTTTTGCTTATTAAAATTAAATAATTTATTGACTTCTGCTGATTATACTAAAAAATCTCTAGTTTGTAAAGAGTTAAAAAACAAAAACCGCCCACAGCCCAACAAAATAGGATCTAACGGGCGATTTGGCGGGTTAGCGGTCAATGGTTTTAGCATAATCCTATTGACAAAATTGACTAAATTTGATATAATGAAAGTATATTTACATAGTAAAAATCAACATCAACTAACCCACAAAAAGGCAAAACCATGAACAACACTAGCGCGCGCGACGCTCTTATCGAACAAATCAAGCAATCTGAGAATATTTTGGTGGCACTGAGTGCTAATCCGACCATTGACGAGCTGACTTCGGCGCTAGGTTTAACTTTGATTTTAAACAAAACTAACGATCATGTGACGACGATTTTCAGTGGTGAAGTGCCGAGCGTGCTTAATTTTCTTGAGCCTAATAAGTTTTTTGATAAAACAGTTGATGGTTTGCGTGATTTTATTATTGCCTTGAATCCGGAAAAAGCCGACCGGGTGCGCACTAAAGTGGTTGATGGTATGGTGCGGGTGTCGATTACCCCTAGCAAAGGGGCGGTGACGGTTGATGATTTGGAGTTTAGTCAAGGCGATTACAATGTGGATTTGGTGATTGCTTTAGGGGTACAAAACCAAGCTGATCTCGATAAAGCTCTCGAGGCGCACGGACGTATTTTGCATAGTGCTTTTGTGGCGTCGATTGGGGTTGGTTCGGCTTTGACTGAGCTGGGCAATCTGAACTGGCAAGAACCGGCTTTGCAATCTTACGCTCAAATTGTGGCTGATTTAAGCCTCAATCTTGATCCAAAACTGGACGAAACTGGTCAACCAGTTGATACGGTATTGATTGATAGTTCAGTGGCGACGGCGTTGATGACCGGGTTAGTGTCGATTACCGAGCGGTTTAGTAATAATTTAACCACCCCAGAAATTATGAGTTTGGCGGCGGTGTTGATGGGGCAGGGGGCTAATCAGCAGTTAATTGCTAAAGAACTAGACGAGCCGAATCGCATTGAACAGCTCAAACAGACTCTTAATAACCGTCAAAATCAGCTTAAAAATCAGCCGACTTCCGCTCCGACTGAAGCAACTCCGGCCGAACCAGAAAAAAAGTTAGAACATGAGGCAGTGATTAATCATAAAGAAACTATTTCAACGGTGGAGACTAATCAATCTCCAGCTGAATCGACTGAACCGTCAGCGCCAGTAGTCGCCTCAGCGCCTTCGACCACCCCAATCTTAGCTCCAGAAGCTCAAACCGCCAAGGCGCCAGCTGAGGCTAGTTCTCAGTCTCAGCAATCAGCGGTTGATTTAAACCAGTTGATTGACAAAATGGTTCAAAATTCTCAGCCCAAAACCGATGCTACACCAGAATCAACGCCAATTGAAGCACCAGAGTTAGCGCCGATTGAACCGCCGGTCGTAGCCCCAATTTCTCCAGCTGAACCGACTTTAGGCGAGGCGACCACTCCGGTGGCTCCGGCTGTTGAACAAAAAACTGGTTCAGCTAAAACTAAAGATGAATCTTGGGACAAAGTCAATCAGTTTAAACAAGCTTTTTTGGATAAAATGAAACAGAGTCAGGCTCAAGCCGATCAGGCTCGCCAGGCCGGTCTTGATGAATTGAAACAAGCTGAACCGCCTGAGCCTCCAATGGCCGTTAAACCTCCGGTGGAGGTGGCTGAACCTCAAACCAAGACTTCTGCTAATTCCACTTCGTTAGACAACTCAGATGACAAAACCGCTCTGGCTCAATCAACCTCAAAAAAGTCTGACTTAACGACTGATAAACTCGGTGGTTATCTCGAAACGCCAGTTGATTTGCCTCAGGCTACGGAATCAACCGCTCCCAAAACTTCGCCCAAACCCAAACGAGCTAATTTAAAAAAGAAATCGGGCAAAGTTATTCGACCGCTAGCTAAACAACCCGAAACTGGTCCGTCGCTTACTGAGCAAATCGAGCGGGAGCTGAGCCCTGTGGCTCCGCCGACTGTTCCGCCAATGCCGACTGGTTTGGATTTGCCACCACCGCTTCCGCCAATGCCTCCGGCTCTGGATCAGTTGACGATGACTGGACTGCCTCCGGTGGAAGTTGGTTTTGACAATAATCCGTTTGATGCTTTAAACACGGCACCAGCGTCAGCAACTCCGGCAACATCGCCAGCCCCAGCGCCCGCCGTTGCCTCGTCTCCAGTGACATCGCCAACTCCAGCGCCAACTGCACCCTCAACTCCGCTGACATCAGCTGACTCCGCTCCGGCTTCGCCTAAACCAGATTTGAACGCTCAATTAACTCCCCAAGAAGCCCAAGCTATTGGCTTAAAACAGCCAGCTCCTAAAGCTCCAGTTCCGGAAAACCAATTTGTTATTCCGGAGTAGAGCTAAATGATTCAAAACGATAGTCTAGTATTGGTTGATAAACCCAGTGGCATCTCTAGCTTTGGGGTGGTTGCTAAGGTTCGCTATCAGCTATCTCAACAGCTTGGTAAAAAAGCTAAAGTCGGCCACACCGGAACGCTTGATCCGTTTGCGACTGGTTTGCTGATTTTGGTGACTGGTCAAATGTGCCGTCGGGCTCAAGACTTCTCCAAACAAGATAAGGTTTATCAGGCGACTTTTGTGTTGGGCAAAACCAGTTCGACCGCTGATGTTGAGGGTCGGTTTCGCTATCGAGCGCGTCAGCAACCATCGCTAGCTACCGTGCAGAGCGCCCTAGTAGCGCTAACGGGGCAAATTTGGCAAACGCCACCAGTGTTTAGCGCTATTAAAATTAACGGTCAGCGAGCTTATCACTTGGCACGTCAGGGTAAAACCGTCGAAATGCCGAGGCGCCAGGTATCGATTTACAGTTTGGAATTGATTGATTATGATTATCCGCGTTTGACCATTCGCACTCATGTTTCTTCGGGCACCTATATTCGGTCACTGGCGGTTGATTTGGGGCAGTCGCTAGGGGTGGGGGCGTATTGTCAGAGCCTGCGTCGCTTGCAAATTGCTGATTATCGAGTAGAGCAGGCGCTTGATTGGCAACAATTAAGCTAAAAAGCTACCGTTGGTTAAAATTATTGCTATTTTAGTTTTGTTAAGCTTATGTTAAAATAGAAGTAAGTTAACTAAATCTAAGGGGATAATATGGCGATTAAGAAAAAAACTACCCTGGTTATTGACCACGAGGCTGAGGAAAAAGCTAAGCAACAGGCGATGGAGCAGGAGCTAGCTAGTGTGCGGCCGACTAAACCAGCTAAGAAGATTAAAGACACTTCAGTTGAAACCAACAAAACCGAACTCAAAAAAGTCAAAAAATGGACTGTTCGATCAGTTGTCACGGTGATGGTGGTTTGCGCGGTGATTGGACTAGTGGTTTGGTCAGTGCTTAAAAAGCGTCAAGACGACAAAAAAGCCGCTGAAGAAGCGCTCCGTCGTAAAGAAATAGCCACGGCCATCGAAAAAACCAATCAAGCCATCGGGGGTGAGCTCGATATTAAGCGTTGTAATGGAGCTGGTGATGATTTCGGCCAGCGGGTTTGTCGTGCGGAATTGCGCCTCAAAAAAATCAATGATGTTTTAAACAGTGACGATGGCAAAAAGCTACCTGATGACAAAATTAACGAACTGCTTCAGTCAAAAATTAGAAACACCTTGGAGGCGGAACTGGGTGCTAAAGATATCGTCGCTAAACTTGATAAACTAGTGGAAGAAGCCAAAAAATATAACGCCGATTATATCACTTTTCAGGATTTGGCGGTTGAATATGTTAAATACGATCGAGCCAAAGCCATTGAATTGTTCAAAATCGCCAAGCAAAAGCATCAGGACGCTATCGCCAAAGATCCCACTTCGGACTTGGATGTCTATGAGTTTCCGACTAGCGAAGAAGAGTTAGACGCTGTATTTAAAAAATAACTATTGCATTCCTCATACTTTTATGCTATAATAAATTAAAGTCTAGTTTAGATTAGACTTTAATAGTTTTTTAACAAATTAGCTTAAGTTTTAGATCAAGGTTAATCTTTACTGTTGGCTAATTATTTTTTCACATTATTTTTTATTTTATTATTATCCGCTAAATAAGCGGAAGGAGGGAGTAATATCATGAAAAAAAGAACAATTATGGCAACTGTATTAAGTTTAGTTATGGCAACAACTGGCCTAACTTATGCTGACGAAGCTTATCCAACCATCCCAGTGTTAGTCCAAGGTCAAACCTTAGGACAAGCTCTGGTAATCAAAGGACGAGCGATGGTACCAATTCGTGACCTAGAAAACCTAGGCGCTAATGTAGCTTGGAACAATGCTACTAAAACTGCCACTGTCAATTACAACGACAGACAAGCTGTTTTATCTGAAGCTAATCAAGATATCGCCATTGTCAATGGAGCTAGTTATGCTAAACTTCGTTCCCTAGAAGCCCTGGGTCTTAGTTTAGACTATCAACCAGCTAACAAACGAGTGTTGATTGACTCTCATTTCAAAAGTTCATCAACTAACACAGACATTGATGGTGTTTTTGTTCGAGAAGCTCTACCACCGGCTTATCCTAACCCGGTGCCAGATTACAGGGATGATGTGAGAGCAGGAAGGGTAAAAGTATCGGATAAACAAATCGTGGATAATTTTGTCTCTAGTTATGATGATGATACTATACCACTAGTGCGTATTAAAGCTCAGTATAACAATTTGTACAAAGGCAATTGGGATCAAGAAGTCACCACCCGTGAAATAATGCTGGAATTTGCCCGAGCATTGCGTCTCAGTCCAAATTCGGATGAGCGCAATATTCCGCTCGATCTACGCAACAAACAAGGCTCACCAGATTATATTCTGTGGGCTAAATTCGGCAAAACCCCGATGTTCAAAGATCTAATTGGGCCTGATGGTAACATCGGTGACCAAATGGATGCTCCAATGCAAGCTTCATTATTAACCAAGACCGTCTATCTCTATTACACTGAGTATATGGGCGTTGATTTAAATCAAATGCAAGAAGGTAATTGGCATAATCATCCATTCAATTCAAGTGATGTGGATAAAATATCTGCGGAAGAACTTAAAATGCTTTTAGAATTAAAACGAATCGATATTTTTCCTCAGACTTTTGTTGATCCCGATCATCCACTTCGAATTCGATTTGGTAATGTTGACGTTCTTATGTTAGATAGGCTGATGTGTAATATGCTAATGGGCTTCGAAGGTTTTTAGTTTATGTAGTCCTCTAAAAAACCAAAGCTTTAAGCTTTGGTTTTTTAATTTAACTTTAATTATGCTTATGATATAATGAAGTCAAGTAACGTTAACTAAACAGGGAGTGAGCATGAAGTATCGGAGTAAATATAAAAATTGGCTAAAATTAGGTTTAGGAATTGTAGGCGTAGTTGGTGCTGGCTGGTTACTAACTACTGTTTCTCTGCACAACTCCTCTCAAGCTAAAGGTCATAGTGTCTTTGACAAAGGCGGTGGCCGTTATTTTGGGCGTGGTAGTGCCGTGCCTAATCATAATGTTTTGCCACCTATATATCGGTTTACTCAATCTAATCCTAATCACGAAGTCCCTTATGCGATTGACCCACCACGCGTTGGTATCCCTGAGTCTGAATTAACTGCTCAACAACGCTACGATTTATATAATGACCCCAATGCCGATCTTTACCAAGAAGTATTTAAAGGTCAAGGAGCTGGCTTTATTATTAAAGCTGTCGAAGATCGTATGACTTATATAGAAAATCTAAAAAGCGTTGATCTTCCAAATCTCGATGCTGCCTGGGATCGCTACTATGCTATATATCATGATCCTAATAGAGGTCCAGATGATGTTGGAGAAATTAACCAATGTATTCAAACCTATAACCAAACCTCTGCAAGCGACACTCCAGTCCCACGTAAATTTGTCAAGAATAAGGAAGTTTACAAAAAACGCTATAAGAAATGTGCTAGTTGGTTAGAAACCGGCTATAAATTCCTAGCTTACTCTCTAGTCGGTGTTCCCCAAAGTCAGTCCAATAACGGATCTTTATACAAACAAAAGAAAGCCGACTTCATCGCTGATACTAGTAAAGTAGTTACTGTCCAGAAGATGATATCTCATGGGAGGGTAGCACAATATTATGAAGGTGTCAATAAATCTACTGATAAATTTACTCCTGAAAGAATGAATACTGCTATTAATAAGGATGATCGTAACGATGTGATAGGTTACAATCCTAGTAGTCCCGTCCGCCAAAGCCTCGCCGTGGTAGTCTGGGAAAAACCCGATGGCCTCAACCAAAAATACCGCGCTCGATGGATTCTGCGTTTGCGTTGTGCCAATCCAATCATGGCTAACGTTTATGCCAAAACCGCCAAAGTCGACGCCCAGGTCAAAGGCGAACCCAACCCAGTCTTTTTACCCGTTAACGGCACAGCTAAAGTAACCTTTAAATACAAAATCTACAAAAGCCTACGAGGCTTTCCCGGCAAAGACACTTCTATCAAATACAGCTTCTCTGGTCATAATCGAGCCTACGATAAACTAGACTTTAATCCAAATGATGTCAAAGTCACTAAAGTCGAGCCAAATGGTTTGACAGTTGGTTCAACTCTTAAACCCGAAAAAGCCGTTGTCCTAGGCAAAGGCATCCCTTACGCACAAATTGAATACCAAGAAGAAGTAACCATTAACCAAGCCAACAAAAACAAAGTTTGGTATCCGATCGATGCCACCTCTGGTCACATTTGTCGCACCGTGCAAGCCAAGCCAGACAAATCCAACAATATGCCCGATCCACCCAAAAGCAAACTCACAGCTGAATCAACTAGTTGTGTTGACATTAAATTCGGTGAAGCACCTGGTGCAGACGGCACGATTTATGTTTTCCCGTTAGCTCCAGACATAGCCTCAATCACCGACCCAATCCTGCCAGATTATAAAGGCATCAATAGCTATGTTATTCGTAAAAAACAATGGTCCTATTGGCACAAACCAGATGTTAGTGAAGGTGGTTATTGTGGTAATAGTAGAGCTAGCGTAAAAAATTCCTTAAGTCGACAATGCAATGTTAAATGTAAAAGCGATCCTGAAAATAAAATAAACTGTAAGAAAGAGAACGAAGATATTAAAAGGTTCTGCTGTAGAGAGAGATGTAAGAAAGGTGATTGTTGGTGCGTTGAATACCAACATCAGGGCACTGCTCAATGCTACCATTACCAACGCGAAGAAAATGCCAAATGGCAGATCACCAAAATGATCTTCAAGCCAGAAACTGACACCACCATTGAAAACACGCCGTTATCTGGTCTAGTTGATGAACATCCTTGTAAGCATTTCAAAGTGCCAAAGGGAGGTATCTGTCAAACCGCCCTTCAGGGTGAATATAAATTTGACTCAACTGAAGATCCTTTCTCAATTCAAAAAGGTTTTAATGCTTTAAATGGTTTAATCCATACTAACATCACGCCAACCAAAGGCGGACTCAGTGACAACGTCAAACCTCATTTAGGCGGTTTAGGTGATTTGCCTTACCAAGTTGAAGCTCTGCCATCAGGCACCAAGGTCTGTTTCGCGGCTTCAATTTATCCTTGGAGAAATGCTGGAAGCGACTCAGACCTAGAAAGCTACAGAGAAAACAAACCCCAATGGCGTCACTCCCAACCTCGCTGTTTCGTAGTCTCCAAAAAACCATTCTTCACGGTTGAAAACGGCATGCTATTATCTGGCGGAAACATCATCACTAACCTCAATCGTCGCCAATCTCCACAACGTCGAGCTGGTTCCTGGGCAGAATACAACGCCATCTCTCAAGGCGACATCGGTAAACTGTTCGCCACCAACAGCGGTAGTTTCGGTGCAAGCACTTACGACAAAAAAGCTTGGCACCGCCTCAGCTTCGCCAATCAAGGTAAACTTGGTCAATTTGAAGCCGACGCCACGAGCGAACTGATTGACCCAGCCAGTTTCTTCTCTCATCTCAAAACCGGTCGTTACGCTAACACCACCATCACTTCCCACGCCGGTGGTGATATCGCGGGTAGTCTATCGGGTGTTCATGTTTATAACGGCAATACCACCATCACTGGCGATGTTTCCGCTAACAGCTCTGCTAACCACGGCTCACTAGCTAATACTGACCAAGCGGTAATTGTCGTTAATGGTGATTTAACCATCAATAACAAGGTTCGTAACATTGATGCTTGGTTAATTGTTACTGGCGCCCTAATGACCTCTCAAAACCCAGTTACTGCCAATACTGTTGAAAAAGGCATCGATAAAGACGAAGTCCCACTAACCATCACCGGTCCAGTCAAAGCCGGCCAAGTCAAACTCCGTCGCACCTATGGTTCGGGTATTCATAGTGATTACGACAAGCTCAAACCTAACAAAGAGCAACTAACCGAACCAGCCGAAACCTTCCGTCACACCCCTAAAACCTACATCTGGTCTTATTACAACTCCCTCGATAAAGGCCAAGTCCAAACAGTTTATCTAAGAGAAGTAGCACCGAGGTATTAGCCTGAATAAGGTTTTTACTCAAATAACGCCCTAGCTATGAAACTGGGGCGTTTTTGTGGTTTAAGCATAAGTTTTTTGGTATAATAAAGTTAATTATGGCCAGTCAACGAGATCGTAATCCAGTGGAGCAGAAGTACCGCGCGATGTTTAACGAGGACAATCCTTACCGAACATCAATGCCTAAGCAGTACTTATTTGATCATGGCGATGACCAGTCAGTGGTCGGGGGGATTGATGATGTTAATCAGGCGCGTCTTGCTGAGAATCAAGGCAATGAATTTAATTATCAACCCTCGGCAGGTGAATCCTCTGGCAAATTTTTAGCTAATTTGGCTAATTTTGTTAAAAAATCAGGTCCGTCGTGGGCACTATTTGGTGGTCTGTTAGTAACTTTGGTTACTGGGTTGTCAATGGCTTTCCCGGCGCTAGTGCCGTTGCAATTAGCTGAGCGATTAACTGAGACGTTTGACATCCAAAGTCTTAACACTCGCACTCGAGTCGGAAAATTATCGGTTTATCGCTTTAAGCGATCACACGGTCCAAATGATTTTATCGAAGCCCGAAAATCACGGCTCGGTTTTGGTAAAAAACATCATCGTTTCTCAACAATGAGCCAAAAACAGATTGAACTATGGGAAGCCCAAGGTTATAAATTTGAGCTAGAAGAAGCTTCTTTTGGTCGTAAACGGATTGTTAGCGTTGAAATTGATGATCCAGACGCACCCGGAGGCTGGCGTAAAATCACCAACGCTGCCGATTTTAACGATCGATTATTAGCCGATCCGGAATGGCACAATAAGCATTTTAATGCCAGTAGGGGCAAGTTCGGAATGTATAGTGATAAAATCACTAAATCGATTCGGGAGCGTCTAGGCATCAAATTTGAGCCTTTATCATCAAAAGTTAAAGATGGTGATTTAAGCAAGGAAAAACTAGAAGCCGAACAAGACGACAAAGTGCGCAATGGGACCGAAACACCCGACAATGCCAAGGCTAAATTGCAAAACGATCTTGACCATGTTAAGAGTGAAATCGAAAGTGGTAATCACAGTGGCGAGGCTCTCGAGACGTTAAAGGATAAAGAAGCTAAACTTACGAAAGCTATAGATTCTTTGGATGACGCTAATTCGGCGAAGCTTGTCGGCGAGACTTCTCACGCTGGAATTGGGAAAATGCTAAACGCGATTGACGGCATTAGCGACGCTTGTTCTTTTTATAATCTGGCTAACAAACTGATTTATAGCGCTAAAGTGGCTAAATCAGTCCATCTCAGTCGGTATGCTGCTGGGTTTTTGACGATGGCGTCGTCTATTAAGGCGGGCGAGTCGACCGAAGAAGAAATGACTATGTATTTAAACAAAATTATGGCCACTAATCCAATTACCACCAATAATCCTGATGGTAGTCGGGAAATAACTGATTATGAGATGAATGGTTTTGATTCGCAGGCATATCGGTTTATGACGGATGGTTATATGGATGCGCCGAACGAATCTTTTCGTAAAATGCAGTTGGGTGTCAATGACGAAGGAGCGATTAAAGGTTATTTAAAAATTAAAGAATCCATCGAAAACCAAGCCAAAAAACTAGGGTTAAATGTTAGTCAATTCTGCCGGGTGATGGACAGTTTTGAAGTTCAGGCGTTGGTGATCGTGGGGCAAGTGATTTTAGCACTTTCGACGGGCTTTGTTGGCCCAGTTGCTGTAAAAATGGTTGATATTGCTAAACAAGTCGGAGTTACTGCTTTCTTTTTGGGGGCAAAAATCTGGATGTCGACCGAACTACAAAACGGCTTGGGCGGTAATTGGGTCAATAGCAAAACTCAAGGACAAGATATGGTCAACGCCTTGGCTACTGGAACGGCGGAACTAAGCAATAAACAAGCCCAGGGTAGTGGTAATTTACCACTGGGGCAAAACTCCGCCATTGAGCAAGCTTTTGCGCAAAAAAGCCTAATTAACAAAAAAGCTGCCATGATTCGCCAAACCCACAGTCCGTTTGATATGACTACTCGGCACACGCTAATGGGCAGTATTTTGGCGGGTAGTTTGCCGTATATGGGACGAATGCATAGTTTTGCTGGTCGAATCAGCAGTACTTGGTCGTATGGTTTGAAATCTTTAACGGCGGTTTTGCCTCGCGTGTCGGCTTTGTCGGGGGCGGAGGAAATCGAAGCTATGCGCCGAACAATGAATTATTGCCAAGATCCAGAATATCGATCATTTGCTGGTTTGAACAATTCTAATCCGAAAGATCGCCTCGGCATGTATCCGTTCTGTTCGATGATGCTAGGCGTGCCTCAGACTGAAAGTAACTCTAGTGATTATAGTCCACATCGAGTTTTGGAATATTTAGCACCAAATACTTATGAAAAAGACGCCAACGGCAAACTGACTACTACGCTAAAAGATTACACCATTAACTATCGTTATGACGGCGCTGGTCGGGTTAGCAATTATCAGCAAGCTCGCGCTAAAGGTCGCGAAATTGAGAAATATATCAACGGTGTTTTAAAAGACGCTGGCTGTGAATATAATGGCAGCACAAAAACTTGCAAAACTTATTTTAAACCAGTCGATAAAAACGGCAAGGAATGCTCGCTAGTACCGATTATTTTAAGTGATGGTCGAGTGGTTTCTAAGGGTTTTGCTGGATTAAACACCGCCGAACAAAAAGATAACCCTTGTTTGGATGAAACTGGTTTGAATTATGAATTTGAATGGGCGATTGATGATCGTGAATCGTCAAATGGCTATTTTGTGCAACAGAAATTTGTCACAGAGAAGGGTCAAAATGGTCAGAATGAGCTGTATTATACCGATAAGCACCTAACTCAACCTCAGTGGGGCGTTAGTTCGCCGGTTGATCCGAATTATAAATATTTTAATGTTTTAAAACGCAATGTTTTAAATCCGCTATTATCGTTTAAAATCAACTGCATTGAGCGCGGTGAAGTGCCCTATGGTATGCAACAACTTGACGAAATGGCGTCGCAAGGTGATAAAGAATTGGGCGAAACAAGAGACGGTGTCCGGTTGGGCGAGCGGTTGTTTGGTGGCTTGTTCGGTAAATTGATCAACAGCGGTCAAGAATGTGTTTTAAAAGGCAAATCGGACGTTAATGGTGTTTTAAGCGATGAACAGAAGCGTCGAATTATATTTGCGCTGTATTTTATGGATGAGCGGGTACAATGCATGCTAGATGATAACCAGGGTTGTGCTGGCGATATGGTTGGCCAACAATATGCTACAGCTGGTAATGTGGCTAGCGATAACAATCAATTGGGTTCGTCAGATTTGCCACCGAACAATGGTCAACGTGATGCTGATGGTTGTCAGTCACCGCCGGCTGGAACGTCGCGTCGTTATACCGAGCTAACTGATGATGAAATTCGACGAATTACCGCAGCGATGATGAGTGAGCAGGGTAGCAATGTTAAAGCTCTGGCATTTGAGGCTTCGCTGTTAGCTAATTTGACCGATAAAAGCAAGAAATTTACCTCGCCTAAAGATTATTTATTAAATTCAGGATGGTTTAACAAATACAACGTTCGACGCTCATATCAAGCCGGTCGGAAGTGTAATCGAGGCAATTGTTACGGCGCCCCAACCGCAGAGATGATTAAAGCGGTTGATGAGGTGTTACGTGGTGGAAAACGTCTAACGGTTGCTGACGAACATGATAGTTTTAGCGATATCACTTGGATCCAGACCGGCGCCAAAAAATACACCAATCGCAAAGATATTCAAAATCGGGCTAATTATGTCAGTGGTCAAACTATTATCGGTAATCGATTCGGGGCGCGCTATCGTTTTGATTGTTTCCCGTCGGCTAACGCTGATCCATTTGGTCAAAAAATCGGTGGCTAGTTTAGGGTAGGAGTTGAGCTTGTCGTCGATAGAGAGTAAAATAGAAACATGAATTTTCGGGATTTACGACGAGTTTACCAAAAACTAGTGTTTGCTGGCTGGCGTCAACAATGGCGCGATGGGCGGTTGCTGTTGGAGTTTGATTATCAGCTGGTGGCAAATGAAGCGGAACGGCTGGCGATGCGTCAAGAACTGATTAACAATGCAAATGACGGTGTTGTTGCTGGTGAAACGGTGGACTGGCTTGATCAATTAACGACTAAAACCTTTACTCATCGTTTAGAGTTAGGCTTAAAAACTGGTTCTTTGGTTCAAAATGACGATTTGGCGGGCGTGATTTTTCAAATTGGGGTGGTGGAAGCGATCAATTACTGGAAACTAGCTTGTCCGGCGGTAATTGAGTTGGCTTGCGGTCAATTAACTGCCGAAATGCAGTTGTTTTGGCAAAAATTAGCCTATAAAGGTCTGGGCGAGTTTATTTATGTCAATCAACTCCATCGGCCAGAGGTGGCCGGGCTGGAGCTAACTGCCGATAATATTGTAAAATTTACCACAACGTCATCAACAATTTATCCGAAAATCACAGTGGCTGGCACTGGCAATCTTATTCCGGTCGGCGGAGGCAAAGATTCGGCGGTTACTCTGGAAATTTTGCGTGATCAAGTTGCTGACAATTTACCACTGGTGATGAGTGCGCCAGTGGCGTCATATGACTGCATAGCGGCGGCTGGCTATACTAATTATGTTGAGATCAAGCGTCAACTCGACCCGCAGATTTTAGCTCTCAATCAAGCTGGATTTCTAAATGGTCATGTGCCATTTTCGGCGATTTTAGCCTTTATTAGTCTGTTGACAGCAGTAGTGACCGGTAAACGCTACATCACGCTGTCTAACGAAAATTCCGCCAACGAGCCCTCGGTGCCGGGGACGGATTTTAATCATCAATATTCAAAAAGTTGGGAATTTGAGGCTGATTTTCGGGATTATATCGCTAAATTTGTAGTGGAGGGAGTTGACTACTTTAGTTTGTTGCGACCACTAGAGGAACTACAGATTGCGGGATTGTTTAGTCACTATCCGGCTTATCATCAGCTGTTTCGCAGTTGTAATGTTGGCAAAAAAACCAACAGCTGGTGCGGTCATTGTCCGAAATGTTTATTTGTGTTTATTATGATGGCTGGGTTCGTTGATTATGATCGGGTAGTGGCGATGTTTGGCAAAGATTTATTGGCGGATGAGCAATTGTTGCCGATTTTGCGTCAATTATTGGGGCTTGAGCAGACGAAGCCGTTCGAATGTGTTGGCACGGTTAGTGAAGTGCGTCGGGCAATGCGCTTGATTGTTGAGCGTCATTATTCAGCTGAAGGTGCGATTGCTGATCACCAAACTACAACTATGCCGATTTTGTTACAAAAATTTGTTGAATATGATCTAGACGCCATTAAATTGGCTCACGACCAACATCACGCCGTGCCGGCTGAATTATTAGCAAAATTACACAAGGAGTGCGCTAAATATGGAATTTAAAGAGTTTTACGCCCGTCGCTACCAGGGTAAACGGGTAGCTATTTTGGGTTTTGGTCGGGAAGGTCAATCGTCATATCGCTGGTTGCGACAGATGGGGGTGACTGACCAACTGACACTTGTCGACGAAAACTTAGTCTCGCTCAAACACTGGCAGGCGGAACATCCCAACGAAGCTGTGGAACTAAGCCAGTTTCGTCCGGAATCAGCAACGGCGCTTAATCAATTTGATTTGATTTTTCGGACGCCGGGTGTGAGTCGCACTAAGTTACTCGAGGTTGAAGCCTGGCGCTTGACTTCGCAAACCAACGAACTGCTACTAACCCAAGCTCATCGGACGATTGCTATTACCGGCACCAAAGGCAAAAGCACTACTAGTTCGCTGACGGCTAGCGTGTTAACCAAGTTGGGCGTTAAAACTCAGCTAGTTGGCAATATCGGTCAGCCGGCCTTAGAGATGCTGGCGCAAGATGATGGCGAGGGCTGGTTTGTTTATGAAATGTCATCCTATCAGGCGGAAAATATTACCGTGGCGCCGGCGATTGGGGTGGTGATCAATCTGTTTGAGGAGCATCTCGATCATTATGTTGATTTTGCGGATTATGTTTCGGCTAAGCTGAAGTTAATTAGCTTGCCAGGACAACGTTTGGCGATTTACGGTTGCGATAATCAATTATTAAAACAGCACCGCTCGCAATTTCAGGCCGATAAAATTCGCAGTTTTGGTTTAAAAACTAATCAGGCGCACCAGGAAGCGGGGATTTTTTTGGACGCTGAAACTCAACAAATTGTTCGAATTGACGCTAATGGTCAGCAGATATTGTTGCCAGCTGATTTTGAGCGTAAACTGCGGGGACGGCACAATTTATTAAACTCGCTGGTGGCGCTAATCGTGGCCGATGAAATAGTGGGGCTGACCGCCGATAATCTACCGCTAGCGCAAACGGCCATTGCGGAGTTCGCTGGTTTAGAACATCGGCTGGAATATGTCGGCAAGTTTCGCGAGATTGATTTTTACAATGACTCAATTTCAACCATTCCTGAGGCGATGGAACGGGCGATTGAGGCGATTTCTAATATCCAAACGGTGATTATCGGCGGTCAGGATCGGGGGATCGATCGCCAACTGATGATAAACTACCTCAATCAGCGCCCAGCTTTGAAATTGATTTGTTTGCCGACGACTGGGCATCAGATTTTTGAGCAATTATCCAACGAAAAATATCGAGTCGACGATTTAGAACAAGCAGTGGCGACGGCTTATAGGGTAACTTCTGCTCATAAAGCCTGCGTATTATCGCCAGCTTCGCCAAGCTATGGTTTTTTTAAGAATTTTGAAGACCGCGGTCAACAATTTAAACAACAAGTAATTTCTCAATCTAACCAGTCAAATATTAACCAGCCAAAAGTATTGTAAAATCCTGCTTTTTATGGTATAATATAAAGATATGTCATTGCTATAACTAGCCAGGGCTATTTTAGCGGTGTATAATAAAAACGTGAGCTAATTAAGCTCGCACCATAATTTAAATAAGGAATTTTGAAATGAAAAGTGCAGTAGTGGTTCGAAACCGAGGAATCAGCGACTTTGAAAAATACCAACATCATATGAAACAAGCGCGAGTGGCGCTGGAACAGTTGTTGAAGCGCGAAGGTGTTGGAACGGAGTGGCTAGGGTGGTTAAAATTACCAAAACCAGCCGAAATTGCTCAAATTAACGAAGTTGCCAAGCAAATCCAAAAAAAATCAGAAGTGGTCATAGTAATTGGTATCGGTGGCTCTTATATGGGCTCGCGAGCGGGCATTGATTATTTGTTTGGTAATTATTACAACACTGATGCAGATACCTCAACTTTAGAAATTTATTACGCCGGTAACAGTTTTAGTCCGAGTAATATGGCTGGCGTGCTAAAAGCTATTGGTGATCGTGATTTTTCGGTGATTTATGTTTCTAAATCTGGTGGCACTTTGGAACCATCGGTCGCCTTTAAGATTTTTTATGAAAAATTGTGTAAAAAATACGGTGACAAGGCTGACCGGCGCGTTTATGCGATTACCGATCCTAAAACTGGTAAATTACGCGAGCAGGCTTTAGCTAAAAAATGGACGATGCTAACTATTCCATCAGATATCGGTGGCCGTTATTCAGCGTTTACGGCGGGAACTTTGTTGCCACTGGCGGTGGCTGGCTGTGATATTGCCGAATATATCGAAGGTGCAGATTATGTCTTGCAAGAAGCAACGAGGGGTGATGTCGGACTGCTGAAACATGCGGTCTATCGGCACATGGCTTATGGCGGTGAACATGCGATTGAGTGTTTTGCTTGTTTTGAACCTCGCATGCGCTCATTCTTAGAGTGGCTTAAACAATTATTTGGTGAAAGTGAAGGTAAGGACGGCAAAGGCTTGTTTCCGGCATCGTTGGTGTATGCCGCAGATTTGCACTCTATGGGGCAATACATGCAGGCTGGTCCGCGCAATATGCTAGAAACGATAATTGATGTCAAAAATCCAATTGATGCGACCGTCGCGGAAATGGTTGATGAGATGGTTAATCCTAATCTGTCCGATATGAATACTTTTGCGCTAGAGGGGACGATCAAGGCTCACTCGATGGGTGGAGTGCCAGTGATTGAGTTAATTATTGAGGATTTTAGTCCGTATTCGCTCGGTTATGCTTATATGTTTTTCATGATTAGTTGTGCGGTGAGTGGTTATATGCTGGGCGTTAATCCCTTTGACCAACCGGGAGTTGAGCATTACAAGGCGGCTATTAAAGAAATTATGAACGAGCAATAAATCGTCGGGGCTTGTAAAAACTGATTATATCTGGTAAAATAATTCACGATGATTACTAAAGACAATAAAGCTAAAGCGATCAAGCAAACCCAACGCGGAGCAAATGATGTTGGCTCACCAGAGGTGCAAGTGTCAATTTTGACCGCTCGTATCAACGAGATTATCGAACACCTCAAGACCAACAAACAAGACAAAATGGCTCGTCGTGGCTTGATTCAAATGGTTGGTAAGCGTAAGAAACTGCTCAAATATCTTGAGAAAAAAGATTACGAATCTTACAAAAAAACCATCCAAACTCTAGGACTGCGCAAATAGGCGCAGTTTTAGTTTGGCTTGAAGTGAACTATCGGTGATTGATGAGACGCTCGGAATTAAGAGCGGGGATTTGTCGAAATTAGCGAGTGTATTTTTTAGAAAAAGTGAAGTTGGCAGAGGCTAATAATCAACGATCTGATCAAGCACGTCGATTTTGGTGACTGCGCCGGCTAACTGACCGTCGGTGGTGTAGCTGAGGTTGCCCATTTTGGTCACTAGGGGCTCGGCTCGACGAAGCTGAGGGGTGTCCACTAGAAACTCGACCATGCTTTTGTCAACCAGATGATAAGTGTGAGTCGAATCGGTATCTTTGTCAGCTTTTAAATCGCCAACCACCGCCTGGAGGACATGTTCTGGCTGGTTGTTAGCTTGGATGGAAATGTCTAACCGTTGTCCGACTTGGGTCGTTACGCCACTACCAACAGCTACCAGCGGATAAACTTGATCATCAAGCTGATAACAGCGCAAACCTTGCTCGTTGGTGATAATGTTGGAGCTGTGTAACAATTCATACTGGCGCGAGGCACGGTTGGTGATCGTCCGATAATCCATGAACGACTTAAATTTACCGCTGTTTGGTGGTGGCGTAACGGTTTTGTTGATGGTTGGTGAGGCTTCGGGACCAGGCTGAGCGTTTTCAACGGCGGATGGTTGTTGGTCGAGGGTGGCGACAGCTAATTGAGGTTCTTGATGCGGAGGCTGGTCGGGTTCTGAATTTGAATTTGGGGCGGTGGGGTGCTGTGGTTCTTCAACTGTTGGAACTGGCGCCGAGGAGGCTTTGGCGATGCGCTGATCGCTGTGAGTTAAATACTGCCCAGCCACTAACACCGCTAAAGCAGTCGCAGTGGCGCCGAGTTTGCGCAAAAGCGGTTTAGGCAGATCTGGTTGGTTCAGATGTTCGTAGCGGTTGACGCGACGAGCAGACTGTTCAAAATAAGCCTCTGCCGGACGCTGAGTTTTTAATGGCAAACTCTGAGCGTCTGGTTTGGGGTGGGTATCATAACGGTAGATGGGGTGATTGTTTGTGTTTTTCATAAAATAACCATAGTAATACTTTAATTATATCACACTTATGGTTAAAAGTCAAGCATTTGTTAGTCAAACATTCATTGTGTGATTAAGGGGATTGGCACGGAGTTGACTGGTTTAAACTATTTAAAAGTGGTATAATATCTCTGTAAAATTAATCATCTTAAAGTAAGTGATGGTTGCGCGGGGTGCTTGGCACGTCATACATCTGTTACTTAGCTTTAAGATAAAAAGGAGAATTTATGATTATAAACCCTCTAGGCAAAGATATTATCTCGGTGTCTGGCGAGCTTTGTGGGCGCCAATTGACGCTGGAAGTCAACCGGGTTGGTTTTCGGACCACGGCGAGTGTACTGGCGCGTTATGGCGATACGGTAGTGCTGGGCAATGTGATGGTCGGTAAAGTTGATCCTACCCGGGATTATTTCCCGTTGTCGATTGATTATGAAGAAAAATTTTATGCAGCTGGTAAAATCTCTGGCTCGCGGTTTATCAAACGCGAAGGTCGGCCAAGTGATCAGGCAATTTTGTCGGGTCGGTTGATTGATCGACCAATTCGACCGCTGTTTCCAAAAGGCTATCGCCAAGAAGTTCAGGCGGTGGCTAGCGTGTTGTCGATGGATCCGGATTTTCGGCCAGACATCGTGGCGATGATTGCCACCAGTACAGCTTTGATGGTCGCTGGGGTGCCGTTTGACGGGCCGGTGGCTGGTTTGCGGGTGGCGTATGTTGACGGGCAGTTTAAAGCCTTTGCTAGCCCTGAGGAACAAGCGCGCTCGAGTATTGATTTAACAGTAGCCGGTATTGCCAGCGGTATCACCATGGTGGAAGCTGGCGCAAAAGAAGTGCCAGAAACCTTGCTGGCGGATGCTTTTGCCTGGGCTCATCAAGCGATGCAACCAGCGATCGAATTGCAAAAAGAATTGGTGGCAAAATTGGCGGTTGAGCCGTTGCCTTATGAATTAGTCAAGCCCGATGAAGCGATTTTGGCAGAAGTTGAGCAGTGGTGTCAGGGTAAATTTACTCCTGATATGCGTCAACAATATCCCTATCGCAATCTAGTGGTGGAACAACTGCGTCAACAAATGCACGCCGAGTTAGAAGCCCGGCATGGTGAAGCTTATGCCGAGCTTAAAGTTCAATATGATGAAGCGTTTACTGTTGAAGCGCATAAAGACGTCCGCCGGGGAATTATTGAAGATGGCGTGCGACCAGATGGTCGGGCGCTGGATGAAGTCAGACCGCTGTCGAGTG
Source organism: uncultured Candidatus Saccharibacteria bacterium (assembly GCA_963539845.1). Lineage (GTDB taxonomy): Bacteria > Patescibacteriota > Saccharimonadia > Saccharimonadales > Saccharimonadaceae > CAMUQR01. The sequence goes on along the minus strand of CAUTML010000002.1, from coordinate 55,692 downwards.
AAGTCGGGATTTTACCACGCACTCACGGTTCGAGTTTGTTTACCCGCGGGGTAACCCAGGCGATGAATATCGTAACCCTGGCGCCTCTGTCGTATGCGCAGATTGTTGATACTATGGAAATTACTGATGGTGAACGTCGTTATATGCATCACTATAATGCGCCAAGCTATACCGTGGGTGAATGCGGTCGGCTGGGTTCGCCGGGACGTCGCGAAATTGGTCACGGCTATCTGGCGGAACGAGCGCTGGAGCCAGTTTTGCCGGCGAAAGAAGATTTTCCGTATGCCATTCGCTCAGTAACTGAGATTATGTCACAAAATGGTTCAACGTCGATGGCGGCGACTTGCTCGAGCTGTTTGGCGCTGATGGACGCTGGTGTGCCTCTGAAACGCCCAGTAGCTGGTGTGGCGATGGGTCTGATGATGGGCGAGGACGGACAGCCGTATATTTTGACCGATATTGCTGATACTGAAGATTTTGCTGGTGATATGGATTTTAAAGCAACTGGTACGGAATTGGGTATTACGGCATTGCAAATGGACATGAAAGTTCATGGTTTGCCGGTTGAGGTGTTGCGCAAGGCGATTTTGCGGGCTAAAGAAGGTCGCGAAAAAATCATGGAGCATATGCTGTCGATTTTGCCAGCCCCACGCAAAGAGCTCAGTCAATACGCGCCACGGATTGAAAAACTGATGATTAATCCTGACAAAATCGGGGCGGTGATTGGTAAAGGTGGCGAGACAATTCGCGAAATTACCAGCGCGACTGGCGCCGAAATCGATATTGCTGATGATGGTTTGGTGACTATTTCAGCGGTTGATTCCGAAGCGATCACTAAGGCTCTGGATTGGGTTAAAAGTCTGACAATTGAGCCGGAAGTTGGTCAGATTTACACTGGTAAAGTGGTTTCGATTAAAGAATTTGGGGCGTTTGTGAATATCATGCCGGGTATTGACGGGATGGTGCATATTTCAGAAATGGCTGACCATCGAGTGGCTAAAGTTGAAGATGTGGTTCATCTCGGCGCTGAAGTTAAGGTCAAATTGGTGGCAATTGACGACAAGGGTCGCCTGAAGTTGTCGATGAAAGACGCTAAATAATTCACTAGCGATAATAAAAATCCCCGCCTGGAGTGGGGATTTTTAAGTGGGCACTATTTAATTATTTAATTTTGGTGATTTCGCCGTTTTTGAGATGGAGCAGGCGTTGGTTGCGACTACCGCGCCATTTGATCGACAAATCACGCTGAGCTTGGATGAACGGTCCATCAATTAGCACATCGAGCGATTGGATAAAGCGCCAGGCGGGGCTGTCGTGGGGGATTCTTTCGTAAATTAAACCGGTGAATGACCAAATATTCCAGCCTAATTCTTGGCGCGCCCAATCGGCAATTTGACGGCAAGCGTCGGCCTGCAAGAGTGGTTCGCCACCGCAAAAAGTCAAGCCGGTTTGACCTTTGAGGGCGCGGAGTTGTTGTTTGACGTCTTCGATGGCGACTAATTGACCGGCTGATTCGTTCCAAGTTTCGGGATTTTGACAGCCGGGGCAACGTTGGCGACAGCCTTGTGTCCAAATTACCGCCCGCAGGCCGGGTCCGTTGACGATGTTGTCGCGTTCAATCGGACCTGCCAACCGAATAAAACCTTCGGGCGTGGATAATTGAGGCAATAATAAATCTTGGTAGTGAGCGATTTTTTTGACTTTTTGACGGGCGGAAAAAGCTGGATTGCTCGAGTTGGTGGGGGTGGGGGCTGAAGCGCTCATTTTATATCCTAAGCCTTGCCGACAGCCGAATCAACGACTTGTTTTTTGAGTTCACGGGCGGTTTTGGTGTCTTGATCGTAATTTTCGGTCACAATGCCGTGTTTGACGCGGGCTGATTCCTCGGCTTTTTTGCCATCATTCCAACGCTCGAGCGAGCCGACCAGATAGCCGGTAATTCGGCGTAGGCGTTCAAAACCACAATCGCCGTCGTCTTCATGGCGACCACAACCTGGGCAAATCTGACCTTCGATAATGCCACTAAAGCCACATAACGGGTCGCGGTCAACCGGGTGGTTGATGCTACCGTAACCGATGCCTGATTCTTTCATTTTGCGAACAACTGCTTCGAAGGCTTCGATGTTGTTCGATGGGTCACCGTCCATTTCGATGTAGGTGATGTGACCGGCGTTGGTTAAATCGTGATACGGCGCTTCGATTTCAATTTTTTCGAAGGCTGAGATTGGATAATAAACTGGCACGTGGAAGGAATTGGTGTAAAAATCACGATCGGTGACGCCTTTAATTACGCCAAATTCCTTGCGGTCAATGCGAGTGAAGCGCCCCGACAAACCCTCAGCTGGGGTGGCTAGCAATGAGAAGTTCAGGCGGTGTTTTTTGGCGAGTTGGTCACAGCGTTCGCGCATGTGGGAGATGATATCGAGACCGAGTTCGCGGGCGATTCGGTCTTCGCCGTGATGTTTGCCGATCATAGCCACAAGTGTTTCAGCTAGCCCAATAAAGCCAATACTTAAAGTACCGTGTTTGATCACCTCGCGCAAAGTATCGTTAGCTTTAAGCTTGTCGCTGCCCATCCAGTTGCCTTGACCCATCAGGAATGGGAAGTTTTTAACACGTTGGTTAGCTTGAAACTCGTAACGCTCGAGCAATTGTTCGGCGCACAGGTCAATTTTTTGGTCTAATTCTTTATAAAAACCATTCCAATCGGCCTTGTCGCGGATGTTGGTGGCGATACCGTGTTTGATGCCAATGCGTACCAAATTGATAGTGGTAAAAGAATTATTACCGCGACCAACCGTTGTGCCATTAGACTCTGGGAAAATTGACGACATCACCCGAGTGCGACAACCCATGGTGGCGATTTCTGACAGATAATCGCCAGGTTTGTAATATTGGAGATTAAACGGCGCGTCGATGAACACGAAATTTGGGAATAAACGCTTAGCGGAAACTTCCATCGAGCGTTTGAACAAATCGTAGTTAGGGTCTTCAGGGTTGTAGTTGACACCTTCTTTAACTTTAAAAATTGAGATTGGGAAAATTGGAGTTTCGCCCCGACCGAGGCCATTGGCGGTAGCTTCGAGGAGCATTTTAGAGACTAGGCGACCTTCTGGGCTAGTGTCAGTACCGAAGTTAATCGAGGTAAAAGGCACTTGGGCGCCAGCGCGGGAGTGCATGGTGTTGAGATTATGAACAAAACCTTCCATGGCTTGGAGAGCTTGATGCTCGGTATCAGCTTTGGCGTCTTTGATGATAACTGCGGGAACTTTCAGCTTGGCTAGTTTTTTATCGTCGCCAAAAGTAATGTCGTCTGGGATAGTAATTTTGAGATTTTTGCCGGTGAAATCATTGTATTTTTGAAGGTTGGCGCGTAGGGCTTTTTTGTAGGTTTTGTTGATGCCGGGTGCCATGGCATAGTCAAAATTAGGAATTGATTGACCACCATGCTGTTCGTTTTGGTTGGCTTGGAGAATAATAGCGGCCAGGGCGGTGTAAGAACCAATCGAATTAGGAGTGCGCAAAAAACCATGTCCGGTATTAAAGCCATTTTTGAACAGTTTCAATGGGTCGGTTTGGCAGCAAGTTAGGGTGCCGGTCGCCATAAAATCGAGGTCGTGGATATGAATTTCGCCACTGTCGTGAGCTTGAGCGAATTCTGGTTTGAGCAGGCAGGTGCGCGCGAATTCTTTAGAACCTTCGGCGCCAAATTGGAGCATTTTACCCATGGCGGAGTTACCGTCGACATTGGCGTTACCGCGTTTGACGTCGGAATCTTCGGAGGCGTCGGCATGAGAAATAGTGTTGTAAATTTGCATCAGTCTGGTTTTTTTAGCGCGTTGGCGTTCGCGTTCCGCCCGATATTCAATGTAAGCTTTGGCGGTTTTTTTAAACGCTGATTCCATCAAAACTTTTTCGACGACGTCCTGAAGTTGTTCGACAGTGGGAATGCGTGAGGGCAGGTCGGCCAGGGCGGTGCGGGTGACTTTTTCGGCGAGGTTGCGAGCCCGGTCAGGACCAAATTCACCAGTGGCGGCGCCGGCTTTAGCGATAGCGTCGATGATTTTTTGTTGGTTAAAACTGACGATTTTGCCGTCGCGTTTTTTGATTTTGTTAAATTGATTCATATTCTCCCTTTCTTGGTTGGTTAAAAAGACCCTTACCAAATAGGAAAGGCCCGTTTTTAATTATTTTTTTATTTTTTAAAGCAATCTCTCTCAGTAATCGCTTTTCACACACTTAGTGATAAGTCTATTATAGAAAGGCTTATGCTAAAGGTCAACCCACAAAACGTTGTAATTTTTAAAACTCACCTCTGTTAAAAAGAGGTGGGTAAAAAGCTTTAAAATGTGGTAAAAATTAATACATTGAGCCGGAATGGTGTCGGCGATAGCGACGACGGGCGAGGCGTTCACCGAGGTGATTCCACAGTTGATAGCGTAGTGGGTGGAGTGGTAAATCCCAACAACCGCAAAATTCGGTTAAGTCTTTGGAAAAGCTAGTCTTAAAAATACCAAGACCGTAGTATGGGTGATCGGGGTTTTTAAGTTGGTCGGCGGGTGGAGTGGAGTGGAGGTTGTATTTTTTGACACCACGTTGATGAAGGTCGCGCATAATTTCCCATTGGAGCTTGTGGGAAGCGGATTTGCGGTTGGCTCCAGCCATCGAGCCACCGTCTTTGTAAAAACCATAATCGCCAGTGAACGAGACAAATGCCCCAGATAACACCTCACTAGTTTCATCTTGGGCAAAATAAAATTGACCCATCTGAGCGTCAGTGTAGAGTTGCCAGAAACGTTGGTAATAAGCGTATTCGCGCATAAATGGCACGCCCTCGCCACCATTGGCGTTTTGCATCAGTTGATACATTTTTTGGAAGGTTTGTTCGGTTGGTTTGGCTTGAACAACGGTGATGTGGTTTTTTTCGGCTTGACGCACGGCTCGGCGACCCCGTTGTGGGAATGACGCAAAAAGTTGTTCATCATCAAGGGCGGTGTTGATAAAAATCGTGGTTTGGTCGGGTTGAATTTGGTGATTTGGGTGTAAGCCGAGCTTGGTTAATTCTCGCGATAATTCGGCTGAGGCTGGCATTTCCGGCTCGAATTTAACTAAAAAGACGTTTTCTTGGGTAGCGAGAGTCCGAAAATCAGCGAGACAAGCCAGAAAATCAGCTGACTCGAGAAAATTTGGGGCTTTTGGCAAGTACCACAATTTACCAAACGGGGGGAAAATCTGTTCAAAGCCCAGAAAATACTGCGGTTGGGAGTTCAAATCATAGACAAAATAGCGAGCCGTCCAGCCGAAGCTCGACTTTAATTTGGCAAAACTGCGACATTGTAAAACATTAGTGCCGGCTTGATTGGCGGTGATGAGTTGATCCCAGTCAGCCACTTCGGCTGGCGTTGCAAAGCGTAAATTCATGATTAGTATTATATCAAAAATAATGCCAAAAAGAGGGTTATTTTACAATTATCATAAAATATGTTATAATAAAAAGATGTATTTATCGAAGACTGAACGAGAAGAAATTATGGCTTCGTATGGTTGCGAGAACGCCGTAGAAATTAATCATTATGAAGTTGGACCTGATACCTGGATTTATCTTTTTGGGTTAAACGACACGAAATATATATTGATATCGACTGATTATTTTGGTGATTACGAATTTGAGGTTTTTCCGCATCTTTTGAAATTTAACGACAGTGAGTTTACAAAACTCGAATTCGTTCTTCAGCGCGAGATACTAATTACGGATGATTCTTTAAAAGAAAAGGCTGCCGGCACTCTTTTATTTGAATATACCGATTAAAAACAGCCTGAAAATTTAACCATAATCTTTACAAATGTTGTATTTTATGCTACAATAAACATGAGTATTTTGATCTTTTTTGGCGTATAATAAAAAAGGTTAAGATAGATAAAACTGGGACTAGACTCAAACTAACGTTTCCCAGATAAGAATAGGTAAAATATGGCAAGACGAAAATCAAAAAAATCTAAAGCTTCGGCAGTGCAACATCAATTACCGGCTGGTTTTTGGGCGCAAGTTCGGGCGATTTTGTTGATAGTGCTGGCGTTGTTGCTAGCAGTATCGTGGTTTGGCAGTGGCGGTCCAGCCTTGCAATCGATCCATCAGGCGAATATGCAGGTATTTGGCTACGGGGCGTATATCGTGCCGGCGGTGTTGTTGTATCTGGGGACTGAAGTATTTAAATCTGATAAAAACAAATTATCAATCGCGACCTATGTGTCAAGTTTAGTGATGCTAGTGCTGATGAGCGGGCTGTTTGGGACGCTGTTTAGCGAAAAAACTGCCGGAGGTGTTTGTGGCGCTGGGGCTAATCAAATAATGGCCTCGTTGGCGACTGGCTGGGTAGCGGGATTAGTGTATCTAGTGCTGATTATTATCAACAGCTTATTTATGTTTCGAGCATCGCCGTTTTTGTTCATTAAACGGATGCAGGAAATTTTTGCAACCCAAAAACCAGGCAAAATTAGTGGTTTTAAACCTAAAGAAGTGGCACCTGCCATTGATGCAAAGGTTGCCAAGTCTGAATTTCAACTAGTGGAGGGCGTGCCAACCACCTCTGGTGGCGATAAAACCAACAAATTTGACAATTTATTAAAATCAAAGCCAGCTGAAACCAAAGACGACAAAGATAAACAAGCGCCAACGGCGCTGGTATCGGTGCGGGACCCGAATTGGAAACAACCACCACTGGATATTTTGTCATCCAAACAGTCGCCAGCTGATGCTGGTGATGTCAAACAAAACGCTGAGATTATCAAAAATACCCTTCATGAGTTTAACATTGATGTGGAAATGACCGGGGCGAATGTCGGTCCGAAAGTTACCCAATATACGCTAACTCCGCCAAGTGGGGTGAAGCTAACCAAAATTGCGGCCTTAGAAACTAACATTGCCTTGAATCTAGCGGCACAAAGTATTCGTATTGAGGCGCCAATCCCTGGTAAGCGAGCGGTTGGTATTGAGGTACCAAATGTGCGTGCCGCTGATGTGCGGTTGCGGGGTATTATGGAGTCGTCGGCTTGGTTTAACAAAACTGATAAGCTGAGCTTCGTGGCGGGCCGTGATATCTCTGGTGACGCGGTAGTGGAGAGTTTGAGTGATATGCCACATTTGTTGATTGCTGGTCAAACCGGTTCCGGTAAATCGGTGATGATCAACACCTTGCTGACGAGTTTGTTATATCGCAATAGCCCGAGCGATTTAAAGCTGATTTTAGTTGACCCGAAACAAGTGGAGATGGCGCCTTTTGAGGATATTCCACATTTGCTAACGCCAATTATTAGCGATCCAACTAAGACAATTTCGGCCTTAAAATGGGCAGTTAACGAAATGGAGCGTCGTTATCAGTTGCTAGCCAGCGTTAAAAAGCGCGATATTATCAGTTATAACAATTACATTATGCAAGAGTCAAAAACTGTGGGGCTGACTGACGACCGGGGTAATTTGCAACAGCATAATGACGGCGCAATGCCTTATATTGTGATTGTGATCGATGAGATGGCCGATTTGATGATGGTGGCTTCAAAAGAAGTGGAAGGCTTAATTGTGCGGTTGGCGCAAAAAGCCCGAGCGGTTGGTATTCACTTGGTTCTGGCGACTCAGCGCCCGAGTGTCAATGTGGTAACTGGTTTGATTAAAGCCAATGTGCCGGCGCGGATTGCCTTCACTGTGGCTAGTCAGGTTGACTCTAAGACGATTATGGACAAATCGGGCGCCGAGAAACTGCTCGGCAAGGGTGATATGCTGATTGTTACCACCAAAGCACCAAAGCCACGTCGGTTACAGGGTGCCTGGGTAACGGATGAAGAAGTGATGAAAATTACCGATTTTCTGCGGGCTCAAATGCCTCCACAATATAACGACGAAATTGTCATGCAAGATGTCCAAATGGGGGGCGCGGGCGGAATTGTTGGCAATCTCGATATGGGTGGGGCGGACGATGCTACTTTGCGTCAGGCAGTGCAGGTGATTCTCGAGAGCAAACGGGCTAGCACTAGTCATTTACAAACACGGTTACGGATTGGTTATTCGCGAGCAGCGCGGATTATTGACGAGTTGGAATCGCGGGGAATCATCGGTCCTAGCAATGGTTCCAAGCCCCGTGAAATTCTAATTTCTAGTTTAGACGAATTGTAATAATTTTAAAAAGATTATTCTCGACTTTTTTTGGCAACTGTGGTATAATAAAAGAGTAATATTAATTAACTTCAGCTCATTTGGGAGCAAATGTGAAAAAGTAGCATTTACAGTAGTAATTTAGCTTTTTGCAGAAGTCTCAACAATGAGCATCCAAGAAAGGATTCCAACGGGAGTATGAAGAAATACGAATTGACGGTTTTGGTCCATCCAGACCTGGAAAGCGAAATCGATAAGGCGATTGAGCTAATTTCGGGGATTGTTACCAAAGCTGACGGTAAAATCGTTAAACAAGATAACTGGGGTAAAAAACGTCTAGCTTACTCAATTGATAAGCAGTTTTTTGCTAATTATCTCTATTTTGAGCTCGAGCTTCCAGCAACGGCGCCTCTCAAGATTTCCAACGTGCTAAACATCACCAAGGAAGTTATGCGCTATCTGCTTGTTAAAGCCGACCCAAAAACTCAAGTCAAAACCGAAGCCATTGAGGAAAAATAATAAATTAAAAAGGGGAATATATGGCAAAAAGTATCAACCAAGTAATTCTAATGGGTCGCCTAACGCGTGATCCAGAACTACGCACTACCACTACTGGTAAGTCGGTCGTTAATTTTAGTTTAGCGGTCGATAAAGGTGGTCAAGACGCCGGCGCTGATTTTTTTGAAATCGTCGCTTGGGAAAAATTGGCGGAGTTGGTGGCTCAATATTTGAGCAAGGGGCGTCGCTGTTTGGTGCAGGGTCGTCTCAGTCAACGCCAATGGGAACAAGATGGTCAAAAACGCTCACGTATTGAGGTGATGGCTAACGATGTGACTTTTCTTGACGGTCCAACTGGCAACAGCGAAGGCACTAGCGCTCCAGCTAGCCAACCAACCAGTTCAGAGCCAAAAGCCGATGCCGTGGTTGATGATGAAATTGATTTGTCAGATATTCCGTTTTAATCACTAATTAATTGAAAAAGGAATTGTATGTCAAAGAAAAAAAATGATAATGATCTAGTGTTTGATTATCGAGATGTTAAAACTTTACAACGTTACATCAATATGTATGGTCAAATTGATCCAATTAGCAAAACCGGCCTAACTGCCAAGCAACAACGTGCTTTAGCGGTGGCGATCAAACGAGCTCGACATTTGGCGCTGTTGCCATTTGTCCAGGCGTAGAGGTTGGTTATGTATTTACCAACTGAGCTAAAAAAAGGTGTGCTGATTGATATTGATGGCGCGCCTTATCAGGTGATTGAATATTCACAAAAGGTAATGGGGCGAGGCGGTAGCATTGTTAACGTTAAAATCCGCAACTTAGCCGACGGTAGTGTGCTACCAAAAACTTACAAAGGTCAAGAAAAAATCAAACCAGCTGAAGTTGATAGCCAAAAAGTGCAATATTTATATAAAGACGGCGACAACGCTTACTTTATGAATCAAGAAACTTTTGAGCAATTCGAACTTAATCTGGAAATTGTCGGTGATAGCATCAATTATCTTAAAGAAGGTACGGAAGTTAATCTGCAATTTTTTGATGGTCGGGTGATTAACCTGATTTTGCCTAAAAACCTGTTCTTGAGTGTGGTTTACACCGAGGACGTGGTTAAAGGCGACACTACTTCTAGTGTGCTAAAAGACGCCGAACTAGAAACTGGTTTGGTTGTTAAAGTGCCGGCTTTTATTAAAACTGGTGATGAAGTGTCGATTGATACCGAAACTGGCGCCTATCGAGAGCGTAAAAAATAACAGTGTTTTTAAAAATCGTCGTTTAGTTCGGCGATTTTTAAATTGAGAGATATTAATTAATGGCAAAAGTGGTAAAATGTAATCATGACAAAAACAATTATCGAGGTAAAAAATTTAGTAAAAACCTATAATCGTCGCCGTGTAGTTAAGAAGATCAGTTTTTCGGTCCAACAGGGGGAAATCTTTGGTATTTTAGGTCCAAACGGTGCTGGTAAGACAACCACTCTAGAGATGCTAGAAGCACTACGAGAGATTGATAGTGGAACAGCCGAGATTGATGGGATTGATGTAGCGAAAACCCCAAACCGAGTAAAAGAAATTATTGGTATTCAACTTCAATCAACTAGCTTTTACGACAAGTTAAATTTGCGTGAGCAGTTGAGAATGTTTGCTAGTTTGTATGGTGAAAAAGTTGATGCTGACGCTTTACTTAAAAAAGTGCAACTAACTGATAAAGCCAACAGCTATATTGAGCAATTGTCTGGCGGTCAAAAGCAGCGCTTTGCGATTGCTTCCGCTCTAGTCAATAATCCCAAGGTGTTATTTCTTGATGAACCAACTACTGGTCTTGATCCCCAGGCGCGACGTAATCTCTGGGATTTAATCAAACTAATTCGTGATAATGGAGTGACAATTGTACTGACAACACATTATATGGATGAGGCTGAGGTTTTGTGTGATCGTTTAGCAATTATGGACGGAGGACAGATTTTGACGATTGACACACCACAAAACCTAATTCAGCAATTGCTTAAGCGCGGTTTTAAGAAAAAACAGCATGTTGAACAGGCTAATTTAGAAGATGTATTTATTGATTTAACGGGAAAGGCAATTAGGGATTAAGATGAGTATTAGACGATATTGGGGCGGAATTGCTGGTCAGGTTGTGGCTGGATTTAAGCGTTTTAGGCGAGATAAGGTAGCGCTATTTTTTACCTTTTTGTTTCCCTTATTATTTTTACTAGTTTTTGCTGCGGTTTTTAATAATAATTCTTCAGTTAGTTTCAATATAGCAATTATTAACCATGCTGAAAATGATTTCGCTCGAGGATTTGTTGAAGGGGTAAAAAGTGATAAGAGTGGCGTGCTAAAAATTAAAGACGCTGCTGATCTAAATGATGCTAAAGAAAAAATGAAACATTCGGAAATCAGCGGAATTATTGAGCTCTCAGCTGAGTTTGGAAAAATTAATTCTGAAACTGGTTCGCCATCTGGTACAATTAACGTGCTTTATTCAAAAGGTTCTGATCAGGCTGGCAGTACTTTAGCAGCAGTTATATCACAAGTGGTTGATAGTATCAATAAAAGTATGGGACAGCCTGAACCGCCATTAAAAGTTGCTTCACGAGCGGTTGGTGATGAGCGTTTAAGTAATTTTGATTATACTTTTACTGGATTATTGGCGTTTAGCCTGATGAGTATGGGTGTATTTGGACTGGCTAATCAAATGCCAACCGAGAAACAAAAAGGTTCATATCGACGTTTACGAGCTGCACCTTTTAGCTCGGGTCAATTAATCATCGCTAATGCCATTCAATATACAATCATTGCAATGTTAAGTGCTTTCATGATGATTGTAGTTGGTATGTTAGTGTTTAATTTTCAAATGCGAGGTAGTTGGCTGCTGTTTGTGCCATTCTTGGCTTTGTCGGCTATGATGATGGTTGGACTTGGTCTGGTAGTTGGTTCTTGGGCAAAAAATGAAAATCAATCGTCGCCGTTAAGTAACTTAATCTCTTTCCCAATGATGTTTTTGTCAGGCGCTTTTTTCCCGTCGTTTATGTTCCCTGAGTGGCTAAAGGTGGTCAGTAAATTTATTCCAATGACACCAGTGGTTGATGGCTTTCGGCTGATTATAGCTGAAAATGCTTCTTTGTTAGAAATTTTACCTTATGCTGGTGGGGTTGTTTTAGCAATTATAATTGTCTATACACTAGCCATAAAGTTGTTTCGTTGGGAGTAAAATGAAATTTCGATTAGATAAAATACTAGTGGAGCGAGGCTTGGTTGCTAGCCGCTCGCAAGCGGAAAATTTCATTCGACTAGGTAAAGTTGTGGTGAATGGGCGAGTGGTCAATAAAGCTGGTTTTTTTGTCAATGAGACCGACAAAATTGACTTGCAAATTGAACAACAATTAGTTAGCCGAGCTGGGCTAAAATTGGCGAGCGTCACGGAAGCGTTGCGACTGAATTTTGGCGATAAAATTGTTCTGGATGTTGGCTCTAGCACTGGCGGATTTACTGAATTTGCTCTCAAATCTGGTGCACAAAAAGTTTATGCAGTAGATGTCGGATCTGATCAAATGGATCGGGTTTTGCGTCAGGATCCACGGATTGAACTGTACGAAAAAACCGACATTCGGGATTTTAGGATTAGTGATTTAGCTGGGCGACCGGATATGATTCTAATCGACGTGTCTTTCATCTCGGTGCGGCAAATTTTACCACATTTGTTTGAAAATATTGTTAAAAACACAACAGAAGTGGTGCTGATGTTAAAACCACAATTTGAAGCATCGAGAGAAATATTAAATAAAGGTGTGGTCAAAAACGAAAAATACCGCCGACAAGTGCTGGCGGAATTTGAGGCGTGGGTGCGAGATTGGGCGGTGATTATTGCCAAGCAAGACAGTGCCATTAGCGGTAAAAAAGGCAATGTCGAGCGGTTTTATCTGCTAAAAAAGCTTGGTTAATTTGAAAATAAGTTTAAAATATAGTATAATAGAAGTGTAGTTATAGTTATTTTAAAAATATAAAAAGGAGGGTAGAAGATGAGGAAAAAAGTATTTTTAGCCTCGATGAGTTTGTCAAAATACAAGGCGGTAAAGAAGGCGTTTCGAGTTTTACATGTAGCAGCCGATGTTATCTGTCTAAATGTCGAATCTGGTGTCAGCAGTCATCCAATCGGCGATGAAACAGCACTTGGTGCATTAAATCGGTTAATTGAAGCTCAGAAAAATTTAACTAAATATAACATCGATTGGGATTTTATTATTTCAGTTGAGGGTGGTTATTTTGAGGAGTCAGAAGACAACTTTTATTTGCAGTCAAAATGTGCAATTATCAGCCGTGAAGCCAGAACTTTATTGCAAGGTCAATCGGCATCTTTGCCAATTAGCCCAATCATGTTTAAGCAGGCTGAGCGGCAGAAGTCAATTCGTAGTTCGCTCGACTATCTCTTGGATTGTGATACTGAATGGGTGGAATATTATGATTTTGTTAATATTCCGACTGATTCTAAACCAGAAAAAGAGTTAATTGAATTATCTGGGAAAACGGAGATAGTTGGCATTTTATCCGACTATAAAATTAGCCGCAGTGAAATCGACGCTAATATGTTGGCCTTGAATATTTTGCCGTTTTTAATGCCTTATAACTATGGCAAGATTGATAATACGATCACTTAATGAAACCCCACTCAATGTGGGGTTATTTATTAAACATTAAAACGAAATTCAACTACATCATTAGGCTGCATAACATAATCTTTGCCTTCAGTGCGGACTTTGCCAGCCTCTTTGGCTTTTTGCTCGCTGCCATATGTAATTAAATCGTTATAATCAACAATTTGAGCAGCAATAAAACCACGTTCAAAATCAGAGTGAATTACGCCAGCGGCTTGGGGGGCGGTCGAACCTTTTTTGATGGTCCAGGCGCGGACTTCTTTTTGGCCGGCGGTCAGGTAGCTTTGTAAGCCCAAAATGTCGTAAGCGGTGTGAATTAATTGAGCTAAACCGCCTTCGCTGACGCCGTAGCTTTCAAGCAATTCTTTGGCTTCGTCGTCAGGCAGCGTGCGCAGTTCATCTTCTAATTTGATGGCGATGAAATTGGCTTGAGCGGGAACGACTAGGGCGGATAATTCGGCTTTTTTGGCGTCGTTAGCCAGGTCAGCTTCGGTTAAATTAAACACATAAATCACCGGCTTAGCGGTTAATAAATTAAGGTCTTTAATTTCGGCGTGGTCGATAGCTAATTGATTGATGGTTTTGCCGGATTCAAGCTCAGTCTTGATGTGGTTGAGTAGGTCAAGTTTCGTCCGGAGTTTAGGGTTGGCTTTGGCTTCTTTGGCGAGTTTGGTTAGTTGTTTGTCAATCGAAGCGATGTCGGCTAGGATCAGCTCGGTGTTAATAATTTCAATGTCGCCAGCGGGGTTGATTTGGTTGTTGACGTGAATAATATTGTCGTCTTCGAAGGCGCGCACCAGGTGAATAATAGCGTTGGTATTGCGAATATTAGCTAAAAATTGATTGCCGAGACCTTCGCCTTTAGAAGCGCCAGCGACCAAGCCAGCGATATCAATAAATTCCACGGTCGCGGGAATAATTTTGTCGGCGCCATAGATTGTTTGTAGGACATTAAGACGGGGGTCGGGCACTGGCACAATGCCTGAATTGGGCTCGATGGTAGCAAACGGATAGTTAGCCGCTAAAATTTCATTTTTAGTTAAGACATTAAACAGGGTGGATTTGCCAACATTAGGCAAACCAACAATTCCAATTGATAAACTCATAAAACTCCTTTGATAATCAGGCAAATTATAGCATAAAATCGCCACAAAACCCAGTCGAGTCAGCTAATCAGCGGGCGATTTCGGTGATTTGGCAGTCTAGTTATAAAATAGTTGCTAAAACGGTAGTGCTTATGTATAATAAAATTATGAGTATGTTTAGCAGAGTGGGCGACTTTTTTGGTCTAGATATAGGCACTAGGTCAATCCGTATAGTTCAATTAGCACCTCGTGATAATAAAGACGGGGCTGGTTCTTTTATCTTAAAAAATTATGCCTATTTACCGATTGATCCTAAGGTCAGTGCGGATGATTCAGATCTAGGAAATAAGAAGCTCGGCGAAGCAATTCTTAATGCTATCGGTCAATCTAGCATTAAAACTAAAAACGTAGTGCTGAGTTTGCCATCAAGCAAGGCTTTTACCACGATTATCGATATGCCAGATCAGACCGATATTGAACTTACCAAAACTATCAAATATCAAGTTGATCAATATATTCCGATGGCGGTCGAAGACGCCAAGTTTGACTGGGCGGTGCTGGGTCAATCGCCTCGCGATCCGTCCAAAAAAGAAGTGATTCTATCGAGTACTTCGATTGAATATAGCGAACGTCAGCTGGAATTTTTGGAGGATCTGGGCTTGAATGTGATTGCTATGGAGCCAGATCAAATTGCCATTTCTCGGTCGCTAAATATGGAGCTTGAGGGGGCGGTTAATATGATTGTTGATCTCGGTGAAACCACGACTGAGTTGACGATCGTTTATCAGGGAGCGCCACGTTTAGTTCGCTCGATTCCAATCGGTTTTAATACAATTATTCAATCGGCAGTGCGAGGGCTAGACATTAAAGAAGATCAGGCTCGACAATTTATTCTGAAGTTCGGTTTGGCCACGGACAAGTTAGAAGGTAAGGTATTTAACGCTATTCAGTCGGTTTTGGAGAATTTTACTGGGGAACTTAATAAATCACTTAAATTCTTCCAGACTCGCTACCCACAAATCCCGGTGAATCAAATTATCGTCTCTGGATACGCGGCTATGACACCGATGATGAATCAATATATCGCTAACTATACCAACGTCAAAACGGTAATTGGTTCGCCGTGGAATGATGTGGTTTTGACACCTGACCAACAAACTTCGCTGATGTCGATCGGCGCGGAATTTGCGGTAGCGGTTGGTTTAGCACAACGAGGTAATAATTTATGAAAAAATCAAAAAAACAGTTAAAAATGATCGAGGTCAACCTAATTCCTGATATTAAACAGGAAGTTCTGCTGGCTCGCCAAACTCGTGATCGAGTGGTAACTTGGTCGATTATTGTCTCAGCCGTGATCGCTTCTTTGGTGATTATTCTGGCGATGGTGGCTTTTGCGGCTCAGGGATTGATTATCAATAGTCAAAAAAATCAAATTAAAAGTGATTTTGATAAATTTGCTAAATATCCAGGTTCGTCCAGTATTTTGACCATTCAAAAACAACTGAATAATTTAGACGAGATGCACACCAAAAAGCCAATTACTTCTCGGATGTTTATTATTTTGACGCAAATAATTCCTAAATACAAATTGGACATTAAAGTGTCACAAATCGACGTTTTACCTCATAAGAAAAATATGATTATCGAGGGTTATTCGGAAACTGGCTATGTTGAACTCGAACGGTTTATTAAGACTCTTAACAACGCCGAGATTTCTTATGCTGACATCTCTAAGATTAGTGAAATCAATAACAACGCCAACGAAAAAGACATCGAGGCGGCCTGGAAGAAGGCGTTGGAAGAGGCTGGCAAGGAAAGTTTGCTTCGTCAAGAGGCATCATTACTAGCGGATCCTACTTTGGGCGATAACTCCGAAGGAAAACGCGTGCTGACCTTTAAAATCGGTTTGCCAATGCAAAAGACCTTTTTTACTGCTAATCAAAAAATGGCAATTATCAAAGGTTCGAGCTATCGCGACGTAACTGACTCATACTTATCGATTCCGCAAGAACTATTTGGTAGCATCAAAAAAGACAAAGAGCAACAAGATGAGCAAAAACGGGAGGATAAATAATGGCTAAAAAAGATTTTGCAATTCGTAAACGACAAATGCTAAAAAAAGCCCATCAAACCATGCTAATCGTGGTGGCTGTAGCTTCGGTGTTTGTCGGGGCGGCCATGGTGCTGAACTGGTTTTTGGTCAAGCGGGTGTTCTTTAACCAGCGAGTGATTTCTGCTCAGAACGAAACCATTTCGAATCTCGCTAAAAATAACAAAACTATTGTTGAGTTGGACAAGCAAGTTCGAGTTTTAGAAACCAATAAACTATTGGCCGATAAAAAAGCTTATCCTAGCCAAACCCCGCTTCAGGTGATTTTGGACGCTCTTCCGGATCGTGCTAACACACCAGCGTTGGGTGAGAGCTTGCGACGTAGTATTCTCAATGTGCCGAATATTGTGATTGACCAGATGTCTTTGACGAAGACTGAGGATGAGACAGGCAGCGAATTTGTTGGTCAGGGCGGTGCTTCTTACAACGAAGAATACGACGATATTAAAGAACCACCAATTTATTTTCGCGTTAAAATTACCGGTACGGCCATGGGACTTAACCAAGTCTTAAAAAATATCGAGAACTCTATTCGTCCAATTTTTGTTGATAAAATCAAATTCGAGTCAAGTAACAAAACGGTTGATAACAAGGGAAATGCTATACCTGCAGAAGAACATAAGCACTGGTTGACGATTACAGCTCGCTCTTTTTACAGTTATGGCATTAAAGCTGAGATGAAAGAGAAAACAATCAAAGAAGGTGACAATAAGAAAGCTGTTAAAAAGAAAACAGGAGTGAAGGGCTCTAAAAATGAAAAAAAATGATATTGCATTAATTGTAACGATAGTGATCGTTTGTGTAGCTGGTTCTTATTTTTTAATTAGCAGTTTGTTTATTAAAAAACAACCAAACGAGGCCAAAGTTAAAGTGATTGAAGTGGTTAAATCTACTTTAAAAACGCCCGACGAGAAGATTTTTCATAAAGATTCGATCAACCCGGCTGTTCAGGTGTTTATTGGGCTAGAAAAAAACGAAGAAGAGCAGATTGACAAGCCTAATAAAACTGATAAATCCGACAAAACCAATAAAACTGACAAACCTAATTCAAAATCCAATCAAGGAACTGAGATTAAAAAATAATGCCACTACTCACCACTGAACATCAAACACAAATTATTCAAATCCTCAGCACTGAAGGGTTAGTTGATGGTGCTAAATTAAAGGCGACGGTAGAGGCAGCTGAAGCGGCTAACGAACCGATTATTGATTTTTTGTTGAAAAACAATCTGGTGGACATTGAGGCAATTGTCCAAATAGAAGCCATGCTATTGGGGGTGCCATATGTCAACATTAACGATTTCATCGTTGATCAAGAAGTCTTGAAACTGATACCGACTAGCGCCGCCGAGCGTAGTATGGCTGTTCCGTTGCAACTATCATCTGGTGGGCGATTGTCGGTAGCGATGCTCGACGCTAATAATATTCAAGCGATTGATTATTTGACTAGTCTGGTTAAAAAACCACTCAAGGTCTATATGGCTAGTGAGCAGGGAATTCGGCATGTTTTGGAACAATACGGTACTGATTTTTCATCGGTTAATAAAGCAGCCGCGGTGTCCGAAGCCGAGAGTAAAATCGCTAACGAAGAATCGGATAATCTGAAGGTTATTGTTCAGGACTCACCGATTTCAAAAGCTTTAAATACGATTTTGGAATATGCTGTTAAAACTAAAGCCAGCGATATTCACATTGAACCATTGGAAGAATCGTTAAAAATTCGCTGTCGAGTGGACGGTATGTTGCGAGAAATTATGCAATTACCGAAGACGATTGAACCGGCGCTGGTGTCGCGTATTAAAATTTTGTCAGATTTAAAAATCGACGAGCATCGTATTCCACAAGACGGTCAGTTTGCAGTCAAAGTGATGGATAAAGAAGTTGACTTGCGTATTGCGATTAGCCCAGTGGTTTGGGGTGAGCAAGTGGTGATTCGTTTGCTAGACAAAACTGGTACAACGCTGAAACTAGAAGATATGGGTTATGCTGGTCGGTCGCTTCGGGCGATTCGTAAAGGTATTGCCCAACCAAATGGTATGGTGTTGACCTCTGGTCCAACCGGTTCTGGTAAATCGACTAGCTTGTATGCTTTAATTCAAGAAATTAAAGATGAAACCATCAACATTGTTACTCTCGAGGATCCAGTTGAGTATAAAATGGGTGGCATTAATCAGATTCAGGTTAACTCGGAAGTTGGTTTGACTTTTGCTAGTGGTTTGCGCTCAATTTTGCGTCAGGACCCGGATGTGGTGATGGTTGGTGAGATTCGTGACTCGGAAACGGCTCGTTTGGCGGTGCAAGCAGCGCTAACCGGTCACTTGGTGTTTTCAACTTTACACACCAACTCAGCTGCTGGTGTGCTACCTCGATTGCTAGACATGGGAATTGAACCATATCTGATCGCTTCAACGGTTAATACGGTCATTGGTCAGCGTTTGGTTCGTCGTATTTCTAAGGAAGAACGGTCGACCTATCAATCGAGTGCCGCTGAAACCGATTCGATTCGTAATGCGCTTGACTCGATTTTACCAAAAACCAAAGAAGAAGTTCGGGAAATTTCGGAAGATTTGGGTTATGCTAATTTACCATTGGCTGGTCAGCAATCTTATACTTTGACTAAGGCGGCATCGACTAAAACCGCACCGGGTGGTTATAAGGGACGAGCTGGTATTTATGAAGTGATGGATATTACTGACGAGATGGAAAATTTGATCGTTAAACGAGCTACCAGCACCGAAATTAACAAACTAGCGGTTGAGCAGGGCATGGTTACTATGAAACAGGACGGTTATCTTAAAGCTCTAAACGGTATCACTTCGCTCGAGGAAGTCAACCGCGTGGCCTCTGATATGGCTTAATAAATAAGGAGAATAATATGGAGAATGGGTTAAAAATCGAATTATTACTAGAAGAAGTGGTGCGCCGTAAGGCGTCTGACTTGCATTTGCAAGTTGGTCTCAAGCCGATGTTGCGTGTTGATGGTTCCTTGGCACCGATTGCTCAAGCTCCAGTGCTTGATGAAAAAATGACCGAAGCGTTGGTGATGAGCATTTTGGATGAGGAGCAACAACAGATTTTATTAAAAGATAAGGAATTTGATTTCTCGTTTGCTTTTGGTAATTTAGCTCGATTCCGGGCTAATGCCTTCCACGAGCGAGGCAATTTAGCAATAGCTTTGCGTTCGATCCCCAATGTTGTTCAAACTGTCGATGAGCTTGGTTTGCCAAAAGTCATTTCTTCGTTTGCTGATTTTCCGCGAGGATTGGTGTTGGTGACTGGCCCGACTGGTTCTGGCAAATCGACCACCTTGGCGGCCCTAATTGACAAAATCAACTCCGAAAAATCACACCATATCGTTACCATTGAGGATCCAATTGAGTTTACTCATCAATCAAAGCGTTCGGTAATTGTGCAACGCGAAGTTCATTACGATACTTATTCTTTCTCCGCAGCCTTGCGATCGGCGTTGCGTCAAGACCCCGATGTGGTGCTAATTGGTGAGATGCGCGATCTAGAGACAATTGCGGCGGCGATTACCATTGCTGAAACCGGTCACTTGGTGTTCGCGACACTGCACACTAACTCGGCAGCTCAATCGGTTGATCGTATGATTGACGTTTTTCCACCGCACCAGCAACCGCAAATTCGTTCGCAATTAGCTAATATTTTGCAGGGGATTTGTTGTCAACGGCTAGTTCCGGCGATCGGTGGTGGGCGTGTAGTTGCGACGGAAGTACTAGTTGCCAATCCGGCAGTGCGTAACATTATCCGTGAAGGTAAAGCCCATCAGCTCGATGCGGTGATTCAAACTGGAGCTGACCAGGGTATGCAGACGATGGATCGCACTCTGGTTAAATTGGTGCAAACTGGCGTTATAACTTATGATGAAGCTCGCAATTACGCAGTTGATATGACTGAATTTAATCGATTAGTAAGGGGATAGGAGTAAACGATGCGAACCTTTAATTACCAAGCTCGTGATAACAAAACTAGCAAAATTGTTAAATCTACCGTTAAAGCAGAAAACGAAATCGCTGCTGGTAAATTGCTGTTAGAACAAGATTTGGTACCGATTCATATTAGTGAGGCGGATCAAGATAGTTTTATTGAAAAATTCCTAAATCGAATTACGCTAAAGGATAGGTTGGTTTTTTCACGACAATTATCGACGCTGATTGGTGCTGGATTACCACTGACTCAAGCGTTACATACGGTGTACGAACAGACCGAAAATAAAGCCTTGAAAGTCATAGTTTCTGATATCGTTACCTCAGTTGAAGGTGGTAAAACCCTATCGGAATCGTTTGCTAAACATCCCAAGGTGTTTGACAAATTATACTTGTCGCTAGTTAGTGCTGGTGAAGTATCAGGTACGCTAGACACGGCTCTCAAACGGATTGCTAACCAGCAGGAAAAAGATGCCCAAATGATGAGTAAAATTCGTGGGGCGATGACTTATCCAGCAATCGTGCTGTGTGTGATTATTTTGGTGATGAGCTTTTTGCTGATTCAAGTGGTGCCACAAGTTGACAAATTATATAAAGACATGAACAAAACCTTGCCGTTTGTGACACAAATTATGGTTGGCGTGGCGAACTTCTTGATCAATTTTTGGTGGTTAGTGCTGATTGTTCTAGTCGTTGGTATATTTTTGCTGGTTAGGTATTTTCAAACTGAATCTGGCTCGCGCGTGATGGACAATTTTAAACTGAATGTGCCGTTATTTAAACATATGTTCCGCAAACTATATATGGCGCGATTTTTGCGAACGGCTGAATTGCTCTTGGAGACTGGTGTGGCGATGCTGGATAGTTTGGATATCGCTGGCGAGGCGGTTAATAATTCGTTGGTGGCAGAAAGCATCGCTTCGGCAGCTGAAAAAGTCCAGGGCGGTAAGGCTTTGTCGGTTGCGATTAAAGACCAAGAGTATATTTTGCCACTAGTGCCTCAAATGATTAGTATTGGTGAACAGTCCGGTAAGATTTCGGAAATGATGGCTAAAGCCGCTCAAGTCTATGAAGAAGAGCTTGATGAACAAATTAAAGCCTTGTCAACAGCAATTGAGCCGGTGTTAATGGTGGTGCTAGCTTTGATGGCCGGAACGATGGTGGCGGCGATTTTGTTGCCGATTTATAGTCTGGTTAACGATATTAAGGTTTAAAAGACTAGACAATTTTAACCATAAGTAGTATCATAAAAATAGATAATAAATAAAAGGAGAAATAATGAACTCACAGACAACTAACAAAAAGGGCTTTACCATCATTGAGGTGGTCTTGGTGCTAGCGATTGCTGGTTTGATTTTCTTGATGGTCTTTTTGGCCTTGCCAGCTTTGCAACGTAGCCAGCGCGACACTGCTCGCAAAAACGACTTGAGTCGATTGGTAGCGGCGCTCAACGATTATAAGGCTGCCCACCGAGGTAAAATCCCTGAAGATGGCAAATGGCAAGAAATGGTTAATGATTATTTGCTAGGTGGCAATACTTCTAACGCTCGAGGTTCATTTATCGACCCATCAGGTCCAGCTAGTACCGGTGATGGTAACAGTGAAACTTCTTATTTCTTAAGAAAAGCTGAAGTTGCAACTGGGGCTTTGTCTGCTACTTTTGAAGAATCACAAAATATTATTTATTACACCCCTGGAGCACGCTGTGCAGAGGGTGGTGCTGACATCGTCGGTAACCAAGGTCAACGCGTGGTGGCTTTCCGCATCAAGCTGGAAAATGCTGGTTGGCACTGTGTTGATAACTAGTCGATAAGTTTTGATTAATAAAATCAGCCTCTCGCGGGGCTGATTTTTTATAATGGTTATGATATAATATTAAATAATTATGGATAACAATAAGTCAAAATTCGAATTAGATCAAGCAACTCAAGTTATTGCCGACGAAATGTTAGCTTCGGCTCGAGCGGAACGCCAGGTCCGCGAGTCAGCCAAACGCTTTGTGCGAATAATTAAGTTGGTCGCTTTTGTCAGTGTGGTTGGGTTTATTGCTTGGTTGTCTTTGCCGTGGCTATCGGGAGTCGAACCACGTGAGCGACAACGCAAAGACAATTTACAAGCGATAGCCAGCCAGTTACAGGCTTACCGCACTGCTCATCGGGGCAATTTGCCATCAGAAACCAGTCGTCGACAATGGCAACGGGAATTTTTGGATGTCTATATTAAAGACAAGCCTTTTGCTAAAGACCCATTGTCTAACAAGGAATATTTATTTGAAATCAATCGTAAAAAATCTCTGGCGGATTTGAAACAAGATTTAGACTTAACCACGGTTCATATTGACCAATCAGCCACTTGTGGCAAAGACGGTGAACTGGTCGGGGCAGGCAACTACTCGGCGGTGCTTCGTTTGAAATTGGAATCGGGTCAAATATACTGCTTGGACGCTAATTAAAATGTTAGAAATGTTAATTGGCGTGTGGCTGTTCCTGATTGGGGCGATTTTCGGTTCATATGCTGTAGCCACGGTTTGGCGCTTGCGATCTCGTGAACTATCTACTGCCAAGCCAGCTGATCTATCGACGGCTGATCAAAAAGAATATCAACAATTAATCAAGCGGACTCAGCTTGATAAAGTGACGATTGCAACTGATCACTCGCGTTGTTTGCACTGTCAGCACCGCTTGGCTTGGTTTGATTTAATTCCGATTATTAGTTGGCTGAGTTTGAAAGGACGTTGTCGTTATTGCAATAAATCGATTGGCTGGACGGAGTTTTTAACAGAGGTCGTTTTGGGTGGGTTGTTTGCGATGTCGTATGTTGTTTACCAAGGAAATTGGCTGGAATTGGTCATCTGGTTGGCTTTGTTAGTGGTGTTAACTATATTGTTTATTTATGACGCTAAGTGGCAATTATTGCCAACCAAAATTCTCTGGGTGGCGATTGGGCTGGCGATGATGTTGGCGGTGGTTAATGTTACTAATCAAGTGCAGA
The DNA here is from genome assembly GCA_963539845.1 of uncultured Candidatus Saccharibacteria bacterium. GTDB lineage: Bacteria > Patescibacteriota > Saccharimonadia > Saccharimonadales > Saccharimonadaceae > CAMUQR01. The sequence continues at coordinate 32,255 of CAUTML010000002.1, read as the reverse complement.
CTGGAGTCAATTTTAAAATATTAATTATTCATTATTTGGGGGCGGTGAGCTTATTGAGTGGGCTGTATTGGTTGTTGGCGATGATTTCTCGGGAATCTTGGGTGGGTATGGGTGACGCCTATGTTGGTGCAGTAGTGGCATTGGTGCTGGGAAATTTTTGGTTGGCATCGGTAGCACTATTTCTAGCTAATTTATCTGGTTGTATCTTGGTGGTGATTAAGGCGATTTTGTCCAAAAAAAGCATTCGTCGGATGCGGATTGCTTTTGGACCGATGTTTATCGGAGCTTTGATAGCGGTTTATTTTTTAAAGGCCTTAATTTTTCAAAAAATCAGCTGGATGATGTTTGATATCTAAAACGCTTGTGCTATAATTTAGACATGGATAAAAATAGGGCTGGCTTTAGCTTAGTGGAGGTGATGCTAGTATTGAGCATTGTCTTCGTGCTATTTGTGGCGATGGTTGGTATGGTTCAGGAATCGATCAATCGTCAGCGTTATAAAGACGCCGTGGTTTCTTTAAAAGATTTTTTTCAGAGACAATATAACGAAGTACAAAATGTGGCTTTAGACACTGGTGTTCAATCGGTTCATTCAAACTGTGATAATTCGGCTGTTCGGGGTGTTAATAGAGGTAGAACTAATTGTTACGTGATTGGAAGATTGATTAATTTGCAAGTGGAAGATGGCGCGTCGGTGGCAAAAGTTGATCAAGTGGTTTATCAGGCTGATGAAACTTCTGAGCATCATAACTCCCTAGTTTTTAATGATTTTAACTTAAAAGAAGCCAACATTATGACTGCTAATTTTAAAACTTACGGCACAGAAGTCGATAAATATCCAGTTGAGTGGGGCGGGCGGTTGCATTTGCCTGGCAGTCCTTCGTCCGAGATTTTGAATAATGTGTCAATTTTTATTTTTCGCAGTCCAGAAACTGGTTCGGTCCGAACTCATATTTTGCCAACCGGGTCTGCTAGTCCAACGAATTTGAAGAACATTCTTAATGACAGCACACTAAATAATAATTTGGAAATGTGCGTGGAAGCGGAATCTGGTTCGGTCTTAAAGAAAAGGGCGGTTCGAATAGCTGGGGGCTCATCGAATGCTTCTGGCGTTGAAATTCCACCTCGCGGAGATAATAAAGCCAAAGGCGAGGTCAATTGTGATTAAACTACCGCAAACTTCTGTCAAAAAAGGCGATACGATTGTCGAGGTGCTGTTTGCTTTGGCGGCCTTTGGTTTTGTGGCGATGGCAGCTATGGTTGTTATGCAACAAGGCAGTTCAAGCGCGCAGTTGTCATTAGAAATTAGCATTGCTAGGAATCATATGAATTCGCAGGCTGAGGCAATTCGGTTTATTAATGCAGCTGCGCAAGCTCGTGAACGCGATGTGGAGGCCGGCGAAAGTAGCGAATATGCTAAGTTATGGGATCAAATGATTGCTCAGGCAGGCAAAGTAAGCGATTGGGGTGACGTCGTCACTAAAGACTCTGGCGGTCGAGCAGTATGCTCTAATATTCCGTCCAAATCTTTTATACTAGACGTTAAAAATCTAAGTAATGGTTTTAAAGAAGGCTCTATTGATTTGCGTCCAGCGACGGTTTTTCCTCGACTAGTATACCGCGAAAACTACGGTTTTGGAAAAGCTGACAATAACGAGATCAACGCTGGGGATATTTTTGATAGTTCGGAAGGCATATGGATTCAGGTCGAAAAGTCCGGAGAGAACTTTACTAGCACGTCTTATGATTTTCATATTCGGTCTTGCTGGGAAAGCCCTGGTAAATCAACGCCGATTAAACTCGGCACGATTGTGCGAGTGCATATAATTAAGGAGAGTGCTTAGCTTATGAATAAACTAAAAAAAGGCTTTACGATTATTGAAGTGCTTTTGGCGATGGCATTTTTGTCTTTGTTGATTTTGATGATTGGTTATGTAATTTACAATATGATCAATATTTATAATAAAGGGATGTCAATCAAAGATGTCAACAAAACAGCTGATTTAATCATTAGCGATATTCAGAATTCGGTTGCTAATAGCGGTGATATTAAATGTGCTATCAAATACGATTATCGGTCTAATATGGCAACGTTGTCCACAGAGGGCGAAACTTGTCGGGCTCTATTGAGGCGAGGCTCATCTGGAGCCAATATCACTGGCGGGGCGCTCTGTACCGGCAAAAACACTTATTTATGGAATTATGGTGATAAACTACAAGAGCTGGCTAGCAAAACTGGCTCGGACAAAGAAGATTTAGAGAAGAAGCTGTTTAGATACAAAACCTCAGCTGGGCAATCGACACCGATAAGAGTGGCGCGAATTCGAGATGACGCGGCTGCTTATTGTTCTAGTTCAACCAATATTGCGGGCATGACTGATAGCCCGGCACCGGGATCGCTGCCAGCTTTATATGGCAATTCAGTTAATAACTTGTCGCCAAAATCCAAAATCGCTGAATTAGTCGAAGGCAGTGATCGTGATTTAGCGCTACATAGTTTCTCAGTAACTAGTAGCACACCAGATGTCTACACTAATCAGGCTCTTTATGAAATCGAATTCGTGCTAGGTACTTTTCATAATAAATTGATCGAAACCAATGACGTCAGTTGTAAGAATTTAAAGCAGGCGACTAAAAACAGGCTTCGTCCAGATGGGACAATTGACGAATCGGAAAAAGCCGGTCAGTTTGATTTAGGATATTGTGCGGTTAATAAATTCAATTTTGCCACTAGAGCAGTTAAAGGAAAGGGAAAATGGTAAATATGCTCAATAACAAACAATGGTCAAAAAAAGGAATGGTTTCAATTTTTGTGGTAATTTTTACTACAATGCTAATTGGGATTATTGCTTTAGGTTTTGTGCGACAAATGTTACTCGACCAGCAACGGGCGATTAATTCCGATTTAGCTGACTCTGCTTATGATTCGGCAATGGCTGGTATTGCTGATGCCAAACGAGCAATTGTTCATTATGAGCGAGAAATTTGTGCCAACGGGGCATCTGGGGAGTGTCTAAATTTATTAAAATCTCTAAATGGTACCGATTGTGACGCTGTTCAAAAAATTCTAAAAAGACCAACCGGTTCGGAAGTTAAAATTGCTACCTCTAGTGGCGATAGTCAAGATTTAGAACAGGCTTATACTTGTGCTCGAATTAAATATTTTACCAACGATTACATCCGAGATTTTCGCCAAGAAGCTGGTGAGCAGGTGATGGTGCCGTTGAATTTGACCGAAGGCACTAACTCTTTGCTTTTGCAGTGGCACACGGCAGTTGATATTAATTCTAAATCTTATGATCTTGGCCCAAACTTAGGAGAGAACAATATCGACGGAATGTCAGCTTGGCCAGGCGCTTCGGGCTGGGGTAATCGACCGCCAGTTTTAATGGTTCAATATATCAAAAAAGGTGCAGATGAGGCTCCAACCTTGTTCTTACGACCAGCGAAGACTGGCATCACCGAGGCTAGTTTTACTAAAGACCATACTGCGATAGTTGGCAAAAAAATACCGCCAATTTCACCAGTTAAATGTGATAACACGAGCGACTACAAATGTAGTGTTAAATTGACTTTTCCTGGCACTATTGCTAAAAACAGTCGAGATGATTTCATAAGAATTACCAAGATTTATAATAATCGCACCACGCTTCGATTTAAGCCAGAAGGTTTAGCGTCTAAATTTAACGGTATCCAGCCAGAATTGGATGTAACGGGTCGAGCTAATCACATTTTTCGCCGTTTGAAGGCTCGTGTGGAATTTACTGGTGGGCGATTCCCATATCCAACCGCAGCACTAAATACCTCAGGCGATTTATGTAAATCATTTGAAATTACTGATTATAAATTAAAAAACAATAGCAGTTTTACTCTGGACCGGGACGACTCTGAGGCGCCTGAGTGTTTGATTGATTAGTTTAACAAAATTATTTATTATGAAATTTGCGGTGAACGTCACGTAAGTGAGGGTTGGTGATGTGGGTGTAGATTTGAGTAGTGGAAATGTCGCTATGACCCAACATTTCTTGCACGCTACGCAAATCAGCGCCGTTCATCAGTAAATCAGTCGCAAAACTATGACGCAGGGTATGGGGGCTAACGTGTTTAGTGATGCCCGCTAGTTTGGCGTATTTAGTGACAATTCGCTGAATGCTCCGGCTAGTCAAGCGTCGATAATCCCCGGTATTGCTACCGGTCGCTTGTTTGCTATGATTTAAAAACAGTGGTGGTAAGCTATCCTGGCGCGCCTCCAAATAATCACTAACACTTGAGGCAGCTTGTGGGCTGATAAAAATCGGCCGATCCTTAGAGCCTTTCCCGCGTACCATAAACTCCATTTTCTCGAGATTGATATGATCGCGATTCAGGCTAACGATTTCCGAGACACGCATTCCACCTGAAAACAGCAAATCAATAATCGCTCGGTCGCGTTTGCCAATTAGCGTGTCGGTCGGAATAATTGCTATCATTTCCGCTAATTCATTGTTGTATAAAAAAGTGACTTGTTTGCGACTGGTTTTGGCAAGTTTAATGCGTGACGGCTCGAGAGATTTAATATCACGATCCTGTAAATATTTTAAAAAATTTCGCAAGGCAATAAGGTGATAATTTTGGGTGGTGCGACCTAATTCTTGACCAGAATAATTATGATAACGATTGAGCCATAAACGATATTTACGGATGGTTTCGGGTGTGATTTCTTCAACTTCAATATCGCCAGCAAACTCAATAAACCGCTCAATACACAAATCATAATTGCGGATGGTGTTAGTGCTTGAGCCTTTTTCAATCTCTAGATATTCTGAAAAATCGTATTTCAAATCGCTAATGTTCATCAAATATAGTATAACACGAATTGATATCGGCGTAATTGCTATATAAAACCGGCTCTTTGTGATAAAATCTTAATGAAGGAGATGAACATGGATCAGGAAAATGAAAATAGAATCGAGCGTAGTCTGGTGCTGTTTAAACCAGATGCGGTGCAACGTGGGTTGGTAGGGGAAATTCTGACGCGTTTTGAGCGGGTTGGTTTAAAAATTGTCGCCACCAAGATGATTGCTCCGTCAAAGGATCATTTTTATGCGCATTATGAAGAAATTGGTAAAATGGTGTCGCGACGTGGCGAGCATACTTTTAATTTAACTCTGGAAATGATGACCTCGGGTCCGGTGATTGCGATGGTTTTTGAGGGCGTTGAAGCGGTATCACTGATTCGTAAGTTGGTTGGCACTACTGAACCAAAAACTTCGCCACCGGGGACTATTCGTGGTGATTATTCGCATATGAGCTTTGCTTATGCCAATAGCAATGACAAAGGCGTGCCGAATTTAATTCATGCGTCAGGTGATCCAGAGGAGGCTAAGCGAGAAATCGATCATTGGTTTGCACCAGCAGAAATCTACGAATACAATTCGCTGAGCGAACGATACACCCGCTAATTAGCAAGCCAGTCGTAAGTGACTGGTTTTTGCTTTTTTGGGCCTTAAAATGCTATAATTAAGCTGTGCGAGCGACAAAAACGACTTTGTTGCGTGATTGTATGAGCATTATTAAAATATGCTTTGGTAGCTCAATTGGATAGAGCAGATCCGTCCTAAGGATAAGGTTGTAGGTTCGACTCCTGCCCAAAGCACCACAATTTTTATGAAAGAAAAAAACAATCAATCAAGTTTTGACGGTCAACGTCCAGATGAACAAATTATCACTTTGTTCCGCAAGCATGGTCTGGTGTTGATGTTGTCGGTGGCGTGGAGACTGATCGCGTCAGGAGTGATTTTGTTTGTGGTTGTTAAATTTTTTGCTCGGGAATTTTGGTTGTTGGCTGTTATACTAGTGGCGCTAATGATGGCCAGCTGGGGGATGCGCTTGATGGCTTGGTATTATACTTTTTGCATCGTCACCAACCAACGCCTGCGCTATGTGCAACGCACGGGATTGTTTAAACAAGCGGTGCTCGATTTACCACTGGCTTCGATTCAAACCGTTCGCTATGAAACCACCGGTGTGATAACAGATATAATTAATTCAGGTACTTTAATTATTGACTCAACATCTGGTGAGCTAACGATTAGCGAAGTCAAAAATATCAAAGTTATTTATAATTTATTACAAGATTTAATCAATAAGGAAGCGTAATAATTCAATGAAATTATTCAAAAATAAATTTAAAAAATCGCCAGCTGAATTAAAACCAGCGCGGATTACTACCAAAACGATCGAGCAACATCGTCGTGAAATCCTCGATAGCGCCAAAAAATTCAAATACCCAATCCAATACGAAAAACATCGCTTGGTGATCAATGCCGTTTTGGTTAGCTTGGCTTTTGCGGTGATGTTTTTTGCGGTAACTATGTGGCGGATTTATCGGTCAGACAGCACCGGGACTTTTGTTTATAAAATTAGTCAAGTGTTGCCGTTTCCGATCGGTCAAATTGATGATGAGCCGATTTTGCTGAGTGATTATTTAGCTTATTATCGTAGTTCCTGGCACTATCATCAAGCTAAGGAGCAAAAAAACACCAACAAAGAACTAGAGGCTAAACTACAGGCTAGCTATAAAAAACAAGCTTTTGACAATGCTGTTAAAATGGCCTACGCTAAAAAACTAGCTCGTCAACGACAGATTAGTGTCAATCAGCAAGAAATTGATCAAGAACTACAAACAAAATTAACTTATGCTGATGCTAAAATTTCTCAAAATTCATTTGATAAAATCGTTAAAGAATACTACGGTTTGAGTCAGCGTGAATATCGGCAAATTTTTGTTCAATACCCGCTGTTGCTTAAAAAAGTAATGGTGGCAGTTGACCAATCAGCAACCGAATTAGAACAAAAAATTACCAATACTATTAAACAGGGCGGTGATAAGTTTGAACTTGCTTCGTTGCGGGAAACCTATCAAGCTCAGGGCGTAGAGTTTATTGATTCGGGAGTGGTAAAATACAAAATTAACGATAGCGGTAGATCTGAAGTGGCTGCTAAATTGCAGGTTGGCCAGATCGCACCGAGTTTTATTGCGCGTAATCTCGACAGTTATAATATTATTCAACTAATTTCTAAAGATGAGGAAACCCTGCGCTATCATGTTCTAAAAATTCCGCTGAACAAATTTAATGAACAGTTAAAAACTATTATCGATCAGCAAAAAATTAAAAAATATATTAAATAAGGAGATTTAGATGTATCAATTACCAACTTTAAAATATCAACCACATGAATTAGGTTTTTTGTCAGAAACGACTGTTAATACTCATTATGGCAAGCATCATCAAAATTACCTCAATAAGCTTAATGAAATCATTGACGGTACCGACTACGCGACTTGGTCAATCGAACAATTGATCGCTAAAGTTCATCAGCTTCCTGAGACAATTCGTCAGGGTGTGATTAACAATGGCGGTGGCTATTTTAATCATAATATTTATTGGGAGACGATTACGCCGAGGACTAATTTACAGCCGACGGGTGAGCTATTAGAAGCTATTGAACAAAAATATGGTTCATTAGAACAATTAGCCACTGAATTTAAAACAAGAGCTATTCAGGTGTTTGGTAGTGGTTGGTTGTGGTTAATGCCCGATTTATCTTTGGTGGCGACAGCTAACCAAGATAATCCGTTATCGACTATCGGTCAATTGCCACTGACTGGCGTTGATGTCTGGGAGCATGCTTACTATATCGATTACAAAAATCTCCGACCAGATTACATTGAAGAGTTTTGGCAACATCTTGATTGGGAAGTGATCGCCGAGCGTTGGCAAGCTAATCGTTAAACTAGATTAAACTTTAATTAAAATAAATACCGATTTGTCATTCGAGTCGGTATTTTTTGACATTTTTTAAAAAAGAAAAAATCCTGAGCGACTACACTCAGGAACTTTTCTTGGCGGGTCCGACCGGATTCGAACCGGCGATCTCCTCCGTGACAGGGAGGCGTGATAGGCCAACTTCACTACGAACCCCTAGGTTGTTCCATTATTTTAGCAAAAAAGTCTTAATAAAGCAATAACTTTGCCAAAAATTGCAAAATCGTGTAAGATAAGATGGTAAGATGCCGTTGTAGCTCAGTTGGCAGAGCGACGCATTCGTAACGCGTAGGTCGCCGGTTCAATCCCGGCCAACGGCTCCATTAAGTTTAAGAAAATAATTCATGACCAAAACTAATTCGAAAACTAGCAAACCGCATTTATTGCGACGGGTCGCTCGTCAGGATCGGACTTTTGTGGCTCTGCTTTTAACGTTAATTTTTACCTGTTTATGGATGGTGATTGATGTATTTATCAACACGCGAGTTAGCCAGATCCAAACTTGGTATCGATTTGTGGCTTACGGTATTGAAAATTACAGTCGGAATGTTTGGACCTATACCTATACTTGGGCGCTACTGGCAGTACTGATAACAAGTTTACACATTGCGTTAGCTACTAAACTGCTTAAAACTAACTATCGAGAAGTGGCTAGTTTGATTTTGGGTTTAGGGATTATTTTAATTATGATTGCCAATGTTAGCTTTAATTTAATTTTAGGATTACCAAGGTAAAAAATGACCAAAAAACGCTCAACATCCACCAAAAATACTAAAGTAACTTTTTCAAAAGGAGCATCGGCCCCTTTTGTGACTAATTCTGATATTGAGATACCAGTGGGTAAACGCACGCCGTTTTATCGATTTTTTGAGATTTTTACGCCAGTTTTGACATTTTCAGTGATTATTTTGGCAATCGTGCTGTCGTGGGTTAATGCTTTTTGGGGGGCGGTTTATGTTTTAATCTGGGTAATCCTATTCTTTGTTAAAGGTTTGGGTATTTTATATAGTATGATTTTGGGTCGTAATAATTTTTATAAATCAATTACGATTGATTGGCATCGTCGATTGCTGGACTTGCAGGAAGGTAAAGTGTCGCATCATGACACGACCGAATTTTTATACGATAAACATCAACGATGCGTCGCACTTTATGCTGATAAAAAACGCGCTGATGTGCTGATCGAGGACGTTTATCATTTAGTGATCATGGCAGCCTATAATGAGTCGTTTGAGGTGATCGACGCGACTATGAAATCTCTAGTCGATACAACTTACGACAAAGAGCGTATGATTATTTGTTTGGCCTATGAACAGCGGGGCGGGGCTGAAATCGCAAAAACTGCCCAACTGCTAAAAGCTAAATATAAGAAGGATTTTGCTGATTTTGTTGCTGTTGAACACCCTGATGGTTTACCAAATGAAGTTATCGGCAAGGGCGGTAATATTACTTATGCCGGTAAATATGTGAGCCAATATCTTAAAAAACAGGGAATTGACTCGCGTTTTGTGATTGTCACCACGCTTGACTCTGACAACAAACCACATCCAATGTATTTTGATTATGTAACATATGAATATGTAATTTATAAAGATCGCAAACAATTATCGTTTCAGCCGGTCTCCTTGTTTTTAAATAATATCTGGGACGCACCAGCCCCAGCTCGAGTAATTGCGACCGGTAATTCATTCTGGAATCTGATTTGTTCAGTGCGACCTTATGCATTGCGTAATTTTGCCTCTCACTCACAACCATTAGATGCGCTTGAAGATATGAATTTTTGGAGTGTGCGGACAATTGTAGAAGACGGGCATCAATATTGGCGTAGTTATTTTCATTTCAACGGGCATTATGCGGTGGTGCCGATTTACTTGCCAATCTATCAAGACGCAGTGATGTCGGAGACTTACTGCAAAACCCTCAAAGCTCAATTTGTGCAATTGCGTCGTTGGGCCTATGGCGTATCGGATGTGCCGTATGTGGCACTTAACCTTGCTAAACGCCATACCGATAATATGTTTAAGGGCATTTTGAAGCTTTTGATGTTGATGGAAGCGGTGGTCAGCTTGGGAACTTCCTCGATTATTATCGCTTTTGGTGGTTGGTTGCCACTGTTATTCAATCGGACCGCTCATCACAGTATTGAGGCGCATCAATTGCCGATTACGATTAGTTTTATCCAAAAAATTGCCATGGTTGGCATTGTAGTAATGGTGGTTTTTTCGATACTTATGCTACCGCCGAAGCCAAAGCGCTACAAAAAATCACGATATTTACTAATGATTATTCAATGGGTGTTGATTCCAATTACTTCAATTTTTTACAGTTCGTTATCTTCACTATATTCGCAATTCCGATTGATGACTGGTCGTTATCTTGCTAAATTCGATGTAACTGAGAAAACTTTAGTTCAAGATAAATAATTAAACAATAAAGCCAAGCGATAAAACCCTATCGTCAGATCAATAGGTTTTTTAGTTTATTAAGAGACTCAGAAAATTGGCTTAACTTTTGATTTAGACACTTCGTCTGATGTTTATTAAATAGTGAAGAATTGCGCCTAGCTGGCGTTAAGTATGGCAAAGGGGTTGAGGGACGACCTGACCAGAGTATTGATTTATTTTAAAATATTATGTAGTTTTGTCAACCGAACATGAAAACAGACCTTATTGATAAATATCTCACAAATGATATATTTACTCACAAAACATAACTAATAAGCCAGTGGAAAACTATAGCTAAATTGTGGGTAAAACCATCAACTAAAAAAGACATCTCACTAGGAAATGTCTTAAAAATCAATACTTGGTGGGCGATATAGGACTTGAACCTATGACCTCATCCACGTCAAGGATGCGCTCTAGCCAACTGAGCTAACCGCCCAAGTCTTGACCATTATAACACAACTTAATCTATAAATAAACCAAAACTTGTTATTTTTACTTAAAAATAATATAATACATAATTGATATACGGTGAATGCGGATTAACCAACCGCAGGAGTTGTCCTTTTAGTGGAGAAAAAGTAAAAACCTCCCAATAAAGAGCGCCTGAACTTGAGACTGACCGCAGTCAAAGCTCAGGAAGTCCGGTGGAACCGCCCGTTTTCTTGGGTCCGAGACGATAATAACATTTAAACAAGGCAAGGAGTTATTATGTCATCAGACAAGCAAACTGAACTAATGAGGCATAGTTTAGCACATATTATGGCGTCAGCCGTGCAAAAACTATGGCCGGAAGCACAATTTGGCGTTGGACCAACTGTTGATAACGGTTTTTATTACGATATTTATCTTGATAATCATACTTTTTCTGATAAAGACCTGAAAAAAATTGAAAAAACAATGCGTAATTTGATCAATTGTAAGCAAGATTTTGTCAAAAGCGAAATGTCGATTGATCAGGCGATTGATTGGGCAAAACAAGCCAATCAGCCATTTAAAGCCGAACTCTTAATGGATTTGAAGAAATACGGCACAACTGTCGCAAAAGAAATCGCCAATGAAATTGAACTTAGTGATCAAACTGATACCGTGACGTTTTATCAAGTTGGCGACTTTATGGATTTATGCCGTGGTCCGCACATCGCTAACACGAGTGAAGCTGGTGCTTTTAAATTGATGCGCGTCTCGGGCGCTTATTGGCGGGGTGACGAAACCAAAGCCCAAATGCAACGAATTTATGGTGTAGCTTTTACAACACAGGCGGAGCTGGATGGGTATTTAGAGCGCTTAGAGCAAGCTAAACTTCGAGATCATCGCAAGCTTGGTAAAGAATTGGATTTATTCACGACATCATCACTGGTTGGTGCGGGATTGCCGATGTTTACGCCTCGCGGGACGATTTTGCGTGATTTATTGTCGGGATTTACTAACCAAGCTCGTCAGGATGTTGGCTTTACTAAAGTCTGGACACCAAACATGACCAAACATGAACTTTACGAAAAATCAGGTCACTGGGCAAAATTTGGCGCAGAATTGTTCCTGGTCAAATCTCAGGAAACTTCGGATCAATTCGTAATGAAACCGATGAACTGTCCACATCATGCTCAGATTTATGCGTCAAAAGCTCGTAGCTATAAAGAAATGCCTTTGCGCTATCTAGAGACAACGACGGTTTATCGCGATGAAAAAAGCGGGGAATTAGGTGGCCTGAGTCGGGTGCGCGCTATCACACAAGATGACTCGCACGTTTTTTGCCGTCCTGATCAAATCGGTCAAGAAATGCATAATTTAATGAGTGTGGCTGATCAGTTTTATTCCACTCTGGGTATGAAATTGCGAGTGCGCCTTAGCTATCGTGATGAAAGTGATGCTTATTTGGGCGATCCAGAATTGTGGAAACAAAGTCAACAGCGTCTAAAAGAGGCGGTAATTGCTAATAATTTAGATTATTTTGAACAAGAAGGGGAGGCGGCTTTTTACGGTCCCAAAATCGACTTTATGGCGTCGGATGCGATTGGACGAGAGCATCAGGTGGCGACTGTCCAGCTCGACTTTGTGCAACCAGAACGGTTTGAACTAACTTATGTCGATAGCGACGGTAATCATCAGCGACCAGTGATGATTCACTGTGCAGTTTTGGGGTCAATTGAGCGTTTCTTAAGCGTATTTATTGAGCATACTGGTGGCTGGTTCCCATTTTGGGTGGCGCCAGAGCAGGTGCGTATTTTGACGATCAATGATGATATTTTGCCATACGCGACAAAAGTGCGTGATGTTTTGAACCAAGTGGTGCTAGATGCGCCAGTGCGTTTTAATTCACTGCGGGTTACGATTGACGAACGCAAAGAATCGCTCGGCAAGAAAATTCGTGAAGCCACTAGCTTTAAAATTCCGATGCAAATTATTGTCGGACAAAAAGACCAGGAAGCACAAGAAGTTAGTGTGCGCACTCGCGATCAGGAAACGAAAGTCAAGCTTGATCAGCTAGTTGATTTTATTAAACAGTATAATTTGGACGAAATCACCAAAAACAAAGCCAGTCTGAAGTAGATGTCGCTAAGATCAGATAAACCGTTAATTGTGATTTTGGGACCGACCGCTAGCGGAAAGTCGGCAGTCGGTTTAGAGCTGGCACGTCGAATTGATGGTGAAATTATTTGTGCTGATTCTCGTACGGTGTATCGCCATATGAACATCGGCACAGCTAAACCATCAACTGAGGAACAAGCAGAGATTCGGCATTGGTGTCTGGATTTGGTTAATCCTGATCAGGCTTTTTCGGTGGCTGATTTTAAGCGTGCAGCTGAGCGGGCGATTGCTGATATTCGCTCACGTGGCAAATATCCAATTATGGTTGGGGGTAGCGGATTGTATATTGATAGTGTGATTTTTGATTTTCAATTACAGCCAAAAGCTGATCCGAAGTTGCGCCAATTTTTGGAACAACTTACGACCGAACAATTACAGCAATATTGTAAAAAACACAACTATAGCCTACCGGAGAATAGTGTTAATCGACGACATTTAATTCGTCGGATTGAGACTAAAGGCATTGATGTAAAAAATACTCAACTAATTAACAATCTGATTATTGTAGGTATTGATGTTGAAAAAACAACATTACGCAATAGGATCGCTCAGCGAATCGAACAAATGTTGGAGCAGGGGCTGATCGAAGAAACCGAGTTCTTGTATAAAAATTACAACACTAATTTGGAGGCAATGACAGCTAATATTTATCAGCTAGTGAAACGTTATCTTGATGGCGAAATTGATCGAACTCAGCTACTAGAATTGGCAACCACTCGAGATGCTCAACTAGCTAAAAAACAACGAACTTGGTTTCGACGTAATCCGCATATCAAATGGTTAGACTGCCAGCAGATTTTGCCTTATATCTTAACTAAACTTGATTAAAAACTTGCGCTTGTGTGATACAATGTAGGTATGGACAAGGTGGATAATATTAAAAAACTGTTCGGATCAAACACTCGCACTAAGTTGTTGGGTCTGTTTTTGAATAATCCTCTAGAGTCTTACTATGTTCGGGAGATTACTCGTTTGATTGATGAACAAATCAATTCTGTGCGACGGGAATTAACTAATCTCGAAGAAATTGGCTTGGTTCAAAAGTTTGAACGCGATCGCAAAGTTTATTATCAGTTGAGGCAAAAAACAGATCTCTTGACGCCACTACAATTGATTTTTTGTGAAACTAATGATCAGGAAGTCGGTGGCCATACCGAATCAACTGGTTCGGTTGATTGGTTAGAAGAAATTGCTGGCGTCAAAACTAATTTAAAAACTTTAATTTTAGCTGGAACGTTTGTCGATGACGACCAGGCAGAGCTGGACATGATTCTGATCGGTAATAATCGTAGCAAGCTGTCAAAATGGGCGCAAAGAATTGAAGCTCGTTTAGAACAGGAGTTACGCTATGTGATTTTTGACCAAAAAGATTTTGAATATCGTTTGTCGGCTAAGGACAAATTTGTGATGAACGTATTTAAAAATAAGCACGAAGTAATTTTTGATGAATCGGGTAAAATACTGAAAGGAGAATAAAATATGGTAGAAATTGAATATTTTGGCGGTAATGCTGTAAAAATTACAAGTAATAAACAAGTGGCGGTAATTGATCCAAAGCGGTCTCATTTTGGTTTGAAGGACTTGAATGCCAAGCAGGCAATTGAGATTGTGACTGCAGATAATTTAGCAGTTAACGATAGTGAAGCGATTTTGTTAGTGGACGGTCCGGGCGAGTATGAAGTCCATGGCTATTCGATCAAGGGGATTTCAGCCAACGCTTATCAAGATATGGACAAGAATTGTAAAAATAACAACATTTATTCAATTGAGATTGATGATGTAAAAATTGCAATACTAGGCAATGTAGAGGCTAAGCTGTCGGAGTCACAGCTGGAAGACATCGGAGTAGTTGACATTCTGATTTTGCCGGTTGGTGGCGGTGGTTTTACGCTTTATGGCAAAGAAGCGGCTAAAATTGTTAAGCAAATTGAACCAAAAATCGCAGTTCCGATTCATTTTGCGGGAGACGGATTGAATTACGAAGTGGCTCAAGACACTGATGATGAATTCACTGGCGAATTAGGGGCGGAAGTTGAAAAAATGGATAAACTAGTGATTAAGAAGCTTGCTGATTTGCCAGAGACTCTTAAAGTCATAAAATTGGTGCGCCATTAGGTTTTGTCTATGATGATCGATTTTAATCTTATTATATTTTATCTTTTGGTAGTGTTGGTGACGGTGTCAGTGCATGAATCGGCTCACGCCTTGGTTAGTTATTTGTTAGGTGATGATACGGCTAAACTACAGAAACGCATTAGTTTAAACCCCTTAAATCATATCGATCCGTTTATGTCGGTTATTCTGCCGGTAGCTTTAATGATGATGAAATTGCCAGCTTTTGGTGGGGCTAAGCCAGTAATGATTAACGCTCGCAAAATTAAATATGGTGATTATGGCATGGCACTGATAGCGCTAGCTGGGCCATTATCAAATTTTTTGTTAGCTTTCATTTGTTTTGGTGGGTTGAGTTTGGCGGTGTATTTGGGGAATAGTTTTTGGTCGGAACTAATGATGCTGTCAGTACAAGTTAATCTTGGTTTTATGCTTTTTAATCTATTACCAATCCCACCGTTAGACGGATCACGAGTATTGTATGCTTTGGTGCCGGATTCTATCCAGGAAACGATGAAAAACTTTGAGCAATACGGTACTATTGCGATTTTATTTATAGTGATGCTTTTTAGTGAATTAATTTTTACCTATGTGTCACGCACTGGTCAGCTGATAATTGTCTTCTTCCGTTGGATTTTTGGGCTGTAAGTTTTAGCAAGTTGTGTTATAATTAAAAACAGCCCTTAAGCAAAAGGCTGATATAATTTTCTCGAACAACATTTGAAAGGGAACTCTAATGATTCAGTTCCGTGGAACTGTTTTGCGAGTACCCACCTTGCCAATACAGGCTGGGAATCTTATATAGCACTTACTTAGGGGCTTTAAGCTATAAAAACTATGAAACAGCAAGTCGAAATTATTATTACAGCCGTTTATAACGATAAAATTTTATTAAATTATGATTCTCATCACAAAAAATATCGTTTGCCAGTGGCAGAAATGGTTTTTCGATCGTCACCAGAGGAGCTAATTGGTAGCTATTTTCAAAAAAACTACAAAATTGTGCCCAGTGAGGTCAATATTATTGACGTTTACGAATCAGAAACCAGTGAACGACTTTATTTAATTTATAAAATAGAATTTACCGCTGAACAATATTCGGGTCTAATGGCTCAGGTTGGCTCATCAGTTTGGTTTGATCAGGAGAAGATAAATAGCGGTGTTGGCATCGATGGTATTTCCATGGCAATTTTACAGCGTTTCCAATCAAAGATTTTCCAAAACCTTAATTTAGCAGAGGCAATTTCTCCAGATGATAAATTTATACTGTATACTGATGGCGGGTCGCGGGGCAATCCTGGGCATTCTGGGGTAGGGTATGCGATTTATGATTTAGCGGGTTCAACTATCCAGGAGGGCAGTGAATATATCGGCATAGCGGTTTCTGGCGTGGCAGAATACCAAGCAGTACTGCGCGGTTTAGAGGCGTCTTTGAACTTGGGTATTAAAAACTTGGAAGTGCGAGTCGATAATTTGATGATTGCTAAACAAATGAATGGCATATATCAGGTTAAAAATCGAGAACTTTGGCCGATTCATGAGCGAATTGTAAAACTAAGTACTCAGTTTGAAAAGCTGAAATTTGTACACATTAAGCGCGAATTTAATCAGATTGCTGATCGATTAGTGAACCAAGCATTAGATGATTATTTGACTAATGCTTAAAATAGATGTAAAATAAATAAAGTTTGTCGGGTAGCTGCTTGTTAGTTTTAGACTGGCAAGAGGAAAGTCCGGACAACACAGAGCGCAACAGTTGTTAACGACAACCAGAGGAAACTCTAGGGAAAGTGCCACAGAAACATATACCGCCTGCATTTTGTAGGTAAGGCTGAAAAGAGTGAGGTAAGAGCTCACAGTCTGGCTTGGTGACGAGTCAGAGGGGTAAACCCTGTTGGTTGCAAAGAAATCCGTGATGGTTGCTCGCCAAGCGGGTTGAGAACTGCTTGAACTGATCAGTAATGATTAGTCTAGATAGATAGCTACCGATTACAGAATCCGGCTTATAGACAAACTATTTTTAGTAAAATAAAATACCACCTGAGATGTCTGGTGGTATTTTGGTTAAGCTCCAGATGTTATTTAAGGGCTTTAACGACGGCGGTGAAAGCTTTTGGCTCGTTTACAGCTAAATCAGCTAAGATTTTGCGGTCGAGCTCGATATTTGACTCTTTTAGTCGTTTGATCAAGTCAGAATATTTGACGCCGTTTTGGCGAGATGCATTATTGATGCGGGTAATCCATAGACCACGTAGGTCGCGTTTTTTATTGCGACGGTCACGATAAGCATATTGTAAAGCTTTAGTTACGCCTTGTTTAGCCAATCGAAATGAGCTAGTTCGGGCGTGTTGCATGCCTTTAGCGGCTTTTAAGATTTTTTTATGCTTGTTGCGAGCGGTTACTCCGGTTTTGACTCTCATGATTAAACTCCTAAAACTTTCTTAACGTTTTTAGCTGGTTTTCCGGTAACAAATGCATTTGATTTGATTACACGTTTACGGCGACGACTTTTTTTGGCAAGAAAGTGTCCACCAAATGCTCGTTGTCGAACAATTTTGCCAGTTGGGGTGATTTTAATCCGCTTGGCAGTCCCTTTGTGGGTCTTCATTTTTGGCATTATTTACTCCTTATATTTATACTCAAATTACGTCCACTCATTTGAGGTTTTTGATCTACGATGATCTTGTCACCTAAAATTTCCAAGATTCGTTCAATCATTTCCTGTCCGAGCTCTTTGTGGGCCATTTCACGACCTCGAAAAACAACAGTTAGTCTGATCTTATGACCTTTTTCAAGAAATTCCGTAACTTTTTTGAGTTTGATACGCAAATCGTTATCGCTAATTTTTAAGCCAAAACGCATTTGTTTGAGCTCGCTAGCTTTGGCGTTTTTGCGATTTTTTTGCTGTTTTTTCATTTTTTGGTATTGATATTTACCCCAATCAATGATTTTAGCGACCGGTGGATCGGCGTTAGGGGAGATTTCAACCAAATCGACTTTTGCTTTTTTGGCTAGGTCGAGAGCTTCTTTTAGGCTGAGAATACCCAATTGTTCGCCATCAATGCCTATAACTCGTAGTTGCTTGGATTTAATTTCTTGATTAATCCGAGTTTGGTTATTTATAGGATTTTCCTCTCTTGAATTTATTATTTGAGCACTTAACTCGGATAATATTTTACCAGATATTAACTAAATATACAAGAGAAAAACTAGAGAATTAATTTTAGCTAATTTAGATTGCTACGATATTGCAAAGCTTCAGCTAAATGTTTGAGGCTGATTTGGTCTGTTTTGTCGATATCAGCGATGGTGCGCGCGACTTTTATGACCCGAAAATAGCTACGAGCGCTTAAATTCATTTGGCTAGCTGCTTTGTCTAAAAACTGTTTTAGCTCGGTTGATAAATGAATAGTTTTGGAAATTTGTTTGCTCGATAAATTGCTGTTGTAAAAACTACACGATTGATATCGCCTCTGTTGGGCGAGCTGAGCTTGTTGAATTTGCGTCTGAGCTAGAGCGTGATTATTGCTAGTGTTGTAATTATTACATATAAGATGCTGGTGCGGTGTGGCGGTTACATTGATCACTAAATCGATTCGATCGAGCATTGGTCCGGATATCTTTTTCTGATAATTGTGAATCTGGGTACTGGTGCAAGTACATTCGTGCAAGGGATCACCATAGTAGCCACAAGGACAGGGGTTCATGGTGGCGACTAACATAAAATCAGCTGGAAAATGTGTTTTGCCATTGACGCGATTAATCCATATTTCTTTATCTTCGATCGGTTGACGCAAAGCCTCAATGATTGAACGTGGATACTCTGGCAATTCATCCAAAAACAAAACTCCCAGATGGGCCAGACTAATTTCACCGGGTTTTGGGTTACGACCACCGCCGATAATTGAAATTTTACTAGCGGTGTGATGAGGTGAGCGGAACGGTCGCGTACTGATAATTTCTTCGTCAGATTCGCCTGAAAGATTATGAAGTTTAGTGACGGTTAGTTTCTCTTCGTCGCTTAGTGGTGGTAGAAGACTGGTAATTGTCTTAGCTAACATGGTTTTACCAGCCCCAGGTGGCCCGTTTAGCAAAATATTATGCCGACCAGCGGTAGCGATAATCAAAGCCCGTTTAGCTTGCTCTTGACCGTAAATATCGTCAATGGTAGTTTGAGCGTCGGCGATGGTCTGAGCGATAGAGCAACGGGTGTGCGCTGGAATTAATTTGATTTTTTTCAAGTGCAAGAAAAGTTGTTGTAAATTATCGACTCCAAATAAATTAATGCCAGTGATTAGCTCGGCTTGTTTAAGATTGGGGGTGGGGAGAAAAAGATTTTTGATGCCAGCAGTTTTGGCAGTTTCGGCGATATTTATAATCCCACGAATGGGTCGTAAACTGCCGTCCAAAGCAAGTTCCCCTACAAAAACACTGTCTGCGACTTCAGTTTGGGTTAACTGTTTGGACGCGACAAGGATCGAAATGGCGATTGGTAAATCAAAATAAGTGCCGTCTTTGGGCAGTTCAGCTGGGGCAAGGTTGACAATGATTTTATGCTTAGGAAAATCAAGACTGGAGTTAATGGTAGCGTGACGCACTCGTTCTTTAGCTTCGTCGATGGCTTTATTGCCCATGCCAACGATTTGTAGGCTTGGCAAGCCTTTAGAGATGTCGGTTTCGACGTCGATAAGACAGCCCTCGAACCCAATTGGTGCAACTGATTGAATTTTGCTAACCATAACTATTATTATTTAAACACACAACTTGAAAAAACTCAATTTAATTGCTATAATAAAACACGATAAAATTGGGGCTGAATAGCTTAGACAATTGAAACTTAACACTAACTAGCAAGTCGCTTCAATGAGCGTATCATTTAATAAATGCAACTAAAGCAAAAACAGCATTTGCTAAACTAGCGAGCGCTTTCGCTCCTAAAATGGCATTTGCGCCAATCGCTGCTTAATTATTAGCGATCATCACATCAACTCAGCAGTTGGGGTTGACTGTGGTGTCATATTCAAAACTGCTTACTAAATTTGATACTCGCAAAGTCAGTTTGGGACATTGTTATTGCGATTGACTTGGCAATTTGTTTTGTTATTTTTGGTGTAGTTGCCAGTCAATTCTTTTTTAAAAATAACTAAGCTTGTAGATGGTTAGTCTTAATTCGATTGGACCCGGGGGCAGTACCCGGCAGCTCCACCAATATTTAAGTTTTAAATTAAAATAATTAATCAAAATCGTCCAGCAATTGGTTGCTGGGCGGTTTTTTGATTGTTAAAATTAACCCAAAAAACACAAAACGACCGTCTGCGAGTTCGGTCGTTTTATGCGAGTTATAGGATTGCTGTTTGTTTTTTATTTAGCTCCCTGCACAATATTTTTGTTCAAGAGCTACCTCTATAATAGCGGATTAAAATGCATATGTCAACAATTTTGCAAAAGATTTTTGACTAATTTTTTAGAGCTTTTCCACAGTTTTGTGGAAAAGCTTATGGCTAATAGATGGTAACATTTTTTAAATTATTAAAAAACCTTTCAAATGCCTAATTTGATAATTATAAAATTGAAATATGCCGATTAAGAATTAAACAATAATTAAATAATAAACACGAAAAAGTCAGCAGAAAATATAAGTTGTTTTTGTAATAATCATGAGCATGGAAAAACTAATTCGTCTAAAACAAAAACGGATTATTTTTTGTTAATGTTTTGTTGATGTTTAAAATTTGTGTTTTAAATTTTAAATTCAAACGATGGGTTAGGGTGTTTTCACTAATTATATAATCGATATTTGCATGAAATAAAATCAAGCAGATCTATCATAATTCCATGTTTTTTAGGCGAAATAAATTATTGCTAATTGATGTTTATTTTTATGTCTGAAGGCTAGGTAATGATGGTTTTTGTGATAGTTAACTTAATCGTTTTTTTAAAAAAAGTTTTAGAAAAAACAATGCGTCAATTTCTTCATTGCGTTAATCTTAGGAAATATTTTTAATATAAATATTAAATATGATTTTTTGACGTTACTTATCTAAACGATCACTGTTTACAAAAAATGCAGAGTTGGTTAACTAAATTTAAAATGCTTTGTTGTGCAAAATAAAACTGATATTGATGTAATATTTACAATTATAAAAATAAGACAATCAAATAAAATCTAATCTGTTATAATTGATGTTGTAAAAAATAAATGTAATAAAAACAATAAAAAATGCGAGAAAATAGTTGACATTTTTAAATGCTTGTGCTAACATGTGTGTAAGCTTTTAGCAAACACAAAAACTAGTTTTAAAAATAAAAGCCAAAAAATATTAGTTCATTATAAATATCTAGCCACACTATTATCTTCAATGGAAAGATCAGTTACTATTCTTTTGAATTGTAGCTGATGCTCCATTCAAGATAAAATGAGTGTTGAGCGCGTGATGATTAGTCTAGTCTCCTTTCAAAAAAATAAACAAATAAGACTAACAACACAAGGATATGTCTCGCAGATTTTTAAATACTCTGTGAGGCGGTCAAACGCTCAGAGAGTCATAAAATACGCACCCCCGACATATTATTTATCAACTTTCGTTGGATGTGGTCGTGATTTAATGACCTCTGGGCTCTTTTTTTATGTTTGAAAATTTTGATATAATAAGTTTATGTTTAAAACTCAAAAACAGCAATCAACAGCCATTATCTTAGGTGGGGTGGTGGCTTTTGGTTTATTAATTATCTTAATGAATGCCTTTTCGCCAGATCAGTTTGTGCCAATCGGTACTTTATCGATTTTTGGCTTGATTTATGTGGTTTGTTACGCCTTGTTATTTGTGGTTTATAGTCTAATAAGCGGGCTGTTCGGGATGCTTGCGATTAAACCTAATCGTCGCAATTTAAACTATCGGACGTATCTTTATTTGGCGATTTTTAGCATGGTGCCAGTCGTGGTGTTAGCGATTCAATCTATTCGCGACACTAGTGTGATTGAGATTGGATTGATTTTGTTGTTTGCTTGTCTAATTTGTTTCTATATAAGTCGACGTTAGTATGCTATAATATTGGTTATGGATTCTTTTGATCTAAACAAGCCCGAACAAATGCCAAATCTGCCGACTAATTATGAGGTAGATAATTTGCAGACTAAAGGAATGGAGCGGCCGTTGAATGTGCCAGACCGTAGCTATGAACAACTAACTCGGTCAAACGTCGAGAATGACTCACATATTGCACCAAATCAGCAGTCTCATTCGTCAGCTGTGCCTGCTAGCACAGTAGTTCGTCAGCCGATTACCGCTGTGGAGCGCTTTAATCATTTAGAAGCGTCAGATGGTGATTTGATTGAGTCGGCTTGGGTGTCTAACGTCAAAAAAACACTAGAGATGACTAAAAATCAGCCGAATCGTCGTGATGACGAAATCAATGAAATTCGTAAGATTTATCAGGAAAAGCGTAAAGTTTCATAATCAAGACAAGAGGGACGGGTGGAAGAATTTTTGTATCTAATTTACGGATTGCTAATACTAGCCGGCGGGGCTGGTGTGATAACTTTGGTGTGGCTACAATATCGTAAATTCTTACAAGAGTCAAAAAATTACGAACGTGGCTTAAAAATGGTGCATTTGCATATTCATTTACCGCCGAGCAGTACTGATTTGGAATCGGGCGGGTCAAGCCGTGATCAGCGCGATCTGACCGACGAAATCTTGTCTCAAGCCCAGGTGATGTATAGTATTATCGCTTCGACGGTTTACAGCGGATTGAAGGCTCGGATATTTGGTCAGCGTCACTTGTCATTTGAGATTGTCGCTAAAGACGGTCTGATTTATTATTACGCCGTAGTGCCGATGTCATTGATCGATATTATTAAACAAGCTATATCAACGGCTTATCCGTCAGCTCGAATTGAAGAAGTAGACGGCAAAAACATTTTTCAGGAATCGGCTAATTATGATTCAATCTGTGGCGGTGAATTTACCTTACGTAAAGAATCGGCTTATCCAATTTTAACTTATCAAGAATCAAAACAAGACGTATCACGCTCACTCTTGAATGCCTTGTCAGCTTCTAAGCAGGGCGACGGAGTGGCGATTCAGATTTTAATTCGACCGGCTGAAGAGTCATGGGTTGATGTTGCAATAAATACAACAAGAGCAATAAAAGAAGGTAAAAAAAATAGCTCAAAAGGCGTGGGTATTGGCTACAAACCAGGGGAGCTTCTGGAAGTGTTGTGGAAACCACCACAGTCGTCTGAACAAAAAGACGACTACAAAGGTCCAGATGAAGCCGATCGGGCGGTAATTGAGGCTATAGAAAATAAAATCCGCTATCCTGGCTTTGAAACTTTGGTTCGGGTAGTGGTGTCGTCTGAAACTTCGTCTCGTTCTCAGTCGATTCTGCAGAATATCATTGCGTCATTCGCCTTGCTTAATTCTGCTAATTTGAACGGGTTTAAATATAATCAGTCAAAAGACATTGATGGGCTGGTAACTGCTTATATTATGCGGTTTTTTCCACAAAAAATTAAAGACAATATTCTCAACAGTGTCGAATTGGCGACTTTGTTCCATTTACCAAGTCAAAAAGACATTCCTACCTCGCAGATTAAACGGCAAGCCACCAAACAAGTTGATGGCCCAACAGATTTGGTGGATGACGGGTTGCTTCTTGGTTATAACGAATTTCGTGGGGTCAAAAAGCCAATTCGCCTGAGCGCTAAAGATCGCTTGCGTCACACTTATTTCATCGGTCAAACTGGCACTGGTAAATCGGGTTTGCTAGAGAATTTGGCTTATCAAGATATTATGGATGGTAAAGGCTTTGCATTTGTTGATCCGCACGGTGATTCAGTTGAGCGATTACTGGGAATGATTCCGCGCAATCGAGTTGAAGATGTGATTTATTTTAACCCGAGTGATGTTGAGAATCCGATCGGCTTGAACTTGTTTGAATTTGAAAACGAAGATCAAAAAGATTTCTTAATTCAAGAATGTATTCAGATGTTGTATGGTCTGTATGATCCGGGTCATACTGGCATTATGGGGCCACGTTTTGAAACCTGGTTTCGTAACGCGGCTTTGGCTTTAATGGCTGATCCGAACGGTTCGTCGTTTATTGATGTGCCAAAGATGTTTAGCGATCCAGATTTCATGAATTACAAAATGCAGTTTGTGACTGATGTGACGGTGCGCGATTTTTGGCTGAAAGAAATGGCGATGATGCCAGAATCGGCTAAAGGCGAAATTTTAGGTTGGTTTGCGTCGAAATTTGGTGCTTTTTTATCAAATGAGATGATGCGCAATATCATTGGTCAAACTAAATCAGGCTTTAACATGCGCGAAATTATGGATAATAACAAGATTTTATTGATTAATCTGTCAAAAGGTCGCACTGGAGAATTAAACTCAAAATTACTAGGTATGATGTTCGTGATGAAATTTCAGGCAGCCGCCATGAGTCGAGCTGATATGCCAGAAGCAGAACGCAAGGAGTTCTGCTTGTATGTTGACGAGTTCCAAAATTTTGCAACAGAGAGCTTTGAATCGATTCTGTCGGAAGCTCGTAAATACAAACTTAACCTTATTGTTGCTAACCAGTTTATGACACAATTAACCGAAAAAATTCGTGAGGCGATTATTGGTAACGTTGGCACAATTATTGCTGGTCGCATCGGCATTACTGATGCTCAAATTCTTGAAAAACGCTTTCTGCCGGTGTTTAATGCTGAAGATTTGACGCGGTTACCGAATTATCAAACCATCACCACGGTAATGATAAATAACACGCCATCGAGTCCGTTTAGTATGAATTTATTACCGCCAGTAGGGGATTCGAGTGAAGCGGTGCGTGATGCGATTAAGCGATTGTCGGCCGCTCGATTTGGCCAAAGTCGAGCTATGATCGATATTGAAATCGCTAAGCGCCTATCAGTTGGCTCGCAAAAATTAAATCAAACAGTATCTGGTTTGACGGGTGAGTCGTCTAATTCTCAACTGACTAATACTTCATCTGTTGATCAAGAAGACAGTTTTTTGGATGGCTGGCTAAAAAAACGTCGCGAACTTAAAAACCAGAATGAACAAAATCAGCTTCAGACTGGAACTGGTGAGGCTGCTGGTATTGATCAGTCGTCAAACACCACAAAAAAACACCCGATCGGTGAGATCAAAACTAAAGTTAGTCATTTTACCGATGATACAAGCGCTGGAACGCAACATCAAACAACAGAGACACAAACTGCTCCTCAGTCCGACAATAGCTTAAAAATCAATTCTGGTAGCGATCAAGAGCTAGATTTACGTATTAAATAAGATCAAGGCTATTTTGATTTTTTGAAAAATAGACTTACAAAACCTATTACAAAACTGGTGATTAATAACACTAGAACAGCCAACGGATTATAATAATGATTATAAAATGTACATATTGAATAATAACTAATATTTAATACAAAAAATACGATAATTGCCCGACTAGTGGCGGTTGGATTTAGTAATAAGTCATTGATAATAAAAGAGAATACCTCGAAAACGCGGTTATGAATAATCTTGGAGGCTTGCCGTTCTGGTCGTGGCAAGTTTTCGCGCATCTCTGTAATAGTTTTTACAAAACCATGATTGATGGTGTTACGACTTAAGTTATTAGTTTGAGTGTTTTTTAGTTTGCTGGTTTTGATAATTTGGTTTGCATGAAGAACTTGCGACCCTAGTAGCCGATTAACGGTTTGGGCTTTGCTGGGTTTGCGACTCTTTTTGTTCTTTTTCGCTTGAATGAAACTGTTGATGACATCTGATTTTTTAGACATTAGATAATTCCTTGGTTGATTTTATGACGAATAATTCGAATTTCTTTAGACACAAAATTAATGCGGGCGATGTGCAGAATTTTAAACATTATAATTAACAAAAAGAATAACAATAGCGATATAAATATTTTATGATCGTAGCGAGATGGTGCTAGGTGCTTGTATGCAAAAAGTTCGGCCTGTTTAATCAAGTTACAATTGGCTTTAGTGGTGACAGTAGCATTGTCTAAGCCTAGGCTCAACTGACAATCGTGGCTGGTTGGAAAATTAGCATTTAAGGGCAGGTTGCTAAAATGATGATGGGCTTTGACGTAAATGTCATAATTAGTGCTTTGTCCCGGTTGCAGATTGGCAATTCGCCAATAAATCGATTGGTCGCTATTGAGCGAATTGTTGAGAACTTGGGCGTATTCTGAAATATCGTTTAAAGTAATTTTTACAACATCGTTGAATGGCTTGGCAGAAGTGTTAGTGGCGCGAACGGTATACTTTAGGGATTGTCCGGGATCAATAACAAGAGGGGATTTGGCATTCGTTGTTGTATTTACAACATCTATATTAAAGGTTAAAGTTGAAGTTGTTTTTTTGTCAACATTTTTCAAAAGCAAATTACCATTATTTAAAATTATAAAATCATCAGTAGTTTTGCCGGCAATTGCTAAGCCATAATATTGTTTTTGACAGTTATGAGCATAAACTGACAGCTTAGAGCTGATATCGATTTTACCAAGGTTATTAATCGGTGAACGATTGATTTCAACGCAGGTTGATAAGGTATTTGGGGACTGAACTAGGCTCATGTTTGTTGTTGATAAGTTATCAATTCCAAAATATTTATAAATCTGGACTAGCTCAGGATTATCATTGATGTTGTTAAAAAAACTATTTTGTGTAAAATCCTTAATTTGAGACTCTTTGTCGATAATCGGATGACTAGTTAAGCTAGTGCTAGTCGGTTTGGTGTTTAAACCTGGAGTGATTAGTGATAACTGATGGTTACTATTGACTGACACGGCAATAGAAACGATAACCAAATTCATAATTGCAAAAAGAATGATTTTTAGATTGCGCGATTTATCTTGCTTGATCTTACTATCATAAGTTGCCAACTGCCAAATGACAGTCGGACTATAGGCTAAATGGGCGACTATTCTTCTAAAATTCATATCATTATCCTCAAAGATATGTTACCATAAGCAGTATAAGCTGAGCAAGATGCTTGAGCAATTATTAAATTTGGTTTATACTAGAGACTGAATTTTCAACAAAATATTGGGAAGTGAGGAGAAATGACCAAACAAAAAGCAGGCAGTAGCTATGATAGCTCCCAAATTCAGGTGCTGGAAGGCTTGGAAGCAGTCCGCAAACGTCCGGGAATGTATATTGGAAGCACGGGTTATGAAGGGGTGCATCATCTGATTAAAGAAATCGCCGATAACTCAATTGACGAGGTGATTGCTGGTTATGCCACTGAAGTAAAAATTACTTTGTTGGCCGATGGTGGTGTTAATGTTGTCGATAACGGTCGCGGTATTCCGATTGATAAACACCCGAAGACTGGCAAATCAACCTTGGAAACTGTTTTAACGGTGCTTCATGCTGGTGGTAAATTCGGCGGAGGCGGTTATAAAGTATCATCTGGTTTGCACGGTGTTGGTTCTAGCGTAGTTAATGCTTTATCGACTCGTTTGATTGCGCGAATATTTAAGGATGGCTACGAGTATGTCCAAGAGTTCGAACGCGGTGTGTCACAAGCTGATATCAAAAAAGTCGGCAAAACTGATCAAACTGGCACCTCGATTACTTTTTACCCAGATGGTGACATTTTTTCAACCATTGAGTTAGATTATAAATGGGTCGTGAAATATATTCGCCATCAGGCTTATTTGACTAAAGGCACGAAATTGTCGGTTTTGGAAGAAAAAACTGGTAATCGCCAAGCTTTTTACTTCGAAGGCGGTATCAAAAGCTACGTTAAGCACTTAAATCGCGGCAAAGAAACCATCACGCCTGATATCTTTTATGCAGAAAGTCAAGTCGAAGATTCTGGCGTGGAAATTGCTTTGCAATATAACGACAGTTTTCTCGAGAATGTTCAGGCTTTTGCTAATAACGTTTTAAACCCTGACGGCGGTACTCATATTACCGGTTTTCGATCGGCTATGACTCGTATCGTCAACGATTATGCTCGCAAGAACGGTTTGCTAAAAGAAAAAGAAGAAAGTCTGACCGGTGAGGATATTCGTGAAGGCTTAACAGCGGTGGTGCTAGTGAAGCTACCTGATCCGCAATTTGAAGGCCAGACCAAGAACAAACTCGGCAATCCTGAGGTGCGTGGCTATGTTGAACAGGTGATGACCGAATACTTCGGGTATTATCTTGAGGAAAATCCAGCTTCAGCTAAAAAAATGATCTCAAAATCACTGATGGCGGCCCGGGCGCGCAAGGCGGCTCGAGCGGCACGCGATAATGTTATTCGAAAAGGTGCGCTGGACGGACTTAATCTCCCTGGCAAATTGTCAGATTGTTCAAGCAAAAACCCTGAGGAATGTGAACTATACATCGTCGAGGGTGACTCGGCTGGTGGTTCTGCAAAATCAGGTCGCGACTCCAAAACCCAAGCTATTTTGCCACTGCGCGGTAAAGTGTTGAATACCGAACGAGCCCGACTAGATCGAATGTTGGCTAATAACGAAATTGTTAGTTTAATTAAAGGTATGGGTGTCGGGATTGGCGAGCAATTCGATATCTCGGGTCTGCGCTATAATCGCATCATTATTATGACCGATGCCGATGTTGACGGTTCGCACATTGCAACATTGTTGATGACCTTTTTCTTCCGTTATATGCGCGAAGTGGTTGACCAGGGACATATTTATTTAGCAAAACCACCTCTGTATCTGATCCGTACTGGTAAAAACACCAAGTTTTATGCCTATAGTGATGAAGAACGCGATCAAATTATTGAAGATTTAATCCAAAAGCGCATCGCTAACGGCGCCCAGATTGATTCAAATGATGATCGTAACAAACAAGCTGGCGTAACCATGCTTCAGCGGTACAAGGGTCTTGGTGAAATGGACGCAACTCAGCTTTGGGAAACAACCATGAATCCAGAAAATCGTGTCCTCGTGCAGGTGACGGTCGAAGACGCCGAAAAAGCCGACGCAATCTTTACAAAATTAATGGGGGATGAAGCTTCATTGCGCAAAAATTTTATTCAAAATCGTGCAAAATTCGTCAACCTAGAGGATTTGGATGTTTAATATGGAAGAGGATAAGAAAATGTCAACAGAAGCAGAAAACATTAATCAGCCAACCCACTCTCGAGTAGTGGAGAATCGTACTCTTGAAAACGTCATGGAAGATAGTTTCCTACGTTATTCAATGAGTGTGATTGTTGATCGTGCCTTGCCAGATGTGCGTGATGGTCTAAAACCCGTCCATCGTCGAATTCTATACTCAATGGAGCGTAATGGCTGGCGATTTGGCACTAAATACACCAAGTCAGCCCGTATCACTGGTGATGTGATGGGTAAATATCACCCGCACGGTGATTCAGCAATTTATGATGCGATGGTGCGTTTGGCGCAGGACTGGAACTTGCGATACACCTTGGTTGATGGGCAGGGCAACTTCGGCTCAATGGACGGCGACCCGGCAGCGGCTTCGCGTTATACTGAGGCGCGCATGAGTAAAGCCGGTGGTGAACTATTGGTTGATCTCGATAAAAACACGGTTGATTTTCGTGATAACTATGACGGTTCGGAACGCGAACCGATTGTGTTGCCTGCTAAATTACCAAACTTATTGCTCAATGGTCAGGTTGGTATTGCCGTCGGTATGGCAACCAGTATTCCAACCCACAACCTTGGTGAGGTGGTAGATGCGACAGTGGCGCTAATTGATAAGCCAGAATCGACCGTTGATGATTTGATGAAATTTATTAAAGGACCGGATTTCCCAACCGGAGCCATTGTTTATGGTGGGGCGCCGATGAAACAAGCCTATTTGACTGGTCGAGGCAGTGTGACAATGCGGGCAGTGGCGAATATCGAGGAAACCAAACGCGGTCGTCATCAGATTGTAGTGACCGAAATCCCGTATATGGTTAATAAGGCTTCTTTGATTGAAAAAATCGCTGAACTGGTTAAAGAGAAGAAATTAACTACTATTAGCGACTTGCGTGATGAAAGTGCGCGTGGGGTGGTTCGAGTGGTAATTGAGCTTAAAAAAGATGCTTATCCGAAAAAAGTCTTGAATCAGCTCTACAAAATGACTCAACTACAAACGGCGTTTCACTATAATATGTTGGCGTTGGTTGACGGTTTGCAGCCACGTGTGCTTGGTTTGGTGGATATTCTGAATGAGTTCATTAAACACCGTCAAAAAGTAGTGCGTCGCCGAACTGAGTTTGAATTGCAAAAAGCCAAAGATCGGGCGCACATCTTAGAGGGGTTAAAAATCGCCCTTGATCACATCGATGAAGTCATCAAAACTATCCGCGCTTCCAAAAACGACGAGGAAACCGAAGCTAACTTGATTGCGAAGTTTGAATTGTCGCAGATTCAAGCTCGAGCCATTATGGCGATGCAACTTCGTCGTCTGAACGCTCTGAATCGTCAGGCGATTGAGGACGAATTGGCTGAACTTTTGAAGCTAATCGGTGAATTAGAGCGAATTTTAGCTGATGAGAACGAAATTTTGCGCATTATTAAACAAGAATTGCTAGAAATCAAGGAAAAATATGGTGATGAGCGTCGTTCGCAAATTATCAACCACGAA
Organism: uncultured Candidatus Saccharibacteria bacterium; assembly: GCA_963539845.1. GTDB lineage: Bacteria > Patescibacteriota > Saccharimonadia > Saccharimonadales > Saccharimonadaceae > CAMUQR01. The sequence continues at coordinate 1,722 of CAUTML010000002.1, read as the reverse complement.
CTAGGTAAATTTAGTGATGAGGAATTGATTCCGGAAGAACAATCGGTGATTATCTTGACTAGCGAGAATTACATTAAGCGCACTCTGATGAGCGATTATCGTCGCCAAAACCGCGGTGGTAAGGGTAAACGAGGTATCACCACTAAAGAACAAGACGTCATTGATCGTCTGGTGCCGGCAAGTACTCATGATTATCTGTTGTTTTTTACTAACAGAGGTCGAGTTTTCCGTTTGAAAGCTTACGAGGTGCCATCAGCTAGCCTGACGGCCAAAGGTGTGGCCGCGGTTAACTTGCTACAGTTACAACCAGAGGAAAAGATTACCTCGATCATTCATTCGCCACGTAACGAAAGTGAAAACGGCTATCTATTTATGGCCACTACCAAGGGTGTTGTTAAAAAAACATCAATTGATAAATACGCTAATATTCGCACTAATGGTTTGATCTCAATTACTCTGGATGATGGTGATGAACTGCGTTATATTCGACGCACTAGTGGTAACGATGAGCTAATTTTATCGACTTCGGCTGGTCAGGCAGTGCGCTTTGATGAAAATGACATTCGTCCAATGGGCCGTTCAGCGCGCGGTGTGCGGGGTGTCCGTCTCCGTCCAAACGATTGGGTGGTGGGTATGGACGTTATCTCTGACGCTTCCAAAAAAATCCTAGTCATTAGTAAAAATGGCTACGGTAAAATGACCAACATTAACCTATTCGCTTCGCATAAGCGGGGTGGGGTCGGCATCAAAGCGGCGACTGTAACTGCCAAAACTGGCCCAATCATCACTGCTCGAACAGTTTGTGATGACGCTGAAGAATTGCTGATTATCTCTGAAAAAGGTCAGACGATCCGAGTCGGCATTAACGACGTCCCGTCACTGGGTCGAACTACTCAAGGCGTGCGAATTATGCGCCTAAATGATGGTGATGCCGTGGCTTCGGTCGGGCTTTTGATGAAGGAAGACGCCGAAATTAAAGACGAAGATTGATATTATCTAGATAAAACCACTTAAAAATCGTAAAATCCGCTGTTTTTAGCTAAAAATGGCGGATTTTGTTTAAAATAGCAAAAAATCTTTTAAAAAAGTCTTGACTTTAATTTGCAAATGGTGTAGAATCTAAATCAGTCTTTTGTTTGTGGAACGCAAATAGGGAGAAACATTAACAATTTACTTGTGCAATTACATCGTCAGTCTATATGTTTACAATGTTTTTAAAACATTTTATTTTTTATGGAGAGTTTGATCCTGGCTCAGGATGAACGCTGGCGGCGTGCCTAACACATGCAAGTCGAGCGGCAGCGAGTTTCTCACTGTTTGTTCCTCTTCTTTCGAGAGTGGACGCGGAGATTTCCGAAGGAAATCGGTCGCATCTAATACGAAGGAGGAAATCTAGTGAATAATATTTATCAAGATGAGAGGAAAAAACAGTGAGGAATGTCGGCGAGCGGCGGACGGCTGAGTAACGCGTGGGAACATACCCCAAAGTGAGGGATAACTGCCCGAAAGGGTGGCTAATACCGCATATGATCTTCGGATTAAAGCATTTATGCGCTTTGGGAATGGCCTGCGTCGGATTAGGTAGTTGGTGAGGTAAAGGCTCACCAAGCCGACGATCCGTAACTGGTTTGAGAGGATGACCAGTCAGATTGGGACTGAGACACGGCCCAGACTCCTACGGGAGGCAGCAGTGAGGAATCTTCCACAATGGGCGAAAGCCTG
>CAUTML010000001.1:0-400328 GCA_963539845.1 uncultured Candidatus Saccharibacteria bacterium | reverse complement strand
CTTAACATCCCATCCACCTTACAAAACATTGGTGCGGGCGCCTTTGCTAACAATAAACTAACCAACATTGACTTCTCTGAAGCTCATAACCTCCATATTGATCGGATGGCTTTTCATAATAACAAACTAACTAAACTTAATCTGCCAACTGGTGCTGGTTTAACTTTCAATCAATCTTGCGGTGGCTATGGTGATTGGGGCATCTTTAGTGATAACAAAACCTTAACTGAAGTCACTCTACCACAAGATATGACTACTGTTCCTGGTTGTTTTCTCAAAAAATCAGGAGTCAAATCGATTACCATCCCAGCTTCAGTTACCTCTATCGGCAACCAAGCCTTCTATAGCTATTATCTCAACGAAGACCAAAAGCTCACTAATTTAACCTTTGCTCCTGGTAGCCAGTTAACGACTATTGGTGACTCGGCGTTTGAGAAACAAGGACTAACCACTATCGATTTCCCTAATACGGTGACGACGATTGGTAGATCGGCGTTTGGTGAGAATAAGTTGACTGGTGTTTTATTGCCAAACTCACTTATAACGCTCTATGAAAACTCGTTTTACAGAAACGTCGGTGTGCCGTCAGTTGGCAACAAGGTATTGTTATTTACCGAAAAACGTGACCATAACTATCCTGAGTCCGATTATCATGTGATTAACGCCAATAACATCAAGGTCTTATATACCCAAAACGGTCAACTAATTAAAAACCGAGTATTGTGGCGCTCTGACTATAAGAGCAACCAGTTTATTACCATTGACAATGGTTATGAAATTGTGCCTGAAAAACGCTTCAGTCATAATGGTCGCTTATATGTTTTAGAGAATGATCAACCTGTGTCGGTGGTAGTAACTGAGCATACTAACGATGTTGAATTCAAATACCGCCTAACTCAAGGCTACAAAGTCAACTATTATCTCGAAGGAACTACCAGTCCAGTACCAGGCATTGATCCAAGCTCGGTCTTTCATGAGGTTAGTCCAGGTAGTCACCAAGTTAATCTACCAACCGTACCAAATTACGCCCCTGTGCCTGGTCAAAACACTACCGTCAATGTCGGTCCAATGGAGATGAAAGAAATCAATATCTATTACCGTGGACTGGTAGGCTATACAGTGAGCTATTACATTCAGGATAACCAAGGCAATCCTACTACCAATCCAGTACCAGGTATTAACCCATCAGTTGTCACTGGCAGTGGCTTACCAGGAACTGACATCGACATCACACATCCTACAGCTAGTGACAATTACGTACCAGTTGCTGGTCAACCAACCAAAGCTACTCTCCAAGCCGATCCATCAAAAAATAACTTCCGTGTCTATTACCAAAAAAGACAAGCTAACTATACTATTAAATATGTGATTGATGGTACTAACCAGCCTGTTCCAGGGTTAACTAATGTTACCGGTCAGGCCCCAGTAGACTCAACGGTTAATATCCCTCATCCAGACTTGGATAATTACCAAGTGGTTGCTGGTCAGCCCAATAACTTTGTGGTTAAAGCTGATCCCGATCAAAACATAATTACAGTTCGTTACCGCTATAAGGGAGTTAGCTACAAAATTAGCTACGTTGACCAAGATGGTAACCTATTAACTGGCTTACCAACTAATCCAATCACTGGTTCAGCTCCAATTGGTTCTTCAGTTACCATCAATCATCCAACTGTAGCTGGTTACCAAATTGAACCTAACCAACCAACCAGTTTAGTAATTAAAGCTGATGCTAACCAAAACCAGGTTACTATTCGTTACCGCAAATTAGTTGGTTACAAGATTAGCTATGTTGATCAAGATAACAATCTAATTGCCTCAATTCCTAACAACCCAATCACTGGCAAGAAACCACTAGGCGAAACTGTTAACATTGATCATCCAACTGTAGCTGGTTACCAAATTGAACCTAGCCAACCAACCAGCTTGGTAATTAAAGCTAACCCTAACCAAAACCAGGTTACTATTAAGTATCGTCGTCAAGCTGTTAGCTACAAAATTAGCTACGTTGACCAAGATGGTAACCTATTAACTGGCTTACCAACTAATCCAATCACTGGTTCAGCTCCAATTGGTTCTTCAGTTACCATCAATCATCCAACTGTAGCTGGTTACCAAATTGAACCTAGCCAACCAACCAGTTTAGTAATTAAAGCTAATGCTAACCAAAACCAAGTTACTATTAAGTATCGTCGTCAAGCACCAACCCCAAATCAAGTTGGTTACCAGGTTACTTATCTCTTACAAGGAACTAACCAACCAGTACCAGGTATCAATCCACATCAAATCAATGGTCAAGGATTACCTGGAACCAAAATCACGATTGTTTATCCAGTGTTAGAGCAATATGAACCAATTGACGGTCAACCAACCGAATTGACTTTACAGGCTAACGCAGCAAACAACCAATTGACAGTTTATTACCGTCTGAAACCTCAACAACCAAATCCAACACCAACCCCACAACCTCAGCCGACTCCAGGTGGTAATGGTCAATCACAGCCAAATAACAACGCCTTGTTACCTCCAAACTCTGGTTTTGAGACCAAAACCGCATCGGTCATTACCGCAGTGTCGATAATTATGGGTATGGCAAGCGTTCTTAAACTATACGCCAGCCGACGCCGTTAGGCCGTTAGTAACAAAATATAGTTTAATTGAAGCAAGCAGTCGAATTATTGTAGCGAGAAGCTCAGTAAATCGACTGCATTGTGGTTAGCTAGTGGTTAGATGGGGTTATTAGTGCTTTGAAAATAATTCGCTTAATGTTTAAGTTTATTATATCATTTTTAAGTTAAAAAAATATTTAGTAAAAATTACAACAAAAATCTTTAAAAAGGTCTTGCATTTGTTTTTGTTAGGGTGTATAATACTTACCAGCTTTTGAGACAAGTTCGCCCAATTACCACTAGAACCTCTGTCCGCAACTAGGAGTTATAAAAGGACTTTACAAAATATTTAAAATGTGCTATAATGTATAAGAGTTATTGTTTAGCGCACGTTTTGAAGGGTGAATTAGCTATAATCTAAATGGTTGTAATTAATCTATTCTCCAAAATGATGAATGGGAATATGGAATTTAACAATTTGGATGAGAAAAATTTTCAATCTTAAAATAATATATTTTAAGGACATATGAGTAAATGACGACGGCTTAATTGGTAATTGCCAATTATTAGTCAAAGTCAATGCATAAAAAGTTACTCAAGAGCATACAATGGATGCCTAGACATATATTACCGAAGAAAGACGTGTGAGACTGCGATAAGTCTTGGGGAGCTGTCAAAAAAGCTGTGATCCAGGAATTTCTGAATGGGGAAACCTAATATGAGTAATGTCATATTGTTATTGTCTGAACACATAGGGCAATAGACGGGAACCAGCCGAACTGAAACATCTTAGTAGGTTGAGGAAGAGAAAATAACCAATGATTTTCGGAGTAGTGGCGAGCGAAACGGAAACAGTCCAAACTTTTTAGGTTTTTGTGTATTAATTTATACAAATAAGCTGATAGGCGAATATCTAAAAGGGGTTGTGAGAAATTTGATACCAAGTCAGTTAATTCGAAATTCGAGTTCACTGATTTGTGACCACGGGCTATCAACTGTGGTGTAAGGTAAAAAATCGGCGTAGTTAGCAGAATCGTTTGAATGGCGAGTCAGAGAGTGTGAGAACCACGTACGCGAAAACGACGCTGACCTTATTTCAAGTTATCTCGAGTAGGGCGAGGCACGAGAAACCTTGTCTGAAGCCGGCAGGACCACCTGCCAAGACTAAATATAATATATGATCGATAGTGAACTAGTACAGCGATGGAAAGGTGAAAAGAACCCCGGGAGGGGAGTGAAATAGATCCTGAAATTGTATGCTTACAAGGTGTTGGAGCCTCATTTATGGGGTGACAGCGTGCTTTTTGTAGAACGATCCAGCGAGTTAATCTCAAGTGCAAGGTTAAGCCAATTGGCGGAGCCACAGTGAAAGCGAGCCTGAATAGGGCGACAGAGTACTTGGGATTAGACCCGAAACCGGGTGACCTAACCATGAGCAGGTTGAAGTGTCGGTAACACGACATGGAGGACCGAACCAGTTCACGCAGTAAAGTGTTTGGATGACTTGTGGTTAGCAGTGAAATGCCAATCGAACTCGGAGATAGCTGGTTCTCCTCGAAATAGCTTTAGGGCTAGCGTTATGTGGTAGCAGTCAGGGGTAGAGCTCTGTAAAGGATTGGGGCGGGAAACCGTACCCACCCTTAACAAACTATGAATACTGATTGTGGAATCATGGCAGTTAGAACGTCGGGGCTAAGCTCGGCGCTCAAAAGGGAAACAGCCCAGACCATCATCTAAGGTCCCTAAATTAATGCTAAGTGGTAAACAAAGTGAAATCTCTCAAACAGCTAGGATGTTGGCTTAGAAGCAGCCATTCATTTAAAGAGTGCGTAACAGCTCACTAGTCAAGAGATTTTGCGTGGAAGATGTAACGGGGCTAAGCATTATACCGAAGATATGGATTGTGATTTGAGATTCGTCTCAAGTTGCAGTGGTAGAGGAGCGTTCCTATCGCAGTGAAGCAGTATTGGAAAGTACTGTGGAGCGTTAGGAAGTGAGAATGCTGGAATGAGTAACCATAAGACAGGTGAGAATCCTGTCGGCCGTAAGAGCGAGGTTTCCTGAGCTATCGTAATGATCTCAGGGTTAGTCGGTCCTAAGCCCAGGCGCATAGCGTAGGCGATGGACATCAGGTTAATATTCCTGAACTAGCTAAATCTTATATACTGTTCACGGTGGAAAAGTCGAAGCGGATTCATGGTATGCATCCGTTCAACATGGCAGGAATGCTAATGGAGTAAAAGTCCTTGCGGACGATTTCGGCGTAGACACTGGCTAGAAAAGCAGATATATTTATATATTTAGTTATCCGTACCGCAAACCAACACAGGTGCTCGAGTCGAGTAGACTAAGGCCTACGAGAGAACCTTTGCTAAGGAACTCGGCAAAACAGCGACCGTAACTTCGGGATAAGGTCTGCCTCCACTTCAGTGGATATGAGTCGTGTTTTAAATTAGCGAGAAAGAGAAATTTTTCTGAGACAATGTCAAAAGCTTTTTAAAGCGCGAGAACTTCGTATCTAATGATGTGGAGGCCTCAGCAAAAGAGCCCACGGAACTGTTTATCAAAAACACAGGTCCCTGCTAACACGAAAGTGGATGTATAGGGGCTGACTCCTGCCCAATGCTGGAAGGTTAAGGGAATCACTTCACGGTGTGAACTGAAGCCCCAGTGAATGGCGGCGGTAACTATAACCGTCCTAAGGTAGCGAAATTCCTTGTCAGGTAAGTTCTGACCCGCACGAATGGAGTAATCATGTGGGCACTGTCTCAGCAAAGGACTCGGTGAAAGTGCATTGGCGGTAAAGATGCCGTCTGTCCATACCAGGACGAGAAGACCCCATGGAGCTTTACTACAACTTTACATTGATTTCAGTTTTAACTTGTGTAGAATAGGTGGTAGTCTTTGAAGCAGATACGCCAGTATTTGTGGAGACGAAATGTGAAATACCACCCCTGTTACGATTGTGATCTCACTTTTGCCATTAGCTGGTAGAAGGACCGTGTATGGCGGGTAGTTTAACTGGGGCGGTTGCCTCCTAAAGAGTAGCGGAGGCGTTCAAAGGTTGGCTAACTACGGATGGAAATCGTAGTGGTAGTGTATGCGCACAAGCCAGCTTGACTGTGAGGAGTACATTCCTAACAGAGACGAAAGTCGGAGCAAGTGATCCGCTGTCCGTACATTTGTACATGAATGTGGGATCGACAGCGCACACGGATAAAAGTTACCCTGGGGATAACAGGCTTATAGCGCCCAATAGTTCACATAGACGGCGCTGTTTGGCACCTCGATGTCGGCTCATCATATCCTGGAGCTGTAGTCGGTTCCAAGGGTTCGGCTGTTCGCCGATTAAAATGGTACGCGAGCTGGGTTCAGAACGTCGTGAGACAGTTCGGTTTATATCCGGTATGGACGTAAGGAAATTTGAGAAGATCTGCTCTTAGTACGAGAGGACCGGAGTGGACGAACCTCTGGTGTATCGATTGTGGCCACCTGCCGCATTGTCGAGTAGCTACGTTCGGAAGGGATAAGCGCTGAAAGCATATTAAGCGCGAAGCCTACTTCAAGATTAGATTTCCCCATGAGGACACAGAGAGATTATCTGTTTGATAGGTGCAAGGTGTAAGTATAGTAATATATTCAGCTGAAGCATACTAACAGTCCCATTGACTTTTTATGCTACTTGCTTTATTATGAGTAAGTTAGGCTTTGACTAATAATTGGTGTTTATCACACCACGTTGTTATTTACAAAATGAAAATAATGGCTACCGAAATAAGACTTTGACCCACTGATGACGATATATCAGCCCAAAGTGTCGAAGTCGTGTTTCGGTGTCCATGGCGATGAGGAAATACCTGTAATCATTCCGAACACAGAAGTCAAGCTCATCAGCGGCGATTATACTGCTATGCGGGAAACTAGCACGATGCCGAATTATATAAAACCCCTCCGAAAGGTGGGGTTTTATCTTTGTCGAAAAATGCTAATAGTAAAAATGCAGTTAGGTGCTAAGATCGCCGTTTTCCAGCTTTAGGTATTTTAAAAACAACCCATCTCGCAGAAGTTGGGTTGTTTTTTAGTGTTGTAGTATTTCTGTCTGATTGATTTAGCTATTCAATAAACAGGGTATTTTTATTATATAGCATGGTGCGCATAATTGCAATAGTTTTATTACAATAAAAAAGTGCTTGTGTAAATATTGACAAAATAGTTATGGTATGCTATAATAAAAGTATTAACATATCACAAGAGAGATGTGTGTAAAATAAGAAAGGAATTATTTATTATGGCCGGAACTAAAGAAGGCGGTAAAAAAGCTGCATTAGCAAACAAAGAGCGCTACGGTAAAGATTTTTACGCAAAAATCGGTGCCAAAGGTGGCAAAAAAGGCACAACTGGTGGTTTTGCTGCTAACCGTGAATTAGCGCGTATTGCAGGTGCTAAAGGTGGTCGTTTGTCAAAACGAGGCCCAGCTAAGAAAACTGCTTAATAAACCTAAAAACTGCAAAAGCCCGTTCTTTTAAAGAGCGGGTTTTTGGGTGGGTGAAGGGTGGTTGTGTGGTCGTCGGGAGTGATGTTGTCACTAGGGGGGCTGGGGCGAAATATGAGAGCAAATGTGTGGTCGTCAGCTTAACGAAGTTGTTTGCGACGGAGGGCGGTGAATTTGGCGTTGTTAGACTGCCAGCGGGTCGAGCATTCTAGGCATTTATAGCTCAAATCGGCGGTTTGGGAGCCAACTGAGCCACATCGAGGGCAACAACTGCGGTGGTAAAGCCAGTCGCGGTAGGTTTCGAGCGTCGCATCAATTAACTCCGCGTCAATTGGCACCTGATAACGGGGCAAAAGCTGTGTTTTGGCATATTCCCAGGCGTCGGTTTCCATTTTAACAAGTTCGACGTCAAAGCGATAATCAGCGTGCTGAAGCAAGGCATGAGCTAGTTCATGGAGCAATAATAACTCAGCCTGAGGGGCGGTGGGCTGATAAAAAATGGTTTGTTGATCGGGTTGGAATTTAAACTGATCGCCAGCTTGAAACTGGAACTGCGGAAAGTCGGTTTGAAGCTGAGTCACTAGCGATTTTATAGAGTTATTGGTCATGATGTTTAAAATATTGATAACAGCCGTAAATTACTGATAATTTGGGGTCTTTAGCCGGTAAAATCTGCGGTCGGCGGAGGTTGACTGGTAAGCGCTCATCAATCAGGTCGTTGAGGGTTTGCTGATACTGACTAAAGACACTGCCGATACTTCCGCCAATCACGATATAACGAGGCTGTAGAATTGGAATCAGCATCAACAGTCCCCGCGAAATTCGGTCGGCAATGGCGTCCCAAATGGCTGGATTTTTGATATTTTTGGCGAGCTGATTGTAGGCTTCGGAGATGGCTTTACCAGAGGCAAAATTTTCCCAAGTCTGAACAACGCCGTCATATTCGAGCATCATCATGCCAGCTTCGGAATCAAGCAGGGCTGAGGGTAATTTACCATCAATGACGCAACCAGAACCAATTCCAGCACCAATACTGAGGTAAATCAGCGATTTAGGGGTTGGGGTGATATTGACAGCCTCCGCTAATCCGCCTAAATTGGCGTCATTTTCAACCAAAACTGGTACTTTAAAAACTTTTTCTAACTCTGGTCGAAAATCAAAACCGATCCAGTCATCGCCAAGATTGCTACACCATTCGACGATATGGTGCCGGACGACGCCAGGTACGCCAATGACGATCGCCGATGGTTTTTTATCGGTGAAATCTTTAGCGATGGTAGCTTGAATTAGTCCCAAGCAGTCATTGGCTAAAACAGGGGTCAAAAATTCCATTTGTTTAGTAATAGTGCCAGCCTTGTCTAAGCTGGCGATAATTAAAGTTTGACTGCCAATATCAACTGCGATGATCATATTTCCTCCGGGTGATGCCCATTTTAACTAGAATCTTGTTAAATATATTATACCAAATCATGTCAACGCTTATGTATTTACTTTTTGGCGTAAATATGGTATAATTAAAGTATATAGTTTGTTCAAGGGAGAAGAATATGGCAAAAATTAAATATATCATTAAAGATCCGTCATTTAAGTACTTTATGATTGGTTTGGTGCTGTTTGTGGCGATCACTAGTGGTGGAATTATCACAATTAAGAAATTGGTGACTAAAAACGCTCCGCAAGAAGACGTGGCAGTGGTGGACAAGCCGTCTAAACCTGATAATGTGGTGACGATTGATAATTCACCAAAACCATCGCCAAAACCAGCTGAGACAACGCCCCCAGCTAGTTCTGAGACTTCCGCTCCAAACGCTAATACCACAACTCCAGCCGAAATATCACGCACTGGTGGCAATGGCTTGGCGACGGCCGTTGGTTTGTCGGTTGTCGCTTATGTTGCGGTTCTGATTTTGCAAAAACGCTAGTTTTATGAGTTAAAGGCTCTGAATATGCCGGTTGGTGGGCGGTTTTTGCTGTTTTTTATAAAAAATATCTCGAAAATCAGTCCCGGTTTCATTTTAAAAAACTTATCCTTGAAAAAACTGGCAAAACAGGGTAAAATATAGATAATCTATTAAGGGTCGGTTAGAGTTGGTTTTAAGTCGTAACTCTCTTCTCTAGGCTGATTCTTTTTGGACAATATTATCTAAGAAAGGAGTTATATAATATTGCGCTCACATTTGGGCGGAATATTAGAAAAGACTTATGGCAAAAGCCACTATAACTATGGATGAGCTGTTAGCTCAGAACGAGCAAATCAAGCCTCTAGCTCAGGGCGATATCGCAACCGGTACGGTGATTTCGGTTAAAAAACACGAAGTATTGGTTGATCTTGGTGCCGGCGGTACCGGTGTTGTGCCACGTCGCGAAGTTGGTTTTGGTCGCAAACTAAATGTCGGCGATGAAGTATCAGCAAGCGTCATGGATGAAGAATTAGAAGACGGTCGAGTGCTATTATCGCTACGCAAAGCTGTCAAAGACCGTGGTTGGGAAGAAGTTTCCAAAATCATGGAAAATGAAGAAATTGTCGAAGTTGAACCATTTGACGCTAATCGCGGTGGTTTGTTGGTTGAATACGAAGGCGTGCGCGGTTTCTTGCCGGTGTCGCAACTTTCAGCTGAACATTACCCACGGGTAGCTTCAAGCGATAAAGATGAGATTTTGCAGCGGCTTAACAGCCTAATCGGCAAAAAAATCAAAACTCGGGTGATCGACGTCGATCGCAAGACTAACAAGCTAATTTTCTCAGAAAAAGAAGCGATTAAAGATAGCCTGGCTGCTACCTTCAGCAAAATGGCCGTTGGTGACAAAGTTAAAGGTCAAGTCACTGGCGTAGTCGAGTTTGGTGTGTTCGTGACGGTTGATGGGATTGAAGGCTTAGTCCATATTTCAGAAATCAGCTGGGAGCGGGTAGTTGATCCAAACGATTATGTTAAAATTGGTGACGATATCGAAGCTAAAATTATCGACATTGATAAAGACCGCTTGAACTTGAGTATTAAACAATTGACTGACGATCCATGGATTAGCGAAGTTGAAAAGTTCAAAAAAGGCGATGAAGTCGAGGGAACAGTTACGCGCATCACGCCATTTGGGGCGTTTGTGCAACTTAGCCCATCAGTTGAGGCGCTAGTTCATGTTTCAGAACTAGGCAAGGGTGATGATGTTAACCCAGAGAATATTTTTACTCTGAACGAGAAAAAACAATTCCGAATTTTAGACATCGATAAAGATAATCGTAAGATTTCACTATGCTTAGCAAAATAAATTAATATAAACGGCTAGTGTTTAGGAGCTAGCGACAACAGAAAAAGGAGACGTATGGAGCAAGAAAAAATTATCAAAATGGGCGGGTCAATTACCGTCAATGAGCTTGCCGAAAATCTCAATCTGTCGGTCGCTAGCTTGATCCAAGAGCTGTTTAAAAATGGTATTGTGGCGACTATCAACCAAAAACTTGATTATGATACGGTTTCGATCATTATCGATGAATTAGGTTTGAAGGTGAAGCTGGAGCAAGCCGAAGCCAGTCATGAGGCTAAACTATCCGCTCATCAAGCGTCAGATAAAGCCTCAATCCGTCCGCCAGTGGTGGCAGTGATGGGGCACGTTGATCACGGTAAAACTACTTTGCTGGATAAGATTTTGAACATGAAAACGGTTGAAGGCGAGGCCGGGGGAATTACTCAACATATTTCAGCTTATCAAACGGAGTTTCAGGGACGAAAAATCACTTTGCTGGATACGCCGGGGCATGAAGCTTTTGCATCAATTCGTCAGCACGGGGCGCTATTAACTGATATCGTGGTGATTGTGGTGGCGGCTGATGATGGCGTGAAGCCACAAACCGTTGAGGCGATTAAATTTGCTGAATCAGCCAATGCTAAAATTATCGTGGCGATTACTAAAATTGATAAACCAACTGCTAATGTTGAAATGGTCAAAGGCCAGCTGGCGAGCGAGTATCGGTTAAATCCAGAAGAGTGGGGCGGTGATACGATTATGGTGCCGGTTTCAGGTCGAACTGGCGAAGGTATCGATAAATTGCTCGAGTCGATTCTGCTGATCGCCGAACTGGAAGAATTTAAGGCTGATTATGATTATTTGTCGGAAGGGCTAGTGATTGAAGCTCGAATGCGCCAAGGTAAGGGCGCAGTAGTCGGTCTACTGGTGCAACATGGTGAGTTAAAAGTTGGTGATATTCTAGTGGCGGGCGGTAGTTATGGTAAAATTCGCACAATTGTTGATTTTCGTGGTAAAGCCGTCAATAAAGTTGGTCCATCAACGCCGGTGACGGTGACTGGGTTTAAGACTTTGCCGAATTTTGGTGAATTGTTCCGAGAAGTTAATTCGGAGCGTGAAGCGCGATCTGTGGCTAATCAAGCACGCTACGAAGCTAGCATGAACGTGCCAAGTAGCAACGTGACTGGACTAGAATTGCTTGATAAAATTCATCAGAGTGCCGTGGCGCAAGATTTTAATGTGTTGATTAAAGCCGATGTTCAGGGCAGTTTGACCTCAGTAATTGACAATATTAAACTAATTGATACTAATGATGAGGTGCAAGTCAATGTAGTGGCGAGTGGCGTGGGCGATGTAACCGAGAGCGATGTCAAAATGGCTTCTAACGGCACAACGGTGATTTATGGGTTCAATATTGGCATTTCGGCGTCAATTCGGCGTTTGGCAGCGCGACTTGGGGTCCAGGTGCGTTTGTATAATGTGATTTATGAATTACTGGATGATGCTAAAACTGAAATGGAAAAACTACTAGCGCCAGAAATTAAAGAACATGATGTTGGTAAATTAACTGTTAAAGGCGTGTTTCGAACTTCTAAAGACAAAATCATTGCTGGTGGTCTGGTAACGACTGGCAAAATTGCGCCGGGTATGTTGGTGCGTGTTAAGCGCAATAAAGAGCAAATTGCCGAGCTAGAAGTGCTGACGGTTGAGAAACACCAGCAAGAAGTTAAAGAAGTATTTGAGGGCGATATGTGTGGTCTGTCGCTGAAATCGACCAAGAAAATCCAGCTAGAAATTGGTGATAAATTTGAGCTATTTGAACGAGAAGTTGTTGCACGAAAATTAAAATAAGGCTATAATAAGCATAAGCTATGAAAATAAATGAACAGTTTTTAGATGAAGTCGGTTTGGGGGCGCTGCCACCGCAAGAAAAGCAGGCTTTTTTGGAGTATTTGTATTCAGAGGTGGAATTGCGGGTAGGCGATGCTTTATCAAAAGACATGACGCCAGAACAAGTGGTGGAGTTTAAAAAAATCGCCGACAAAGATTCAAGTTTTATCGTCAATTGGCTGTCGGCTTTTGTACCGATGTATCACTCTGATACGTTATTTGAAAAAATGCAAAAAAACACTGGTTATGATGTGGCGGACACGCGACTATTGTCGGAATATGCTGCGACCAAGTGGCTAGAATTAAATCGACCGGATTATGCCCAAATTGTGGCTGATGTGGTTAGTAAAATCCGTCAAGAAATCATCGAAAACAAAGACCAATTGCTTAATAAATAGCTTTTAAAAATGGGTTTTGAAACAAAAAATCGCTCGCAGTAGTGGGCGGTTTTTTAGTGTTTTTTGGTGATTTTTGGGGTGATTTTTTGGGGTGCGCTAGTTTTTGTAACCGTTGACGAAAGCGGTGGCGGTCATGGTTTTACCACTAGGGGCGATTAGTTGGTGAATATTTAAAAACTGACCATCAGCGCATTCAAAATTGAGGGGTGAAGTGGGCTGATTATCGGCGCTAGCTTCAGTGATAATGCAAATTTGATCATAAATCTCGAGGCGACTCTTCGGAAAAATGCTATAGGCGCGAATTTGATTGACAAGTTGCTGGGCGCTGGCTTGCGCTGGATCGAGCCAACCTTGAGCTTTAGTCAGCAGTGAGCAGTAAGTCGCTTGAGTGTCGTCTTGAGGCGTTGGTTGGAGCTGACCGCTGATAATTTGTGGCAGGATTTGAATTAGTAATTTACTGCCGATGCTAGCGGTCTGTTGATAAAGTTCGGTGGCGGTAGTAGCTGGGGTGATTTCTACTGATGCTTGGGCATAAACCGCTCCAGCGTCCATTTTGGCGCTGAGGGTCATGATGGAGACGCCAGTTAGCTGTTCACCGTTATAAATCGCGCTTTCGATTGGTGATGGACCGCGATATTTTGGCAATAATGAAGGATGGAGGTTGATAATACCTAGTTCGAAACTGTCAATAATATCTTGCGGAATAATTTTGCCAAAACTGACTAAAATCGCCCCAAAACGACTGGTTTGGGCGACGGCAGTGCGCATTTGGTCGAGATTTTCGGGTTGATAAACGGTGATGTCGTAATTTTCGGCGATGGTTTTGACGGCAGGCGCTTGGAGTTTTTGACCACGCCCTTTTTTGAGGTCGGGTTTAGTAATGACCGCTTCGATTGCTACGCCAGCACTGAGTAGATTATCAAGAACGGTGGCGCTGTAATCTTCAGTTCCGAAGAATACCAGCTGGTTTAACTTCTGTGTCATAATCGAGCTCCTGCAAATTGCCGTTGGCGTCAAGTTTATAAAAATCGTTATGATTGGTAATGCGGTCAACAAAAGTGATACCGTTGATGTGGTCTATCTCGTGTTGCAAAACGCGCGATAAGAATCCGCGGGCTTTGATGTGAAACGTTTCGCCTTTTTCGTTTTTGGCTTTGATTTTGACCTTGTCGGGGCGGGCGACTTTGCCATAAAAATCCTTAACGCTGAGGCAACCTTCAAAATCACGACTGATTTTGCCTTCGAGTTTGGTGATTTTTGGGTTGATTAACACGTGGAATTGCTTGTTGTCTTTATCGCTAAAATCTTCCCGGACGATGATAATTTGTTTTAAAATGCCGATTTGCACAGCGGTGAGAGCAGTGCTGACCTCATGCGGGCGGTTGGCCTCCCAATCGAGCGCGGCTTGTTTCATGCGTTCAATAATTCCCAAAATCTCCTCGTTAATTTCACCGACTGGTTCGGAAACCTGACGCAAGCGAGGATCGGGCAAAGTAATAATGTCTTTGACGGTGCCTTTTTTCATAATTAAATTATACCATAAAATCTCGAGAAAGACGAACTGAGGCTTAAATTAAACTAGAGCTGTCGAGATCAAATTGCCAATTCGGTGGAAGGTCGGCGACGATTTGTTGAAGAACTGAGCGTTTGGTCGATTTGACGATAATTTGCCAGTAGAATTTAGTGCCTCGTTGTTCGTAAAAACTAGGTGACGGACCGATGATTTCGATATTGGTAAAACGATGGCGCAACTCACCAGCGAGAGTTTGAGCGTGCTTAATGGCGACGGCTTCGGTTTTGTAGCTAATAGTTAGTTTGAGCAGGAAGCAAAACGGTGGGTAATGATGAGCACGACGCAGGGCGATTTCTTGTTGATAAAATTGCAAATAATCCTGAGTCAAAGCCAGTTTAATGCTAGGGTGATCGGGCTGATAAGTCTGAATGATGACTTGAGTGGCTTGAGCGTTGCGTCCGACACGACCGATAACCTGAGTCAAAAGCTGAAAAGTCCGCTCGGAGGCTACAAAATCTGGCAAAAATAAGCCGGTATCGGCTTGGACGATGCCGACGGTGGTGAGGTTGGGGAGGTTGAGACCTTTGGCGATTACTTGTGTGCCAATTAAAATATCAATCGTGCCGTCGCGGAGCTGATCATAAGAATTGGCAACATTCTCGTCGGTTGGGGTGTCAGCATCAAACCGTCGAATGGTGGCTTGGGGAAAGAGGCGGGTGAGCTCGGCTTCAATCAGTTTAGTGCCGATACCGCGGTGCTCAATTTCGGCTGAATTACACTGCGGACAGTGCGTTGGAATGGCTTGAATATGATTGCAAGAATGACAACGCAACTGGAAATGGTCATGATGCAAAGTTAGCGGAATATGACAGTGTGGACATTCAGCTAGCCAACCGCAAGCTTTGCATAAAGTAGCTGAGGTACTGCCTCGGCGATTATGGAAAATCAGTACTTGTTGGTGATGGTCAAGCGAATGCGAAATGGCAGACAAGAGCTGATTTGACAAAATGAAATTACGTTTGAAATTGGTTTTGGAACGCATATCGATTAGCTCGATTTTGGGCGGAGTGGCTTTTAGGGCGGTGTCGGGTAGCTCTAACAATGAACAATTTTTTTGTTCACAAAACCAATAATCGCTAACTAGAGGTGTGGCGCTACCGAGGATCAATTTAGCGTGATGTAATTTTGCTAATACGCTAGCGACCTGAGTGCTGGAATACTTGGGATTTTTGTCTTGTTTGAGACTGCTGATCTCGTGCGCTTCGTCAATTACAATCAAACCGAGCTGTTGGACAGGCAAGAATAGGCTCGACCGCGTGCCGATGATAACCATTGGCTGTTCGGTTATTAAAACGGTTTGCCAAATCTGATGGCGAGCTGATTCGGTTAAGTTAGAATGGAACATAATTACGCGTTCAAACTGGCTGGTAAATTGTTGAGTTAGTTGGGTGGTGAGAGCGATTTCTGGGATGACGATAATGACTGATTTTTGAGCAGTGAGCGCCTGGCGAGCAAGTTCAATATAAATCGTCGTTT
The DNA here is from genome assembly GCA_963539845.1 of uncultured Candidatus Saccharibacteria bacterium. Taxonomy (GTDB): domain Bacteria; phylum Patescibacteriota; class Saccharimonadia; order Saccharimonadales; family Saccharimonadaceae; genus CAMUQR01. The sequence goes on along the minus strand of CAUTML010000001.1, from coordinate 384,650 downwards.
TGCCGGAACCGGTAACGCCCCGCAATAAATGAGTTTGAGGTGGTGAGTTGGTGATTTTGGTGATGATTTCGGCTTGGGCGGGCGTCGGCGTGAGCGAAGCTTCGGGTTGGCTCTTGGCGAAAATCGTTTGGCTAGCGCGACGTTTTTTCAAGATACCGGCTGGTAAAGCAGTTTGAATAATACTCGCCAGTGGAGCTAAATAAAATTGGCGCATCCAGAGCAAAGTTTTAATTAAGGGTAGTGGCAGAGTTTGATCAGTGACTACTGCGAAAATCGGCTTAGTCGCAAACTCGGGTTTTTCAACTAACTCAAAAATAATACCTAGTGCTAGATTTTTCCCGATTGGCACCTGAACGATTTGACCGGCGCTATAATCATGCTCACTGTGATAGGTGAAAAATTCGTGCTGTTTAGAGACGACTTTATTGATCCCGACCAGATAATATTTCATGGCTATATTGTAGCATTTTAGATACAAAAATCTCAATTGGGCCCTAGTTAACCTAGCAATTTTTATGATAAAATAAGCATATGTATTTTGAAAATCGACAACAGGCCGGTGTGATATTAGCTCAGCAATTGCTAGAGAAATATCGATATGAGAATAGTGCTGTTTTAGCGATTAGTTTTGGTGGCGTGCTGGTGGGCGAGCCGATTGCTCAGCTTTTACACTGTCCGATTAGCGTGTTGATTAGTGAGGGAATTGACGTCCCCGGCGAGGGCTTGCAAATTGGATCGGTGACTCAGACGGGGCAATTTAGCTATAACGATAATCTGTCGCGGTTTGAAATTAATGAATATCGTAATGAATTTTATAATTATTTTGAGGAACAAAAACGCTGGACGTTTCAGAAAATCAATCGAATGATTGGCGATGGCGGGCTGTGTGATCGGCAACTGCTTAAAGGACGCAATGTAATTTTAGTAAGTGATGGTTTTGATGATGAAACTTTGCTTGGCGCGGTGCTGGATTTTTTAAAGCCGGTGATGATCGAGCGGTTGATTGCGGTTGCGCCGGTAGCTAGTGTTCAGGCGGTTAATCGATTGCATGTAATGGTTGACGAGATTAATATTTTGGATGTTAAACAGAATTTTTTTGAAATAAATCATTATTATGAAGACAATAATTTACCGTCAAAAGAAGAGATTATTGAGCGAATTAATCAAAATATTTTAAATTGGCAATAAAAACATTTGAAAAAGTGTTGTAAAAAGTGTAATATAGAATTAAGTAGTTGTTAAAGCAATTTAAGGGGAAAAGGCAGATGTTAGATATATTTATAACTTCACGAGTTCGGCGCAAGGTGATAGTGGTATACGCTAAATATCCTGATTTTAAGACGCACGTTCGGGGTTTATCAAAATTAATTAAAGAAGACCCGGGCAATGTTCAGCGTGAATTAAAAAAACTAGAGCGGGCTGGTTTTTTGCTAAGTGAGAAAACTGGCAACTCGCGTGTGTATTTTACTAACAAACAGTTCGTGATTTTTAAAGAATTGCAAAGCATCGTTATCAAAACCCAACAATTGTCTAATTCTAAAAAGAAAAACCTAAAATAGGTTATCAGCGTGAAAACAGCTGTAGAAATTATCGAGATTTTACTTAAAAATCGTCAGGTCGTCGACCGTGATGATTTTTTAAGCCCAAATTATGAACGAGTGATGGCGAGTCACGATCCGTTTGGGTTGGTTGACATGGATAAGGCGGTCGAGCGGTTAGTTTTGGCGCGACATCAGCAACATAAAATTGTGATTTTTGGTGATTATGACGCTGATGGGGTAACAGCAACGGCGTTGTTACTGGATGCTTTGGCGAGCTTTGGTTTTGAGCGGGTGGATTATTTTTTGCCAAATCGTTTTACGAATGGTTATGGTTTAACGATCAAGGCGATTGAGCAGATTGCTAAAGAACAGCAACCAGATCTAATTGTGACAGTGGACTGCGGGAGCTTGAATCAGCTGGAGATCGAGCGGGCTAATCAATTAGGGATCGATGTGATTGTGACAGATCATCATAATGTGGCTCAAATCCAACCGCCGGCAGTGGCAGTGGTTAACCCGAAACGCCCCGAAAACACCTACCCGAATTGCTATTTATCAGGGGTTGGGACGGCTTTTACGCTGGTGCGGGCTTTGCAGACGCGTCTGGAGGGTTTGGCGCCAGGTCAAGAAAAATGGTTGTTGGATCTGGTGGCAATTGGCACAATTGCCGATTTGATGGAGCTAAAAGGTGAAAATCGGGCGCTAGTGAAATTTGGTTTGGTGGTGCTTACTAAGACTCGGCGACTTGGTTTGAGGCAATTGCTTGATCAAAATAAACTAGAACGGCTCACAGCGGAAACGATTGGGTTTGTGATTGGCCCGCGAATTAACGCTTCGGGTCGATTGGAATCAGCAGATTTTGCGCTAGCCGTGTTGACAGCTCAAACGCCAGCCGAAGCTCACCAACGGGTTGAAAAACTCAACTATCTCAACACTAAACGTCGGGCTTTGCAGGATAAAGTCTATAGTGAAGCATTCAATCAGGCGGTAAAGAGTGATGATCCGGTGCTGGTACTAATCGGTGATGGCTGGCACGAGGGAGTGGTGGGAATTGTGGCGTCACGCATTCAGGAAGAATTCCAAAAACCAGTGTTTATTTTAAGTCGTCAGCCCGAACAAATTAAGGGTTCGGCTCGCAGTTTTGGTCAATTTTCGGTGTTTGAAGCGATTGAGGCTTGCCGGGATCTGTTGTTGACTGGGGGCGGTCATGACGCGGCTGGTGGACTGAGTTTGAAACCAGAGAACTTCGAAGCGGTCAGAGCGCGTATCAATGACTTTTATCGGTCGTTAAATTTAAGTGACCAGCAACAATTTTTGGAGCCAAAACCAGAGATTGAATTAGACTCATTGGCGGTTTTGACTAAAGATTTTTATCATCAGATGCATCAGTTGGAGCCGTTTGGCGCGGGTAATCCTGAGCCAATTTTTGAAGTTGTGAATTTAACCACGGCGCAGGTGTTGTTTCTGGGGAGTGATAACCAACATTTGAAAATTCGGTTGCGCGATAGTGATGGACGAGAGCTGGAGATGATTAGTTTTAATTATAATAAAGACTGGAAAATGCGACTTGATGATCGAGTTAAAGTAATTTTTACCTTATCAATGAATCATTGGAATGGTCGGGAAACTCTCCAAGGGCGGTTGTTACGGATTGACAAGATGTAACTAGTTGATTTTGCTACCAACATCTGATAAAATAGCGATATGGTAAAAGTTACACGAAAAGACGATAAAGAAGCGAACGAGAATATTATTCGTCGTTTTAACCGTAAGGTTGTTCAAAGTGGTGTGCTTTCAGCGAAAAAAGCTAGTTTGCGTTTTGAGAAACCAATTTCCAAAACTGAACGTCGCAAAAATGCTATCGTATCGAAGCAACGCCGTAGTGAAAAATTAGCAAAAATTAAAATGGGGCTACGCTAGTGTCCCTGAAAGAGACTATCTCAAACGATTTAAAAGCCGCCTTTTTAGGTGGCGATCGTTTTATTAGCGACACTTTAAAGGGCTTAAAAGCGGTAATTCTTAACCAGGAAATTGCGCTAGGTAAGCGTGATGCTGGTTTGGCTGACGTCGAAATTGAAGCAGTCGTCCAAAAAGAAGTCAAAAAACGCAAAGAATCGGCTGAGATTTACAAACAGGCTGGGCGAGCTGAATTAGCCCAAAAAGAGCTTGATGAAGTGGCGATACTAGAGAAATATCTGCCACAGCAATTGACCGAGGCGGAAATTGAGGCATTGTTGCAACAAATTGTCGCTGAGGGTAATTTAGCACTTGAGCCTAAAAATCAGGGCATGTTGATTGGCCAAGTTAAACAACGAGCTGGCTCGGCGGTTGATGGAGCGGTGGTGGCGCGAGTAGTGTCTCGCCTGGTCAGTAGTCAATAAACAATTATTTTACAATAAATTAACTAAATTGGAGGTAAATAATGATTATATTTTTTGGAATGGCTGGATCTGGTAAAAGCGTCCAGTCCAACAAATTAGCGGAAGCGATTGATTGGCCACGTGTTAGCGCCGGGGAAATATTGCGGACGCTCGAGGATCCTCAGGTCAAAGCCGATCTCGAGCAGGGCAACTTGGTGGATTATCGGATTACTAATCGGGCGATACGCCAGGTTTTAGATGCTAATAACAACCGACTTGTTTTGGATGGTTATCCTCGTCAAATGGAACAGGCTCAGTGGATAATCGATGAGAAACGACCGATTGAATTATGTATTTGGTTGGATGTTTCGGAAGAAACTATTCGTCAGCGTTTAGCTGAGCGAGGACGCCATGATGACACTGAGAATGCTATTCATCGCCGATTAGAAGTTTTTAATCAGCATACGTCTCAGGTGTTAAATTTCTTTAAACAGCACAATATTAAAGTGATAAAAATCGATGGCTCGGGTTCGATTGAGCAGATTCATCAATTGATACTAAGTGAGGTAAAAGATGTCCTTGCAGCCAACTAAAACCCCTGAACAAATTGAAGCGATGCGTCAAGGCGGGCAGATTTTGGCTCAGTTACTGGCTGATCTTAAGAATTATGTTCAACCGGGAATGACCGGCCAACAGATCGACGCCTGGATGGAACAGGAAATTCTCAAACGTGGCGCTGAAGTTACTTACAAAGATCCGGCGGAAGGGGTTGATTTTCCGGCGAGCATTTGTGTTTCGGTTAATGAAAATATTGTTCACGGATTGCCCAATGAATTGCCTCTAGAAAAAGGCGATGTGGCGAAGTTTGATTTGGTGATTACATATCGTGGCATGAAAGTCGATTCGGCTTTTACGATGGTGGTGGGCGAGGAGCCGACCGGTTCTAAAAAGCATTTACTAAACAATGTCGAAAAATCGCTTTATGCGGGGATTGCTCAGGTTAAACCAGGCGCGCGGATCGGTGATATTTCCTCTGCGGTTGAAAAAGTTCTCAAAAAAGCCAAACTTGGCATCGTGCTTGAGCTAGTTGGTCATGGTGTTGGTCAAAAAATGCACATGGACCCAGAGGTACCGAACTACGGCAAAAAAGGCACCGGACCGGTATTATCGGCTGGTGATACGATTGCGATTGAACCAATGGCTAGTCTGGGCAAGGGGGCGATTACTACGGCACCTGACGGTTGGACAATTGCGATGCGCGATGGGTCATTGTCGGCACATTTTGAACATACAGTGCTAGTAACCGATAAAGGCTGTGAGATTTTAACTAAATTAAAATAAATACAGCGAAAAACTTGTCATAAGCGTTGTTTTAGACTATAATGAAGACCATGGAAAACGACTCTAAGGTTATTGTTGGACTTGATGTTGGCACGAGCAGTATTAAAGTGCTGGCTGGTGTAGTAAAAGATGGTCAAATTTCAATCGTTGGTATCAGTGAAACGCCGACTAGCGGAATGCGCAAGGGCGTAGTCTCGGATATGGCCAGTTTGTCAAAATCAATTGACGAGGCTTTAGGTCAAGTCGAAAAAACCACCGGTTATGAAATTAACACGGCGACGGTTAATATTAACGGCTCGAGCATTATTTCCACCAAAACCGATGGAATGATTGTGGTGGCGGGGCAGGAAATTAACCCTGATGACCTTCGTCGTCTTGAAGAGCTAGCGACCATTGGTAAAATTCCGGACAATCGGGTTATTTTAAAAGTTATTCCGCACGACTACATTCTCGATGGTCAAGCAGGCATTAAAGATCCGCTTGGTATGACTGGTTCGCGACTAGAGATTAAAGCTAACGTGATTTCAACCTTGACGCCACATCTTGATGGATTGCGTAGGGTTGCTAGTTTAGCTGAAGTGACGCCATCTCGAGTAGTAGTGTCGTCTGAGGCGTCCGCTCGAGCAGTTTTGAACGAAAAACAATGCGAAAACGGTGTAATGCTCCTAGAACTAGGGGCATCAACCACGGGAATTGCAATTTATGAAGGGGGTGATTTACAGTATCTGGCGGTGTTGCCAGTTGGTGCTAACAACGTCACCAATGATTTAGCGCTTGGATTGCAAATCGATCCGGAGCTGGCTGAGGTCGTGAAACTGACTCGGGCTAGTGCGGTCTTCAGCGACAAAACTAAAAAAGTCTCGGTCAAGCACAATAAGCAAACTTATGAATTTGATCAAGCGGATATTGATGAAATTGTTGATATGCGCCTTAAAGAAATTTTTGAAATGGTTAACGATAAATTGCATGAATCAGGTTATGCTGGTAAGTTACCGAGTGGAGTAGTGCTGACTGGCGGTGGCGCTAAACTAGCTGGCATTGATAATTATGTTAAAAATGCGCTTGGTTTGGTTACTCATATCGCTAATTGTCAGCATCAATTCCGTGGTTTGAGCGACAAAATCACTGGCCCAGAATACATGACAGCGGTAGGCTTGATGTTGTATGATCTGGAGGCTTATAATACCGACCAGATAACTGAACCAAAAGCTAGCGGTGGCTTGTTTGGCGGTTTGAAGAAATTATTTAAAAAATAAAAGATAACGAGAGAAAAAGGGAGACATAATGCCAGAAATTAAACCGACAGAAATTGAAACTTTCGCCAATATCAAAGTGGTGGGAATTGGTGGTGCCGGCGGTTCAGCAGTTAATCGTATGAAAGAAGCCCAATTAAACGGCGTGGAATTTATTGCTATGAACACTGACGCTCAGGCGCTACATAATTCGCTGGCTGATGTCAAAATTTACCTCGGACGCGAAGCTACGCACGGTTTAGGGGCTGGAGCTGATCCATCAAAAGGTGAAATGGCGGCTGAAGAATCTCGAGAAGATATCAAAGAAGCTCTTAAAGGCGCCGATATGATTTTTGTGACCTTTGGCGCTGGTGGCGGTACTGGTTCGGGCGCGGGGCATGTGGTGGCTGAAGTGGCGCGTGAGCTCGGTATCTTGGTGGTTGGTGTCACTACTCGACCGTTCTCGTTTGAAGGCATTAAACGCAAAACCAACGCCGAGTGGGCGATTGATCAATTGCGTCGCCAAGTTGATACTCTAATCACCATCCCGAATGATCGTCTGTTGCAGACGATCGATCGCCGTACGCCACTGCTTGAGACTTTTAAAATTGCCGATGATGTGTTGCGTCAGGGCGTGCAAGGGATTTCTGATTTAATTACTGAACATGGTTTGATTAACTTGGACTTTGCTGACGTTAAAGCAATTATGAGCAACGCTGGCTCAGCTCTGATGGGGATCGGGCGAGCTAGTGGCGAAAATCGGGCTGTCGAGGCCGCCAAGCAGGCGATTGAATCACCGCTGATTGAAGTATCAATTGATGGTGCGCGCGGAGTGTTGTTTAATATTACCGGTGGCTATGATATGAGTATGAGCGAAGTCCAAGACGCGGCTGAGCTAATTACCTCGGCGGTGTCGCCAGATGCTAATATTATCTTTGGCGCTACCCTTAAACCAGAATTAGAAGATGAAATTATCGTAACTGTGGTGGCGACAGGTTTTGATTCGATGTATCACAATCCAACTGAAGACGAACCAGCCAAGACCGATTCTGATCAACCAGCTGAACCAGCGCCCGAATTTGATGAAGATATGGCTCGTTCGATTGATTTAGAATTAAACAACAAAACGACCGACGAGCGAGCTCATGAGGAATTTCAAGACAAAACCAACGAAGGCGGAGTTTGGGATTTGTCTGAAGACGAATTGGACACGCCACCGTTTTTGCGTCGGCGCAAGGATAAGCGCTAAATTATGCGGATAGTGGTGATTTATAAGACGGCTTCTGATTACGCTCGAGAAGTGCGCGATTATTTACGCGATTATCAACATTTCACAGGCAAAACAATTGAAGAAATTGATCCGGAATCGCGCGATGGCGAGAGTTTTTGTCGGGCTTACGGAGTGGTTGAGTATCCGACAATCATGGCCATCTCTGATTCTGGTCAGATGCAACAGATGTGGCGAGGGCGTCCGTTACCGTTGATGGATCAGGTTAGTTATTATGATCGCTAGTTTTAAAAACACCCAACAAGGGTGTTTTTAAAGATATATTTTACAATAGTATTGACAAAACATAAAGATTATGCTACACTGAAAGTATAGTTACAATAAAAAACAAACAAAACAGGATTTAATAAAAATGTCAGTGGAACAATTCACCATCCCACATAATACAATCGAAAATCTAGAGACTGAAGCCTCTGAGGAACGTCTCGATTACCAATTGAGTGAAGAGCAAAAGCGATTTATCGCTAGACAAGCGCTCAATCTTTTGACATAATATTAATATCAACCATCAACAATACAAAAATCAACAAAAAAGGAAACCTCATGGAAAAAATGCCCACCGCTCGCGAACGATTCGACAATTTCGAGCAAAACAAATTAAAAAAAGAAGCTGAAGAATTTGAGAAAGCTGTCTATGGTGAAACAGCTGGGATTGTTGATTTTTCAGATGAGGCTAAGGCTCGACTAGAAGAGGGTTTGGCTTATGAAGAACATCTTAAAACCATGTCAGAACGTCCTGAGCATGATCCTTTGGAGATTTTTGACCAAAATAAAGCCCAAGCTGACTATCAAGAAACCATGCATCAACAACAGCTGGCTGAGCAAGAACAGCTTCAAAAACACCGTGAGAACCAAGATGATCCTCGGGTTGAAGGTTTGATGAGTTATGCTCAGCAAATTGGCGAGTTTAAGCAATCACAGAAAGCTTATGTTGAGGAACTAAAGTCGAAATATGAAGAAGGCGTTAAGCACGGTTTAGCGGTTGATTTTGTAGATTTTATGAATGCTGATCCGCAATATCAGTCCATGCAAAAACAATTATTGCAAAAAGAAGATTTGCTTAATGATCGATTATTTGAATTGAGCGAACAAGATGGCGAGGTTTTTACTGATCAAATCATCAATGAAATTATCGACGCGACTGATCGTGAGGCGTATTTGCAAAGAGTAGCTGATTGGAAAGCGGCTCGAGAAGTTGATAACGCTGAGTCTGTCGTGAATCAGTTTAAAGCCTACGAGCAAGGCAAAATCAGCAAAGAAGATCTTGCTCGGGCTGTCGTGGCGAGTTTTTCGTCGGAGGGTGATGGTTTTGCGGTAGCGGTTGATCAATTGCAAGACGAGAATGATCCATCGCTCTCTGATAAAATAGTAGAAAAAATCAGAAAGAGTCCTTTTTATAAAAAAACAGTTGCCATTGCAGTAATGTTATTGACGATGGGCGGGGGACTTTTCTCGGGCGGAAATAGCGTTATGTATGCTGAAGGGCCTGATTTAGCAAACAATAACCAATACGACAACACCCCTAAGGCTCAGGCAATGGTAGATAATCCAAAAACTCCTGAAGTTCTAGAAGGCTTAGACATTAATTTTAACAACGGTGAGAATGCCGAAGTAGATCAGGGAGTTAATGAAAAAATTACTTCTTATGACGACTTTTTGGCTAGCCAAGAATACGCAAATCACAAACCGGGTGACGATATCGAATATGATTATGAAGTCGGCACCATTATTGATAATCAGCGAGATGGTAAATTCGATATGTTCCCTGGAATAAAGGGCGAGACTGCCGGTCAAAAGTTTGAATATGTCAAAAAAGCCAGTTATTATTCACCGGAATTGGTGGCATCATTGGCGATGCACGAATTGGCTGGTTTTGAATTGAAATATATTGACGCTAATGGTAATGAAGCAATCGCCCGAACCCCAGATCAAATCAATCAATCGGTTGATCAAATGAAGAATAATCCGGACTTATTTGGTAAAAACTACGATGCTTTCTTAGATATTGTAGAGAACGCAGAGTTCGGTATGACTTCAATTACCAAAGGAACTTTTAACGTTTATAAATATATTGACCGAACCGATTCAAAAGAAAAATTGGCAATTGGCCAGGGTGGCGGCGGTGACGCACTGCAGTTGACACTTGATGGCGGTGATAAGCTGATTTATCTTGAACATTGTGCTAACGTGATTGTTCTTAAAATGCATAAAAAAACTACTTTACTTATTCCTCCAGATGAGGACCCAATCCCTCCAGATGAGGACCCAATTCCTCCAGATGAGAACCCAATTCCTCCAGATGAGGACCCAACTCCAGAAACCCCACCGGAAATTCCACCTGAGACTCCGGAAACCCCACCGATTGTTCCACCAATCGTTCCGCCGATTACCCCTCCGGAAACTCCACCCGAAACAATAGTCCAACCTAAAGATCCTTCGCTCGACATTAACGTTAATCCAAACTTAAGCGATCAGGACAAAATGGGCGACCAGCGAGTTGACAGTGGTGGCTTGCGACCGTCGGAAGACGTAACCGAGAACATCTACCAAGCCCCAAGCGCTCCCGAAAACACCGTTGACCAACAAAAAATGACCGAAGCTAAACAGGAAATTGAAAAAAACATCGAGAATTTAAACAACAGTTACAATAACTTAAGTAGCCAAGAAAAAGCCACCATTGAGGAAAACCAAACTGGCGTCGGCGAAGTTAACAAATCTTACGAAGAAGTAGCTCAAAACGCCCAACCAATAGAAACCACCCCTCAACCCGGACAATCTCAAGACTCAGGCGTAGTCACCGGCGAAGTTGACGGCTTTTAAACTAACCAAACACAGAAAGGATAATTATGAAACAAAACAAACACACCAACCTAAAAGCTACTTTGCTAGCGATCGGCATCGTTGTCGGAATGCCGTTAGCTAGCGCGCTGGCTTATTACCCAGAGCGCAACACTTTTAGTATTAAAAAACCGGCTGATTTTATCACTTTTAACTCGATTACTAATAATCCTAATTATGGTGATGAGCGTAATTTTACGCTAGCTAAGCCGTCGAGTAATACCAGCGCTGGCGGTTGGAGTGATACTTATGTTAATGTCACTCATGATGACGAATATTTGGTGCGGGTTTATGTGCACAACAACGCTTCTGCTAATTTAAATCTAGTAGCTGAAAATACTCGCGTACGAGTTAGTTTGCCAACTAACACCGCTAAAGAAATTCGCTTAGGCGCGTTTATTTCGGCTAATAACGCTAAACCAAAAGAAGTTTACGATGATGTGATTTTTCGAAGCGATAAACTGTTTAATATTGCTTATGTCGCTGGTTCGGCTCGTTTTAAAAACAACGTTAACCCTAACCCTGGTTTTAACATCTCTGATGATTTAGTAACTAACAGGGGGGCGCTGATCGGCTATAACAAAATGGATGGTCGATTGCCGGGTTGTTTTGAATACAGTGGTATTTTGACCTTTAAGGTTAAAATTCAAACTCAAAAACAGGCTAGCTTTAATATCCAAAAACAAGTTCGCAAGTCTGGCGAAAAAAAGTGGTCAAAACAGATCAAAGTCAATCCTGGCGAAAAAGTTGAGTATCAATTGATGTATAAAAATACTGGTCAGGCTACTCAAACCGGTGTGATCGTCAAAGACTTTTTGCCAAATAGCGTCAACGCTATCGGTTCAAGCTTAATGCTAAAAAACGCTCACAATCCGAATGCTGTTCAAATTAACAATCAGGAAGCTTTATTTAACGGAGCCGGTTTAAAAATTGGTGATTATGCGTCTGGCGCTAATGCTTTTATGAAATTTAGCGCCACCATGCCGACTAATGACCAGCTCAAGATCTGTGGTGATAATATCTTTCGTAACCGGGTGGTGATTTATACCAAAGAGGGTAATCTCGAAGACGTAGCGGATGTGGTGGTGACCAAAACTGGTTGTACCCCAGAAAAACCCCAACCAAATCAACCAACGCCTAATCAGCCAACCCCTAACAAACCAACGCCCAACAATCCGGGTGAGCTGCCAAGCACTGGTCCGGCCGAAATCGCTATTAGCATGATCGGTTTACTGCTAATTACAGCTTCAGTAATTTACTGGTATAAGTCGCAACAAGAAATTAAAAAACGGATCACAAACAACGGTTCAATTGAGATGAAAATTAGCGATCAACCAACAAAGGAGGTGATAACACTACAGTCAACCGACAAAAAATAACAATCAATAATTATCCAAAAAAAACCCACTCTGGTTAGCTAGCAGTGGGGTTTTGATCGGGTTAGATAGTTTAACCTGGGTGTGATACAATGACAGTATGAAGAAAATTACTAAAGCAATTATCCCTGTGGCTGGTTGGGGAACTCGGCGTCTGCCAATTACTAAAACAATCGAAAAATGCATGCTACCGGTTGGCAATCGACCGATTATTGACTACGTGGTAGAGGACTGTATTAAAGCCGGTATTACTGATATTTATTTTGTAGTGTCTGAGGGTTCAACCCAAGTCAAAAGTTTTTATTCTCGTAACCAAAAGCTTGAAGAATACCTCAAAGCTAATGGCAAAGAAAAATATCTCGAGGCGGTGACACCACCGGCTGGTATTAATTTTCATTTTATTGAGCAAGATCCGAACGGTAAATACGGTACAGCGATCCCGATTTATCTAGTTGCAAAAGAAATCGGTGACGAACCAGTTCTGGTGCTAATGGGTGATGATTTTATCTACAATCGTGATGGTTCGAGCGATGTGGCGCGTTTGGTTGAGCAAGCGGGTGAGGGCAGTGCACTGTTGGGCGCACAAGTGGCGCCTGATGAAGTGTCACGTTATGGTGTGATTGAACTGGATGCTGAGCATAATTTTAAACAGATTGTTGAAAAACCAGCGCCGGAGGATGCACCAAGCAATTTAATCAATATCAGCAAGTATGTTTTAAACGCAAAAGCGGTGGCGATGATTAAAGATTACGCTGAGCGTGATGACATTCAAGGCGAATATTATATCACTGTGCCGTTAAATGATTACGTTAGTAGCGGTCAGGCACTGAAAGTTGTTTCAGCTGAAGGCGTCTATCTTGACGGCGGTACAGTCGAAGGCTGGGTGCATGCTAATCGTGTGGTGGTCGAGGGTCACAACAACTAGTCGAGCGCCTCTTGTCAATTTTGTAAAAGTTTGATATAATATAGCCTGATATTTTTTAAAAAAGGAAAGATTAATGAAGAAAGCAGTTATCAAGGTCAGTGGCAAACAGTATATTGTCACTGAAGGTGAGACCCTCTGGGTGGATCTCCTCCCTGAAGGTACTAAAGAGCTCGAACTTGATGCGCTTCTTACGATTGATGGTGACAAGACCGCTGTAGGTCAACCAGTCGTAAAAGGTGTAAAAGTTAAGGCTGTGGTTGATCCCGAAATGCAAAAAGGTGACAAATTGCGCGTTATCCGCTACAAGGCTAAAAAACGTGTTCATAAAGAAATCGGACATCGCCAAAAGTACTCTCAAATCACCATCAAATCGATCAAATAATTGATTCACAAATCGCCCGGAAGATTGTTACTACGTTGTGACTACGTCGGGCGATTTTTTTGTTGGTAAAAAGTTTTAAAAAGCTTCTGCTTTGTGGTAAAATGTTAGTTATGGAACGGGAAGCGGTAGTAATTGCGATTACAAATCAAAAAGGTGGCGTTGGGAAGACTACCACCTCAATTAACTTGGCTTATTATTTATCAAAATTGAAGCGCGAGGTGCTATTGATTGACTTTGATCCTCAAGGTAACGCCTCGAGTGGCTTGGGAGTGAATAAACATGAATTAGGGGCTTCGATGAGTGATGTGATTATCGGCGATACACCGATTAGTACCGTGATTCAGCAGACCGACTATGAGGGGCTGTCGGTGGCGCCGACGCTGTCGACGCTAGCCAATACCGAAGTTGATTTAGCTAAAACTAACAATAAATTCCGTCGCTTAAAAACCGCCATCAATGAAATTCGCAACCAATATGATTTTATTATTATTGATTGTCCGCCAAGCTTGAGTTTACTGACGGTAAATGGCTTGATATCAGCTGATTATATGATTATGCCAGTCCAAACTGAGTTTTATGCGCTCGAAGGGCTGGGGCAGTTACTAGAAACTATGAAAATTATCAAAAGTGGTATGAACCCAAACCTCGAAATCCTCGGTGTGTTGCCAACCATGGTGGATTCACGCACGGTGCTGTCAGCGCAGGTGATTACCGAAATCAAAAAATATTTTAATTCAAAAGTGTTTAAAACCGTCATTCCGCGTAATATTCGCTTAGCCGAGGCCCCAAGTCACGGCGTGCCAATTGGCGTATATGATCGTTTTTCAAAAGGTGCAAAAAGTTATAAAGCTCTCGCAAAGGAGGTACTAAATCGTGTCAAATAATCCTAAAACACCCAAAAAATCAACCAAATCAGCTCTGGGGCGGGGCTTTGAATCGTTGCTGCCGACTGAGTTATTCGATGAAGCGTTCGACCCGACCAGCGAGCAGGATGCCAAGCTCAGTAATTTGCGTGAGATTGCGCTTGATAAAATCGAGGTTGACGCTGAACAACCGCGTAAAGCGTTTGAAGAGGAAGCAATGCAAGCCTTGGCGCGATCTATCAAAGTCCATGGCGTGTTACAACCGATTGTAGTGATTAAAAAAGGTGATAAATATCGCATTGTGGCCGGTGAACGGCGTTATCGTGCCAGTAAAATCGCTGGTTTGAAGAAAATCCCAGCCCTAATCCGCACTTTAAGCGCTCAAAATCGCCTGGAATTGTCGCTGATTGAGAACGTTCAGCGCGAAGATTTGAATGTAATTGAGGTGGCGACGGCTTATCTGAAGTTGCGCGAGCAATTTAATATGACGTTGAAGCAGATTAGCGAACGAGTCAGCGGTAAAACAGTTGGGGCGATTAGCAATACTATGCGGTTATTGACTTTGCCAGCGGAAGCAATCGAGGCCTTAAGTCAAGGTGAATTAACTGAGGGGCAGGCCAAACCGTTAATCGGTATGGACCGCGCGATAGTTTTGAAATTATTACCGCAAATCATCAAACAAAACTGGTCAGCTCGTCGAGTGGAGCGAGTGACGGCCAATTACAAAGCTCAAACTGATAAACAAGCTCAAACCGAAGCGCTCAAAGATAAAAAAATCACTGAAATATTACATGCCGATAAAGTATCGCAAGTGATTGCTAAGCGACTAGACGCTAAAGTTCAAGTTAAAGCCAAGGCCAACGGTTCAGGTACGATTGAAATCAAATTCAAAAACCAAGACGAATTTGATCGATTGAGTCAAATGCTTAGCCAATAATCTGATTCGGTGACGATTTGTAAAAACTCCCACGTGCATGCGGGAGTTTTTATTCGGCTGATTAAAAGAAGCGGAAGTGAGTTAGAGGGAAAAGACGCATGTTGACCGGTCCAATCACCAGATGAAACGGAACTTGACCGAGACCGTTGCGCGAGTCATAAGAATGACTGCCTTCTCGATGGTCACCGATGACGAACAGATGATTGTCTTGAACTTTAACATTGTCAACCTCACCGGAAACTAGAGCACTCATTTCGTCTTTGAGCTGGTCATTTGGATTGAAACCTTCGGGATGCTCTTTGTTGGTGATGGTTAGCTTGTTATTTTTGAGATTAACAGTATCGCCCGGCAAGCCTACCACGCGTTTAATTAGATAACGGTCTTGTTGTCGAGAAGCGTTTTGGGGGTTTTCAAACACAATAATATCGCCTCGTTTTGGCACGTAAGGGGTATTTTTGATCTGGGCCCAGGTCACTGGCAGGCGATTAACGATTACTCGGTCGTTTTGGTAAAAAGTATTTTCCATACTGCGACCAACGATACTATAACTTCGAAAGACAAAAGCGTTAATCAATAATGTGCCACAAATCACCGACGCCACGAAAAAAACAATATTGGCGATATCTCGAGTGCGGTTTTTGCGATTGATACTAATTTGCGTCATAACATAACTATTATATCAAAAAAAATAGTTTTTTAAATATTGAATAAAAATGTTATAAACGGTATGATAGTTAATGGTTATGAACAAAAAACCTGTATCAATTGATGGATTTATTCGTCGTTCACGGTCAACCAATGGAGTGGCTAAAAAACGACCAGATGTTAGCTATTATCAACCTAAAGTTGCCACAAAACGGTCGCTTAATTCAGTTGGCTCGACTAAGAAGCAACTATCAGCAAACGTTTCGAAGTTAGCTAACCGAGAGCTAAATCATCAGCGTTCGGAGCGTCAACGGATTACCCAAAAAAGCAAAACCGTCGATAAGCAAGATTTTGATGTGACTGATTTTTTAAATCAGCCATCAACACCATCTCGATCTGCCAATTCCAAACCGCCTAAATCCCCTAAATCCCATAAATCCCCGAAGCCAAAATCGAAAAAACGCAAAATTATCAAATGGCTGTTTTTAGGGTTGTTGGTGGTTGGATTGGCGACGGCTTATCATTATGGTTCGCGATTGATGAAAGCAACCAACGTGATAGGTGGCGGTAATCTTATAGACGTGCTTTTTAAGGCCGATCCTCTAAAAACTGATGAAAACGGCCGGACTAATTTTTTAATTTTTGGGACGGAAAGCAATAACGTTAATAGCGCTCATGGTGGACCATTGCTGACGGACTCCCTGATGATTATTAGCTTTGATTCAAAAACCAACAAAGCGTCGATTGTCAGTATTCCGCGGGATTTATGGGTGCGACTAGAAAAAACTTGTTTTGTGGGTAATCGAGCTAAAGTTAACACGGTTTATCAATGTGGTTCAAACAACGGCAAAGACCCTAAGGCGGGAGCGGAAGCGCTTGGTCGTAAATTGGGCCAGGTCACAGGCTGGACTCCACAATATTATATGCACTTAAATTTCAAGGCAGTCGAAGATATCGTTAATGCCATCGGTGGGGTTGAAATAGTGATCGAAAGTTCTGACCCGCGAGGGATTTATGATGTTAATACAGGCATTAAATTCAAAAATGGCCCGACTGGCCTGTTAAACGGCGAACAAGCTTTGAAATTGATTCGGGCGCGTAATTCAGATGGGGGCTATGGTTTGTCGCGGTCTAATTATGATCGAGAAGATAATCAACGTCGAGTGGTGACTGCCATGGCTAAAAAAATGGCTTCAGATGGCACTTTTAACAATTTTGAAAAAATGCTCCGAATCATTGAATCGTTAGGTGATAATTTACGCACTAATATTACCGCTAGCGAAGTCAAATCAGTGGCTGCGACCTTCAAAAAGATTTCCTCGCAATTTAGCGATTCGACCATTAATTCGATTAGTCTAGTTGAAGTGACTAAAACTGGCAATATGGACGGTCAGTCAGTGGTTTTGCCACGGGCGGGATTTGAGAATTATGCCGAAGTCAAAAAGCACGTTCAGCGTCAAGCTAACGGTAATCAGAAACTAACTAAAGAATCGGCCAGTATCACGGTGCTTAATGGCAGTGACGTGGCTGGTATCGCTCAAAAATTAGCCGACCGTCTAACGGAGCAGGGATTTACGGTTCGACAGGTTGCTAATGCTCCAGAAAATATTTCCACCAAAGGGTTAATTTTTCAAAAATCTGGCGCCGATAAGCCAAAATCTTATGAATTTCTCAAGCGAACTTACCAGTTAGAGACAGATATCGGTCAATCTGCCAGATATACCAACCATAATTCTGATTTAGTGGTGGTTATCGGTCCAGGTTTTGAATTAAAGTAATTTTAAATGTTGGTTATGGTATAATATAATAGTAATTATCGATGTGTGTTAAAATATCTATGAAAAAAATCCCGAAAAAATTACCCAAACCCACTCCTAAAACCTCTAATTTAATTAGCGGATTGTTTTATGTTTTGCTGAATGCTTTATTGGCGGTGGCAGTGGTTATGCTGGTTAATCTGTTTGATGCGCCGTGGTTAGGACTGGCGGTGATTGCTGTTAGCAAATGGCGAATTTTTGCCGTTAAAATTCGATTTTGGTGGGCTAATTTAGTCTCAAATCTAACGGATATTTTAGTCGGAATTAGTTATGTGCTGTTGGTTTATTACATCGGTGGCGATCAAATGATTTACCAAATTGGCTCAGCTTTGCTCTATATTATTTGGCTACTAATGATCAAACCTGGCACTAGTTCTCTCAAAATCATGACTCAGAGCTTGATTGCGATGTTTTTAGTGAATTTAAATCTATCGTTGTTTGGCTATCGTTGGCCAATATTAGTTTTTTTGATGGTTGAAATGTTTATCGCTTATAATATCATGGGTCATTATCTTAAAAATGCTGATTTTGAGATTAAATATACGCGGTTGATGAGCGGTATTTGGGCGCTAATTATGATGGAATTAGCGTGGATTTATTGGCATTGGATGATTGGCTATAATTTTGTGGCTGGTATTAAAGTATCGCAATTCGCGATAGTTTCAACTGCCTTGACTTTTTTGACCTACAAAGTGCTGTTTTATATGAACCAAGAAGCCGATCAAAATCATCGTAATCTGCAAATTGATTTGCTGGCGTCGATTGGTTTTGTGGTTGTGTTAATTTTAGTAATGTTGTTGTTTTTTTCAAAACCATTAATTAAGTTGTAAAGGAGTATTATGCAACAAGACCCAATTAAATTAGAAACTAAAGTTATCGACGATGCGTCGCCGTCCTCTCGCCCTCGGACTAAGAGTCTGAAGCGACCAAAAGCCCTTAATCTGGCTCTGCTGGGATTATTAGTGCTTTTGCTAGCGCCGGCGATTTTGACTCGAACGAACAAAACCGAGAAAACATCTCAAACTACGCCAGTGGTTAATCAATCTACGGTTGATAAAAACACCCAGAATTTCGCTGAATCTAGCATCAGTTCAGTAGCAGAAAAAGTTGCTCCAAGCGTGGTGTCAATTGTGACATCGTCGGTCAATAGATATACGCTCGACACTGAGCAGAGTGGGGCTGGCACCGGGGTTATTTTATCAAGTAACGGCTATATTTTAACCAACAAACACGTGGTCAAAGATTCAACTCAATTGACAGTTATTACCAGCGATGGTGAAATGTATGACAACGTCAAGGTTATTTTTCAGGATCCGTTTAATGATCTAGCTTTTTTGAAAGTATCTAACCCCAAAAATTTTAAACCAATTGAGATCGGTGATTCAAAAACTGTCAAAGTCGGTCAATCGGTGATTGCCATTGGTAATTCGCTTGGACAATACCAAAACACCGTTACTCGGGGCATTATCTCTGGTACGAACCGTAGTATTACAGCGCAGGGTAGTGATCAGAGCGTTGAAAATTTGACTGATATGTTGCAAACTGACGCTGCGATCAACCCTGGTAATTCTGGTGGCCCGTTGGTTAATGCTGGTGGTCAGCTGATCGGCATCAATACGGCTGTAACTCGGGGTGCTAACGGTCTGGGCTTTGCAATCCCAATTAGCGCTGCTAAAGGCGTGATTAAGCAGCTTGGTCGCAACGATGATCAAATCCAGCGGGCGATGCTCGGTGTGCGCTATATAGCGGTTAATCCAGCTATCGCTAAAGACAAAAAACTCAGCGAAAAGCAGGGCGCATTAATAACCGGTAACGTAATTCCAGGCTCTTCAGCTGACAAAGCTGGCTTAAAAGAAGGCGATATTATCATGAAAGTCAATGGTTTGGAAGTTGGTAAAGCTGGTAGCTTGAGCACGTTGTTATCAGAATATACCGTTGGCGACGAAGTGGAATTAGTAGTTAAACGCGGTAATCAAACAATCACCGCCAAAGCCAAACTCCAATCAGCTCAAAACTAAACAATTAAGCTTCTTTAGATAGGTCGACTATAGTAATATAGTCGACTTGTTTAATATCGGTAAAATTATGTTCCAAAAGATGCTTGCGAATGGCTGGCTGTTGCAAAGGATCGGACTCGAGGAATAGCCAGCATTGAGCGGTTTGATTTTTTGTAGTGGCGAGCTGGTCAATTAGTTTAAAAATCAAGGCCAGTCCATGGTTGTCAGCATAAAGGGCTAATTCTGGCTCAAATTCCACATTTTTAACAAAAGACCATTGACGATCAACATAAGGTAAATTAGCTAAAATCAGATTAGCCGATAAATTTGAAATATCCGTGAGCAAATCACTAATAACAAAATCAGCCGTAACGGCGAGGTTCTTGGCGTTGTGGCGGGCGACGTTAAGGGCGGACTGCGAAATGTCCGCCAGGGTTAGCTGGTAATTAATTTTGCGTTCGGCTAATTCACTAGCTAAGGTTAAACCCAGTGCGCCGCTACCACAGCCAATATCAAGAATCTTGATGATATCAGTCGCCTGAACACTAAAATTATTATTGACGATTTGTAAAGCCTGTTCAATCATCACCTCTGATTCCGGGCGAGGAATTAAAACCGACGAATTAACCTGAAACTGTCGACCGTAGAAATCTTTGGCGCCGGTAATATAGGCGAGTGGGTAATTATTTAAGCGCTGAGCTAAAATTTGGTTCAGTTCTGAGAGTTGATCATCGGTTATATCATCATCAAGCCGTAGTTGCAGTTGCAGACGATCGCAGTGCAGTACAAAACCCAGGAGCAGTTCAGCTTCTAGTCGAGCATTGTTGATAAAATTACAACGTTTTAGCTGAGTAGTGGCTTGAACAAGCCAAGCGTTAATTGTTGGCTTCGGCAAGGTTAAGCTCGCTTTCGTAAGCTTTGAGTCGTTCGATTAAATCGTCAATTTCGCCGTTCATGGCCGACGGAATATTGGAACGTGAATAACTAATCCGATGATCGGTGATGCGGTCTTGAGGGAAGTTATAAGTCCGAATTTTTTCGCTACGATCGCCAGAACCAATGAGTTTGCGCCGTTTTTCGTCCAGCTGGGACTGCTCAGCTTCAATTTTGGCCTGCAATAAACGGCTACGCAACACGCTCATGGCTTTAAGCTTGTTTTTAATTTGCGATTTTTCGTCTTGGTTGGCGACTACAATGCCGGTTGGTAAGTGGGTGATACGCACAGCGCTATCGGTGGTGTTGACGCTTTGACCGCCGTGGCCGCCCGAGCGATAAACATCAATCCGCAGGTCGTTAGGGTTGATTTCGATGTCGGTTTCTTCGGCTTCCGGCAAAACCGCCACGGTGACGGTGCTAGTATGAATCCGACCTTGACTCTCGGTCGCGGGGACACGTTGGACGCGGTGGACTCCCGATTCAAACTTCAAAGTGCCATACGGTGCGTCACCAATAACTTTAAAAATAACTTCTTTATAGCCACCAGTATCGTTGGAACTTTCGCTGAGAAGTTCGGTTTTGAGGCTGTGATTTTCGCAAAAACGCAAATACATGCGCATCAATTCAGCAGCGAACAAACTAGCCTCATCGCCACCAGCGCCGGCGCGGATTTCGATGATAGCGTTTTTATCATCGTTCGGATCTTTAGGCAGTAGCATCAGCATAAGTTCTTGCTCGGCCGTCGCTAAGGCCGTCTCGCTGTCGGCGATTTCTGTTTTAGCTAACTCAGCTAATTCGCCTGATTCGAGTTCAATTAACGCTTTAGCTTCGGCAATGTTTTTTTCTAAAGTAGCGATTTGTTCAGCGGTTGAGATGATTTTTTCGAGTTCCGCTAAGCGCTTGTTTTTTGCGGAAAAATCTGGCGATGCATAGGCATTGGGCGTGCTTAAAAACGCCTCAATTTCGCGGTGTTCAGTCTGTAATTTTTCCAAATTTAAATCAATTTTTGCCATAATACTGCCAGCTATTATACCAAAAACAGAGTAGTTTTTCAAAAAACTCGAACTCGTGATAAGATAAAAATATGACATTTACTACTTGGCGTCAGTTGATCGAGCACGAAGCGCAACAGGCTTATTTTAAACAATTATGGCATAAAGTTGAAGAGGCGCGGGCGCGTGGGGTGGTTTTTCCGGAGCGCCAGGAGATTTTTTCCTGTTTTGAAGCTTGTCCATTGGAGCAGGTCAAGGTGGTGATTATCGGGCAAGATCCGTATCATGGCGTAGGGCAGGCGCATGGCATGAGTTTTTCGGTCAAGCCGGATGTTAAAATTCCGCCGTCGCTCCGTAACATCTTCTTGGAATTAAACAATGATCTGGGAATCGAACCGCCAGCGACGGGTTATTTGCGACCGTGGGCGGAGGAAGGCGTGCTTCTGATGAACACTTCGTGGAGTGTAGAACAAGGCAAGCCGGCTAGTCACGCTCACCTCGGTTGGATGGAGTTTACCGAGCATGTGTTGGAGTTTTTGAATGAATCAGAACGGCCGTTAGTGTTTGTGTTGTGGGGCGCTCATGCCCAAAAAGTTGGCGCCAAAATCACCAACCCACATCATTATAAAATCGCCACTGCTCATCCGTCGCCGTTTTCGGCTAATCGAGGCTTTTTCGGTTCCAAACCTTTTTCGAAAATTAATGCTTTTTTAATTAAAACTAACCAGCGACCGATTGACTGGCGGTTATGATAATATCGGTTTAGTTAATCATGTTTCGACTCGATGGTGGCAATTGGCTCATCTGAAGAATCGCTTATTGCCAGCCTAGATTGTCAATCTCGCTGAAACATAATTGATTATAAATCGCCAATCGCTCATGTTCTCGCAAACTTAAAACCTCCCGAGTGGGAGGTTTTAAACAGAGCCTATTTGTCAGCTTTTTTGGCTTTTGGTTCGGCTTTAGTTTTTGGGGCTTTTTGAGCCGCTAATTTTTTCTCCAAGGCTTCTTTATGCTTGCGGGCAGCTTCGAATTTTGCCTTGAAGCGGTCAACGCGACCTTCGGTGTCGATGATTTTCTCTTCACCAGTGAAGAATGGGTGAGAAGCGCTCGAAATGTGGATTTTGACCAATGGATATTCCTTGCCGTCTTCCCATTTAATCGTTTCGGTGGTCGGAGCGGTGCTTCGAGTTAGAAACGAAAAACCCGCTGCTTCGTCGCTAAATACGACGAGCCGATAATCTTGGGGGTGGATATTCTTTTTCATAAGTCGTCATTATACACTAGGGAGGAATAAAAGTCAAAAAGAGTCAAGACACTCTATAAAATCGCTTTTTATAAAAAGTCTGATAAAACTATTGACATATTTAAATGATCATGCTATAATGTATAGTGTAAGTTTGAGACAGAACTTACCGCACCTTTACAAAAGCAATTACTAGTCGGAAATCATTTTTTTTCTTCCGCTGGTTGTATCGATCCTTTGGCTAAGGAATTATCGTTGGTCAAATGATCGATATGATCAGGTATTATTTTAAAAAAAATATTTAGATCACCGTAGGACAGAAAGTCCTTTAAACTTACAAGGCGGTGATAATATAGGAGGAAAAAAAGATGACAAAAATTTTATGGCTTTCACGCCACGTGATGACTGAAGATCAAACCACAGATCTAAAAAGGATCTATGGTGATGATCTAGAGATTAACTATATCTCTAGTCAAGTAACAACTGCTCAAGAAGTAGTTGAACTTGGCCAAGAGTGTGACGTATTGGCAGTGGTGCTACCAATGCCAATATTGTCGGACTTGGTGAATCCTAGAATAAACTCTAAGCCGGTGCTACGTGCTAGATCAAAGCGTGTGGCGATTGGTGAGGAGCTAAATCCAGCCAACAATCAAATGGAACAAAAATATATGTTCCAACACGCTGGCTGGGAAAAGGTTATCAAAGTTGAAGTAGTCACTGAGCTACTATAAAAACTCAGTATATGTAATTGCTTTTCAAGCCCGCGCTTAGCGTGGGCTTTTTTCTTGTCTTTTTTATCAATTTACGGTATAATATCATTTTGTAACAATATTAATGACGCAGTTCTTGAGGTAACTTCTGATTATCATGAGATAATTTAAGACTTGAGAACGAGGAAAAAGGAGTAAAAATGTCAAATATCGACATTAAGGCTTTGTTTGAAGCCGGTGTTCATTTCGGACACAAAACCAGTCGCTGGCACCCAAAGATGGCGCCTTATATCCACTCAAAACGCCAAGGCAGTCACATCATTGACCTGGTCAAAACCGTGGAAAATCTAGATTTAGCGCTCGATAAAATCGCTAAAGAAGTCACCAAAGGTGGCAAAGTGCTAATTGTTGGTACTAAAAAAACTATCAAAGATAAGGTCAAAGCCGTCGCTGAAACCACCAATCAACCATATGTTTGCGAACGTTGGATCGGTGGTATGTTGACTAACGGTGCGACTATTTCATCGCAAATCCGTAAATTACACCAATACGAAAAATCAATGGCTTCGGGTGAGTTTGAAAAACGCTACTCAAAATTAGAAGTTCAACGCTACCAAGAGGCTATCGACGCCCTCAACCTCAAATATAGCGGTATCAAAAACCTGACCGCTAAACCAGCTGTGGTGTTTGTGACCGACGCGATTGTTGATAAAAATGCCATCAAAGAAGCTAACAAAATGAATATTCCAGTGGTGGCGCTAGTGGATACTAACGTCAACCCAGACGGCATCGATTATGTTGTGCCAGCTAATGACGACGCTATCAAAGGCGTAGAATTGATTTTGGATTATCTGGCTGAAACAATTACCAAAGCCCAAAAATCGGCTAAATAATTTAAAACTAAACTTTTAATAAAACAAGAAAAGGGGACGACAATGTCATTTACTGTTGAAGACATTAAAAAACTAAAAGACCTGACCGGTGTTGGTTTGACTGACGCCCGCGAGGCATTAAAAGAAGCTGACGGTGATTTTGAAAAAGCGCTAGAAGCGATGCGCAAAAAAGGTCTAACCCGAGCTGAAAAACGTGCAGAGCGCGAGACTTGTGCTGGCGTGATTGATAGCTACGTGCATGACGGTCGCATCGGCGTGCTAGTAGAAGTCAACTGCGAAACTGATTTTGTGGCGCGCACCGAGGAATTTAAAGCTCTAGCGCACGAAATTGCTCTGCAAATCGCAGCCATGAATCCAGCTTATTTGTCGCTTGAAGACGTGCCAGCTGAGGAGCTAGAGCGCGTCAAAGCTGAAGCGCTAGCCTCAGACGATCTAGCCGGCAAGCCAGCCGATATCGCTGAAAAAATCGTGGCGGGTCGGGTTGATAAATACTTTGCCGAAAAAACTCTGCTTAAACAAGCTTACATCAAAGAAGATTCTAAGACAGTTGAAGTAGTGGTTAAAGACGCGATTGCTAAACTCGGTGAAAACATCACCATCAAACGATTCACTCGCCTTGAAATGGGCTTGTAACAGTCTAAAGATGTTTAAAAAATACTCATCGGCTAGTCGATGAGTATTTTTGATGTTGATGTTGATGTTGATGGTGAGGTTTGTTTTTTGTATTTGTGTTGGTTTTTATTAATCACGAAGATTAAGCGGTGGTAGGGAGCTGGCTAGCTGCCAGAATGACATCTTTGATGTCAGTGTCGAGTTTGGTTAAACGGCTCATTTTGCGGATGGTGTCGGTTCCAAATAGGGCTTTGCCACCATCTTTGAACACGATAGTAGTCAATTTTTCCCATTTATTGTTAGCAAATTCCAGCAGGGTATTGGTCTCGGTGTATTCTACGCCTCGGAAGAAACCGTGTTCAACTGGCATCTCAACCTTAGTAATTGGCGTTTCGGCGTCATCAGCAGTGCCATCTAACTGGTTGAGGGTGATGGTTTTGACGATTTCGGTTTCGGGCATCAATACCTGAAACGATTTCGAGTTATAAGTTAAATTTTGATTCATGTGGTTTTTGTCCTTTTTTTTGTTTTGTTTCAAATAGTATGTTTACATATTAGCATAAACTTAATAAAAAGTCAATACTTAAAACATATATTTCATAAATAAAAACTACCAAGCCATAAAGACTTGGTTTTTGCTAAATAGGTATATTATCATTGTATCATACTTACGCTAAAAAGTCAATAGTGTTTTTGCTAAAAAAGTCACAAATTACTTAAAATCATCAGGCTTTTTTGGTATAATAATCAGCAGTAAACGAAAGCGAGGAATATGTTTGATCTTAAGCAATGTCAAAGTGAAATGGACAAAGTAATTGAGTTTTTTCAACAAGCGATGAAATCAGTCCGCACTGGACGAGCTCAGGCTTCGATGCTCGATAATGTCCGGGTTGAGGTTTATGGGACGCAAATGCCCCTTAACCAAGTGGCTAATGTGGTGGTGGCTGATGCTCAGATGCTGACGATTACTCCGTTTGACGCCAATAACCTGCAGGCGATTGCGACGGCGATTCGTAACGATCAGTCGCTAGGTTTAAATCCTAGTGACGATGGGCGCTTGGTGCGAGTACCGATTCCGGCGCTAACCACTGAGCGACGTCTGGAAATTGTTAAACAAGCTAGTGAAAAAGTTGAAGAAGCTAAAATTCGTGTCCGCAATGTCCGTCAAGACGCTTTAAAAGATATCAAAAAACTAAAAGACGACAAGCAAATCTCTGAGGATGATGCTCGACGGTTTGAAAAAGATGTTCAAGATTTAGTTAACAAAACTCAGGAGCAAATTGAAGCTCTGTTTAAGCAAAAAGAGCAAGAAATTACCACAATTTAACGGCGTGGTAACTATGGAAAAAGTAAAAAAGGGGATAAAATGCATATATTATTAGGGGTGCTGGCAGGGCTGGCGGTGCTGGTAGTGCTGGTGACGATTCATGAGCTGGGACATGCGTTGGTTGCTTTGAAAAATGGTGTAACGGTAGAGGAATTTGCGATTGGTTTTCCGCCAACTGTTTGGTCCAAAAAACTCAAAAATGGCGTAGATTTCAAGATCAACGCCTTACCGCTTGGTGGTTATGTTAAACTGCAGGGCGAACATGATTCGGCTAGCGAGCCGGGTGACTATGGGTCGGCTAGTTTTTGGGCCAAAACGCAGATTTTGTTTGCGGGGGTGTTTTTTAACTTTGTGTTTGCTTGTTTGCTAATGACAATTTTGGCGTGGACGGGTTTACCTCAGGTGCTGCCAAATCAGTTTCGGCTGGCTAATGACGGCAAAATAGTCCATTCGCCGGTGCAAGTTGATAAAGTATTGGACGATGGCCCAGCTAAGCGAGCTGGTTTAAAAGCCGATGATCAGCTTCTGAAAATTAATCAACAGCAGATTGATTCGCCGGATCAATTGCGTCAAATCACTAAACGGCTGGCTGGTCAGGAAGTAACGGTTGAATATCGCCGATTGTCGGACAAACAGGCCGTCGCTCAAACCAAAGTCAAGCTCAACGACCACCAAACGGCTGAAAAAAGTGGATACATCGGTCTGTTGCCGTTCCAAGAATCGAAACTTTACGCGGGTTGGTCAGCCCCGATTGTCGGCGTCGGGACGGTGGTGCAAATGATGGGCGAAACGCTCAAAGGCGTGGGTCAGGTGTTTGTGAATTTCTTCGGTGGTTTGGTGCAGAAACTGAGTTTTGACCAAACTACGCGTCAACACGCTGATCAAAAAATTGCTCAAGCTGGTCAATCGGTGGCTGGGCCGGTGGGGCTGTTGGGGGTGGTTTTCCCGGCGCTAATTGGCGGGGAAATTACTAAATTCGTGCTGTTTGTGGCGCTTATTTCGTTGACGCTAGCGGTGATGAATGCTCTGCCGATTCCAGCGCTTGATGGTGGTCGGTGGCTAGTAACGGCGCTGTTTCGCGGTCTGAAAAAACCTTTGACAAAAGATTTAGAAGAGCAAATTCATGGCACTGGCATGCTGATTTTACTAGCTTTGACATTGTTAATTACTGTCGGTGATATTTTTAAACTTTTCTAAAACAAGGAGGGATGATGCAACAACCAAAAAAGCCTAAAAATAACTTTAAAACGCTGACGACGACCGAATATTGGCGGCGGGTCGGCACTAATTTATTGCACAATTTGAGCTTGATGCTGTATTTAACGGCGGTGTATTTTGCGATTAACGCGGTTTGGGGCGTAATTGTTAAACTTCAACAGTCGCTTTGGCCAGTTAGCAAGCATTACGCTTTGCTGTATAATCAATTGCTTCATTTGGTGGTGTTTAGTAGCGTTATTTTGGCGTTGTGGGCGCTTCCAAAAATCATGGCTAAACTGCGTTTTGGGCAAAATCTAGTTTGGCAAAAAAACCGCCTGGGGCTGACTGGTTGGCTAAAATGGCGCGAAATTGGTTTGGCGTTGTCTGGTTTTGTGCTGGCGTTTATTTTGCGTATCGCGATGCTTCTGATGATTAAAGAACTTGTTCCGGGCTTTAACATCGAGCAAAAACAAGATTTAGGTTTTAAATTTGGTTGGCAAAATTCACGTTTAGAGCTGACAGCGGTGTTTTTCACGTTGGTGGTGCTAGCCCCGGTGGCCGAGGAACTGATTTTTCGCGGATTTATGTTTGACAAAATTCGGGCGCGATCGGGCTTTTTGATGACGATGTTGCTGGTCAGCCTGCTGTTCGGTTTGGCTCATTTTATCGGTGGCGGTTGGGTGGCAGTGGTGGTGACTTTTTCGCTGTCGCTAGTGATGTGTTTAACGCGAGAAGTGTCGGGCTCGATTTATCCGGCTATGATTATTCACGCTCTTAATAATGGCTTGGCTTTTTGGGCGATTCTGAGCGGTTTGAAATAGATTTATGATATAATATCTTTTGTTATCAGATGATTTAGGGATAAAAGAAAGGAATTCATGCGTCGAACTCAAGTTTTTACCAAAACTAACAAAACTGTGCCAGCTGATGAAACAGCTTTAAATGCTAAGCTATTGATTCAAGCCGGCTATGTTTATAAACAAATGGCGGGAGTTTATGCGTTTTTGCCACTTGGCAAGCGAGTGCTTGATAAAATTGTCCAAATTATCCGAGAAGAAATGAATGCTATCGGTGGCAATGAATTGTCGATGACTGCCTTGCAACCAGCAGAACCCTGGAAGGCTAGCGGTCGCTGGAGCGAAGAAGCGATGGACGTTTGGTTTAAAACTGACTTGGCTTCTGGCTCGACTCTGGGTTTGGCACCTACTCACGAAGAGCCCATCACTCAAATGATGACGCGGTATATCGCTTCGTATAAGGATTTGCCAGCTTATCCGTATCAATTTCAAATCAAATTCCGTAATGAGTTGCGGGCTAAATCGGGCCTGATGCGCGGTCGAGAATTTTTGATGAAAGATTTATATTCTTTTTGCCGAGATCGCGAGGCTCATGATAAGTTTTATCAGCAAATTACGGAAGCTTATCATAGAATTTATGAACGTTTGGGTTTGGGTGATATAACTTTTAAAACTTTTGCTTCGGGCGGTAGTTTTGCTAAATATTCGCATGAATTTCAGACTTTGAGTCCGGTCGGTGAGGATGTGATTTATGTCCATCGTGCCAAGCGTCTGGCTATCAACAAAGAAGTTTATAATGATCAAACTTTAAATGACTTAGGAGTGACGGCTGATGAACTAGAAGAAGCGACCGCGGTAGAAGTTGGTAATATTTTTACCTTGGGAACTCGATTTTCAGAGGCGGAAGGTTTGTATTTCACAGATGAAAAAGGCGAGCGCCAGCCGGTTTTTATGGGTAGTTATGGTATTGGACCGAGCCGAGTCATGGGGTTATTGGCGGAACATTTTGCTGATGAAAAAGGTCTGGTTTGGCCAGAAAGCGTGGCGCCGTTTAAAGTTAATTTGACCCCAATCGACGAAGATTCAATGGCGTTGGCTGAGGAATTATACGCTGAGCTAGAAGCTAATGGGATTGAAGTGTTATTCGATGATCGTCGTGGCGTGCGGGCTGGTGAAAAATTTGCTGATAGCGATTTGATGGGTTTGCCGTATCGAATTGTCGTCAGTAAGAGGCTGATTGAGCAGAATAAATTTGAGCTAGTTCATCGAGCTAGCGGTCAAGTTGAGTTAATAGATCGCCAAACAATAATTAATAAATTAAAATAAGGAGTTTATATGGTAAAAAAGAATTTTCAATTAACTGAAGCCGGACTTAGTGAGTTAGTGGCAGAACTAGAAGAGTTGAAATCACGTCGCAGTGAGATCGCTGATCGTATTGCTGAAGCCCGCGATTTTGGCGACTTAAAAGAAAACGCTGAATACGACGCGGCGCGCACCGATCAGACAGCGGTTGAAACGCGAATCGCCGAAATCGAAGATATTATGCTTAACGCTGAAGTGATTACCGGAGGGCACCGCAGTGTGCGGATTGGTTCAACTGTTAATTTAGAGCGAGCCACCGACAAAAAGCCTTTTGAATATACTATTGTTGGTTCGATTGAAGCCGATCCGCTTGATGGCAAAATCAGCGATGAGTCGCCAATGGGTAAGGCTTTGCTTGGTAAAAAAGCTGGTGACGTAGCGGTTGTAGAAACGCCAAAAGGTGCGGTTGAGTATAAAATTTTGTCTTTGGAATAAAAATAAATTCACTCCCAAAACCGCTCTTGTTTGCTAACAGGGGCGGTTTTATGTTAAAATAGCATGGTAAAGACAAAACGGAGACAACATGGCAACATTACAAGATTATCGTAACGAACGCCTGCGCAAACGGCAGGAATTATTAGATTTGGGGTATGATTTATATCCAAGCAAAGCCAACCGCACTCATCAAGCTGGTCAAATTACAGCCCAATTTAGTGAGCTTGAAGGTCAGACCGTCACGGTGGCGGGGCGGATTGTAAAGATTCGTAAATTCGGTAAAATCGCTTTTGTCGTGTTAAAGGATTTTAGTGGCGAAGTGCAAGTTTTTTTGAAAAAAGACGACTTGAAACCAGCCGATGTGGTGCAAAATACCATTGATATGGCGAGCCTGCGGTTGCTTGATAGTGGTGATTTCGTGGAAGCGGTTGGAGTGGTCGGCAAAACCCAAACTGGTGAGACTTCGGTACTAGCACGGTCTGTGCGTCTGCTGACTAAGACATTGCGTCCGTTGCCAGAAGAACTAACCAACAAAGAAGAGCGTTTCCGTCGTCGTTATCTTGATATCAATCTCAATCCTGAAGTGCGCGATCGCTATATTCGGCGGTCAAAGTTTTGGCAGGCAACTCGTGATTTTCTCAATTCACGTGGTTTTATTGAAATTAACACCTCAATTTTAGAACATACCACTGGTGGGGCTGACGCTAACCCGTTTGTGACACATATGGACGCGCTGGATGAGGATTTTTATCTGCGGATTTCGCATGAATTGCCACTGAAGCGTCTAATTGGGGCTGGTTACGAAAAAGTTTATGACATTGGTCATCGTTTCCGCAATGAAAACTACTCGGATGAACATTTGCCTGAACATGTGGCGATGGAGTGGTACTGGGCTTACGCTAACTGGCAAGATGGCATGCGCATGATGGAGGAAATGTATAAATACGTTTTGGCGCAGACTTTTGGCAAATTACAGTTTAAATTGGGTGAGTTTGAAGTCGATATGAGTGGTAAATGGGAGGTCTGGGATTATGCTACCACTATTAATCAGCGCTATGATATTGATATTTTTGAAACAGATATGGCGGAATTGCAACGAATTATGCGCGAAAATGGTCTAGAAGTTGAAAAAGCTGACAATCGCGCGCGAGTTATTGATAAGCTCTGGAAGAATATCCGCAAAGATGTGACTGGTCCGGTCTGGTTAATTAACACGCCGAAGTTTATTTCGCCGTTGTCGAAAACTAGTTTGGAAGATGAACGATTGACGGAGCGTTTTCAGCCGGTGATTGCTGGGTCGGAGCTGGGTAATGGCTTCTCAGAGCTAAACGATCCAATTGATCAGCTGGAGCGTTTTTTGGAACAACAACAGATGCGCGAGGCAGGTGATGATGAGGCAATGATGCTCGATATTGATTTCGTGGAGATGCTAGAATATGGTATGCCACCAACTTGCGGTTGGGGTTATTCGGAGCGGGTGTTTTGGATTTTTGAAGGCGTAACCGCTCGTGAAGGTGTGCCGTTCCCGCAATTGCGCCGGGGAGTTGATCCAGTTACTCGCAAGATTTATCCTACAGTTAAGTTTGACTAAAAAATACTATGATTCAAGAACAACTGCTCAGTGGTAATCTACTGGGTAGTTCTTGTGATAGCAATCAATTATGTTTCGACTCGATGGTGGCAATTCGCTCATCTAGAATCACTCATTGCCAGCCTAGATTGTTAATCTCGCTGAAACATAATTGATCGCATATTAGCGGTTCTCATATTTTGAAATAAAAATCGTTAGCGCGTCTTTATTTTTAAGCATAATCAAGGTATAATTTAAACATGAAAATTATCAACTTCGGGGTGCGGGAAGATGAGCGTCAGTATTTTGAACGGTTTGCGACAGAATTCGGAGTGCAATGTTTTACGACTGATCGACCGCTGGACAATAATACGATGCATTTGCTAAAAGGTATGGATGGCGTGACGGATATTACGACGCGTTGTTATGCGCCGGAGGTTTACCAAATGATGCAGGCTCAAGGCGTTAAATATTTTTCGTTGCGCCAGGCGGGGTTTGATGGACTGAATTGTGCGGATGGGCGACGCTATGGTGTGCGATTTGCGCGGGTGCCGGATTATTCACCCAATGCCATTAGTGAACACTCGGTGGCGCTGGCGTTGATGCTGTTGCGTAATTTGCACACTGGTTATATGCGTTGGCACAACCAGGATTACCGCTTGGAGGGATTGATTGGTAAAGAAATTCGCGATTACACCGTAGGAATTCTGGGAACGGGACATATCGGGCTGGAAGCCGCGCGAACTTTTCAAGGGTTCGGCGGACGAGTAATTGCTTATGATGTGGCACCACGCCCTGAGGAGCGTCAGTGGTTGGATTATGTTGACGATTTGGATGTTTTTTTTCGGCAGGCTAATTTAATCGGGATTTATATGCCCCTCAATGACGGCAATCGGCACATCATCAATCAACGTAACATCGCCAAAATGCCCGACGGCACGATAATTATCAATGTGGCACGTGGTGAACATATCAAAACCGACGATTTGTATCAGGCACTGGTGTCGGGAAAATTGGCGGGCGTAGCGTTGGATGTGTACGAGGGAGAGCGGGGAATTTTTCACCAGGATTTTTCAACTCGCATAGTGCCAGATGACTTGTTTCGTAAACTTGAGGCTTTGCCGAATGTGATTATCACGCCACATATTGCTTTTAACACCGATCACGCGGTGCGCAATATGGTAAAAATTAGTTTAGAAAACATCATCAATATGGCCAAATGTGATAAAATTAAAAATGAAATACCTTATTAAAGTGCATAAAACACAGGGGAGAAAAAATGACTAGGTGGCGAAAAATATTGTTAACGACCGGATTGGCGGTTGTTGGGGCTATTGGTTCGGTAATTGGTTTGACGACACAATCAGTAAATGCTAGCGTCAACGATTTTTATTTTGACAAGATGGAAATTGACTATTATCTAACCAAAAACGCTGACGGTCAATCGCAGTTGCGGGTAAAAGAAGTCCTCTACTCGGTTTTTCCAGATTATAATCAAAATCGTGGAATTATCCGTTCGATCCCACTAACTTACCAAAAGCACACGCTTGATTTGCAAATGGGGGAGATTCTGCGCGATGATCGACCCGCCCCAGTTTATAAAAACGAAACTAAAGCGGGCTTTCGGGTGCTAATGATTCGCGACAAAAGCGACGCGGTTTTTTTGCATGGTCGGCATAAATATGAATTTAACTACACCATGCGCGACGTAACGATGACACCGACTGACAGTGCTAAGCAAGAATTTTATTGGGATACGAACGGTACCGGCTGGAGGCAACAGTTTCGACAAATTGTGGCGCGAGTGCATTTGGATCAGTCAGTGCGAGCGGATTTTAATCCGAAACAAATTGCTTGTTATACCGGAGTTCTAAAAAGCACAGCTAGTGATTGTCGTTATGAGCTAAATGCTGACGGTAGTGTTGTTACATTTACAACAACAAAACCGCTAGAAGCAGGTGGCAACATGACTTTGGCGATGCAATTTGGTGAAGCGACTTTTGCGGCCTATAAGCTTAGTAACCATCATCGGATGTTGGCGTGGCTGGTGGTGATTCTGGGTTCGATTGGTATTATTTTAATTATTGTGGTAATTATTCGCCAACAATCACTGCGTCGGCAAAACCAGCTGGATACTATCGCAACTGAATATCTACCACCAGCTGATATTGATGTGTTTCAATCGGCAATAATGGATAATCGGTTGGCTGAACATTCAACAAAAATTATGCCGGCTGGTTTAATCCAGTTGGCGATTGCCCGCAAAATTCAAATCACTGAAAAAATAACCAAATCAGTTTTTTCAAAAGACAGAGACTATGTGATTAAAGTTTTGCCAAATAAAACTTGGACTGAGCGTGAACAGGCTTTCTTTTTTGCGATTTTTAAAACTAAACCGGAGACTGGTCGGGATTTTGAGCTTGATCGTAAAGACATGGGGATGGGGTCACGAATTGATTTATTTAGTAAACGAACAGTTTTGTCGCTCGATGGCTATGTTTATGACCAACAATTGACCAAGCGGATAGCGTTGCCATTAATCGTGCTCGCGTCGCTATCGATTGTGGCATCGGCGATATCGATGGTGATATCAATAACTAGCTTAGAATCGGTTAGCTACGAAAATATCGACCAACCATTAGCTAATTTTTACGCACCTTTTTCGATCAGCGTATTGCAAATTACGATAATTGCTGTTGCAGTTAGTTGTCTAGCCTGGATCGGTCGATTTAAGCGTTTAACATCAGCCGGAATGAGTCTCAAGGCACATTTAACAGGTTTGAAACGCTATATTAAAATGGCTGAAGCAGAGCGATTGGCGTTTAATCAGTCAGTTGGTGGAGCGATGCGTGATGCCCACGATCGAGTGGTATTGTATGAACGATTATTGCCTTATGCGGTGATGTTTGGGCTGGAAAAATCATGGGGCGAAGTGCTTAATGCGGTTTATCAAGAAGCGGATTGTGTGCCGGCTTGGTATTTTGGCGCGCAGGCCTTTAACGCCAGCTCGTTTGCGAATTCGATTAAATCATTTAGCTCAGTAGCCTCGTCAGCTAGTTCATCGGGCAGTTCTGGCTCCGGTGGCGGTGGCTTCTCCGGTGGCGGAGGTGGCGGAGGTGGCGGAGGTGGTTGCTAGCCATAAAATTTTAAAAAAGGAGTAAAATTGACAATGAAAACTATCACTAAAATTAGTATGGCGCTATTGACTGCGATAATGCTAGCTGGCTTGGCTCGACCGGTCTTGGCGCTAACTAATACTGAGCAGAATACTCAAGCGCCAAAAACCACAATTCAGGCGAATCAGCCGGCTTTGGAACGTATCGATCAAGTTAAAATGGAAGCTTCGGAGCAGGATATTTCATTTAATAAACAGATTAATGGCGATGTATTTTGCGCCAGCTCGAAGCGGTGCGTAATCGACGGTGTGGTGGCGGATGACGCTTTGATGGCGGCCATGACTATCGAGATTCGCGGTCAAATTAACGGTGATGTGCGTGCCGTAGCAAAAGAATTAGTAATTGAATCTGGAGCTAAAATCCAGGGTAATGTGTCAATTTTTGCTTCAAAACTAACCATCAAAAAAGGCGCGACAATCGGCAAGGACGCCATGTTGTCGGGTGGCATAGTGCGCATCGAAGGCCAAATCGGTCGTGATGTAATGGTTGTTAGCGAAGAAACTTACATCGACGGTCAAATTGGTCGCGACGCTCACATCAAATCCGCAAAACACACGCGGGTCGCTGATAGTGCTAAAATCAGCGGTAGTTTATCGAACGCCAGCCTGACAAAAGACATCGCTCAATCGGCTATTGCGGGTGAGTTTAAACACGAAGATATTAAAAACAGTGATTTAAAGCGTCGCAATTGGTTGTCTGGAAATTTAATATGGAGTTTGTCGATTGGTGCTTTGCTGGTGGTAGTGATGATCATTCGACCGCAACGATTCTATCAATTTAGTCGCGAGCAGTTCAAGCTGATCAATATTTTCTATATCGGGATTGGCTACGCGATGGTGATTGGTCTGCCGATTATTGCATTACTACTAGCGACTACGGTTGTTGGCATTTCGGTGGCGATTTTAGCGATGATCATCTGGGCGCTGATGCTGATTTTAGCCATTCCAATGGCAATTTATTACTTGACGAACAATACCTTGGCAGTGTTTGACAAACAAAACGAATCGCTAGTGCTTGTCGGGGTGATTATTTACGCTTTAATTAACAGTGTGCCGGTTTTGGCGGTGGTGATTAATTTGGCTTTGATTGGTTTGGGAGCCGGCTTGTTTGTTAAATTTTTGGTGAGCGGTTTTAGTCGGAAACGTAGTCGTCAATCGACAGCAAAGGCTTAAATGATCGAAATTAAAAAGCTCAGTAAAACTTACCCGCTAGAATTAGCCAGTCGAACCGACTTATCATTGACTTTTATGCTTATATATGATATAATGAAAGGATTGGGTTATTTCAATTATTAAACCTAAGTCCATCTCTAGAAGGTTGATTAACAAGTCGATTTATCTCAGGCTCAAAATGCCTGAACTATGAAAATTTATACTGTTTTTGCATTTAAAGGAGGGGTAATATGTCAGAAATAGAAATTATGACTAAATTTGTGGTTGCTTGGTTGGCTGTTTTATGTATAGTTTTAAGTGTAGTTTATTGCGTGGATATATAAGATTCTGTGACTTTCGTAATTGCAACTTTATTCTTAATAGCATGTTCAATAGTGTTATGGTTTTTCTAATCACAGTATTGTTTAAACAATCAGTAATATTTCATAGTTAGTAGTTTAAAAAGGCTGGCAGGTTAGCTGTCAGCCTTATACCAAAATTTTGGGTTTGAGATAATTCGACTTATTGACCAAAAAATAGTAAAATAAAACCATAAATAAGAGTGCACAATTGATAAAGGGGAAAAATGTTAGACATTAATTTTATTCGCGATAATCAAGATAAAATTCAACAAAATGCTATCAACAAGGGCGTTGAGGTCAGCGTGGCTGATTTGATTAAATTTGATGATCGACGTCGTGAACTGCAAGCTCAGCTGGATGATTTGCGTCAGGCGCGTAACCAAATTGCCGATCAAATCAAACAAGCTGGCAAACCTGATCAGGAACTGATCGCTAAAGGCAAAGCCATCAAAGAACAACTGGCGGAGCTGGAGGCTGATTTTAATCAGAATTACGAGCAATATGTAGTGTTGCTAAAACGAGTGCCGAATATGGCGCTCGATAGCGTGCCAGTTGGTTTGACGGAGGACGAAAATGTGCTTGATTATCAGGTGGGCGAGCCGACCAAGTTTGATTTTGAACCAAAAAATCACTACGAAATTGCTAAAATTCGCGGTTGGATCGATAAAGAGCGGGCTTCGCGGGTGGCTGGGGCACGGTTTGCTTATCTCAAAGGCGATTTGGTGAAGCTTCAATTTGCGATTATCAATTTTGTGATGGATACGCTCAGCGACGAGGCGGTAATCGCCAAAATCGTGCGTGATAACAATCTAAACATCAGCCCTAAGCCGTTTGTGCCAGTTTTACCACCGTATATGATTAAAACTGCACCTTATGACGCTATGGATCGCTTAGAACCGAGTGAGGACCGCTACAAGATTGAGGGCGAGGATCTTTGGCTTCAGGGCAGTGCCGAACATGTGCTCGGTAGTATGCATGCTGGGGAGATTTTTGAAGAAGCGGAATTGCCGGTGCGCTATCTGGGCTATGCGACTAGTTTCCGCAAAGAAGCTGGAACCTATGGCAAAGATATGGAAGGTATTTTGCGAATGCACCAATTTGATAAATTGGAAATGGAAACCTTCACGACTGCTGAAAAAAGTTACGACGAACACCGTTTGTTGGTGGCGATTCAGGAGTATATGCTCAAGGCGTTGGAATTGCCGTATCAAGTGATCAAAAAATGCACCTTTGACATCGGTAAACCTAACGCTTCGGGCGTCGATATGGAAGTTTGGCTACCAGGGCAGGGCAAATACCGCGAGACCCATACTGCTGACTATATGACCGATTACCAGGCGCGTCGTTTGCAAACTCGGGTTCGTCGGGCCAATGGCGAGCTGGAACTAATTCATACCAATGACGCGACGGCTTTTGCGATCGGTCGGCTGCTGATTGCGATTATCGAAAATGGTCAAACTGCGGACGCCAAGGTCAAAATTCCAACTGTTTTGCAAAATTATCTGGGTGGCAAAACCGAGATTTAAATAATTACTACTTAGGCGATAATTAAGTTTTATGATAAAATAAAAATAAGTAAAACTGAAAGGAAAATATGAATAAAATTGAAATTTCAACCATTAAATACGAAGCTGATGATACTATTAAACAATACGCCGAGAAAAAAATCGGTCGCACGCTGAAATATCTGCCACGTCACGCCAAAAAAAGCGCTAGTTGTCATGTCACTCTTGAGAAATTGTCAAAAAAGCGCGATGATCAATACCAAGTTGAGGTGGCGATCGCCGTTCCCGACAAGACTTTGACTGTAACTTCGAACGCTAGTACGATTTTGGCGGCGATTGACATTGCTCAACCAAAAATCCTATCACAAGTGCGTCGTTACAAAACTGAGACCGTACCACACATCGGTCGACGTGGTGTTTTTTCAAAATTAAAGAATAATTTCCTCAATCGTAAATAATCCGCCGGTTTTAACCGCTAATAGCGCCTGGGCTAAACAGATAGCCGAGGCGCTGTTTTTATCGTTGGTTAAAAAACGGCACATGGAGCGAATCGCGGTCAAATATCCGACCAAAAACCCGCCAGAACAAACTAGCGGGCGAGTGGTTATTTTTTGATTAAACCTTTTTTGCGCAGAGTGCGGATAGCTTGGGTCGAGAGCGTCATGGTTACTTTTTTGCCGTCAACAGTTAGAGTTTTTTTCTGTAGATTTGGTTTAAAAACTCGTTTCGTGCGGCGTTGGGAAAAGCTGACATTATGCCCAAACATCTTACCTTTGCCGGTTAATTCACATTTTGATGCCATTATTTTACCTTTGTTTTAAATTATCTATGTAATTTTACCTGATTTGGACTAAAAAGTCAAACCTGCGCCACTAGAACTGACTAAGCTTTGCGGGTGGCGATCAATTCTTCAAACAAAGCGACGATTTTTTTGGTTTGTTCGAATTCGGAGAACTGTTCAGCTCGGGCTTTAGCGTTGGCGGATAATTGTTGGTAGTCTTTTTTTGGTAAAGTTAGTACTTTAGCTAGGGTAGTCGCCATATTGCGGGGGTTGTTGCGGGCGTAAAAACCCGTTTCGCCAGGAATGAGTAGCTCGCTCACTTCGGTGTCAACCAGCACCAACGGCAAGCCTGCCAGCGCCGCTTCGTGCACCACTAGACCTTGGGTATCGGTTAGTGACGGGAAGCCAAACACATCACTGATAGCATAATAGTCGCCTAATTCTTCGTGAGGTACTCGACCGGTAAAAATCACTCGATCGGCATTTTTCAAGTGCGAAGCTTTTTCCTCTAGAATCGGCCGATATTCAAAATCACCGACGAATAAGAGGCGAGCTTTAGGCACCAATTTGACCAATCGATCAAAACAATCCACCAACAAATCGAGGTTTTTTTCGGCGGCAATCCGTCCTGCAAACAGCACAACTTTGTCATCTGGGGCGATGCCTAATTTATCTCGTAATTTGTCGACGTTTTTGGTGGTTGGTAGGGCGTCGACCCCAGTCGGAATCATTTCCAGGCGAGTTTCGGTTTTCCAATCGATCATTTGTTGTTGTTTTTTGCGCGACAGAGAGACCACAGCGTCGCAATTATTATGAAGCAAAGTAATGCAGTTTTTGACGAGTGATTGAGAAAACGGCGTCGAACCGCGTCGTCGGCGTCCAACTTCGCGGGCTAGACTAAGCAATTCGCTCGGTTTGGCTTTGATGGAAAAAGACGCGATGCCAGTCAAGGCGATAATTCCAGGCAAAACTTCAGGATAAAGCATCACATATTCAAACAAATCGGTTGAGTATTGACTAACTAGCGGAATCCGGAATTTTTTGGCGGCCGCTACGCCCAATAAGCCAATCTGGCTGGGGGTGAGAATCAAGATGATGTCGAGTTGTTTTTTCTTGATGTGACGCAAGGCGACTGGTGAAAAAAACACACTAGTTAAATAATCATCATAAAATAAGCCAGGCAGGGCATTAAACCGCACCACATTTGGGTCGTCTTCTTTATAACCGAGCGGTTTTGGGGCAAAAACCACAACTTCGTGACCGAGCTTGGCCATATTTCGTCGAAAAATATCAATCACTACCACAATCCCGCTCATTTGAGGGGTATAAGTATCGCTAAAAATTCCTATTCGCATCATTTCTCCTGATTATTTAACAATTTTTGATAAAAGTTTAGCAATTTGTCGATGGCAGTTTCGACGTCAAAGCGTTTGGCGATCAGGGCTGATTTAGCTCGGTATTCATCGCGTAATTGGGGGTTGGCGATAACTTGCTGAGCTAAATCGTAAAAATCAGCATCAGTCTTGGCGAGCAAGACATCTTGACCAAAAGTATCATGATAATTAGGTATGTCGCGCAAAATAATTGGCAACCCACTCGCCGAAGCCTCAATCACGCACATTGGGTGATTTTCTTGTTCGGCTGGCAAAATAAACAAATCAGCGGCCGCATAGTATTTTTTAACTTCCTCGAGCGGAATCACGCCGGTGACTGTCATGTTATCTGGGACAGATTGAATTAGTTGCTCCATGGCTTTGTGATCGGCACCGAGGTTTTTAAACGGAATCCCGCCAACCCAGAAAAAGCGCACATCGGGCATTTTTTGCGCCATTTGACTTAAAATATCAAATCGTTTGCGAGGCTGGACTTGGCCGTTACCAATAATCACAAATTGTTCAGGGTTAATTTGTAAATCTTGGCGAGCTTGAGTCCGGTCGGCTTCTGAAAAACGGTATTTACTAGTGTCAATCGAGTTATAAAGCACATCGGTATTGGTTAATTTCATATTATTGATCAGTTCATCTTTAACCATGCCAGAACAAGCTAGCACCAAATCCGCCCGCCCATAAAAGCGCTTCAGCCACCAGGTGCCTAGCGGTCGCCAATATTTAGCTCCGATAATTGAACCAATGAAGCTATCGGGTACCAGGTGCCCAGAGACGACTTTTTTGCCGTCCGGTTTGTTCAAGAATTTCCAAGAAAATAGCCCCATGGTGTGAATATGCACAATGTCGGCTTTGACTTGTTGATCGTTGATGTGGAGCTCAACTCCTGGTCGCCGTTGTAAACCGTCGCGCATCTCGACGTAGGCGGTGTGGACGCCATGCCCTTTGACGGAAAACTCGGTTTCGGAGACGATATTAACAATAAGTGGTTTTGCCATATTTAGTGTAAAATTTAATCCATTTTTTAAATAATATATCATTATTATACTATATTTTACGGCTTTATAATTTTGCACTTTAAAAAATAATTAAAAAATCGTATAATTTAAGACAAAGTTTTTTATAAGTTTAATAATATTGAAGGGAATTACCGTGAGTAAGGGGAAAGTATTAAAACGAATTTTCGGCGACCCACAAGCTAAAGCACTGCGTCGCATTAAAACAAAAGTTAAAGAAATCAATGATTTAGCGCCAAAATACCAAAAAATGTCGGATCGGGATTTAATAGCCCAAACTGATAAATTTAAAAAAGATTTAGCTAAAAAATCGCTTGATAAAATTCTGCCCGAGGCTTTTGCGGTCGTGCGTGAAGCCAGTAATCGTGTGCTAAAAATGCGTCATTTTGATGTGCAATTGATTGGCGGTATTGTTCTGCACGAAGGCAACGTCGC
Organism: uncultured Candidatus Saccharibacteria bacterium; assembly: GCA_963539845.1. Taxonomy (GTDB): domain Bacteria; phylum Patescibacteriota; class Saccharimonadia; order Saccharimonadales; family Saccharimonadaceae; genus CAMUQR01. The sequence continues at coordinate 343,220 of CAUTML010000001.1, read as the reverse complement.
TGAAATGAAAACCGGTGAGGGTAAAACACTAGTGGCGACCTTGCCGGTGTATCTCAATGCACTCGAGGGCAAAGGCGTTCACGTGGTGACAGTTAACGATTATCTGGCTAAACGTGACGCTGGCTGGATGGGCCAATTGTATGATTTTTTGGGCGTCAGCGTGGCAGTGATTGTGGCTGATGAGTCGTATATTTATGATAAAAATTATTCCAACGATAATTTTACCGATCCACGCATGAAAGCCCTAAAACCATGTACTCGCAAGGAAGCTTACGACGCTGATATTACCTATGGGACTAACAACGAGTTTGGATTTGACTATTTGCGCGACAATATGGTCAACGATAAATATTTATTGCGCCAACGTGAACTTAATTTCGCGATCGTCGACGAGGTCGACTCGATTTTAATCGATGAAGCCCGCACCCCGTTGATTATTTCTTCGCCGGCTGGTGACAATCCTGAGAGCTACAAACAATTTGCTAGCGTTGTCAGCAAATTAGATAAATATGACTACGAAATCGATGAAAAACGTCGCTCGGTGTCGCTAACTGATGATGGTATTGAAAAAATCCAAAACATTCTCGGCGTTGATAATCTCTATAGTCCAGAACATGTTCGGTTGGTTTATCACCTCAATCAGGCTTTACGTGCCGAAACTTTATTTAAACGGGACAAAGATTACGTGGTAACAACCCAAGGCGAAGTGGTGATTGTTGATGAACATACTGGTCGATTGATGGACGGTCGTCGTTACAACGAAGGTTTACACCAAGCCATCGAAGCCAAAGAAAATGTGCCAGTTCTCGAGGAAAGCATGACTTTGGCGACGATTTCGTTCCAGAATTATTTCCGTTTGTATAAAAAACTCTCGGGCATGACTGGTACGGCGCTAACTGAGGCGGAAGAGTTTCAGCAGATTTATAGCTTGGACGTGATCGAGATTCCGTCTAACAAACCATTAGCTCGTCAAGACAAACCTGATCTAATTTTCAAAACTGAACGGGCGAAGATTTTGGCGGTCGTTGAAGCTATCAAAAAACATCACGAAGCCGGACGACCAGTGTTGGTTGGCTCGGGATCGATCGAGAAAAACGAAGTAATTGCGACCTATCTCGACCAAGCTGGCTTGCCGTATGAACTGCTTAACGCCAAAAACAACGAGCGCGAAGCATCGATTGTCGCTAAAGCTGGCGAAAAAGGCGCGATTACGCTAGCTACCAACATTGCCGGTCGTGGTACCGACATTGTGCTGGGCGAGGGTGTTAAAGAACTTGGCGGTTTGGTGGTGATTGGTTCGGAGCGTCACGAATCACGCCGAATCGATAATCAGTTACGGGGTCGTAGTGGCCGTCAGGGTGATCCGGGCGAGAGTCAATTCTTCGTATCGACTGAAGATGATTTGATGCGTATTTTTCAAGGTGAACGCATTGCTTCGTTGATGGACCGGTTGAATATTGACGAATCGATTCCCATCGAAAACCGCACTTTATCAAAACTACTAGAATCATCGCAACGTCGAGTGGAAGGATTTAACTTCGACACTCGCAAAAATGTGGTCCAATACGACAACGTTATCAACCGCCACCGTAAAGTGGTGTATGGCATGCGCCGTAAGATTTTGGAGGGTGAGGATATTGCTGATGAAATCACTCGTTTAATCAACGAAAAAACTAAAGATTTGGCGTTTTTGCCGGCTAAAATCAATTCCAAGTTTGTTGAGAATTTTACAACAATCTTGCCACGCGTTAGCGAAGATGTGTTTGAAGAAATTGGTCAAATTAAAAAAGACAAAGAACGCTTAAGTGCGACCCGCAAACTGCTTAAAGAAGTTTATGCTGAAAAAGAGGCCGAATTTACGCCGGAATTGATGCGCAAAATCGAACGCGAAGTCTACATGCAAGTGCTTGACGTGCTATGGATGCAACATCTTGAGAATATGCAACATTTGCGTGAGGGTATTCACTGGCGCAGTATCGGTCAACGCGATCCGTTGGTCGAATATCGAGCTGAATCACAAAAACTATTCGAGGCGGTGCAAATGTCATTGCGCGATGAAGTCTTAAAAACCATCCTAAATCTATCACAAAATCAACTCAATCCGAGCCTAGTTGACGATGATTATCAAACTGAACTAACTAAAGCCGCCGAAGGGGCCGTTGAAAAAGGCGTCAACGAAATCTCCAGTCACAAAGGTGTTGGTGATGATGATTTTGGGGCAAAGTCAGCGGTTAAAACTACCGTCAAAACCAAAAATCTCGATCGCAAAAAGAAAAAAACTGCCCGCAAAAATCGCAAAAAAGGTCGTCGTAAATAATTATTAAGGAGGGGTTATGAAACACACAGTCAAAGAAGTGGTACTCAAAAACGGTGCCCGGGGTTTGTTTATTAATATTCCCGACGCTACCGTGATGCAGTATAAAATTCATTTTCGGGCGGGCAATCGTTTAGTTCGTTCGCCGGAAGTCTACGAGACGGCACATGTTATGGAGCATATGTCGTTCGGGGCTAATGCTAAGTTTGCTAGCGAACAGGAATACGCGGCTGAATTTTCTAAAAATGGGGCGCGCAATAATGCTTACACCTCTGATACTTCGATGGTTTATCTTGGAGTGTGTGCTGATTTTGAATGGGAAAGGGTGTTAAAATTACAACAATCGGCGATTTGTCAGCCCCGTTTTTCGCAGTCGAAGCTAGAAGCCGAACAGGGCAATATTCGCAACGAACTGACGGCAATGTTGTCGAATCACTCTAATTTGCTGTGGTATCGGATGCAACAAATTTTGGGTGAACAGGTGCTTAATTTAAAACAACGGATTGCTACCATTGATAATATTCAGCTAGAAGACGTAGTGGAGCATCATACGCGTACTCACACTATCGACAATATGCGCTTTTTGGTGGCAGGGCGACTGACTAATCGCGAACGCAAACTCCGTGCTTTGCTCGAAAAATGGAAATTACCTAAGGGTGAGCTATTGCCGATTCCACACGATCAGATTCGTTCGCATGATGCGACTTTGATTAAACAAAACAACGGTCGTAGTTTAACTTTTGGCGTGTCGCTGATTTTGGAGCGAAAATTAACCCAGCGCGAGGCTTACGCTATGAAAGCTCTTAATCACATTCTAACCGGCACGACTTATTCTCGGATTTTTGGTAAGGCGCGGGAACGGGGGCTGGTTTATAGTGTTTATTCTGATTATGACGAACGTCATCATGATTGTTGTTGGGATTTTGTTGGGCAGGTGATGCCCGAAACGGCTGAAGCGTTGTTTGATTTAATCATTGATGAGCTTCAACAAGTGGCGTCTGGCAAAATTACCAAAAAAGAAATCGACGAAACCAAAAGCTATGGTCTTGGTTCGTTCCAGATTAACACTCAGACGATTTCGCAGTTGGCTAATTTTTATGGTGAGGAATATTTTACTAATGATAAAATTCGCAGTTACGCTACAGTGCCCAACCATTGGGCTAAGGTTTCAAAAGCTGAAATTGTGGCAATTGTTCAAGATTTTATGGCAAATGGCAAATGGGCGCTGGTCGGGGTTGGCAATATTGATCCGCAACTACTTGATAAATTAAACGCTAAATTAAAAACAGTTTTCAAAGGATGAAGCATGGCGAATCGAGCGGGAATTGAGGCAAGACTGGCGGAGCTGACTGCTGATTTTATGACGGCTTATACTAAATTACAAATTGAGGCTCGGACCCAGGAACTAACCGACCTAGAACATCAGCTGAATCAGCCGGCAATTTGGAATGACCCGATCAAAGCTCAAGCTCTCGCTAAAACCGTTGCCAGTAAGCAAGAATTTCTCCAGCCCTGGCAAGCGATGAAGCTTCAGCTCGAGGATTATCGAGAGTTATTAGCGATCGATGATCAGTCTTGGCTGGCGGAAGTCGAGCGCCAAATCGATTCGCTGGCTGATCAACTAACCGAGCTGAAGCGCGCGCTGTCGTTTAACGGTAAACACGATTCGAGCGATGTGATTTTGCGTCTGACCAGTGGAGTGGGCGGGCTGGACGCTCAGGATTTTACCGAGATGCTGGAGCGGATGTACTTGCGCTGGTTAAAAAATCAGCATTTTACGGTTAATCTCATCGAACGCCAAACCAGCGACGAAGCTGGCATCAAAACGGCGGTGTATGAAATATCAGGGCCGTTTGCTTATGGCAAATTAAAAAGCGAACACGGCGTCCACCGTCTGGTGCGCCTTAGTCCGTTTAACGCTGATAATTTACGCCAGACTAGTTTTGCGCTGGTGGAAGTTTTGCCAAAAATCGAGCCAGATCAGCTTAAAATTGCCGAAACTGACCTCAAAATTGATTATTATCGCTCTGGTGGCCATGGTGGTCAGAGCGTCAATACTACCGATAGCGCGGTGCGGATTACTCATTTGCCGACTGGTCTGACGGTAGCGATTCAAAACGAACGCTCCCAGATTCAGAACAAGGCGGTAGCCTTGGCGATTTTGACTGCTAAATTAGCCGAACTGCAAGAACAGCAACAAGCCGAGGATTTGTCGCAGTTAAAAGCTGGCGAATCGGCTAGCTGGGGCGCCCAAATCCGCAATTACGTGTTACACCCCTATACTTTGGTCAAAGACACCCGCACTAAATACCAAGAAACCGACGTTGCTAAAGTTCTCGATGGCAAACTTGATGGCTTTATCGAGGCTTATTTAGAGACTCAATTAAGTAATGATTAATTTTTAATAAAAAAGAGAAATAACAGGGTGGCACGTTACGAACATTTGTTGGTTTTTAAACTTATTTATGATTTTATGGTTTATTTTTATAAAATTAGCCGGAAATTCCCTAAAGACATTAAATATAGTTTAACTACCGAAATTAAATATTACCTTGACGAAGTAACAAAACTGATAATTATCGCTAATGACAGCTCTGACAAAGTTAATTTTCTCTCACAATCATTGCAATTGTTAGAGATTATCAAGATTAAAATTCGCTTGCTTTACAGTCTTGAAATAATTAGCCATAAGCGTTATGATTTTATGGCGCGCTCGTTGACTGAAATTTCTCAACAGCTCGTCGCTTGGAAAAAGTGGAGTCAATCAAGCAGGAAATAAGAGTTTGTTAATTTTTAGTTTTTAAAAGTAAAAACTTATTAACAAAGGACCTCGCTTGTTACGGTTATCGCTCCTTTTTTTTAAAAAAAGGAATAGTTTATGCAAGTTTCCACCGAGCTTGCCTCGGGCGAAACTTCTGGTAAGGTTATAAGTCGACAACAACTCATTGTTCGTCAAATCACTGCATTCCAGAACCGCTGGTCTTCGACGGAGCCTGAGTCGAACCCTCAGCATGCTTGAAACGTGAGATGGAGTGACGGCAACACCAACAACAATAACAAGACTAATCAGAACCTAGTTTCTTGTGTCCGGTAACAAGCCCTGCTTAATTGAACTCATTCTTTTCTAAAAAAACATGACTTATTTTACTTTTAATAATCTTTTGCAAGCTTATTTGCAATGTCGTAAGCGTAAAACAACCACTAAAGCTCATATAGAATTTTTTAGCCAACTTGAATTAAATTTGCTTCGATTAGAACAAGAATTACAATCTGGCTCCTATCGTCCTCAGGCTTCAATTGCTTTTGTGGTTAAACATCCTAAGATCAGAGAGATTTTTGCAGCTAATTTTCGTGATCGAGTTATTCATCATTTGCTAATTAGTTATATTGAGCCTAAATTTGAGCGGATTTTTATTTATGATTCGTATGCTTGTCGGCGAGGCAAGGGGACACATCGAGCGGTACGGCGATTGCAGGATTTTACTTGGCAAATTTATCGTTGGTTGCCAGAATGTCAACATTTTTATATCAAAATGGACATCAAGAGCTTTTTTGCGAGTATTGATCGGCAAATCTTATATCAACTAATCGCCAAAAAGATCAAGAGAGAAGAAATCCTTTGGCTATCTCGTCAGATTATTTTTCATGATTGTGTTAATGATCCACCTCCAGTTTTTCATAGTTCAAAAAAGCTTTTTGATAGCCTGCCTCCAGGTAAGAGTTTGTTCCACTCGCCACCGGGCAAGGGGCTACCAATTGGCAATCTAACTTCACAATTTTTTGCTAACGTCTATCTCAATCAGCTTGATCAGTATATAAAAAGAGTTTTAAAAATTAAATATTATATTCGCTATGTTGATGATTTTGTAATTGTTGGGCATGATCCAGCACAATTACGAGCTTATCAATACCAGATTGGCCAATTTTTGCAACAAAAATTACAACTAGAACTTCACCCGCACAAAACTACGCTTCGACCAATTTCTGACGGGATTGATTTCTTGGGTTATATTGTGCGACCACATTATCTTCTGGTACGCAGACGGGTAATTGGTAATTGGCGACGTCGACTGGAAACTTACGCTTCGACTAATCCTCAACGCGGTGAAAAGGCACACCAATCTTATTTGGCACACGCTAAGCAAGCTAATAGTTATTGGTTAATGAAAAAACAGCAATTATTTTGGGAAAAATTAACTCCCGAGGCTAAAAAATGGCGATTGGCTCGACAAAAGCGTCAATCTCGCAAAAATAGAAGTTCTAAAAAGTATTTAAAGTCTAGACAATAGCTTTATTTTTTGTTATTATTTAACCATAAACATCTAAAACATATGAAAAAAAGGGGATTATACTAAAATGAAGCGCTTATATGATCTTATTAAAAGGGCTAATATTTCTAAAAATAATTTGCATCTTGTCGTCGGTGCAATGATTGGGGTGACTTTAACTTTTGGGGGTTATGGTTTGGTTAAAAACATCAAGTCGGAGCAATCGGCTCAAGCCGAGCAACTACCCGGCACTCCAGACTCAGGCGTCAAATCTCGCATCACTGAACTCTACGACGCTCTGGTCGCCCAAAACAAAGGCTCCGACACCGATGTCTCGGGGCTGATTGCGGCGCCAGGCGACTGGGGCCCGAAATGGAATCGCATCAAAACGGCCGCTCTCAAAGGAACCGGGAGTACTTATGGGCAACTGGGATATGGCCTAAGCTCTGACCCACAAGTTAACTTTGTTGATAACATCACTGGTAAAGAATGGAGCTTTCCGCTGTATCGTAAGGGTACTCAGATTAAAGCTGGTTTTAACGAGACCGATATCAACAAGCTAAAATGGTCATGGGATGCTTCAGCCCCTAACAACCAAGCGGTCGGCTACAAGACGGCTGCTCAACTCTGTCAAACGCTCGGTGGAGGCTGGCGCTTGCCGACTAAGGATGAATTGCTTTATGTGTCTGACTCGCTAGCGACTCGAGCTTTCGCTAAGCATGCATTCCAGGTCCGCTGGTCTTCTACGGAGCCTGAGTCGAGCCCTCAGCATGCTTGACACGTGAGATGGAGTGACGGCGCCACCTACGGCAGTTACAAGACTCTTCAGTACCTAGTTTCTTGTGTCCGGTAACTTCGGGTGATTTAATTATTTTAAGAATTGTTTGACGGAGTCGATAGGACATGCTTTTACCAATAACTACCAATTACCAATCAGCCCAATTTGATTATTCTCGTTGGGCATGGTTGAGACTTATGATGGCTGGCGCAATGTTAGCTCTCATGATGCTGGTGACCTTGGGCGCGCCAGCCTCGGCCACCGCCCAGCCACTGGCTGACGATGCCAATGGCCAGGTTGTGACCACTGGCTCATCGCTGATTATGGCCTCATCACCGACTGGCTCGAATTTGACAGTCAATCGGGTCGGGCGGACGGTGTCGGGCTATGTTTGGAGTACTGATCTGGGCTGGGTTAATTTTTCTGCCGGTTTGACGGTTGGGGCTGACGGGCGAGTCAGCGGTTTAACCTCGGATGCCGGTGGTGCGCCAGTGTTTGATTTTAATGCTACTCCGCATAATGCTAGCGTCACAATCAACGCCAATAACCAGCTCGAGGGTTATGCTTGGAGCCGGGATCTGGGCTGGATTCATTTTGATGGAGCGGGCAATGCCAAGGCTCTAACCACCAACGCGTCTCTGGACATCAACCAACAACCGATGCGCGCTAATGTGACGATTGATAACTTGACCGGTCAAATGGCTGGTTTTGCCTGGAATCGCGACCTGGGTTGGCTGGATTTTAGCGGAGTAAAAGTTGAACTAGATGGTCGGCTAACCGGTCAAGCCACAGTCAAAAACAGCAACAACAAACTACATTTTGATAGCGCAACTTATCATTCTAATGTACAAGTAGCTCAAAATGGTCAATCTTCGGGTTATGCCTGGAACGATGATCTGGGGTGGGTGTCGTTTAGCGGAGTTCACACCAAAAATGGCAAGTTCCCGCGGGCATCTGTGCCTTCGGCGGTTCGGAATTTGACAGCTGTGCCGATTCCGAGTTCTATACCGGGTAGAGGAGCGCTTCGTCTGACCTGGCACCCTCCGGCTGACGATGGTGGCTCGCCAGTGACGGTATATTATATTGAAATCTGCCAAGCTGAACCGACTGGCCAATGTAAGCCTGGACATAGTTATCAGTCTTATAATCCGGGCTTGCCAGGAAGTCTAACTTCGTTTGATATTACCGTAAATGATAATACTTATTATAATATCCGAATGAATGCTCGTAATAGCGTCGGTTTGGGACCTTATAGTAACGTAGTGACGGTGCGACCGAGTTATATCAGCCTGCGCACGGTTACTAATCAAGTCCAGTTGTCGATAACACCTACTACCAATCAAAACTTTAGCTCTTCGTCGCACCATGTTAAAGTTGATAGCAATTTACCGGGAGGGCTTGATCTAAAACTATCAACCGCCACCGCCAATAATCACTTATCGACGATTGGTGGTCAGACGATTGCGCCTACGACTGGTAATTTTAATAATCCTCAAGCTATCGCTGATAATAGCTGGGGCTATCGCATCAACGGTGGAGCTTTTGGCTTTAACACCGTAACCGAAACCAATACTAACGGTAGTAACTTCACTTGGGCGTCGGTTCCACCAACAGCGATGCCTGATGTAATTTTCACATCAAACAGCTTAGTCAGCGATCAAACCATCCCGGTGTTTTACGGCGTAAAAGTATCTAATACTCAAGCCCCAGGTAGTTATTCGGCAACGGTAATTTACGAAGCGGTTGGTCGCTAAATTTTCGACGGCAAGTCTATCAATCAACAACGAATTGGCTATCGATTTTGGATGTTGGATTAGGTTTTTTGTGGCTATTTGTGCTATAATAAACATAAACATTTAAATAAAAAGAAGGAGTAAAATGAAATACAGAAATTTAGTTGGTTATGTGCTGGCTGGTTTAATTATTATAGGATTGAGCCCAATTATTCTGGATATAAAGAAGAACCAACGTTCTAACGCTTTAGCAGTAACTAAAATTACTCCAAAAGAAGGTCCGACAGCGGGTGGCAATACAATTGTTATTGAGGGAAGTGATTTTAAAAAACGAGTCACTGTCGAACAAATATCAGTCGGTGGAGCCGTGACTTGTTTGCTGAGCTCGGAACAAAAGGTATATTGTTGGGGAAGTAATTTTTACGGGGCAGTAGGCAATGGAGAAGGCGGGACTGGCGGTCTTCATCCTGGAGCTGAAGAAATTAAAACGCTTCCTCAAGCCGTCGTGCAAGGCGAAATTCCTAATGGCGTCAAAATAAAACAGATTTCTTCGGGTACGCATGTAGTTTATGCTATTGGCACTGATGATCAGATATATTTCTGGGGTGCTAAACATTTTTCACCTGTAAAGTTATCAAGTGGCTATGGCATCAATCTACCTAATGGAGTCAAACCAATCAAAATACAGGCTAGTCACTATGGATTTGCAGATACTAGTGAAGCGATCGTATTGGGCTCTGATAATAAAGTCTATGTTTTAAACAAGAATCAGCACACTGCTTTGCCTATTCCAAATGGTCAAATATCATCAGCAGAGAAAATTGTGGATGTTGCTATTTCTAAAGACGCAAATCAAGGGAGTAAAGGAGTAGGTGCAATATGTGCCCTGACTGATCTGGGCAAGGCTTACTGTAGTCCATATAATGCTCCATTTACGGCAATTCCACAAGGTCAAATTCCAACCGATGCTAAAATTACTAGCATTTCTGTTGCATCTTCACGTTATGGTCATACACCTGAGATTCTTAATAATATTTGTGTCTTAACAACTGATGGTCAAGCCTATTGTTGGGGAACTACAGGTGTTGATGGTGTTAGCAGTTATCATACTACTCCAACTCTTGTCAAAATGCCTCAAAATAAAAAAGTTAAAAAGATTAAAACCGGTCAAGCACATGCTTGTTTAATTAGTGGCGATGATCAAGTCTATTGTTGGAGCAATGAAATCTCAGACACAACGGGTGTAAATACAGCTACCGCAAGTTTCTATCAACCGAATCCTATCTCAGCAGGTCAGATTCCAGCTGGTGTAAAAATTGTTGATATCGATCTGAACAGTCAAACCTACAATTCACTTGAAACTTGTGCACTTGGTGATAATAAAAAAGCTTATTGCTGGGGCACTAACCTTTATGGTCAGTCCCAGCTTGATGATCAACCTCATATGGGGGGTGAAGTTTCAATACCCACTACTGAACCTAAGTTAGTGCCGTTCGGAACCGATGACGAAACTAAGGTTACGATAGATGGCATACCAGTGACTGCTAGAATCATTAACCAACAGCGCCTTGAGTTTACTGCACCACCTCATGCGCCTGGGAAAGTCGATGTCGTGGTCATGAATAAGACGGATGTAGTCACTTTAGTAAAAGGTTATACTTATGTGGACAATGTTAATCCTCAACCACCACAACCTCAGCCTCAACCTCAACCCACTAATCCTAATAATCCAGTTGATAATAAAACCTTGACACCTAATTCTGGTTATCAAAAACAAGACTATCGAATTGTATTAGGCGTATTGATAAGTGGAGTAGCTTTGCTTATAATCGGATTGATTTCAGCCTGTCGAAAGAAATTTAAAAATAATTAAAATACAATTTCAAGAATTCATCAGCTAGTGCTATTAAAAGATTTCTTTTGATGTATTTTAAATCCTAAATAGATTAGCTGATGTTTTTGTTGGTTTATGCTATAATAAGCTTATGATTTTACTTGATCGAGTTTCTAAAACTTATCCCAAAGGCGACCATTCGGCGTTGGATCGGGTTAGTTTGCATATTAAACCGCGTGAATTTGTTAGTATCATTGGTCCGAGCGGTTCTGGTAAATCAACTTTGCTGAAATTACTAACTCGTGAGGAAAAACCGACTGCCGGCAAGATCGTGGTTGGTGGGATTGATTATGATACGCTTCATGACAAAGATATTCCGCTTCTTCGGCGCAAAATCGGAGTGATTTTTCAAGATTTTAAGCTGTTGCCTCAGCGGACAGTGTTTGAGAATGTGGCGTTTGCGTTAGAAATTTCAGGCATGACGAGGCGTGAAATCAACAGTGCTGTGCCAAAAGTTATCGAACTGGTTGGTCTGAAGGGCAAAGAAAAAGCTTTTCCGCATCAGCTGTCGGGAGGTGAACGCCAACGAGTGGCAATTGCTCGGTCGGTGGTGCGTCAACCTCGAATTCTGATTGCCGACGAGCCAACGGGCAATCTTGACCCAAAACACTCTTGGGATATCGTCAAAGTGCTCGAAAAAATCAATGATTATGGCACGACGGTGATTTTGACAACTCATAACGTTGATATTGTTAATAAATTAAAACGGCGAGTGATTACTATCGAAGGTGGCAAAATCGTCTCTGATAAATCAAGAGGGGAGTATTATGATGGTTAAAAAACGACGACATCGACCAAAACGCAGTTTGGCTAGACGCTGGATCTCGTTTGTTCGGGTGTTTCGCTATGGCGCGGAGAACTTTGTTCGTAATGCTTGGCTATCGCTGGCGGCGATTTTGATCATGACGATTACTCTGTTGATTATATTTATGGCGGTATCGTCGAACAATGTATTACACGACACGGTCAATTCAGTGCGAGATCGAGTTAAAATGTCAATTTATGTCAAACAATCTATCGACCAAAAAACCGTTGAGCAAATTCAACAAGACATCAAGCGCGTGCCGGGCGTGTTGGAAGTTAAATACATCTCATCAGATGAGGCTCGCCAAAAATTCGCCGAAAGCAACGCTAAAGATTCCAGCCTGCTAGAGGCTATCAAAGAATCCAAGAATAATTTCCCGGCGACTTTTCACGTTAAAATTGAGGATATCGACAATCCGTCAAAACTAGAAGCATACACCAAAAACGACGCTTTGATCAAAAAATGGCTCGACGAAAAGCAACCGCCGTCATTCTCGTCGTCACATCGGATGACGATTGATAATATCGCTAAATACGCTAATTTCGCGGAAAAAGCCGGCATCGCGGTGGCGATCGTCTTCACGGTGGTGTCGTCACTGGTGGTGTTTAATACGATTCGGATGGCAATTTTTAACCGTAAAGACGAGATTTACATGATGCGCTTAATCGGGGCTGAACCGGGGTTTGTTCGCAGTCCGTTTATTGTTGAAGCGGTGTTAAATGGGGTGATTTCGGCGGTAGTGGCGACTTCATCGGGCTTAATAATCTTCGATTTGCTAAAAGACCAATTAACCGAAAAGGGCATTGAAATTAACAATACAATCGAAATTGCCACTCGCTATTGGTATCTGGTGTATGCCGTGATGATTAGTGCTGGCATGGTGATCGGTATTTGTTCGTCTTTTTTGGCAACTCGCAAGTATTTAAAAGAGAAAAACGATTAACTGTTGTAAAATTAGCTAAAAGCTCATGTTTATCTTGACTTTTTGGGTGTAGTTGTGATATAATCATAAGTGTAATAATCTGCGACGAAAAATAAAAAAATAGCGAGAGTTATAATGACTAAAACCTCAAAAAACAACATTTCTAGGAAATTTTTACTAGCCATGGCTGTAGTGATGGCGACTTCGGGCTTGTCGCTAAATTATCTGCTATCGGGCAAATCAGCTCGGGCTACTGATTACGAACAACAAATCCGGCGTCTTAAAGAAGCCAACGCTTATTATGAAAAAGAAGCTTATCAATTGCGTAAAAAAGCCGATTCGTTAGCTGGAGAAGTCGAGCTGATTAATCAAGAAAAAGCTCAAATTCAGACAGCTATCGATCAAATTAACGCTCGAATTGAGGTTTTAAATAACCAAATCACTCGTCTAGAAAAAGACATCGACAACAACCGAGAAGCGTTGGGCGATGTGCTAGCTAAAATTTACTTAAGTAGCAACGTTTCAACGATTGAGCGTTTGGCTAGCGCCCGAGCTATTACTGATTTTATCGATGAAGAGGCTCAAGCCCAGACTATGCGCCAGAATATCACCACTAAACTACAAGAAATCAAGCGCCAACGTGAACAAGTTTCTAACAAAAAAGACGAGCAAGTCAAGGCTCTAGCTTTGCAGAAAAAGCAAATGGCGACTCAGCAGAAACTTGAACAAGAAAAGCAGGCTCTGCTGGATCAAACGCGGGGTGATGAAGCCGAATACAAGCGTCTAACTAGCGTTAATAACAGTCAGATTGAAGAATTACGCTTAGCCCAGAAAAAAGCTAACTGTGCAGCGATCGGGGGCACTTGGCTAGAGACTGGTGTTTGTTATCAAGCACCACAAGCCGGGAGCTACAATATTCCACAAGGCGTTCCGGGGGGCGGTGGTTATCCGGGTCAATGGGCTTTTGCGCCTCTTGACGCCTATGTTGATCCATGGGGGCTGTATACTCGTGAATGCGTTAGCTATGTAGCCTGGAAAATCCATAGCACTGGTCGGTTCGTGCCACATTTTGGTGGGCAGGGTAACGCTAACCAATGGCCAAGCACTACTACTCGGCATGGCATTCCGCAAGGCAGTCAACCTAAAGCTGGCTCGGCCGCGGTATCGAGGGTTGGATATTACGGACATGTGATGTATGTCGAGGCAGTACATGGTGATGGCACAATTACGGTTAGTGACTACAATCTATTATGGGACGGCAATTACCGTATTTACCGTCGCTCGGCATCTGGGTTGGTTTATATTTACTTCTAATTTTTTAAAAAATAAACAGTCCGCTCTTTGTTGTATTAAACACAACTAGAAAAGGGCGGATTTTTAGATGAAAAATGATACAATGATACTAATGTTTAAATCAAAAAGTGTTAATAATAATCATTAAATAGGAGTGTAAAATGAATCAATCATCAACCAAGCGAACTTTGACGCTTGATAAAGTTAATCTGTTGATTTTGCTAGTAATTGTGTTTGTGCTGGGGTTTAGTTTTGGCGATCGTAGTCATACAATTTTTAGCTATATTGGCAAATTAACCGGAACGCCAGTCAATCAAACTGAACTTGATTACAAAACCTTGGATCGAACTTACGCCATCTTAAAACAAAAATTTGATGGCAAAATTGATCAAACGACGCTACTGGAAGGTGCTAACAAGGGGCTAGTTGAAGCCTTGGGTGATCGCCACACGGCTTATTTGACGGCTAAAGAAGCCGAAGAATTCCAGAAAAATCTAGAGGGCGATATCGGTGGTGGAATTGGTGCTGAGGTCGGGGTTCGTAAAAATCTAATTACCATCATCCGTCCGCTAAAAGATAGTCCAGCGATGAAAGCTGGTTTGCTGGCTGGCGATGTTTTGTTTAAGGTCAATGACGAAGAAATTGGCAATCAGACGCTTGATCAGGTTATTCAAAAAATTCGTGGCAAACCCGGCACTGATGTCAAACTAACCGTGGCGCGCAAAAACGAATCTCGCCCTATTGATATTAAAATCACCCGGCAAATTATCAATAACCCGAGTGTTACTCTGGAGATCAAAGGCGACGTGGCGGTGTTGAGAGTATCGCGTTTTGACAAGCAAACGGCGCTTTTGGCTCATCAAGAAGCCACTAAAATCAAAGCCCAGGGTATTAAAAAAGTGATTTTGGACCTGCGGGGCAATTCTGGTGGTTATTTGACAGCGGCGCGCGATTTGGCTGGTTTGTGGGTCGACGGTAAACTGATCGTCAGTGAGCGAGTTGGCGATAAAACCGTGCAGGAATTTTTCTCTAAAAAAGGTGGTAGTCTGCTGGCTGATACCAAAACCGTGGTGTTGATGAACGCTGGTTCAGCTAGTGCTAGTGAAATTGTGATCGGCGCTCTCAAAGATTACCAAAAAGCGACTTTGATCGGTGAAACTAGCTTCGGCAAGGGCAGCGTTCAGGAGATAATTAGCCTGCCTAAAGGTGGCCAGCTAAAAGTTACCGTGGCTCGCTGGTATACGCCAAAAGGTCAGAATATCGACCGTCAAGGTATCAAACCCGACAAAGAAGTTGAATTAACCCCAGAAGATTGGCAAAATGACCGCGATCCGCAGTTACAATCGGCACTGGACAGCCTAAAATAGCTTGAGGCGATAAAATATGGTAAAATAAGCTTATGGATAAGAAAAAAATTCTATTAGTTGAAGACGATCAAGTGTTGGCAGGGGTTTATAAAGACCGGCTAGATTTGGAGGGATTTGATACGTTATGGGTGGAAAATGGCGAAAAAGCCTTGGCTGAAGCTTTAAAATACCAGCCAGATTTGATTTTATTAGATGTAATGATGCCTCGCGTTTCGGGTTTTGAGGTGCTAGATATTTTACGCAACACTAAAGAAACGGCTGACATTAAAATCATTATGCTAACCGCCCTCAGCCAGGACAAAAATAAGCAACAAGCTAAAGATCTAGGGGCGGACGATTACTTGGTTAAATCACAAGTGGTGATGAATGACGTCGTCGATCGAATTAAATATCATTTAAATAAACAGTAAACCAGTTCTGGTGATATAATTAAAATATGATTGTTTACACTGATGGGTCGGCCAGCCCCAATCCTGGTCCGGGTGGTTTTGCGGTGGTTGATCAGCAGGGTCAACCGCTGGCTTTGGGGCGAGAAGCACACTCGACGAATATTCGGATGGAAGCGACGGCAATTATCGAGGCGCTGAAATTTGCTGATGGTCAGCCGATCAAAATTTACACCGATAGTCAGTTTTGGATCAATGTTTTAACTCAATGGGCGCCAACTTGGGCCAAAAACAACTGGACCAAGAAACAGGGCGAGATTAAAAACCTTGATTTAGTGCAAACTGCTTTTGAACTGTATCAAAATTCCCAAGCCACGCTCATCTGGGTAAAAGGTCATAGCGACAATCAGCTTAATGCTCAAGCGGATTATTGGGCAAACCAAGCGCGCCAAGGCACAACTTTAACCGAAGCAAAGGAGAAAACATGCGCAAACTAGCCATAAAAGTCAAAATTAACGATTCTGTAGCCGTCAATAAAGCCCTTCATGACGCTGGTCGCAAATTAGGTGATGAATATCAGCAGTTTGATCGGGTGTTTATGCCTCGCGGTTATCAGCAGGCTTACTCTGACCCGTCAGTGGCGCCACAGCTGATTATTCGCACTAATACGATTGCTGGACAGATTAGCCATATGATGATTTTGAAACGTCCAGCTAATCCCAATTTGACATATTTTTTTCAGACGCAGGTGATGGATTATAATCAAACCGCCCACATCGTCAACAATATGGGCTATGAACTGCACACTGAAATTGCCAAGCGTCGTCGCAAATTGTTAATTGGTAGCGTAGTGCTGTATCTTGACTATATCGATGGCTATGGTTGGTTTTTAAAAATCGAGAAAAATCTCAAAAATCATGAACCAGATAACACCGATGATCTGTGGGAAGTGCTGGAATCGCTTGGGGTTAAACAAGCTGAAGCTGTCGGCCGTTATAGTGAAATAATTAAACATTAGGAGAAGAAAATGACTTTAGATACTAACGATCAAGATTTAAAACCAGAAACAATTGAAGCGACTGCTGTCGAGCAAGCTGAAACCTCGACTACCGAGACTACTCCAAAAACTAGCGACAAAGTGGCGGTTGGGTTTGACTTGTTTAACTGGGCGAATAACATCGAGCGTTTTAAAAAAGAACTTGATATGGAAGTGTTGGTAATTAACAAACATTTTACGCCGTTTCGGCTCAATCTGAATCGGGATTTAGATAATCAGACTCGAACAATTTTTTTGTACGAGCTGGTTAATTTTATTAACAAAGGCGCCGAAGTCGGTCTGGAGGTCCGTCAGTTTGAAATGGAGGAGGCTTCAAAAGATGTTGTGCTTTATACAACACTCAATCGGGTGGAGCGGGCGAGCTATTTGCTCGATTTTCTAAAAAATCGCTACGGTGAAGTGGTTGATTTTAATAACAATGAGCATGAATTTCGCTTGATGAAGGCAATTGTGGTCAAATTTACCCACAAAGCTGGCGAAGTCGAACCGTTTTATATTATTAAGCAACTGGCGTCGTCGCAGGCGGTGTCGGGCACGACGGCTTGGCAAATTAACAGCTCAAAAGTCGAAGCTTTTGCTAGCGATGTCAGCTTAAAACCACCACTTGATAATCAGATGTTGTTAGTTGATAATCAGATTTTTGTGTTTAATCAGGCAAAGTTTGAGCGCTTGTTTAATTATGATTACAAAAAACAATTAGTAGCAGAGGAAAAAGTGCGAGCGATTGAACAAAACTTCAAGCTCAGTTTCCCTGAGGGTGTGTCAATGAATATGTTGATTAAAGAACGCAAGAAAACCTTTGCCAAAATCCAAAAACTCGACGTTGATTTTCCGATGAACCAAGAAGAGTTAATTGAATATGCTGATGAGATGCAATTGGAATTGATGACTGACGATCAGGGTGCGATTATCATTCTCGATGGTAACGATTTGGATATATTTATCGGACTATTAAATGAAGATTACATGGTCAGTACTGTGACTAACCGCCGTTACGAAATCACCGCCAAAAAAGCCATGAACGCCCCTGAGGGTGAACCACCACGAGGCTAATTGATGAATCAAACCCAAGCTCTGGCGATTTTGCAGGCGGGTCGTTCGGCGCTAATCACGGGTCGGGCGGGTTCGGGCAAAACTTATTTGTTAAATCGGTTTATTAAGGCTCAACGTCAGGCAGGCAAAGTACTGGCAATCACGGCGACGACTGGTTTAGCCGCGACTCATATTGGCGGTGAGACGATCCATCGTTGGAGTAAGATTGGTGTGCATGACCAATTGCCGGCGACTTTTTTTCAAAAACTGACCGCTAAAGATCGCCAGCGGCTACTAGAAGTCGATACGTTAATTATCGACGAAATTAGCATGTTGGCGGATCATCAATTTGACATGATCAATCAAGTGCTCAAAACCGTTCGTGGTTCGTTGGCGCCATTTGGCGGTGTGCAGGTGGTGATGAGCGGTGATTTTTTTCAGTTGCCACCGATTAAGCGCCAAACTATCCAGCTTGATGTGTTTGGTGACGGCGCTGGGGCGGGCTTCGTGACTAGCTCGCAGGCGTATCAGGAGTTAGCGCCGACGGTTTGTTATCTCGAGAGCCAATTTCGTCAGTCGGATGATAATTTATTGAGCGTGTTGGAGGCGATTCGAACTGGTAATTTTGATGAATACGAGTTTGAATTTTTAAAAAGTCGTTTGCATCAAAAACCAACTGAAGCTGACG
Organism: uncultured Candidatus Saccharibacteria bacterium; assembly: GCA_963539845.1. GTDB lineage: Bacteria > Patescibacteriota > Saccharimonadia > Saccharimonadales > Saccharimonadaceae > CAMUQR01. The sequence continues at coordinate 324,683 of CAUTML010000001.1, read as the reverse complement.
GCGTGGTGACGAATTTACACACCTCGAATATGGATGTTGACCGAGTTAATGACATTAGCTTGGCGCGCATTCGTGATGAATTAGTCAGCTATCAAATGACTGGTAGTGGTAGTCGTTATGGCTTGGAAGTGCTTAAAAAATCAGTCTTGGCGCTGGAACGGCTCGATTTAAAATTAGGCGCGGAAGTGATGACGATCAAAAACGATGCTAAATCGCGATTTGTCAACGGCAGTCTCGGCAAAGTGGTGGATTTTGCGACAAAAGATGGTCAGCGCTTGCCAGTGGTTAAGTTCAACTCTGGTCGACAAGTGCTAATTGAGCTAGATAGTTGGGATTTGGCAGAGAACGACACTAAAGTCGCCAGTGTGACTCAACTGCCTCTGCGTCTGGCTTATGCTATTACAATTCACAAGGCGCAGGGAATGACACTCGATAAAGCCAAAATTAATCTCGCCAAGGCTTTTACGCCGGGTATGGGCTACGTGGCATTGTCGCGAGTGCGCCGGCTGGAGGATTTGTATCTGATGGGGATTAATCAAATGGCGCTAACGGTTTCGGAAGAGGCTCGGCAACTTGATGAAGATCTTAAACGCCAATCGCGCATGGAAAAAGTTTAGACAAACAAACAACAAATATGCTACACTAAAACTATGAATAATAATCCGTTTCGACCTGATGAGGTCAAAATTGCGGTAATTGGCGGAGGGACGGGTAGTTTTACGTTGCTCTCAGCCCTCAAAAAGCACACCAGTCAAATTGCCGCGCTTGTCAATATGGCTGACGATGGCGGTTCAACCGGCCAATTACGTGATGAATTAGGTGTGTTGCCACCGGGTGATGTTCGGCAGTGTTTGGTGGCGTTGTCGCGTTTTCCAGAGGTGCGTGATTTATTTAACTATCGGTTTGAGGCTGGCAGTTTCAAAGGTCATGCTTTTGGTAATTTGTTTTTGACCGCGCTAGAAAAAATGAAAGGTGATTTTGCTGAGGGCGTAAAACTAGCCGGCAAAGTGCTGAATATTATTGGAACGGTGGAACCAATTACACTCAATAGTGTAACTTTGATGATCGAAGATGATAAAAAAGTCGTCAAAGGCGAGTATCAAATTAGCGAGAAAAAATTTGCCCAGGCTCGCCCAAAAATTTGGCTGGAACCGCATGCTGAAGCTAATCCAATGGCAATTGGGGCGATTATGAACGCCGATATGGTGGTGATTGCACCGGGCAATTTATATGGCAGTTTGGCACCAGCGCTGTTGGTTGATGGTGTCGGTCAAGCGCTAAAAAACTCGCGAGCGCTCAAAGTCTATGTCTGTAATTTGATGACCAAACCTGGACAAACCGATGGTTTTATGGTGCATGATTTTGCTAATGAAATCGAACGAATTGCCGGAACGGAGTTTTTGGATATTGTAGTGTTTAACACCGAAATGCCAACCGAAGAGCTCATCAAAAAATACGCTCGCGATGGCGAACTGCCTGTCGGTTATGATGAACTGGAGCTGATCGAACAAAATTATCAAGCGCTTGGTGCGAAATTGCTCTCGAGCCAAGTCTGGCAGCCAGTCAGCAAGTCTGATCCAATTGCTTCTAGTCGTACGCTAATTCGTCACGATTCCGATTTGATCGCCAAGACGCTACTGGAGGTTTATAAAACTTATAATTTGCAGTTAAATGATGAATAAAATATTTATCCTATTAGATTTTGATCGAACGCTGGCCGATACGGACAAGCTAAAAGCTGATTTTGATCGGCTATTGGAGCAGGGCTTACCTCAAGAACAAGCCATGAAGAAGTTCGGGCATGCTGGTCAAACGCTTGAATCTAGGCAAAAATATCTTTTGCCGGGGGCTAACCAATTGTTGACTTTTTTACAACAACAGGCAATTGCTCATGGTATTTTGACTTATGGTCAAGCCAATTGGCAACAAGCCAAAATATTAGCTGCTGGGCTGGCGAATTTGCCAGTTTTGGTTACGGACCAGACTGACAAAGGTACGCTGATTGCGAGCTGGCGCCAGGCGAGTGGAGCGTATCAATTGCCACCCGAGCTAGGCGGGCAGGTTGCCGAGCAGATTATGCTGGTTGATGACCACGATTATTCGTTCGAGGGTCTGCCGACTGAGGCGCTAGGTTTATATTGTGGGATCGATCCTGAGGTGAGGTTGCCAGCTAATGTCCATCGAATTAGCCATTTGAGCGAGATCGAGGATTATTGTAAGTAGTCTAACGAATCATATAATTTTGTGCCACTAAAAATCACCCCGATAACATGGGGTGATTTCTATTTTTCAGAAAAACTATTTAACGCAAACTTGAGTGCGGGGCACGGTTTTACCGCTGAAACGAGTTTTTTTGACTTTTTTGAACTCAACGACACCAGCTTTAGCAGCGTGAATGGTGTAATTTCGACTCATAAAAGTGCCTTCACCAGCAATTTTAGTAGCACCAGTTTGGCGAACTAGGACTTCGCCTTCGTTAACTTTTTGACCACCGAATCGTTTGACGCCTAACCGTTGTCCAGGCGAGTCGTGGATGTTCTTACTTGAGCCACCGGCTTTAACTTTTGACATTTATTTTCTCCTCACCCCGACTTGGGGTCTTAGTTTTGATAATAACTCGCTATATTTTACACAATTGTGGCTAAAAAGTCAATAAAAGATTTACGGAACTTTTCACAAAAGCTCTGTTTATATTTTTAAACCAAACAGTCAGGTGGAGCAAGTTGATATTTTGTTGGTTGTTTTATATACTTAAAAAGATGAAGATCGCTATCGAAGTGAGTTATATAATGCTAAGTTCGGAGGCATGATTTAAATGGAGATGGGAAAAATGAAAAACGACTTTTTTCAATTGGTAATTTTTGGAGCAACGGGGGATTTATCTCGACGAAAAGTATTACCGGCAATCGGGAGGTTGATTTTAAAGCAAAAATTACCTTCCAAATTGCAAATTATAGGAGTAGGAAGACAACAGTTCTCTGTGGATGAACTGCTTGCATCAATGGAGGAATTTTTAGACCAGGACGAGACGGAATTGATTCGTGAAAAATTAGCTAAGATAATGTCCACTTTTAGCATGGATTTGAAAAACTCCGCTCAGTATACCGATTTAAAAATTTATTTAGACAAATCAGCAATGCCGAAAACGCAACGTCTATTTTGTTTTTTAACCCCCGCAGACATTTTTCAAGATATAGTGATTGGGCTAGGCGAGGCGGGGTTGAATTTATCGATGAATTCTAGTGATAATTTACCTCGTATTTTAATAGAAAAACCGTTTGGGGATGATTTGACTTCAGCTAAATCACTGGCCAATACGATTGATAAGTATTTTCAAAAAGAACAAGTTTATCTAGTTGATCATTATCTTTTTAAAGCGCCAGTGCAAAATTTATTAGAGTTGCGTTTTAAAAATCCAATTTTTCAAACCCTTTGGCAAAATAATTTAATTGAGAGTATAAAAATTGGTATATATGAAGATTTTGGAATCTCTAATCGAATAGAATTTTATGAAAAAACAGGGGCGCTAAAGGATGTGGCACAAAATCATTTATTGGAACTATTAGCCATAATGATGATGGAATGTCCAACTCAGTGGAATCAAGAAACTATCCACCAACAAAAACTGGAGTTTTTAAATAGTATTATTCCTGTTAAAAACAATCAAGCGACACGAGCGCAATATTATGGCTACAGAGAAGAAGTTGGTAATCCTCAGTCAACAACAGAGACTTTTATTCGTTTAGAGCTTAAGAGCGATAACAAAAAATGGTCGCAAACGAAGATGGTAGTCGAAACCGGAAAGGCATTAGACGGTAAAAACACTCAAATTGAGATGGTCGTTAAACCGCTAAAAAGTGGAGGTAATAAGAACATTATAACCCTCCAATTACAGCCATCAATGAAAGTTAATATGAAATTGTGGTCTAAAAACCCTAACTCTGATGAACTTATGAGCTTGGATTTGCAGACAAAACCGCTGGAATATTTAAACACAGATTACGAGTCGATGTTTTTAGCTATGATACAGGGAGAACGGTCGTTTTTTGTGTCTATACAAGAAGCACTAACTCTATGGCGAATTGTTGAGCCACTGATAACGCAAGGAAGGGAAGCTGGCGGTGATTTGTTATTTTATGAGCAGGGAACAAAGGCGGAACAAATTATTTAGTCTTTTATTGCCCGCAAAATCACAATGCGACGGGCAACGATTTGGTCATCGCGGTGGTAGAGTAGGTTGCGTTCATCGACATGTTGAAATTTAACTAATTCGAAGCCGAGTCGTTTGAGGTAAATCGGTTTAATCAATTCCAAATCACGATACGAACCGTCGCGTCGTAACCAAGCCGGCAAGGCTAGACAGACGCGGGCGTCGGTGGGCAATTGTTGATGGAGATTAGCTAAAAATCGGGCTTGCAATTGGCTGATGGCGTCGGCCTCAGCGTCGATAGCGGCATCAGGCTGAATTGATTTAAACGGATAGCCGAGATAAGTTTCGCTGGCGACGCAGTCGATGCCATGTGGCCACTGCGCTTCGGTGGCATCACTAACCAGTAACTCAGGGTTTAAATCACGATCGAGCCAAACTAGATTCTGTTTAGTATAGTCAATCATCCGAGGCTCGAGATCACTACCGACCACTCGAAAACCTAGTAAATGGGCTTCTTGCAAGACCACGCCCGTTCCGCAAAACGGGTCAAGTAATTTAAACCGCTGATTCGGCGCAAATGGCGCTGGACGCGATAAATTAATCAAAATTTGCGCCAATTTCGGCGGTAGCATGCCCACGCGCGCATCGCGTTTCGGACGCTTGCGGTCACGATTGACATAGGCGGTAATATTTTGGGCGCCAAGACTGCGACCGATGTAACTCCGACCAGCGTGTTCAACGATAATTAGTTCAAGTTTTTTAGGGCTGAGGCCGAGTTTATTATGGTGCGACACAGCAGTCGACAGCGCGCTGGTTTGGTTGGGCACGAGGCGAATTGAACCGATATCAGCTGATTTAAGCGCCAGACCAAGTTCCTGCGCCTGACGCGGTTTAATACGCGAACTATAATAACTAACGCCAAGAGTAATTTTACCCAAATTGCTCGGCAAAGTTTTAGCATAAAACTGCACTAGGCGACTCTTGACGGTTTTAAAATCAGTGGTTTTTAGTCCTAAATCAAGTTGCGCCAACTTCAAACAACCACCGAAATGATTAATTTCGGCCGTTTCGGCATCAATCAACACAAAATCCTTACCAATCAGTCGAAGCTTGTCCGCCCCAAAATAACTCTCGAGTTCGGCGATCGATAGCTCAGCTTGTCGTCCCAAAATTGCAATTAACATAAGGCTATTATATATGATATGATAGTGATATGGAAGTGGGAGAACAAGTTCCGTCGCTACCGATTTTCGGCGTAGTTGATTTTTTGGCGACGACTAATCAGATTTTAGATTATGGCTTACCGATGGTACAAATTATTGGTGAAGTGTCGAGTTTTAAAATAAACCAAGATAAATTTATCTTTTTTGATTTAAAAGAAGGCGCTAGCCTGGTAAATTGTTTTATGATGCGATTCAAACTGCGTCAAAGCATCACTGATGGCATGAAGGTGATTATCACCGGCAAACCGAATCTGACCCGAATGGGCAAGTTTAGCATCACCGTCGAAAGCGTCAAGCCTTTTGGTCAGGGTGAACTTAAAAAACAGCGTGATTTATTGTTTGAAAAATTTAAAAACGAAGGTCTGTTTGATGAGGCGCGCAAGCGAGCTTTGCCACGATTGCCGGAGCGAATCGGCGTGATTTCCTCAACTGGTGCCGCTGGCTACCAAGATTTTTTAAAAATTATCAACGAACGCTGGTCGGGGTTAGAGCTGGTGGTGCGATCGACGCTGGTGCAGGGCGATTCAGCAGCTGATGAGATGATCGAGGCGCTTGATGAACTCAATCAAATGGATTTGGATGTGATTGTGATGATTCGTGGTGGTGGGTCGCGGGACGATTTGGCGTGTTTTGACGATGAACGGCTGGCGCGGGCGATTGATGAGAGTTATTTGCCGGTGGCGACTGGGATTGGGCACGAGATTGATATTAGTTTGGCGGATTTGGTGGCGGATTTTCGAGCAGCTACCCCGAGTCATTTAGCCCAAGCCATCGTGCCGTCGAAAAAAACCGTGCTCGACAGCCTGGAACAGGGTCTAAAATACATCCAAGCTGATTTGGTGCAGGCCTGTGATCGCCAGCTTGATTGGATTGACCGATGTCATTTAGAAGTGTTGCAGGCGCTGTTTGACAAGTTTGATCAAACCGAAAGTCGCGTGCTAGAAATGGCGCGGGTCCTCAAGGCGCTCAATCCCCAGCGCGTCTTAGAACGCGGTTACGCCATTGTCCGGGGAATTATCGCCCAACAACAACTAATCGAAATTGAGCTAAAAGATAAAATAATTGCCGCTGAGGTAAAGGAGATTTATGACAAAAAATAAAACTATCAAACAACAAATGGAAGAAATTGAAGAAATCCTCAACTGGTTCGATCAGGCTAGTGACTTCGATGTTGAGAAGGCGACTGAGAAATATCAGCAAGCCTATGAACTGCTCCAGGAGCTACGCTTAGATTTAGAAACTAAGAAAAATCGGATCGAAGAACTGTAGTAATTTGGAGATTTTGATAAAATATTATCTGGCAGAAAATAAAATAATAAAAAGTCAACCGAACAATTTTACACCGGTTGTGGAAAAAGTATGAGCGAATTTTTGATGATAATTGGTGGGCTGGTGGGGGCGACGTTTTTGTTGACAGTGCTGGTCGGGGCGCCGTATGTGCCAACTCACAGTCGGCAATTTCGTCGACTGTTGCGCCATTTACGGCTCGATCCGCAAACTGATGTGCTGGTTGATCTTGGGGCGGGCGACGGCAAAATTGTGTGGTTGTCGGCACCATATGTTAAATCGGCCTTGGGTTATGAAATCAATCCAATCTTAGTGGCGCTAGCTAAAATACGCACTCGGCGCTTGTCAAACACTAGCATCCAATTGGCGGATTTTCGTCGGATTCAGCTACCAGCGGAGACCACCGTGGTGTATATTTTTTCGGCGGGGACGTTCCTTCAATCAGTGATAAAGTTGATCAACCAGCACCTCGCTGGCGCGGATCGACCACTGACGATCATTAGTTACGGTTTTGAACTGCCGAATCTGGGGCGAGCGGAACTTTACCAAGGTTTTTTGATTTATCGTCTCAACCCAAAAAAAGCACTAGCAAAAAGCTCTCAATCAAGGTATAATTTAAGTTATGGAAAACGCTCAACAAAAAAATCCCAAAAACGAAGCTAACGGCCTGATGGTGATGGCGGTCGTGTTTGGTTTAATTATGTTTTTAGGTTTGATGGTAATGGTTTGGATGGCGATTACCTTCGTTAATTATCGCAACAACGATTCTAACCGCCTGAAGGCGACTGAAGATGCCACGCGAATTGCTACCACTCAGAAGCTCGAAGCTCAATTCGCCGAACTAGAAAAAACACCGTATCAACAGTTTGTCGGTCCTGACGACTTGGGGCGGGTGGCTTTTTCTTACCCAAAAACCTGGAATCAATATATCAACAAGGCGACGCAGCCTTTTGAAGTGTTTTTTAACCCAAATTTGGTTCGCCCAGTATCAGATTCGAACTCGCGTTACGCACTCAGAATGCTGATTGAGTCCAATGATTACGTTAAGGTTTTGGAAAAATACACTAGTTTGATCAAAAGCAACAAACTCAAACAATCAATTATCAGCATCAATGGTCAACAATCGACCAAGCTCGAGGGTCAGTTTAGTGATAAAATCACTGGCACGGCGGTAATTTTTAAGATTCGTGATAAAACGGTAACTATTCGAACCGATACCGATCAAGCTCATTTGCCAGATTTTAATAAACTGATTGGCACCATCACCTTTAAAGATTAAGTAAGTTACACAAATTCTAAAAACCGCTGTAAAAACAGCGGTTTTTAGGAGATTATTATTGACTTTTATGCTTATATATGATATAATGAAAGGATTGGGTTATTTCAATTATTAAACCTAAGTCCATCTCTAGAAGGTTGATTAACAAGTCGATTTATCTCAGGCTCAAAATGCCTGAACTATGAAAATTTATACTGTTTTTGCATTTAAAGGAGGGGTAATATGTCAGAAATAGAAATTATGACTAAATTTGTGGTTGCTTGGTTGGCTGTTTTATGTATAGTTTTAAGTGTAGTTTATTGCGTGGATATATAAGATTCTGTGACTTTCGAATTGCAATTTTATTCTTGATAGTATGTTCAGTAGAGTTATGGTTTTTCTGACCGTAATATTATTTAAACAATCAGTAATATTTCATAGGTAGTAGTTTAAAAAGGCTGGCAGGTTAGCTGTCAGCCTTATACCAAAACTTTGGGTTTGAGATAATTCGACTTATTGACCAAAAAATAGTAAAATAACGGTATGAACGACGCGGAGTCGATGATATTGGATTTGGGGCAAAATATGGTGGTGGCGCATGAGTTAAAAAGTCCGTTGGCGCTGATTCGTCAGATGTCGCTATTTTTAGCGCAAAATCAACTCGAACCAGCCCAATCGCAACGCTATTTACAGCAAATTATCGCCACATCTGAGCGCGCTTTGAGATTGACTAACGGTCTGAGCCGATTAGCGAATATTGAGCAATTACCTCTGAATCTCGAACCAATCAATGTGGTTGAGCTCTGTAAACAAGTCGAAACCGAACTCAGCCCGTTGTTTCAGCTTCATCATAAACACCTGGTGGTGCGCAAAAAACGGCGTCAATATTTGGCGGTGGCTGATCATTTTTTGCTTAAATCGGTGCTGATTCAATTTTGCGATAACGCTCTGCATTATGCTGATGCTCGTCATCCAGTCAAAATTGAAATTGCCCAGATGAGGCAGACGATTCGGGTCAGTGTTAAAGATCGAGGACCGCGATTGCCGACGACTGTTTGGCGTCAACTCAACGCTAATCGTTTGACCCCGCAGGCAATTTCCGCTCGACCACAGAGTAGTGGTATCGGTTTGTGCATTGCTCAGCAATTTGCTGAGGCAATGTCGGCGCATATCGGCGCCCAGTCGCACGCTGATGGGGTTAGTTTTTATATTGATTTAACGATTTCTAATCAGCTGTCACTGCTATGATCATGTCGAATTCTAATCAAGCTAATCAGACAGCTCCGGTTCCGCCACCGCTGATTATGGTAGTAGATGATGATCTGTTTTTTGGGCAGTTGGCCCAAGACATTTTGAGTGATTATCGGGTGGTGCTTTGCACTGATGCGATCATGGCGCTTGATCAGTTGAATGAGCTGACTCCTCAGGCGATAATTGTTGACCTGCTGATGCCGGCAACCACGGGTTTGAGTTTAATTCAGGAACTGATTTCGTATGATGACCTCAATAAAATCCCGCTAATTGTTTGCTCGAGCGTGGCTAGTGAGGTCGATGCCGAATTTTTGCGGGCCAATGGCGTGCGGGCTATTTTGGACAAAAACACCATTCAACCGCAGGATTTAAAATTAGCTTTAAAACGGTTGGGGATTTGATGTTAAAACTGCCACATCTGGAACTAACGGATGACGAATGATGAGTCAATTTTTACGGACGCAGGCGATTATTCTACGGCGCACTAATTACGGTGAAGCTGATAAAATTATCAACTTTTTGACCACTGATGGCCAAGTCTCGGCTGTGGCGCGGGGAATTCGCAAAGCCGGTAGCAAGCTGGCGGGGGCACTCGAACCATTTAGTGTGGTGGAATTGGTACTAGTCAAAACGCGTAGTCAGCTGTATCGAATCACCAGTGCCAATTTATTGACACATTTCGACCAAATCATTGCCTCTTATGAGCGCCTGGAGCTGGGTTATTATTTGATGAAAATTGCCAGTCGGCTCAGTCAGGATTTGGACGGCGATTGTTGGTTTGGGCTTTTACGGCAGGCGCTGGAGGCGCTAAATCAACCGGCAATTGATATGCGTTTGATCAAGGCTTGGTTTAATTTTCAGTCGGCAATTATTCAAGGTGAGGCTTTTAACTGGGAATTGACCGCCGACGGGCAAGCGACGAGTTTAAGCGAAAAATATAGCTATGATGTTCAACAAAAAGTCTTACTCCGCGATCCGCAGGGCCGAATCACCGGTGATGTTTTAAAACTAATTAAAGCTTTGAATGTTTACGATTTGCAAACGGTGGCGCGGATTAAAAACCTTGAACCGTATCTCGACATCGCGCTAAATACATCGATTGCTCATTTGAGCCTGGAATAGGATTTTTTAAAAAAGAAAAGCCCGCAAATTGCGAGCTTGGTGCCTTATTGAGTTAAAACGGATCATTATCTGGATGTGCTCCGTCTTGATAAATAAATCTAGCGCCACCTTTTTGGTAACCTCTTAAGTTTTGTTTGACATTTTCATTCTGCTTGACATCATCGATCGAACCTAGAAAAATTGCCGGTAAAGAACTATGGCTATCTTTATTGATAATTTCAAGAGAATAACCGTTATCATCTACTATAACTCTCAAAAGATTGGTGTAAAGACCGGTTTTTTGAGGTTCAACCGACACCTTTTTGTGTTGGTGCTTTTCTTGTAGATAAATACAAACCTGATTTTCTATAAAATCGGGACTAAACTTACGAGTTACGTCTATTCGGTGGATGCCATCGACCGTTAAGATAGTTTCAACTAATTGGGCGTGCCTGATTTTAAAAACTAATATTGCTTCGGTTTCCTGAGTGGTCCTACCCTCAACTAATAGAGTTAATTTTTGGTCTAATTCGTTTAATTTAATTGCTAAGTTACTCATCTTAATTATTCCTCCTGTTACAACTATTCTGTCAATTTAATTTGTTAAAAACCAATAATCCTAAACAGTCCTTTAAAGTGGGTTAGTTTTTAAAGAGCTAATAAGACCGCTTTATTTTATCAAAAGAATGGGTATTTGACAAATCGTTATATTTAAAAAACCGCTTGGTTGGTGGTGATTGGGCGGAGAATTTTGGCAATAGCTGATCTTTTTATTATAGCATAATAATTATAAAAAGTCAAGGGAAATCGTGAGGTTTTTACTTGCGAAAAATCACTTTTTATGGTAAAATTTGAGAAAATAACCGGGAAAATAACTATGACTCCACAACAACAAGTTTTAGCTTTTGCGAAAAAATATCAACTCGATCTCGATCAAAATCCACTCGATCGGCTGGTTGATGATCTGTTAAGCGATATGAAAATTGGTTTAACGCAGGCTAATCCGAAGTCGCTGAAAATGCTTCCGACTTATATGACACCACCGCAGACTGTTCCTCAAAACCAAAAAATCATCGTGATTGACGCTGGCGGGACTAATTTTCGGTCGTGTCTGGTGGAATTCGACGAGGAGGGTGAGCCGCAAATTAGTCATTTTCATCACATGTTAATGCCTGGGGTGGATCGAGAATACGGCAAACAAGAATTTTTTGCGACGATTGCTAAGAGTGTGGCCCATCTGAAAAACCAAGCCCGGCAAATTGGTTTTTGTTTTTCGTATGCTATGGAAATGACGCCGGAACACGACGGAAAAGTGCTGAATTTCGCTAAAGAAATCAAAGCCAGCGAGGTGATTGGTTCGTTGGTAGGGTATGAGTTAAAACAGGCTCTGATAGCTCAGGGCTGGGACTCGGACCTTGTGGTGACGGTAGTTAATGATACTACTTCGGCACTGTTGGCTGGGGCTAGTCGAGCGATTGACGGCACAAAATACAGCTCGCAACTCGGGTTTATTTTGGGTACGGGGATCAACACGGCGTATCTAGAAACGCAGTCCAAACAAAAACCGTCGCGTCAAATTATCGTTTGCGAAGCCGGGGCGTTTGACAAAGTTAAAATGTCGCAGTTCGATTGCCAGTTTGATGCGACCACCCAGGCGCCAGGCGCTTATTTGATCGAAAAAATGGCGGGCGGGGGTTATGTTGGCGCGGTGGCTAGTCGGGCATTGCGCCAAGCTTGTCAGGATCGGTTGTTTGATGATGAAACGAATAGTCGTCTGAGTGAGCTGAGTGAGCTGACTCTGCCAGAGATTAATCAGTTTTTGCAAAAACCATGGAACGATCAAAATCGTCTGAGCTTGGCGCTGGCGGGGGCTTGCCCGGCGGATCGTGATAAATTATGGCTGTTGTGTGATTTGTTCGTGGAGCGATCGGCGCGGTTAGCGTCTGGAGTGGTAACGGCCGGGGTGATTAAAACGGGGCAGGGTCAATCGCCGACAGAACCGGTTGGGGTGTTGTGTGAGGGGACGACTTTGCATGTCACGGCGGGGTTGTATCAACGATTTGTTAGTTATCTTGATCAGGAATTGGTTCAGAAGCGCGGTTTGTATTATCAATTGATTAAAATCGATAACGCTAATATTATCGGGGCGGCGCTGGCGACGTTTTGTTGATTTTTTTCAAAAAAACGGCTTGGTCTTAGGTAAACAGTGCAAAATTTGTTATAATTTAATTTGAAAACAACAGAGAGGAAACGACATGAAACAAGATGACACAATGGCAAAATTGATTGCGCTAGCTAAACGGCGGGGATTTATTTATCAGGGCAGTGAAGTGTACGGTGGCTTGTCGGGGACTTGGGACTATGGTCCGCTAGGAGTGGCGCTAAAACGTAAGCTGATTGAACGGTTTTGGCAACAATTTGTTGATGGTCGCGATGATATGTATGGCGTCGATTCGGCAATTTTGATGAACCAAAAAGTTTGGCAGGCTAGTGGTCATGTTGAGACATTTGTCGATCCGTTGTGCGAAGATGTGGTAACTAAAAAACGCTACCGCACTGATCATGTTTTGAAGGATAATGGTTTATCGGCCGATGGTTTGACGATGGCGGAAATGGATGCTTTAATTAGCGAAAAGGGCATTAAATCGCCCGATGGTAATACTTTGAGTGCTTCGCGGGTGTTTAATATGATGTTTAAAACTAACGTTGGCGCGATGGAGGACGAGAATTCAATTAGTTATCTGCGACCAGAGACGGCGCAGGGGATTTTTACTAATTATCGTAATGTGGTCGATTGCTTTTATCCGGATTTGCCGTTTGGAATTGGTCAGGTTGGTAAAAGTTTTCGTAATGAAATCAGCCCGCGGGATTTTGTGTTTCGGTCGCGTGAGTTTGAGCAGATGGAAATCGAATATTTTGTCCATCCGAATGATTGGGAGCGGGCGTTTGAGGAATGGCGTCAGGCGTTTTGGGATTTTTTGACTGGTCTAGGATTGCCAAAACAAGCGATTCACGAGTTAGAAGTGCCGGAGGCGGATCGCGCCCACTATTCGAAGCGGACGATTGATTTTGAATTTGACTATCCAGGCTTGGGGCGGGAAGAACTGATGGGATTGGCTTATCGAACTGATTTTGATCTTAATAATATTGAACGCGTCAGTGGCAAAAAGATGGAATATCTGGTCAAAGGCTCGAACGAACGGTTTGTGCCACATGTGATTGAGCCGAGCATTGGGATTGAGCGACTGTTGATGGCGATTTTGGCGACGGCTTATTCTGAAGATCAAGTTGGTGGTGATGCTCGTGTGGTGTTGCGCCTGCCAGAAGAGTTAGCGCCAGTGCGTTATTGCGTGTCGCCTCTGCTCAAAAACAAACCAGCGCTGGTCGAAAAAGCCCGCGAAGTATATCGGGCTTTGAAGCAAAAATATGGTAATGTTGTCTGGGATGATAACGGCAACATTGGTAAACGCTATCGCCGTCAGGATGAAATTGGTACACCGTATTGCGTAGTGGTGGATTTCGATAGCCTCGAGGATAACACCGTCACTGTGCGTGAGCGTGACACGGCTGAGCAACGGCGGGTGGCGATTAGTGAATTGATTGGTTAGAATATGGAAATAATTCGCTCACGTCAAAATGCCAAAATTAAACACATCGCCAAGCTGACGACTGATGCGAAGGTGCGTCGTCAAGCAGGTTTGACAGTGATTGATGGGGTGAGCTTTGTGCGCGATTATCTCACGAAAGTTGGCCAACCGGAGCTGTTGCTAATTGATGAAACCAAGCAACAGCGCGCTCAATCTGTTATGGAGTTGGCGAGTGATTATGTTTTAGTCTCATCAGAGGTGATGAAGGCAATTTCGCCGGTCAAAACCAACGCCGGTGTGTTAGCGGTAGTAAAAATCCCCACTGCGTCGCGTTTCCAGCCGACTGAGCGGTCGGTGATTTTGATTGATCAAGTGCAAGATCCGGGTAATCTTGGGGCGATTTGTCGGTTGGCGCTGGCGGTCGGAATTCGCGATATTATATTGGCGGACGGGTCGGTGGATGCGTTTGCGCCAAGTGTAATTCGGGCCAGTGCTGGGGCGGTGTTTGATCTAAATATTTACCAAAAAACTGATTTGGCGCGATTTATCACGACCCATGTGGATTATCAGTTTATCGCGACAAGTTCACATGCCGAGAAAAATATTTTTGAGCTGGATCTGACCGGCAAAATTGGCTGGCTGGTCGGTAATGAGGGGGCGGGGGTGTCGCCGGCGCTTTTGCAAATGGCGACTTTGACCGCTAAAATTCCGCAATCTGACAAGCTCGAATCGCTTAATCTAGCGATGGCGACGACGGTCTGTCTGTATGAACAGTTTCGACAAACCCAAACAAAATAACTAGCCGTTTTTATGGTCGGTTCTAAATTTGTCTTTTTGTAAAAAAACTGTCGTGGGTATTGACATATAAGCATAAGTGTGATAGAATGCTGATACTATGAAACAAAACAAACAAAAAACAACTAAACAAGCCAAAGCGTCATTTTGGCAACAAGAAATATCATTTGATCTGAAAAAAAGTCCAGTGCTGAACTTTTTAAAACAAGATGTTGATATGGATATCAAAAACAGTCCGGTGCTAAATTTCTTAAATAAAGAAATCGTGACCGATCTAACCCAAAGCCCGGTGCTGAATTTTTGCAAACAGGAAGTGACTGTTGGTGGTTTCGCTGATGTTTCGGCTAGTCCGATCTTAAATTGGTTTAAACCAGTTAAAACCAAGACCAAAAACACCAAAATCGGCGCCGACGAGGTAATCGTTAAATCTCTGACGAAAGACATCGTTATCAGTTGTCTAACTGTTTCGGTGTTAATGAATATGTTTATGCTGATTTCGTGGTTGTATTACCAAATCGACCCAGCTTCTCGTCAGGCAATCATCCAGATGATTTTTGGCTAAAATATTATCGGTATAAAAACGCTACCCACCAAGGTGGCGTTTTTTGGTTTTTAAAATAAAAACACAAATAACAGAGGTAAACAGAGCAGGGGGCTGTCCAAAAAACCGTATTTATCCACAGAATTGTGGATAACTAGCCAAAAATCGCTCATTTTGGAGCAAAAAAGTCGAAAATGGGGGTTGCAGTGGGTGGAAGTGGGTAGTATAATGAAGTTAGTGGAAAACCAAAAAACAAAAACCACTAAAAAACAAACTTTAAAAAACCTATGAGAGAAAGGTAAAAATGGATACAGATTATTTCGAAAGGAAGCTTGATGACAAGAATCGCTTGACCATCCCAGCTGACTTGCGCGAAGAATTTGAATCCGGACTTATCTTAACTCGCGGTTTTGGAAAATACTTACATCTTTATTCAAAAAATGTTTGGGATAAAGAAGTAGAACCAGCTTTGGAAGGCAGCATTCTCGATGAGAAAGTTGCTGACATCAATGTTCGGTTCCGCCGTGGCAAAACTGGTGGCATGCTCGACCAAAAACAAGGTCGCATCACCATCGAAAAACATTTGTTAGATTACGCTGGAATTGACCGTGATGTAGTTGCTGTTAGGGCTGGTAAGTATTGGCGATTGATGCGTCCGGACAGTCTCGATTGACCGACTATTCATCGCATCCCTGCACATTAACAATTCATTCTAGGTCGGATATCTGATAACTTGACGGTGGAAGATATTCGAAAACCACCTCACAAAAGTTTCGACGTACCAAGACATAAAACACACACCTCCCAAATTCACATATAAGTCTCTCAAGCGGTTGTTTCTATCTCCCTTATTTTTGGAACAACCGAACCTTATATAACAAAGAATTTAGAACAACTCTATAACACTTTTTAAAAACAAACACTTAACAAACACAAACAGTTAAGTTATCAGATACCTGGCCTAGAATGACACTGTTAGAAAGGTAGAACCTGCCGTTTGAGTTTATGGGCGGTTTAGGTTACAATGACAATTATGTCAGATCTTCATCAGTCGGTATTATTGGAAGCGACCTTGCGCGAGCTCCAGCCTCAAGTGGGTGAGTCGTATTTGGATTTAACAGCCGGTATGGGCGGTCACGCTCGGGCGGTGTTGGCTCAAACGACCAATTACGCGGGCAGTTTGCTAGTTGATCGCGATGATTTTGCGTTAAATCAATTGGCGGATTTGCGGGCTCAAGGTGTAACAATTCGAAAAGGTGATTTTGCGGGCGTGATTGAGCGATTGGTGGCAGATCAGCGACAGTTTGATCTGATTTTGCTCGATTTGGGGGTGTCTTCACCACAACTCGATCAAGCTAAACGAGGTTTTTCGTTTAATAAAACCGCTAGACTTGATATGCGCATGGACCAAACTGCCGAACTTGACGCTTATCAGATCGTTAATCACTATCCAGTTAGTCAAATTGTCCAAATTCTGACCGATTATGCCGAAATCAAGCCAAAGTTAGCGATGCGAGTCGCGCAGACGATTGATTTGGCTCGACGTCAGCAGGCGATTGAAACAACCACTGAATTAGCTGAGATTATTTGTCAAACTCTACCTGCAAAACTAAAATATGGCAAAACCCATCCCGCAACCAAATATTTTCAGGCAGTCCGGATGGCGGTAAATGACGAGCTAGGGCAACTGCGGGCGACACTAGGGCGTTTGCCACAACTACTAACCCCAGGTGGGCGGGTGGCGATTATTAGTTTTCACAGTTTGGAGGATCGACTGGTGAAGACTTTTTTCAAAACTCAAACCCAGCGTGGCTTATTGGCCGAACTGGAGTTAGTTACTCCGAAGCCGATTTTAGGCTCGGTTGAAGATGTTTCCAATCCGCGATCGCGTAGCGCTGTGTTACGGGTCGCAATGAAAAAACAAAAATAAAAAGGAGGCTACAATGCCAAAACAAATCAAAGTAGCAAGCAAGTCACGAGCAACTCGCGTTGCTGTACGCGTCGCTTAAGCTAAGGCAACTTGCAAAAACAGAGAAGCGCCGGCTTCGGGTTTAAAATCAACTCGAAGTGGCGACTTCTTGCCAAGTTTTTTTAAAAAACACCAACTTCAAACACCAACACCAACAAAAAAATATAGGATTAACAACCAACAATGAACAACGTAACTTACGCATCCCGGCGGGGTAATCGGAATTATGGGCGCAATAAAAATATTTCCGCCTATCAGTCCAGCATCAAACTCGGTCCTGTAGCTCACACAGTCCTGATTGGATTGATGATTACGGTACTTGGTTTGATTTATCTAACTCAAGCAACCAAAACTACTGGTTATGATTACGAAATCAATAAAATTGATACCGAAATTGCTGAATTAACCACTAAAAAAACCGATCTCGAAATTGAAAAAGCTCGCTTGACAGCGCTAGCGACGATCGAGAACAGCTCGGTGGCTCAGAATATGACCAAACCAGCTCAAACTACTTTTGTTAAAAACTAAATAATATTAAAATTAGATGATGACCTGGGAATTAACTGGAGCGATTTTTTGTTGGGTGCGAGTGGTGATTTTGGCGATACAGGCGCAATTTTAGCAACTTTTTCTGTTTAAAACCGCCGTTAATTAAATTGATTATGGTATAATAAAGAGGTAAAGGTATTAACTAATAATCGTGAAAAAACTCTTTGCTAAATACAGTCGAGTCCGCATTTTGAGCGGAATTTTAACCGTGACCGTAGCGATCATTATAGCACGATTATTTCAGCTGCAGGTGATTGATCATCAAAAATACCGTCAGTTAGCTTATCGAGAACAAGTCAAAAAGTTAACCATCCCGGCGCGGCGCGGTTTGATTTACGCCCTGGACCATCAAAAACCAGTACCGATGGTGATGAACGAGACGGTGTATACGATGTTTGCCGACCCTCAGGTGATAAAAGACGATCAGGCGGTGCTATCGGCGTTATCAGGTCTTGATAAAGAATCGATTATCGGTGATCCGGCTGAGAAATTAGCTCAGAAAAAAACTCGATATCAGGTACTAGCTCGGGGTCTGTCGCGTCATCAAGCCGAAGTCATCAAAGCAAAAAAAATAGCTGGGCTTGGTTTTCAGGCGGTGAGTCGGCGGATTTATCCTGAAGGCGCTTTGGCGTCGCAAATGTTGGGTTTTGTTAATGCTAACGGTGGTCAATATGGCGTTGAGGGTCAACTTGATAAGCGTTTAGCGGGCAAAAATGGTTTATTGGAGGCAGTTACTGATGTGTCGGACGTGCCTTTGACTGTTGGCGAAAAATACACCAACATCCCCGCTCGCAACGGTGATAATTTGGTACTAAGTATTGACCGCAATATCCAATCTCAAGTTGAAAGAATCCTCAAAGCTGGTTTGGAAAAAGTCGGCGCCGATAATGGTAGCGCACTGGTTATGAACCCTCAAACCGGTCAAATCATGGCCATGGCTAACTATCCGAGCTACGCGGTGTCGGATTTTAACAAAGTTAAAGACGTGGCGCTGTTTAACAATGCCACAGTTGATCGGCCATACGAGGCTGGTTCGGTGATTAAGGTTTTTACGGTGGCGATGGGTATCAACGAGGGTAAAATCACCCCGCAAACCGTTTTTTATAATCAAGATACCGTTAAAGTCGGCGATCGCACCATTAAAAACGCCTACAAAGGTAAAATTGGTAATATTACCATGCAAGATGCTTTGCAGTATTCGCTTAATACCGGTATGGTCAATATTATTTCACGGTTAGGTGGGGGCAATATTGATCGGACGGCGCGTGATACGATTTATAATTATTTTCACAATCGTTTTCGGCTGGGACAAAAAACTAAGATTGAATTACCTGAAACGGCTGGTATTATTATTCCGCCAACTGAGGTTGAAGGAAATGCGGTGCGCTATTCGAATATGTCGTTTGGGCAGGGAATGGACGTGACGATGATCCAGGTAGCAACTGGTTTTTCGGCAATTATTAACGGCGGGGTCTATTATCAGCCAACAGTGCTAGCTGGGGTGTTTGAAGACGGCATATTTAAGGCGCAAACACCGAAAATAATTGATTCACAAGTAGTCAAAAGTTCTACTTCAGCACAGGTTCGTCAAATGTTAACTGATGCACGTCGACTTTATTATAAAAATGTTGATCGGGCAGGCTATGAAATCGGTGGCAAAACTGGTACCAGTGAGAAAATTGTCGATGGCCGATATGTGGAAAACCAAACCACTGCTACATATCTTGGCTATGGCGGGACAAATCGCCCCGAATATGTCATAATGATTAGGGTTGATGGCAAAGGTAAATACCTAGCGGGTAATACCGACGCCGCGCCAATTTTTACCGATATTTCTAACTGGCTAATTGATTATTTAAAATTATATCCGAAGGAGTAACATGATTTTTAGCTCACTAACTACTATTTCCAATTATGCGCAAACTAGTTTTAGTTTGGCGATTGTTACAATTATTATCGCGTTTTTGTTGACGCCGATTTATACTCATGTGGCCTATAAATATAAATTTTGGAAAAAACAGCGTGAAACAACCACTACCGGCGAGAAATTACAGGTTTTTACTAAATTACACGCCGCTAAGTTTCGTCGCAATATCCCGACAATGGCTGGAGTGATTATTGTGCTAGCAGTGTCAATTACAACGCTAGGGTGGAATTTGGATCGGGGGCAGACTTATCTGCCGTTAGCGGCCTTAATCGGGGGCGGTTTAGTAGGCTTGATTGATGACGTGATTAATGTGTTTGGCACGGGCAGGGGCGTGGCTGGTTTACGATCAGGATTAAAATTTAGCATGGTGTTGATGCTAGGTTTGGTGTTAGGCTGGTATTTTTACGCAAAATTAGGTTATCATACTATGCACGTGCCGTTTGTTGGTAATTGGGAACTGGGTTGGCTAATTGTGCCGGTGTTTGCTTTTGCGGTGGTCTCGACTGGCAACGCAGTTAATATTAGCGACGGTTTGGACGGCTTAGCAGGGGGGCTGGCGACATCGGCTTTCACTGGGTTCGGATTGATTGCCTTATTGCAGGGGCACGTAGGAATGGCTGGTTTTTGTTTTTCAGTCGTCGGGGCGTTAGTGGCTTATTTGTGGTTTAATGTTTATCCGGCGCGTTTTTTTATGGGAGATGTCGGTAGTTTTGCGCTTGGCACTAGTCTGGGAGTGATTGCGATGTTAACTGATGCCTTTTTACTAGTGCCGGTGATTGGGGCGCTGTTGGTGGTCGAGGCGGGGTCAAGTTTAATCCAAATCGCCTCCAAACGCTTATTTGGTAAAAAAATCTTCATCTCGGCACCAATTCATCATCATTTAGAAGCTAAAGGCTGGGAAGAAACCAAAATCACTATGCGTTTTTGGTTAATTTCGGCGGCGGTGGCGGCTATTGGAGTCCTAATCGCTATCAAAGGTGGACATGTTTGAGAAAATGATCGCCAAATCACGAGTGCTGTGGGCTAATTTTTTACGAATAGTTCAACAGGCCAGCGGTCGAACAGTCGAGCCCGTGTCTCGTGGACGACAAAGTCGAAATAGCAGTCAGCGTATGCAGATGGATCAGGTAATTGTCCGCAAACATCGACCGGATTATTTGATCGTGATGTATATGATTATCTTGATGTTGATTGGTCTGATGCTGGTTTATGCGATTGGGCCTCAGCGAGCTAATCTAAGCAATGCTTTTTCTAGCAAACAGCAAAGCCAAACTTATTTTTTCTCGAAGCAATTGGCTAGTTCTATTTTGGCGATTGTGGCGTTTACGATTATGGCTAACGCTCCTCTAGAAAAGTTAAAAAAGCACTCGCTGTTGATTTTGGCGGTGGGTTTGGGAGCTGGGTTGCTACTATTTATTCTTTCTAAACAACCGCTGTATAAACTAGGTTTGGTTCAATGTGCTTTGGGCGCTTGTCGCTGGTTTAATTTTCGAGTTATAACAGTCCAAGTGGCTGAGATAATTAAGCTTAGTTTAGTAATATTTTTTGCGGTGTTTTGGAAATTTTTTGCTGACAAACAAGCTTTAAACAAAAAAGACAATTTAATTTATTCGGCGGTGATTTTTAGCCTGGCGTTTTACATGATCGTGGTTTGGCAGAATGATCTAGGAACGGGTTTGTCGATGGTGTTTATTTTGATGGCTATGTTTTGGAATGCTGGTGCTAAACCAAAAATCATGGTGATGATTATGCTGATTGGCCTAGTTGGCGCGCTAGGTTTTGTCAAAATGAAACCACATCGCATCGATCGAGTGATGACCTTTTTAAAAGGTGATAGCGCGGAAATTACCGATTCAACGCGTCACATCGTGCAAGCAAAAATTGCTGTCGGCTCGGGTGGAATGTTCGGCTTAGGTATCGGTAAAAGCGTGCAGGCGACTGGTTATTTACCGCAGGCAATTGATGACTCAATTTTTGCGATTATTGGTGAGGTGTCGGGATTTGTGGGATGTATGGTGGTAGTGGGGATTTTTACGGCTTTGGTGGCACGTTTGCTAAAAAACGCCGCTACTTCACATGATGTTTTTAACCGGTTATTGATTACTGGGGCGGCGGCTTGGGTGTTTTCGCATTTCGCAATTAACACCACCTCAATGTTGGGCATTGCGCCGATGACTGGTATTACTTTGCCATTTTTAAGCTACGGTGGAACTAGTATGGTTTTTGTGGCGGGAGTGCTGGGGCTGGCCTTTAATGCTTCACGATTTACGGCGCATAGCGTTTATTTATTCAAAAGAGGTAAAATATGAGAATTTTAACAGTTGGCGGTGGTTCGGGTGGTCATATTCTTCCGGTAGTGGCGGTGGTAGAACAACTCCATAAATTAGCACCTGAAGCGGAAATTCGTTTTTGGTGTGATCGAAAAAATCTAAAAATGGCCCAAAAAGTGTTTGCTGGTCAGGCGGTGACAATTCGGCCCATTGCGTCTGGTAAATTTCGTCGCTATCATCATTTTAGTTGGTGGCAACACTTGCGTCCATCGATTGTAGTTCCGAATCTGATCGATTTGTTTAAAATTACCGGAGCGTTTGGGCAAAGTCTGTGGCGATTGCTGTGGTGGCGTCCAGATGTGATTTTTGCGAAAGGTGGCTTCGTGTGTTTGCCGGTGGGTATGGTGGCGCATTGGTTAGGAATCAAATTGATTATCCACGATTCTGATACGGTGGCGGGACTAACCAATCGTGTGCTATCGAAATATGCTGTAAAAATAACAACAGGAATGCCGGTTGAATATTATAATTATCCAGCCGCTAAAACGGTGTTTGTTGGTAATCCTGTTCGCCACACCAGGAACTCGGCGACTGATTTGAAAAAACAACTGCAAATTCCGCCCCAAAAACCAATTGTTTTGGTGTCGGGTGGTGGCTTGGGGTCGGATTTTTTGAACCGGTTAACCTTGGCTAACTTGCAGTATTTGCCGGCGGACAGTCAAGTGATTTTGGTGGCCGGTCGGGATAATTATCGGGCGGTGATGGCTCAAAAATTTGATCAAAATAAACTTTTGGTGCGTGATTTTGTCACTAATTTTATTGATTATTTGCAAATAGCGGACGTGGTAGTGGCTCGGGCAGGGGCAACGACGATCGCCGAACTGGCGGTTTTGGCTAAACCGACGATTTTGATTCCTAATCCGAAATTAGTCGAGGGACATCAGTTAAAAAATGCCCAAATGCTGGCCGACAAACAAGCCACAATAGTGCTAGATGAGTTTGCTATGGAGCAAACACCTGAGCAATTCGGACAAGCTATCAATCAACTATTGAGCGATGACACTAAACGAGCAACTCTAAGTCAAAATATCAGGCAATTCGCCAATCCACAGTCGGCAACAACTTTGGCGGAGTTAATTGTGGCAGAAGCTCGGGGCGGGGTAGACAAAAATGAATAATTTTCGACCAAAATTTTACTATTCAACCAACAAAAAGCCGGCTGATCGACCAGCTCGGCGGTCGTTATCAAAGACCGAATCGCCAAAAAACACCCCGCAATTAGCTCATGAACAGCCTATTCGCCCAGCTTCAGAAACGACTTATTCAACATTTTCGGGCCGTAGTTTCAATATTGGTCAAACTTTGCGAGCTAATAATGACCCGTCGGAGCGGGATAATCTTAAAAAACTACGCGCTCGGCGCAAAAAAATCCTGCGACTACTGCAATATAGCGTGTTTGGACTGGTGGTGGTGGCGTTTTTGGCGCGTTTTTTGGTTTTTGAGGTTCAAGTCGATTTTACGGATTTTAAAACTAAACCAGACGCCGCTAAATACCAGACTGCGATTGTTGATTATTTGAAACGTCAGCCTTTTGAGCGTCTTGTTTTTAACATCGATAAATCGCATTTGGAACGATCAATCCAAACTAGCCACCCAGAATTGCTGGAGATTACAACAATTACTAGTGGGTTTTTGCAACCGACAAAATTTAAATTAAAACTTCGTAAACCGGTGGCGATGATGCTGGTTAATCAAAAACGCTATTTTGTCGACGCGCTGGGTGTGCCTTTTGTTGATAATTATCATCAGATGCCAGCGATTGAAATCAACGATCAATCTGGCATTAAACAGTCTAAACAACTAAATCAGCAACTTATCAGCGGGCGGTTTTTGCGGTTTATCGGTCAGGCGATTGCTTTGAGCGATGACAAAGGTTACCAAATTACCTCGGCTAGCATTCCAACTGGCACGGTGCATCAAATTGAGTTTAAGGTGCGTGGTTTTGATCTGTATCTCAAAATGACTATTGATCGCGATGTGGTCGAACAGGTTGAAGATGCAACCCGCAGTCTTGATTATCTTAAAAAATCAGGTTTGAAGCCTCAATATCTTGATGTACGAGTGCCTAATAAGGTGTTTTATAAATAATTAGCCATAAAAAATAGCCACTCGGTAGGCCGGCGAATACTAGGAGGGTAAGATCCGCCAGCCAACTAAATGGCTATATAAATCATTATAGCAGGTCAGGGGAATAAAGTCAAGCTTTTTTAGGCTTCCCCCGTGGTCTCTGCTCTAGTTCGGTTTTTGTTCGTTTGATAAAATACAGAGGTGGGTTGGTTAAAAAATATATATTATTATATCAAAATCAAAAAAGTCAAATAGGGCGGGTAGGCTGAAAAAACATAGAGCAGGGCATAAAAATAAAAAAATGCAAATTATGTACAAAGCTGTGGAAAACTTTTAAAATCGAGCTTAATTGTTGTAAAAAGTATAAAAACAGAGTGATAATTATTAGACAGGCTTATGGGGTGCGATTGATTATTAACTGGTAATAATTAAGCTTCGGAGCGCAAATCAGCCCCTGAATATACCAAAACTCCCCTGATGATTTTTGATAAAATTGGGGTGGTCAATGATCTAATGTGCCAGACCTCAACCGCAGATAGTTTTTTGACCGGATTAAACTTGGAACAAGCTCCCTGCTGGGATTTGGTAGGGGTTACGGGGCAATTGGCGCTGACCGTGGGCTGAAGCTCCAATCATCTGGCAGACACTTCTTTAATGGCATAAAATAAACATTGTGCGACATTAAGATATAAACATAAACATGAATATATACTCATCTAAAATAAAGTTTAAAACCAGCCCATATTACAGAATATCTTCTAAAACGCGTTTTATGGCCCCTATTTGCGCTTTAAGCGGTTTTTTGGGTTTGTTTTCCTTGATTTTAGCTATTGTGCCGGTATGAGCTAAATTTTGGCGGATTTTGGGCTGATATGGGTTCGTTAATGCGTTTTTAGCTTTAGATTTTGGTTTTTTAAAAAAAGTTTTAGGCACTAGTTAAGTTATTTAATTATCTAAGATAAAATTGGCTAAGAGTTTAAGTTCGGTTTTTGTTCAGAACGGTTGTTTAGAATAATTTAGAACAGTGCATTTCGACCAAAAAGGCTGTCGCCCACCCCGCTGGCGTTGATATTTACTAAAAACCACCTCTGTTATAACAGAGGTGGAGAATCGGCTATTTTGGTTGATTTTTGGTCTTAGCGTGCGGTGGACGACGTCGGGAACGCTTTTTGGGGGTGGCGACGGTTTGATCAGCGGTTTCGGAATCAGAATCGGTCTCGCTAAACAGGCTTTTGATTTCGTTAAGCGTTTGGGGATTGAGGCGCTGGTAGCCAGTGGCGGACGAATCAGTGGTGTTTGCGGTTGGTTGATGTTCAGACGGTTTAATTTTGCGTAGATCGAGCTGATTGGTGTGTTTAGTGTCCCCTGCCCGATTAATTTTTTCCTGAAAACGTTGACGACTTGGGGTATCAAATTGTTCAGGGATTTTGATAACGCTAGCGATTTCCTGCTCAACTTCGGATCGATTGCGACCATAATGGCGCCGGCTATGATCAATAATTTGGTCAAGATAATCAGCTGGCGCCTCAGGCAGATTGAGAGTGGAAGCAGAAAAAGCTGACTGTTTTTCACCGTTAATGATCATGCTCATAATAAAGTGGCGGTTATGCATATTGACTAGGTCATTGACCTCAAATTGTGGTTCGAATTGCTTAACTAACAGTGGCGCGTCATCAGCCGAGACTCGAAAAGAGATCATCGAGCCGACGTTACCGAAGACGGCGGTGCGGACTTCGTCGCTCATCTGGGCGATGTATTGGTTGGCGACGGTCAGGTTGAGGGCATATTTACGAGCTTCAGACAGAATGGTGGCAAAAGAATCAGTGGCGAAGTTCTGGAACTCGTCGACATATAGATAAAACGGTCGGCGATCGGCAATATTGGGGATGTCGGAACGGCTCATAGCGGCTAGCTGGATTTTGGTGACTAAGAAAGCGCCTAAAATGCCGGCATTATCCTCGCCAATCAGACCTTTGGAGAGGTTGACGACTAGGATTTTGCCTTCGTCCATCAGTTGACGAATATTAAAAGTCGATTTTGGCTGACCGATAATGTTACGAATAATTGGGTTAGCGGTAAAAGCGCCGACTTTGTTAAGAACTGGCGCAATGGCCTCGGTGGCGTATTTTTCGTTCCAACTAGCAAATTCCAGCTTCCAAAATTGCAAAATAACCGTGTCGGTGACATAATTAAGGGTTTCTTTACGGAAATCCTTGTCGGTGAGCATCCGGGTGATGTCAAGAATGGTGGTTTCGGGGCGTTCCAAAAGAGCTAAAATAGTGTAGCGCAAAATATGCTCGAGGCGGGGACCCCAGGAGTTGCCAAACATCCGTTTTAACACACCGATTACCTCTGACGAAACAGTGAGACGCTGGCTGGGACTAGTGATTTCTAGGGGGTTAAAGCCAAGTGGGAAAGCAGTGTCGGCTGGATTGAAATAAATCACGTCTTTAATTCGGCGCTCGGGGATGAACTTTAAATTGTTGATGGCAAAATCACCATGGGGGTCGATAATGGCGTAGCCTTGGTTGTGATAAATGTCAGATAGTGCCAACAGCTCCAAGGTGCCAGATTTACCGGCGCCGGTTTGGCCGATGATATAGAGGTGACGGGAGCGGTCTTTGCGGAGCATACCGAATTGATGTTTAACACCGCGAAAGTTAGTCATACCAAAAGCTGAAATGGCGGGATTTGGGGCGGAATTTGGGTTAATAATTGGGAGCTTGGAAGGCGGTTCAGCGGTTTTTGACGAAGCCCAGACGATATTGGGGGTCTCGACGTTAGTATGAGGCAAGTGATAGACGCTAGCTAATTCTTCGATGTTTAAGATAAAGCCTTCGTCGTTAAAACTGCGAGCTTGATAAGCGGTGACTTTTTCTGGGTCAAAACTGGATTGCGACATCTCAAAACCATTTAAATTGGTGCTGTTGAACTGCTTAAAAGTGCCGATGATTGATTGCATACGTAAGCGGGCGTGGTCTTCGTTGCTACCAGTGTAAACTATGCGAATTTTAACTTTGAAACCAAGCTTGGCGGCTTTTTTCTCGGCTTCGGCAATTTGTAATTTTTCGCGTTCGGATAGTTCTGGTTTATCTGAGGCGTCGCCGGCTTCTGGTGGTTTGGCTAGGGCGCCAAGAGCCGTCAAAAACCATTTAATATCAGGGGTGAATTTGGTTTTCTTATCTTTAATGTTGTCTTTGACCCATTTTTCGGAATCCTTATGCCAGGAGTCAGCAATTGGACGAATCAGAATCTGGATCCATAATTCCTCATCAGCGTCCTCTAGTTTAGCTAAAGTACCGGTAATGCCAGCCAGCGGATCAACTTCAAAACCATTAAAAGTGCGAATCGGCAAGAACTCGGACTCTTTGAGGTTGACTTCGGCGGTGTGGATTACTGGTTTGTGAGTGTTGAGCGCGTAATCGTAATCGGCGGTTTTGATTTGAACGCTTGGATATTGGGCGTAAATTTGACCTTCCACAAAATTACGCAGAGTTTTTGGCAAGCATAAATAAAAAGTGATTTGGCCGTTGACGGTGGCGATTTCAAAACTAAGATGCTCTTGTGGCAAACCAGTCTCGATCAGGCTGGCATCGCGCAAAATACCATGCAAACTAGCGAATAATTGTTCAGCAGCTAGCTCAGATTTGTCGTTGGTTTTAGGGATTTCTAAAATCAGTAGCGTGCTTTCGGCAAACGAGTCGTTAGTTTGGGTTTCGAGTTTTTGGTAATTGCGCCAAGTCAAATAGAGTAACAGAGTAACGGTTGGCATCCATACATACCAACTCAGAATGAATTTGATTAAGCCGGAAATCATTTCTAACATAACCGTATTATCTCATATTTTACACAAAAACTCAATCACGCTTGGCGTTGTATAACTCCCCCGCTCTTTTACGCGGAGTTGGTATTAAAGCGGTCTTAAGCTTTGGGAATAAAATCGTAAGTTGCTTTAGCAACTCGTTTAAACTCTGGTCGAGCTTGAAGGTTCAATAGGACGGTAGTTTCTTTAACCTTGCGTCGTTTGAGAACTTGTTTAACAATATCATCACGATACATCGGTTGACCGTTTTGTTTAATAACGTCGGCGATAATGTCGGCTACGGTGCCTTTTTTGTAGCCCCATTCGTTGAGAGCATAAATCCCCCGCCCGATTAGCACGAAGCGTTTGTCTTTAATTAGTTCGTTGTGAATTGCTTGTTTGGTGACGTTTTTGCGTTTAAAATTGCTACTGGCAATTTGGCTGGCGATGTCTGAGAAGTGCATCGGTCGACCGTTTTGTTTGAGGACGACGTAGATTTTGTCCTTGATGTTGCGAGGGTTGACATTCGGGTCGGTTGCTAAGCCCCAAAGGTCGTTTAAAGTGGACAGTTTTTTAGAGACGGTAGCTAAAGCTAGGATTTGTTTGGGGTGGTTGTAGTCGAGTTTGGCGTCAAGTTCGTCTAGGCTGATTGGTTGTTTGTTGGTTTTGATTAATTTAACAATTTCGTCGATTTGTTTGCGATAGGTTTTGGCGTCACCGAATTCGGCGATGGCAATCGCTTGGGTATAGGAATCGTTTTCGTCAATCAAGACTAATTTGTTGCTGACTTCGGCGATGAAAGCGATGGTTAAGTTATCGCGAGCGTCAATTTGTTCGGCGAAGATGTGCTTCGTTAAAGTTTTGGTGGGTAAAATATTACCGTTTTCGGTTAGCTGGCGAACGACGAGTTTTTCAAAAACTGGTAAATTGGTGATTTTGCCATCGTCGGCGGCAATTTTTAAACGAATTAAAATGGCTTTTTCCAACTGACGAACACGTTCTCGGGTAATACCCAAAAACTCGCCGATCTGCTCAAGAGTTTCGGTTCTGCCGTCCAGGCCAAAGCGTCGGGTGATAATTTGTCGCTCGCGGTCTTGTTCCAAATAGCCAAGTAAATCGTTGATTACATCTGTTAAAATTTGACGCTCGGCCGATGTTTGTTTGCCAGTCATAAGATAATTTTTCCTTTCGTTTGACGAGTGCCGGTTAAATTGTGGCACGATTTAAAATTTGTTAAATTATTATCTTATATATAATTATATCATAAAATAGACTTTTTCAACATAAAATGTTGTAAAAATAGCTAAAATTTTAAAAATAGTCTTTAAATAGGAAAAAATCGATAGTTTTTGATAGTGTCGGCTAATTTAATGCAAAAAGCACCCTAAAAAATTATTTAACGGCGGTTTTGGTAGCCTTTTTAGGGCCTTTTTTGGCGGCTTTAGACGCTTTTTGAGCGGTTTTGGTAGTTTTGGTGGTTTTGCGGGTTGAAGCGGTTTTGGGGGCTTTTTTGGCGCTGGCGAGCAATTCTTCGGCTTGTGCTTGGGTAATGGTGGTGGGGTCGGTATCTTTCGGAATTTTGACATTTTTATTGCCATCAGTGACATACGGTCCAAAACGGCCGTTTAATACCTTAATTTGACCAAAATCAGCGATGTGCTTTTTGGCTTCTTGGTCAATTTTTTCTTGATAGAGTTGGCGGGCTGTCTCGAGGTCGATCATTAGTGGGTCGTGGTGTTTGATGCTAACAAAAGTCGAACCGACTTTAATATAAGGGCCGAACCGACCGACATTGGCAATAATTTCTTGTCCATCGGTGGTTTTGCCAATGGTGCGCGGTAAGTTAAACATTTCTAGCGCTTGTTCAAGCGTAACGGTGTTGAGGCTAGTGTTAAACGGCATCGGCGCGAAGCGTGGTTTAGTGTCGTCGTCACCCTTGCCCAGCTGGATCATCGGTCCGAACCGACCTAGTTTCGCAAAAACTGGTAATTTGGTCTTAGGATCAACGCCAAGCTCACGTTCCATCGAAACTTCGGAACGTTTAATCCCACCCGATTGTTCGATCAGTTGATGGAATGGCTCGTAGAAATCGCGCAACATTTTGACTTTATCGAGCTGGCCGTGTGCGATTTGGTCAAATTCAGTCTCAACTTTAGCCGTAAAATCATAATCCACCACTTGATCAAAATGTCCCGTCAAAAAAGTATTGAGTAGCTCGCCGATTGGTTGCGGGACTAGTTTGCCTTTGTCGGAACCGGTTTTTTCGGTAGCGGTGCTAGTGGTAATTTGGCCGTCGGTTAGGGTTAATAAAATCACCTCGCGGGATTTTCCATCAGTTTGACCTTTGGAGACGTAGCCGCGCGTGACGATGGTGTCGAGGATGGTGGCATAGGTTGATGGTCGGCCGATGCCTAATTCCTCAAGTTTTTTGACTAAACTACCCTCGGTGTAGCGAGCTGGCGGTTTTTTAAAGGTTTGGCGGGCTTCGGCGGTGATTAATCCCACTTGGTCATTGACTTGCAAATCTGGCAGTGGTTGATCGGTCGATAAATTCTCATACAATGCCAAAAAACCTGGGAATGCTACCACCTCGCCTTGGGCTACAAAAGCCGTGCCGGCGGGTTGGGCAGTGATGGTGGCAGTGGTCTTTTTGAGCTGAGCGGGAGCCATTTGGCTGGCTAAAGTGCGTTTGCGGATGAGATCGTAGAGCTTTTTCTCTTGAGCGCTGGAACCAGCGGATTCGACCGCCAAATTAGTCGGACGGATCGCTTCGTGGGCTTCTTGGGCGCTGGCTGATTTAGTGGCGAAATTACGGGCTTTATGGTATTTCTCGCCGTAAGTGGCGGTGATGTAATCGCGGGCCGAGGCAATGATTTGTTTGGATAACACGGTGGAATCGGTTCGCATATAGGTGATCTTACCAGCTTGGTAGAGTTTTTGTGCAGCCGACATGGTTTGCTTGGAGCTGAAGCCAAATTTGCTGTTAGCTTCTTGCTGTAAAGTCGAAGTTGTAAACGGTGCTCGCGGGTTACGCTCGGCATCGCTGGCTTTGGCCTCGCTAACGATAAACTGGTTATTGATCAAATTCTCTAAAATTTGTTGAGCTTCGGCTTGATCGGTAGCGCGAGTTTTAACTTCGGCTTTAAAATCAGCGCCGCTAGTTTGGAATTGGCCGGTGATTTTAAAGTCAGCTTGCGCACTAAAATCGCGGATTTGCTGTTCGCGCTCGACCACCAGGCGGACGGCTGGCGACTGAACGCGACCGGCGCTTTTGCCACCAGGCACCTTGCGCCAGACAACTGGCGATAATTCAAAACCGACCAGGCGGTCAAGAATTTGTCGGGCTTGTTGAGCTTTGACTAGTTGCATATCAATGATGCGTGGGTTGGCAATCGCCGACTCTAGGGCACTTTTGGTGATTTCATGAAAAACAATTCGTTTGGTGGTCTTGGGATCAAGTTTTAATACCTCAGTTAAATGCCAAGCAATCGCCTCTCCTTCGCGGTCTTCATCGGTTGCTAGCCAAACAGTTTCGGCCTGTTTGACGGATTTTTTAAGTTCGGTGATGACTTTTTTCTTGTCGGGATCGATTTCGTAAATTGTTTTAAAATCATTTTTGATGTCGATCGGTGGTGTTTTGCTTTTGACGGGAATTGAACGGATGTGACCAACGCTAGACAACACTGTAAAATCCTTACCGAGATATTTCTCGATGGTTTTGGCCTTGGCGGGGCTCTCGACAATCACTAGATTCTTCATTTAATTAAGTATAAAGCTTTTACGGCAAAATGGCAAATATCCGTGATTGTTGTTTTTTGAATAATGCAGATAGCAAAGATGAAAAGCAAGGGCTTTAAGTATTGAAACATATGATATGCTAATACTACGCAGTACCAATATAAAATCTTTTATGATTTAGCAACTGATGAGTGGAATTGGCTGGACGCACATAACCCAATCCATGGTCAAGATTGGCGCAATACTTTACTTAGTGTTGATGATATAGAATTATATGATAAAATAGCTGAATTGCCCGACCAGCAAGCTGAGGATTATATTCATCGCCAGCTTCTTAAGCGTCAACAAGACAGCGATATGTTGACTAAATTTCAGGCTCAACTAGAACAGCAATTGGCAGAGCGGTTTATATTGGCGTGTCAAGCTGTTGAACACTTAACAAATAAACCATTGTTTTTAACGGAATATCATTTTCTGCTGACAACCTTCCCACGGTTACCATATAATTATTACGATAATATTGGTGAAATGTTTGTATATGCAACGCTTGATGAGCGTGCGAATAATCCAATTTTGATGTTTATGCATGAATGTTTGCATTTTCAACATAAATTAATTGAAGTAGGCAGTGTTATTTAACGAACTTCAAAATAATGACCGCTTATTCTGTTAGTTAATAAAGCTTGCAGAATTAAGTAGCTTCCTTTGTATTTGGATTTTTTTGCTATTTCATTTAATCTAATCCATGAATAAGAACTAATTTCATGATCATTGCATCGTATCTGCAATGTATCGGGTAATGATTGTGCGATAAAAGCAAAATTAAAGCGATCACGACTATCGCCGTCCGAATAAGTAAAAATAGTGCAGAAATGACTGCATTGAGATTTGGAGACGGTGATGTTCGTCTCTTCTTTTGTTTCGCGAATGGCTGCATCTAAAGGTGATTCGTTATCATCTACAATGCCACTCGGGAAGGTCCAATGATCTTTATAATTTGCTTTTACCATGAGTGCCTTGTTTTGGCGAATAATAATTAAACAGGCGCTAGTCATTTTACCTGGCAATTTTTTTGCCCACTTGTCATTGTCTTGCTTTGAAAAAACCAAATTATTCATATCAGATCCCCGCTTTGTTTGATAAAATCGTTTGTCCGGTTAGTAGGATAACCCGCTAGAGACGATAATCAATTTCTTTTTCATAAGCACTGTCTTGAATTATATATCTAATAGCATTTAGTATAAAGCTTTTACAGCAAAATGGCAAATAATTAACTTTGGCGTCATTAAGATTTTGAGGAAGTTAAATATGTGACCAAATAAAAAGCCAAGAATCAATCTTGGCTAGTATGGTTATTGACCTCTGTTTCCTCCTCTCGTACCACCACCATTTGTACCTTTTCCAGATCCGCCTTTGTGGCCACCGCCACCGTTACCATTTTGTGCTTTCAAAAGTTCTCTTCTCATTTGATTTTCCTCCTATAATCAATCAAAAAATGTAGAAGTTTCCTTTTTAAAAATAGTATATTAATCACGCATTGTCAATATATAATTGCAAGTGCTTTGCTAATATTTCTTCTGAAATGTTTAAAACTTGTGATAACTGTTGAATCTTTATTGTCTCAATAATTGTCAATCCAAACCACCAAATCAAAAAATCATGCGGTTGCCCGTCTGTCACGCTAAACCAATAATCATCAGTTGTTTGAGATTGTAGACTCTGTTTCGCATGAGCTGAGACCTGTTTTAACAATGGTTGAATGTCCGGTGTTGACCAGTCAGGAACCGCCTTTTTGGCAAGGCATGTACCGCACCCCATCCGATATAAGTCAAACAGAAAACGGTTACCAAAATCAGTCTGTCGTGTTTTGACGAGATATTGTTCGACGCTTGATTTGATGATTATGGCTGTGAGATTTGTGAGAGTCGGTGGTTGACTAGTCTGAATGATAAATTCAATGAAGGATGAGTGTCGTTCATATTCTAGGCCGTATGTCCAATCAACTTCGGTCTGTCCGAAAAAAAGATAATCGATGTCTAAGTCGATATTTAAATTGTATAAAAACTCGCGAGCTTGGATAAAAGCTCTCGCGATATTGTGAGTGATGATTGGACTATTTTTGATTGAACCTAAAATTATTTGGCGCATAGTTTCTCCGCGAACTGCAAAAAAGTTTGGTTTGGTAATTCAGAAGCTTGAGCTGGGTCAATTTGAAAGCGCTGACAATATTGCTCAACTAAAAACTCACCGATTTGATAAGCAAAATTAGCGGGCATACTGGAGACTCGATCAAAGTTATAAAACCAATCGTAATAATTCCAATTGGCCCTTTGTTGATCAATTTTAAGTATTTCTGATAAGCCATGTAGTAATTGTTGATTCGATGCTGTTTGTGCTGGTGAGCAAAAAGCCGACGAGCTTTCAAAGTGGCGCATAGCCCATTTTTCAAAACTCACCGCTAAACCTTCGAGTAACATCCAATTAAACAGCGTTGGATTTTGTTCAGTAGATGATAGTTGATTGCGATAGGCGTGATTCAGTTCATGATAAAGCAGTGATTTTAGCTCGTTTGCGGTGAAATCGAGCATAAAAAGTTTAATAATAATAACGCCTGACTCATAAGTGACGGCGGTCATTGTTTCCTGCTCTACTGGCCTGTTTTCTGGCGTGTGGGTAATATAAAAATCAACATTAGTTAGATCAATTTTTAACACCGAATTAATATTGGTAACGACCTGTTTAAGGTAGTTTGTAATAAGTGATTGCTTGGTAATATTTGGATTAAAAATAATATTCATGATATTAAAAGAATGATTATTGTTAAGATTATATAACAATCAGATGTGGTTTTAAAGCTTCAGCATCCAGCGATTGGCGCCGAGCGGTGTAATATGGCCATTGATTTCCAGCATAGTCAGGTGAAAGTTAAACTCGTCGGGGCTGAGTTTGAGTTGATGCAGGATTTGGTCGCCGTCGCTCATGCCGTCGGCAATCAGCTTGAGAATTCGGCTCTGAATCGGGTCGCTGATGATGGGTAGTTTTGGTTGAGGATCGGTGGCGTCGGTGCTAGTAATCCCGAGCGTCAAACAGACATCTTCAGCCGAAGTGATTAGTTGAGCGCCCTGTTTGATCAAATTATGACAACCAACCGACATTGGGCTGGTGATGGCGCCTGGGACCGCAAAAACTTCGTGGTTTTGACCAAGGGCGTGGGCGGCGGTCGATAATGTGCCACTGCGTGAGGCGGCTTCGACTACGATTACTCCATCAGCTAGTCCACTGACAATCCGATTGCGTTCTAAAAATTGATGTGGTAACGCCGGCTGATCGGGCGCATATTCACTCAAAATCGCGCCTCCGGAGTCGAGGATTTTTTGGGCTAAATGACGATTGGTGTGTGGAGTGATGTGATTTAACCCGCTACCGAGGACGGCAACGGTCAATCCCCCGGCTTCTAAACAGCCCTTGTGGGCGATAGCATCAATGCCTAGGGCTAAACCGCTGATTATTATCACACCTTTTTTAGCTAAGTCAAAAGCTAATTGATGGGCAATTTGTCGCCCATAAGCGGTCGGTTTACGCGAACCAACAATTGCCACAATTGGCGCCTCGACCTCTGGTAAATGCCCGAGATAATGGATTTTTTCCGGCGGTTGATAAGTTTCAATTAGCCTATTGAAAAACTTATGCTTAACTGGTTTAATAAATTTAATTTCCATAAAATAGTATTTAATAGTTGACTTTATATCTAAAGTATGCTATAATGAAAATGTTGGTGAGGATTGAGAGCCTCATCGAACATCAGTTTAACACATAGCAAGTTAGAAATATTATCCCCTTCCCCTTTTTATTAACAAAAGCTATCTTGATGTGTGTCATAACCCCTTTAACCGGCGGACCCCAGTGAATTGTGAGGTGGGTCACGCTTCGTGAGAGAGCCAGATAAAGGCGTGTTAAAGGGTCAAATGGCGCTAGGTGATGCCCACCCTTACCTAGCGCTTTTTGATTTTTAAATGACTTTTACGGCGGTCAGATAGCGGATTTTTAAATAACAGATGGTTTTTTAGTGAGTTTGTAGGTGGAGTTTTCAAACGAGCCACTGATGAAATTTTGGGTTAGGATTTGGACTTGATTGGAGATATCGGATAGGAATTGCTGTTCGTCTTTGGTAAAATGCCCCAGGACGAAGTCTGATTTGGCGATTAAATTGCGCTGATCGTTGTTGATGCCGATTTTGATGCGACGAAAATCAACGCCAATTTGGCTGATGATCGATTGTAGGCCTTTATTGCCACCGGCGCTACCGGTGTCGCGAGTTTTAATAACCCCAAAATCAAGCGCTAAATCATCATGCAGAACTAATAAATCAGTCGTAAAATCAATTTTATAAAAATCAGCGATAGTTTTTAAAGTAAAACCGGTCAGATTATAAAAAGTTGTTGGTTTGATTAGTAAAACTTTTTCGTCACTGATGCGTAGTTCACAAACCAGCGCCCGAAAAGCCTTTTTTTCGCTCCAAATTCCCTGGTAATTGCGCGCGATGTCGTCAATAATTTGGAAACCAATATTGTGGCGGGTGCTGTTGTAATTGTTGCCAATATTACCCTGAGCCAAAATTAATTTCATAGCATTTCCTTTGTTAAAACTTATGGTTATATTTTAACACACAACTCACTAAAATTTTAATTGAGGTTTTTAGCAAAAACGACTTGAGTGGAAAGTTTGGTTGGTTTAAATTGTTGTAAAACCAAAAAGACGACGAATAACAACACGTTAAATCCTAAAAGAGCGACGATGTTATAAAGTGGTGCGGGCCAGTTGAGCTGGACAGATTGGAGCGGTAGACGGTTGAGATAACAATAATTAGTGTTGGCGATATAATTAAAACCGATGATAATGATATGGAAAATGTTGGTGATAATGGCGATCTGGCGCAGTGAATCGAGATTGGCGGCTGGACTGGTTTTGGCAAAATAGACCGCAGTCCACAGCAAGATAATATGCCCGACGAAATACGACACATAGCCCCAATGCGGGAATAAGAATTGGTCGGGATTGATGATGATTAAAGCGACAACGCCCCCGAAAATCCCCCAATAGCTAGTGATTAGCCGAGCGGTTTGGTTGTTGGTTAATAAGCCAATAATCGCACAAAAAATCGCAATTCGGCAGTTATAAAGTGGCAAGGCTTCGGCTAGATTGAAATATTGCCCGGCGGAAAAATACCAAGCATACATGATTGCCTGTTGCGCCAGGAGCGTGTAGGCTAGGATTTTTTTGAACTTGTCTTGTTTAAAAATCAAATAATAATCGTTCAAAATAAACGCGCAACCGAGAACGGCTAGTGCCAGAAGCATCAAATGAGCCTGATCAAAAGTCGCCATGCTGATTGCCCCATCCGGCTGATGGCGAAAAAATTGCTGAAAAAAACTAATTAAATTCATCAGTGGTTATCTCCTGGGCGTGGAACGCTTGTTAGCGGTGGTTCGGCGACTGCTGAGACTGGTCGAACGGGTCGATGAGTGCTTGGTGGTTGGTTGGGTGGTTTTGGTGAATTTGTCAGTTTTGGCGGGCTTGTCAAGGCCGGCTTGGCGGTTTTTGGCAATTTGTTTTTCGTCGCGAAAGGAGAATTTAATTGGTGTGCCGGTAAAATCGAAATTATCGCGCACAACACTGTCGAGGTAGCGTTTGTAACTCCAGTGTAGGAACTTGAGATTGGAGCCATACACTACAAACCACGGCGGATTGTTGTCGGTTTGGACCATATAGCGAAGTTTTGGGTAAGTGTTTTTGAGGCCAGCTGGTGGGTGTTTGAGTTTAGCGTCGGTTAGGATTTGGTTGAGTTGACTGGTTGGAATGGTCTGCTGGCGATGCTTCATGATGTCTAGTGTTAAGTCAAAGAGTTTAGCGACGTTTTTACCGGTGATACTCGAGGTGAAAATCAGTGGCGCATACGGCGTAAACTGAAAATCGTGAGTAATTCGGCGCATAATACGGTCCTTAGTTTCTTTTTCGGGGATTAAATCGCTTTTGGAAATCGCGATAATTAGCCCTCGACCAGATTCGTCGATAATGCCGGCTAATTTATGGTCGAGCTGAGTGCTGTATTCGGTGCCGTCAATCACCAACACACAAATGTCGGCTTCTTCGATGGCCTGCAGAGTGCGCAAAACCGAGAATTTTTCGATGCCAACTTGCTGTTTGCCGGGCTTGCGGTAGCCAGCGGTGTCGATAAATTCAATCGGCTGTTGGTGATAATTGATGGTGATGCGGTTGAGATCGCGGGTGGTGCCGGCGATATTGGCCACTACGGCCTGTTGCTTGCCAGCTAAGGTGTTAAACAAGAAACTTTTACCGACATTTGGTCGACCAATTAGAGCGACTTTGGTTTTGGTGGTGGTCGGTTGGATTTTGATCTCGGGGATCAGTGATTCGAGGTGATTAACTAATTCAGAGATGCCAGAGTTATGATTGGCAGATGTGTAGAAAATATCTTTGATACCGAGCTTGAGCCACTCACTGCGATCAACGCTGGAGCGTAAGTCGGTTTTGTTGACGACTAGGACAACTGGTTTGCGGTTTTTGAGAGCGGTTTTGGCGATCTGGCGGTCGTCTTGAGTTGGAAAAAGTGTACTATCGACCACCACCATGATTACATCGGCTAATTCGACAGCTTCGGTGATTTGATCTTGGATGTTAGCTTCGAAATTGTCAGTTGGGTCTTTGAGACCAGCAGTATCAACTAGCCAGCCAGTTTTTTGCCCAAATTTAACCTGAGCCAGCACGTTGTCGCGGGTGGTGCCGGCTTCTTTAGCGACAATCGCCTGGCGACTGCCCACTAGCCGATTAAACAGCGAGCTTTTGCCGACGTTGGCTTGACCGATAATAGCGATATTGGGTAATGATTTTTTCATAGGATAATAACTCTTTTATATTATACCACATTTTGGTGATTTTTGGAAGTCATTTGATGATAGTAAACTCGCCGGGTCTAAGGCTGGTCAGTTGATAAGGTCCAAATTGGATGCGGTGAAGCTTAATAACCTCATATCCAAGAGCGGAAAAAGTGCGGCGAATTTGGCGATTGCGTCCCTCGCTCATAGTCACTTGCCAATCACGGCGATGTTCATCAGATAAGCGACTAAGTTGAAGTTGACTGCGTCCGTCGGCTAAGACCACACCAAAATCATTAATCATCTGCTGATGAAGTGGCGCCAAATCGAGGTCGAGTCGGACCTTGTAGACCTTGGTTTTTTGAAAACTGGGGTGCGTCATGCGGTGGATAAAATCACCATCGCTAGCCATCAGAATTAAGCCAGAGCTGTTTTTGTCGAGGCGTCCGACGGTTTTGAGGTGGCGTAAATGACTTGGCAACAAATCATAAATGGTGCGGTCGCCTTTTTGGCGGTGTCGTGAACAAGTGACGCCGGTAGGTTTGTTGATAGCAATTAGTTGTGGGCGGTTTTGGACTTGGAGCGGTTGATTATTCACAGTAATTTGATCATTGGGCGTGATTTTTTGACCGATAATGGCTGGTTGGTGGTTGATTTTTACCCTGCCCTGCTCAATTAGCTCATCAGCCTGGCGTCGAGACACACCTAAAACTGTCGCTAGGTGTTTGTTGAGACGAATTGGTTCAGGATTGTTAGTCATTGGTTTGCTGGCGTTCAGGGATCAAATCGCGTAAAGACGCTGGTTGGCGATATTGCGGATTGATGGTGGTCGAGTCAGGAGCGGTTTGGTCTTGGGGCGAATAAACTGGTTCTGGGGTTGGTTCGGTTGGGATGGTCTGGTTTTGAGAAAGGTGCTCTGCTTCTGAGGCTGATAGAGAAGCGACCGGGGTGTCCTGAGATGCTGTCGACTGATCAATCGCAGTGGTCGGCTCGTCGGTGGAAGCGGGTTGGTTATCGAGGGCGGTTATTTCCGAAGCAGTAGTGTTGGGTGAAAACGCAGAAACCTCGGCGGTTGGCCTATCTGATTCGGTGGTTTGCTCGGGGGCGGTAGACGGTTGAAGCATATCATTGCGCAACTCGGTTTTGGCTTGTTCAAAATCGGCTTCGGTGGGTTCAGTCGGTAGTGGCTGGTTGATTGCTTCTTGAGCTGCTGCTTCGGAAATTTCTTCAGCCGATAGTTGATTATTAGCCGGTTTATCTTCGAGTAGATTTTTAACGGCCTGAACGACATCTTCGATGCCAACTTGAGATTTGACTAGATAAACATCGGCGCCAAGTTTCTCGCCACGCTCGCGTTGATCATCGCTCGATAAGGCGGTCATGATAATGACTTTGGTGTCTTTAATGCCTGGGGTACTACGCAAAATATCAAGCATATCAAACCCAGAAATCTTCGGCATCATTACATCGCTGAGGATTAAATCTGGTTTTTCGTTAAGAGCGATGTTTAAAGCTTCTTCGCCATCACCGGCAATTAGCACATTATAGCCTTCCGAACCGAGCCGGACGCCGTAGATTTCTTGAAGACTTTTATCGTCTTCGACTAAAAGTATTTTGGTCATAGATACTCCATTTGAGCTTGTATTTTTGTTAAATTAAGATTGAGAGCAATCTTGCTTAAGTTTATTATATAAGAAAAAGTTCAAAAATGCCATAAAACCGGCTGTTTTTAAAATTAATGGGGTGATTGTGGTTCGGAAACCGTCATAAAACGCTGGCGGTTGGCGAGCTGGTTGGCTTTAATCTGATCGATGCGTTTGAGTTCAACGAAAAAAGTGCTTCCTCGACCGACTACGCTTTCAGCCCAAATTCGACCATGGATATTCTCGACAATTTTACGGCAGAGGTATAAACCGAGGCCAGTACCGCCGATTTCGCGAGTTTGAGAATTGTCAACTCGATAAAATTTTTGGAATAAATGTGGAATGTCCTCTGGGGGGATGCCCAGACCGGTGTCGGCGACTGATATTTCGGTCAACTCGTTGTCTTTGAGGCTAACATTGACGGTGATTTTGCCTTGAGGGGTATATTTAATGGCGTTCTCGATCAAGTTAGAAATGACTTCGTAGAGTAGATTTTTATCGGTATAAACCAAAATGTCAGGATTGAGGGTTTTGGCGCGGTTGGTAGTTGGGGCAAAAATCAATTCAAGCTGATGATTGGCTAATTGTGGCTGAAAATCACCACAAATTTTTTCCACAAAATCAATCAAATTAATAACGCTGGGGCTGATGGCGATGGATTTGTCTTCGGCTTTTGAAATGCTAAGTAAGTTTTTAAACAATTCGCCCAAATGCTCGACTGCGGATTGAGCTTTTAAAATATAATCACGAGCTTTAGTGTCGATTTGAGAAATCTTAGGATTGAGAGCTAAGCCCAAGTAGCCGTTAATTGTGGCAATCGGCGTGCGCATTTCGTGACTAGCGGTGCTAATAAATTCTAGTTGTTCTCGCTCTTTATCGAGTTCGCGCGAGATGTCGCGAAAGGCTATCAGAATTTCGTTAGAATCATCTTTGATCGGCGCGGCTTGAACCGAAATAGGAATGGTTTTATCGCTGTAACTGCGAATATTGATTAAATCCAGACGGCTAACATCGTAAGTCTGTTGGCTGATTGACACGGGATCTTCGTTGGTCGGCAAGGGTTGATTGTCTTGAGTAAAAAACCGCAAAACTGAACTGTAATGAATGTCAATTGCTTCATCGGGTTTATAGCCAGTAATCAAAAAGGCTTGGTGGTTAAAAAATTTAATTTTGCCTTGGTTGTCGATCACGATAACTCCGTCGGACAGTGAGTTAAGGAGGCTGTTGGATGCCAAAAAATCATCTTGCTGGCTACGATGGCGTTTGTTAGTGAGATCGCTTTTTAAAAACAGCCAACAACGCATCAACAAAGCGCTAGCAACTAAAATTTGAGCGGTTAGCACTTCCCAAACAAGTTGACCTTGATTAACTATATGCCACCCCAAACAACCAATTGCCGATAAAAGCAACAGATTGAGAAAAAGCTGAGCAATTTGGTTGGTGGGCTGACTGGTGGATTGTTTCATATTAACTTAAGCTTTTTAAAATTATACCATAAGCTTGTTAAAATCCCCTAATTCACCTGCGCTGAGCCCGTAAAAAAAGAAAACCCCTGGAAAAACCAGAGATGCTCTTTTTTGGTGATCTCACCGGGAATCGAACCCAGATTTACAGGATGAGAACCTGTTGTCCTAACCGTTAGACGATGAGACCGTTAAAGACGGTTATTATTTTAGCATAGTTGAGGCTTTTTGCCAAACGGCTATTTGCGAACGAGACCGTGATTACGGATAAAACCGCTTGGCGAACTAGCTTGATCAGGATCGATCGGTAAATTAATAGTAAAAGTTGAGCCCTTATTGACTTCACTCGAAACGGTGATATTGCCGTGATGAGCGTCAACAATAGCTTTGGTGATAAATAAGCCAATGCCAGTTCCGCCGACTTGATTTTGAGTGCGTTGCGACCGATAAAAGCGTTTAAAAAGGTTGTTAACGACGCTCGAAGGCATGCCAATTCCCCGATCAGCCACTTGAAAACTGATTTCTGAGTTGTCTCTAAAAACTCTAATTACGATATTGTCGTCCGATTTGGAATATTTGATGGCATTGTCAACTAGATTAGTGATAGCTTGGGTTAAACTGGTGCGATCGAGTGGCAAAATCGGCAGATCGGGTTCGATTTCGATTGTGAGCTGTTTTTGACTGGTTTTGGCGCGAAGTTGGATGTCGTCATAAATTTCGTCAATTACGCTAGCGGGCGCGGTCGGTTTAGGATTGAGTTTAAAACTTTTTTGGTCGAATTTAGCCACATTTAAAATATTATTGATGTAACTACTGAGGCGGTTGCCGGCGACAGTCAGGCGGTCCATAATAATTTGCCCGGTATCGGTTTTGCTCGGAAAATCAGCCTGCAAAATATCAAGATAACCACGAATGATAGTAATTGGACCGCGTAGTTCGTGGGCGGCGTAAGCGATAAAATCAAACGCCTGCTGGGTTTTGGCTGGTTCGTCGGCGGGGGTAATTAGCACTAAAGTTTCGTTAGCGGCAGATTTGTGAAAATCAGCGGTTAGATTGAACCAATATCGCTCGCCAGAACTGGGGTCTAAATAAGCTACCGGTTGCCAAACATGATGATCGTCGATTTTTTGGGCTTGAGCTTGTTTGATCCAATCGATTAAATTAAGTTGTTCGGCGAAATCCAAAGCCAGGTTGGATTGAATATCGAGTAATTGTTTGGCAAATTTATTAGCATAAGTTGGCTGCAAGTTGGTATTGAAACTGATGAGCCCAAATTGCGCTCCGTCTAGGGTATCTAACTGAAATTGAGTAGTTGAGTCGGGCTTGACTAACATTGGAGCAGTTTTGAGGTTAAAAATTTGTTGCAAAATTGCCGTTTCAGCTTGTTTAAAACTAATCACTTGAGTTGAATGTCGCGCTTGGCTCAGCGGAAATAAACTGTCGATAATTAGTGTTAAGCGCTTGATAATGAGATGACGAATTAGGCTTGTAGTCAATAACACTCCGCTGATAATAATTATAGCCAGCAAAATATTAAGCCATAAATTATCGGGCCGGTATAAACTAAACACCCCCAGCCCAGCCAAACAAAAACTGAGCAATATTTGAACCAAGCTGAGGCGACGTTTTAATCGGTGTAGATAAACTTGACCTAGATTAGCACTAACGATAACGGAGTTGGTTTTATCTAGTTCCACGTGACTTTTCCTGATGATTTTGGAATGGCGGTAATCCAAACTTGACCAGCGTTGATGGCAATTTCTTGATGATTAGCATCGTAAAATCGGATTTGTTTTTGGGTGCTAGGTTTTTTCCAGGTGCCTTCAGTGACTTGACCATTTTGAAAAACGTAGGCTTTGCCTTCGCCGATTGAATCAACTCGCTCGCGATAGCCGTCTTGAGGGACGCGACTCATGTTGGTTTCGATAGCGATAACAGCATTGGCGGTGATTTGACCTCTTTCGCGGTCAAGATGAGGCTTACCAGCTTGGTGGCGAGCGTAGAGGTTGGTTGTCGGATTGTAGGTATAGCCCGAATTATAGAGAGCTGAGCTAATGGTGAAGTTGATATTGGTGGCAATGGCTGGTTGATCTTTTTTGGGATTTGGGATTTGGCGGGCGAAACTTTCGACATTGGAGGTCAAATAACCTCGTTGCTTATTTAAGGCATCAAGTTTTTCAAAACTAGTGTAAACGTTGTGCGGGGCATAACGATCGGTTGAACGCCAGTAAAAATTGCCGTTAAACATTTGATCGATGTCGCGATATTGGCCGTTTCTGATGGTTTTTAAAGCGGTAGCACTACCGCCAACGTGAGCGACACTTGGCTCAAACGGTGTCA
Organism: uncultured Candidatus Saccharibacteria bacterium; assembly: GCA_963539845.1. GTDB lineage: Bacteria > Patescibacteriota > Saccharimonadia > Saccharimonadales > Saccharimonadaceae > CAMUQR01. The sequence continues at coordinate 280,769 of CAUTML010000001.1, read as the reverse complement.
GCCAGTCAATGTAATATTCGCGTACACTGCGCACGGGACCAATCAATTGTGGTTTGTTGACCTGAAAAATCGTCAAAAAACGGGTAATTCCGCCTTCGGCTACTGATTCAAAAACGATTTCGGCGTCTTTTAAGCCAGATTGGGGTCGAGCGTCTGGACTGTTTTCGATCATAATGGCGGTGACGGCTTTGGTGGTGTCGGCTTCGGTTGGCACTTCCAAGTGAGAAACCTTTGAATAAAACTTCTGAGGTGTGACTTTTTTGGTTGGCAATGGGGTGGCTTGAGGAGGGGCTGAAAATTGGATTTTAGTTAGCATAAAATAAACAAAACCAGCCGTCAAACAGCAAGCGCCTACGATAACAGTTAGGCTTGCCCAGTGTTTTTTCAAAAAAGCAGGCTTGGGGGTGTCTTTAGACATGGATGAACCAGTTGGTTTATGTAAATAATTAACCGTGAAACGCTGGGCGTTTTGGTGCGATTTTTGGTTATAATCATTAGCGTTTTGGTGTGGTTTATCTCCGTTCACAGTTCCCCTTTCGTTTGGATTTAACGATTACGAATCTAAAGCTTGATTAAGGCGAGCCAAAACCGTTTTTTGACCCAAAATAGCCATCATCTGGTTGAGATTTGGACTAAAAGGCGCCCAAGTCAGAGCAAAGCGAATAATGCTAAAGGTAACGTTCGGTTTGTGACCAGATTCGGTTAGGATTTGGTTGAGGGTGTTTTGGAGGCTGATTTCGTCAAATGAACTAGCGGATAAATGGTTAATCGCTAAATTTAAGATGGTTTTTTGCTGATCACGCGACAGTTTTTTGAGTTGTTTATCGGCATCAACCAACGACCAATTGATAGTCGGTTCGCTGAAAAAATATTCGGTCAAATGTGGTAAATCCGCCAAAGTTTTAAGACGTTCTTGAACTAAGGCTAAAACCCGGCGTTTGAGATCTTGATCGGCCTGACAACCGGCTTCGCCCCAAAAATTAGCTACTCGCGTCATCAAATCGCCAAGCTCAAGTCGTTTGATCCATTGAGCGTTCATCCATAACAGACGTTTTTCATCAAAACGAGCGCCAGATTTTTGGACGCGTTCTAGGCTAAATTTAGCCACTAATTCGTCCAACGAAAAAATCTCTTGAGTGGTGCCATCATTCCAGCCTAAGCCAGCCAAAAAATTAAGCAGTGTTTCAGGTAAAATTCCTTCTTGGCGATATTCGGTGACGCTTTTGGCGCCGTCGCGTTTGCCTAGTTTTTTGTTGCCAGTTGGCGCCATAATGTGAGGTAAACAAACCAAGACCGGTGACTCAAGCTCTAAAGCTTCGTAAAGCGCTAAATATTTAGGAATCGAGGAAATATACTCAGCGCCCCGCATGACGTGAGTAATCCCCATTTCGGCGTCATCAACAATATGCGCAAAATTGTAAGTTGGCAATCCGTCGGCTTTAATCAAAATAAAATCATCAAGTGAATCCTCGCCAGCTGACAAGTCGCCCATCACGGGATCGTGCCAAGTGTAGCGTTTGAGCTCAGGAATTTTGAAACGCAGGGCGGTTTTTCCATCCCACGGCATAAATTCAACTGGTCGATGTTCACGATATAAAAACGGCCGTTTGAGGGCTTTAGCTTCAGCCCGAAACTCCTCGACTTGTTCTGGTGTATAAGGGTCTGGGTAAGCTAATCCTTTGTCAATAAGTTTTTGCGCCCATTGATGATAAATCGTTTGACGCTCAGTTTGAAAATATGGTCCATTGGGTCCGCCGACAATTGGGCCTTCATCCCAATTTAATCCTAGCCAGGTCAAAGTATCAAGAATCGCCTCGGTGGCGCCTTCGACAAACCGTGCTTGGTCGGTGTCTTCAATGCGCACGATAAATTTACCACCGGTTTGCCGGGCTAATAGCCATGGATAGAGCGCCGAACGGACGTTACCAATATGAATATAGCCAGTTGGACTAGGCGCAAAACGAGTGATCACGGGTTTATTCATGCTATTTATTATAGTAAAAAAACGACTTGGTTTCAAGAAAAACCACAGATTAACTATAAACTAGTCGCGATTTTGTGAATTTGGTCAATTGAGACGGTGTCGTCAAAAGTCAGATTATAGAGAATCCCGCCATTTACCCAAGTAGCTTGATTATTGTAAGTGTAAATTGTGAGGCCTTTGGTCTGGTCAGTATGATAAACTTCGCCAGCGCGTTTTTTGACGATATTTTCGAGAGTGGTTTTGGAATTCCAGGTGCTAGCTTGTTGTGTTAGTTTTAAAGTTTTGTTATGGTTCTGATACTCCATGACGACTTGATTATTTTCAAAAGACGCTAATTTTTTAATGGAATAGCCGGCTGGCTTATATCCAGGATAAGAGGCGTTAATACCGGCTTGGGAAGCGGCGATGCGTAAAGAAATATTTGGCATATTTAAATAAGTTAAATACCCACCCAGCACAATCATCGCCAAACTGCCGGCTATCAGTGAGATATGACGCTTGAAAAACGATTGTCGCGGTTGATAAGCTGGCCGTTCAGTTTGATCGTTGGCGATGGCGGTGGCTAGGACTTTTTGCTTGGTTTGAATATTGAGCGCTTGAGCTTGAGCCGGCGAAATTTGAGGCACTGCTACTTTTTGGCCAGCAAAAGCTCGTTCGGCTTGTTTTAAAGCTTTTAGCTCTTGTTTACGGCGTTGGCTGGCGATCTGGTGCATGCGGTAACGGGTAAAAAAGTCAGTTTGGCGGGCGTCAGCGATGATTTGCTTGAATTGACGGTTAGCTTCGGCCGAAATTGTCACCTGTGGGTTGGTGGTTTCTGACAAAACTACAGGCTGTTTGGAATTGAGTGCCTTAGCTTCTTCTAAACTCATAAAATGACGAATTTGGCGTGATTTGAAGCTGGAAGTGCGCAAAGTTTGCTCTTTAGTACGCGCTTGATCGGCGAGTGTCGGCCTGGTGGCACGTTTTTTGATAACTTGCGGGGCTTCTTTTGCGGTGACGATTGGCGCTTTAACAAATTGTCGATTGAGAGTGGTCGAGGGTTTAGCTCGATTGGCACGTAATTTAGCTGATTGTGACTGGCGGGCGGGCGCGATATCGAGTTGTGGTTTGGCTATTTTTAATAAAACGCCAGATTCAGCGTCGTAGATTTTGCCCCCAATTTGAACCGTTTTTTTCGGCATTTGTTATTTACCTCTTGTTTTTAATACTATAAATATTGTAAAATAAGCTTGAGAAAAAAACAAGACATAAGCGCTATGAATTATCAAGAAAATAAAAATAACCATCATATGCTACTAGTTTATATTATTCTAGGGGTCGTTTTCGTGGCGACGGTCGTTTTTGCGATATTAATGATTCGTGGTTACCGTTGGAACATAAAAGACAAAAACATCGAGTCATATGGTGTGTTACAAGTTAAAACTTTCCCGTCGGGAGCTAATATTAAAATAAACGATCGAGAGTTGGGCTTTTTGGATGGTAAACGGCTTGATTTGACTGAAGGTCAGCACACGGTGACGGTCAGCCGTGATGGTTACCAAACCTGGCAAGACCGAGTTACAATTCGCGGCGGCAAGGTTAAATGGTTAAACGTGCGATTATTCCCCGATAAAATTGAACCGAGCTTGGTTAAATCTTACCCCGCCCTGCTGGCTTCGTTTGAGGCGCCAAATCATCGTTTTATGCTTAACCACCTGTCTAAAAATCGGTTTGAGTTAGTTGATTTAACGGCTAAAACGCCGAAATACCTAGAGTTTGATTTGGCTGATTATTTTGCGGAGGCTGGTAAATATAATTTTGAATTTATTAACTGGAATTTGGCGCGTGATTCGTTGTTGTTTCAGGATAAAACCACGGCTGAGCGTCGGACGATTATGATCAATTATCGCGATAAAGATCCGCGGTCAGTGGTTGATTTGAATTCGCGTTATGCTTCGGCTAAGTTAACTTTTGCTAATTATAAAATTACTGGCGCAAAAGGCACGGTGATGTGGGTGCTAGAATCTGATAAATTGTATCGTGTAGATTTGACGGCCACTGACAAGCCGGCTGAATTAATCGCCGAAGGGGTTAAAAGTTTTTCGGCAATTGATGAAAATAAACTGGTGTTTGCTCAAATCGATCCGAACGATCAACAGCATCCGACTAAAGTTAATTTATATAATTATAAGTTGGCTCAGCCGGTGTTGGTGGATAAATTATTAAATGGCGTTGAACCCAAGTTTAATTTGATAAGATTTAACGATAATGATTACTTAATTTATAGCGTTGACCGTCAATTGTCGGTGATTAAGGCTGATGGCGAGTTTTATCAAATGCAATCGGCTAAGCCCGACGCTAAAGCTGACCGTACTAAAACCAGTTTATTACTGGATCAATTCTTAACAAAAAACCCAAAAATTACTAAAATCTATAGTAAATTTTTCGCCCGACCGGCTGATTTGCGAATTGGGATTAATCCGCGTTTTGTGACCTTGTTGGTGACTAATCAGTCTAGTCAAAACCAATCAAACACTCAGTCTACTGCTTGGGAGAACGCGGATTTGTTTGTTTATGATATCGAAAATGACGAGTCGGCGAACTATGTATATCACGATCAAGCGACTCAGCCAGATTTGGTATTGAAATGGCTGGACAATGTGATGCTCTGGAATCATCAAGAAAGTGGTATGCGGGTGCGCTATTTTAACGGTCGCAATAGCCGGATTTTGACCGGTGTTCGTCCGCTATATGGCGTGCAGTTTGACGCTTCGGAGGGTAATTTATACTATTTTAATAAAACGACTGACGGTAAAATCAATTTAATGAAGATTAAGACTGAAATATAGTTTAATTTTACGCCAAAACTCAAAATCCCCCGGCTAGCGTTCGGGGGATTTATTTTTGTAATAACTTATTTTTTGGCTTGATGAACGACTAGCTGATCAAACGGAATAGTAATGTTATTTTGCTCAAAAGCTTTTTTGATGCGTCGTAAGAATTCGCCCGACACTTTCCACTGCTCAGCAGCTTCAACCTGCCCCAGGGCTTTAACTCGAATGGCAGAATTTTCAAACGAAGCTATGCGTGTAAATTGAATCGGTTGGATGATTTTTTCGCGCCATAATGGATCCATAATCATCGCGGTGCCAACTTCATTGATGATCGACTCGAGCTTATCAATATCAGTGTCATAGGCCACTAGAAGTTCAATATTAGCATTGGCGTAATTAAAAGTGCGGTTGGTGATAATTTCAGAGTAACCGTTGCGGATAATGTGCAAATTACCATCAATGTCGCGTATTTTGGTGACACGAATCGAAATTTCCTCAACTTTACCACTGATATGTTGTCCCGCATAATAAAATTTGACCACGTCGCCAACCCGAAACTGATTTTCGGTAACAATAAAAATTCCCGCTACTATATCACGAATGGTGTTTTGGGCGCCGAAGCTGATAATAACACCAAATAAGCCGGCTGAGGTGGTTAGGGTCTCAATTCGGACGCCGATAATATTTAAACCAACCAAAAAAGCCAATATCCAAATCACAATCATCGAGAAAGTACCAAAAGCCGAAGCTAGAGTTTTGGTGCGTTTTTGGTATTCTTTGTGGCGCATGCCACGGCGGTCAAGCATTAACCCAACCAGAAAATCAATCAATTTGCGCGTAATCAAACTAATAATAAACGCCAAAATTAGCACCGTCAGCACTTTAATAAATTTATTATTAAAAAATAGTCTTAAAAATTCTTCTTCCATAAACATTATTATACGCTAAAAAACGTTTTTTGGCAGGAAAAAGCTCGAAATTAACTTATTTTTTGCCAAACAAGCGTTCAAAAAAACTCGGTGATTCGCCAGGAATGGGCTGTTTGGTGATGTTAATGTTGGGAGCGGACGGTTTGACAGCCTGAGTGGGATCCGGTGAAATCTGTTCAGCAGTGACCAATAATCGTTGGCGAGTGGTGCCAATTGGTGTGCAGGTAATTAAAGTCATGATTGGTTTGGTGGTCGGATAAACTAGCTTCTCCCACTCGTTAGGCCACACGACTTCTTTTTTGGTGACGCTGTAGGTGTAACGCACGCCTTTGTAATCGGCATAAATTAAATCGCCTGATTCGAGACGGTCAAGTTGGGCGAAAATAAATTTGTAATCACCTTTTTCAAAAACGTCATTTGAAGAGTGGCCGGAAATCGGCGTGTTACCGATTTCGCCTGGTCGAGAATTGGCGCCGGGAACAGCAAAATGAGCGACGCCATGTTTCATAGCTTCTTGTTGGGAAGCGTTGTCGTTGCCAATATCGTAAGCGACGGGAACGTTAACGTTGATTTTGGGAATGATTAATCTCGGCTCGGGACCAACGCCAACATTGACGGTTGGATCAACGACGACCGTGCTTGGCGAGGTGTCGGCTGGAGTGATATAGGCTCGCACTTGACCAACCAATAATCGATTATATTGTAAAAACAAAAAAATCAACATCACCGCCAAGGCGGTCGTAGCTGGCCAAAAATGTCGACTTTTGCGAGCTTTTTGGGCTTGGTCGGTCATTTTGGCGCGAAGTTTATCACGCAATTCTTTAAGAGCTTGGTCTTTGGGGTTGATTTTGGCATTGGTGGGCGGGCTGGTTTGAGAGGCGCTGATTGTCGCTTGCTGGAGTTGGGCTTTGACGGTGGTGGTTTGACGCTTGAGCTGTTCGGTGTAATAATATTCGTAATATTTTTGATAATAATTTTGCCAGGCGGAATGATAAGCTTGCCAATCTGGAGTTGGCGCCTCGGCCTGCTGATAAGTTTGGTTATAAAGATTTTGGTTGGCGAGTTGAGTATCGGTTGAAGTAGCAGGTTGATCGACCTCAGAGGTGGTTTCGGTTGACGAAATGGCAGAATCGCTAACATCAGCGCCGTCGGTATTGACGCCATAAATTTGGTCCAATTGCCTCAAAATCACCTGCTCCGCGGCTTGGCGCGAGGCTTTGTCGTCAGAATTGGTAGATTTTTGTGTATTTTTGTCCATAATAAACTTGAAAAATGGTTACTTCTTATTATATAATATACGACAGTCAAAATAAAGCGTTTTGACAAAATAAGCACCAAATTGATGCCGCGATGGCGGAATTGGTAGACGCGCGGGACTCAAAATCCCGTTCCCCTTAAAGGAGTGAGAGTTCGATTCTCTCTCGCGGCACCAATTTGGTGTTTTTTCGTTTTTATAGTATAATATGTTTTAGATAGGGTTCTTTGGGACTAGTTTTTTAAAAATAAAGGAGGATATGGCAATGAAAAAAATAATGATTGATCAAGTGCCGATTATGGTTTATAGCTTTTTGCGACTTTACGGTGAGGTGGTGCCGGAGCGGTTCTCGTATGTTATTAAGGCTTATCGTGAACCTTGCACGATTGACACCACAAAAAGCGGACGATTATCGATGGATTTTGAAGAACACGTGATCGTTGGTAAAAACGTATTATTTTGTAGTAATTATTACAACAATAGGAGTTATCAGTTACCTAGCAGTGCTTATCTGCTATGTTTACCATCAAGTAAATTGCGCGATGGCAAAATAGGCGGTAATTGTCGTTTCGACGGCTTTTCCAACGAAGAGATTGCACAAGTGCTGTTTGTTCAGGACAATGGCACGTTAACTTCGTTGCTAGCCAATGATTACGAGCTAACTGAGATAATCGAGATTCTTAAGATAATCAATATCAATAATTATTGCACTGTCGAGCAAGCTAGCGAAATCGCTAAAATATTAGCTGTTTTCTTTGACACTGCTATTAGTTTATATTAGAACGAGTTTTTGTTCGGATTATGTAATTTTATTTTTTAAAAAAGGAGGGAAAAAGATGAAAGCTATTTCGATTTATGAAATTCCGATGGCGGTGTATCAGCTCATGCGTCCGCATGGTCAGATAATTACCGAGGATTTTTTCTGCCCACTTGAGGTGTATGTTGATGCTTATGAATCAGCCCGTTTGTCAATGCTTTGTGATGAATATGTGATAATCGGTGATTATGCGTTGTTTTGTAGCGATAAATACAAAACCAAACGTTATGCGGTGCCAAAAAGCGCCCGTTTGTTGTATTTGCCGGTCGCCAAAATTATCGATGGCAAAATTGGTGCCAGCTGTTCAGACCTTGGTTTTCCGAATGATGACGTTCGAAAAATATTGTTCGTGTGGAATGATAGTTGTTTGATTTCACCGCTGGCTAATTTGCATCAATCCTTGCATGAGACGGCTCAGTTGATTGACGTAATTAACGCTAGAATTAGACAGAATAATCAGGCTGGCTGTTCTAGTTCGGAAGTTGAGCAGCTTGCCAAGTCCCTGGTTGATTTCCTTATCGATAACCCACTCTAAATTAGAGTGGGTTTATTTATGTATTTAGCGACTTATCTTTAGCACTTAAATCTGTTTTAAAAAGTTTAATCACTATAAATGCAGATAAAACCGTAACCAGTGTGTCTATTATCGGGCTTGAAATCCAAACTCCCCGTGTTCCAAAAAATAAGGGGAGAATTAATACGGCCGGAATATAAAGTAAAAACTGGCGGGCAATTACCAACATACCTGCATACTTTGCTTTACCCAAAGCTTGAAAGAGGGTTAAATTGATAATCATAATTGCCGACAAAGGAAATAAAGAAATAGCAAGCATTGCATTCGTCCTTCCTAAAGATATAAGCTCCGTATTTTTCAAGAATAGCCCCAAAACTTGTTCAGGCATAATTAAAAATACTAGCCAAAAGATTAATGATAAAAATAATCCGAAGCCGTAAAAAAGAAAAGTTCCTTTTTTTACCCTGTCAAATTTTTGTGCTCCGAAATTGGTTCCTGCAAAGGGCTGATAGCCTTGACTTATTCCCCAAAGAGGAATAAAGGACAACATTAGATATCTAAAAAAAGCACCCATTAAAATTACTTGATCTTCTCCGCCGTATCTTTTTAATGTAGAATACATAACTGCCTGCTGTAAAAGAGCAAAGACTTGCATCAACATTGCAGAAAAGCCGATTGAAAGGGTTTCTTTTACGATACTTTTTTGAAGCTTAAAGTGTTTGAATTTAACGTTTTTACTGAAGAATGCGAAGTAACAAAAATTACAGATTGCAAGAACCACTTGAGATATCACGGTTGCTATAGCAGCGCCTTCAAGCCCTTTTTTAAAAACAATTACAAAGACCGCATCCAAAATAATATTTAGTACGGCACTTATTCCCATCAAAAGCATAGCAAGACCCATCCGGCCTTCTCCTCGCATAACCATGTTGGCTGCCTGACCGAAGTTTACAAAGACTGAACCGATATATACAATTCTTAAATAGCTCACTCCCAATCGGAGCATTTCTCCTTCAGCTCCTATAAGAGTCAAAAGTTGAGGCGCAAAAATTAACCCGATTGTCATAGTTCCCAGTGAAAAAAGAAGCGTCAACAAAAGGACGTTTCCCATAATGGAATCAACAGTTTCTTGGTCGCTTCTTCCTACCGCCCGCGAAAGAACCGAAGCGGAACCTATACCTACTAAAACGGCAATGCCGTTATTTATCAGTGTAAATGTATAGGCTAAACTGATTGCTCCTAAAGCTACACTGTCTACATATCTTCCTATGAATATTGCATCCACAAAGCTGTATAAGCTGATTACAAACATTCCGATAATGCCCGGGATACTGAGCTCGAGCATAAGCTTGAATATGTCGCCTGAAATCAAATGTTCTCTTCTGTCTGTCATAAAAACCTCCACATTGTATATTACACATTATATAAAAAGGAAAAAACAAAGTCAATTGCCAATTCAATAGTCGATTGTAGCCTTTTTATGCAATATAGCTTTTTAACATTATCTGTGTGTGGTGTTAATATTTATTCTGAATTAGTGGGTTTATTCATGGCAAAACAGCACAAGCGGTAGCCTCGAGTGGCTTTTGCGGATTCCAAGTCTGCCAACAAACAATTTTGGCTTGAACAGTCCCCTGCCAAATTTCGCTAGCGCGTTCAAATTGACTACTGATCACTTGTCCGTCGCTGGCGATAAATACTTGGTTTTGATGAAATACCACCAAGGTCGGTCGATAAGTAATGGTGAACTTATGAAGCGCTTCAATCAACCGCAAAGTGGTCATTGAATGAAGCAACATCACCGGATAATAAACGCTACGAAACAGTTTCTGCGCCTGCGCGAAGGACATGATAAGGGTAAAATTTGGTTGGTTAACAACGTGATGAAAAGCTCCATTGATTAGTTCAATAGCATCGCGCGCCACGACGACTGGCTTGGCCTGGTCGCTGATTTTTAAGGCGAGATGCTCGTATAATAAACTAGTTTCGCTGTTTTTGCCGGCGTCGCCGATCAACAGTAAACTGTCAGTGGAGCTTCGCAGGGTTAATAAATCACTCAAAGCTTGATTAGCTAAGCCACCAGATGGGTTTGTTGTAGAAAATACCACATTTGGAATGGTTTTGAGTAAGGGTTTTAAGTCGGTTGGTAAAACCAGCGAGACTTCTGGACCGAGTTCGGCGATGGTTTGGTGAGCTTTAGCGACGGCCACAAACACGCCCTTGCTACCACCGATTAACCCAACTCGCCCAGCTAGCGACTTTTGTTCAGGTTTGGACCATAATAGGTTTTCGAACAGTGGTTTTTTAGGGTCTTGAACATGCCAATAATCCATTTAAACCTCAATCTCGATACTAATCGGACAGTGGTCAGAGCCTGACTGTTCGGCATGAATCTCGGCCGAAATTAGTTGTGGCAGTAATTGTTTTGATAGCAAAAAATAATCAATCCGCCAGCCAATATTGCGTTGCCGAGCTTTGGCAAAATGACTCCACCAAGTGTACTGTTCGGGCTGTTGGTTGAACTGACGCAAAGTATCAATCAAGCCGGCATTTAGGAAATTGCTAAAACCTTGACGCTCTTCATCAGTAAAACCATGTTTGCCACGGTTGGCTTTAGGATTGGCCAGGTCAATTTCTTGATGAGCAACATTTAAATCCCCACAAAAAATCACTGGCTTATGTTGTTCTAAATACAACACATATTCCAAAAACGCTGGATCCCATTTTTGGTGACGCATATCAAGACGTGACAAATCGCCCTTGGTGTTGGGCGTATAAACCGTCACGAAATAAAACCGTTCAAACTCCGCTGTTAACACTCGCCCTTCACTGTTGGCATCGCCATATTGATCATCAGTCAGATGATATTTATCGGCAATTTCGGCTGGGATATCTTGCCTGGTGTTAAGTGGAGCGATTTTGGAAAAAATTGCCGTCCCGGCGTAGCCTTTGCGCTGAGCTGAGTTAAAAATTTGATGATAATCGTTAAACAGCGTCGTATCAATCTGGTCGGGAGTGGCTTTGATTTCCTGAAAACCAACGATATCCGGTTGAAAATTAGCAAAAAACGCCTGCAACTCGCCTTTTTTAGCGACGGCGCGCAAGCCATTAACATTCCAAGAAAAAAGTCGTAATTTAGTCATAATTTAATATTTTAGTCATTTTTGTGCGTAAATTAGCGCGCGATGCGCCTGGATTCGCGTTTCATCTCGCGTTCTTTGATGGTTTGACGTTTGTCGTATAGCTTTTTACCGACACCGAGAGCGATTTCTAATTTGATATGACGCCCAGCGGTCAACATTCGAGTCGGAACGATGCTCATGCCGGCTTGTTTTTGTTCGGTGAGGTGTTTGATTTGTTGTTTGGTGGCGAGCAGTTTGCGCGAGTTGGTGGCGACAGTCGGCTCGCGTTCGCGCGGATTTTTAACCGTAAAAGATGCGTTGTTGAGCCATAATTCGCCTTGTTTAATAGTTACAAAAGCTCCTTTAAGACTGAGCCGACTGTCGCGGGCGGCTCGCACTTCGGGTCCGCTCAGCACCAAACCAACTACCAACTTATCACCGAGTCGATAATCAAAACTAGCACGGCGATTAACAATTTGAGCTGGTTTGGGTTTGGATTTTGGTCGAGCCATCGTTTTTTTAAAAAAAATATTATAAATCGGTAATTTCGACGCCATTATCTTTTAAAACAGCGCTAAATTGGTGGCGGTTGAAGCCTTCGATCATCACGTCTTTGATAAAAGTTACCGGCACAACTTGAATATTGCCATCAAGTTTGGTCATTAACTCGGTTTGTGCTGTCGGATCGGTCGCAACATCTCTATAAGTGTAATCTACCTTATTGTCGTCCAACCAAGCTTTTAGCGCGTGACAATAACCACAAGTCGGCGTGCCGTATACAATAATATCATCTTTAGTCATAAATACCTCTTTTTCTGCTTTAAATTTAAACTTTATTAAACTCATTTTACCACAAAATCCCCCGCCAAAAAAGATTGGAAAATAGTAGTGCTTATGGTATAGTTTTAGTATGCAAGGCAAAAAACACGTTTCTTTTTTAAAGTTTAAAAAACGACTTAAAATCAGCCAGGACTTGCTAAAACGACCACAATCGGGTTTCGTGTTGCCGATGATTGTGGTGACCGGTCTAGTGCTGATGATTGTGATGGCTTTTACTTTGCAAACGATCACTGTCAGCCGAGAAAATCTAACCAATCAGCGCATTCAATTACTGACCCGACAAGTGGCTGAGAGCGGTTTAGCGCGCGTTCAGCAGTGTATGCGAGAAGACAAAGAAAATGTTGGTTGGGATGGCACTAAACCGATTAAGTCTAATACCGATTGCAAAGGCGATGACAAATCTGGTTTGCCGATGTATGTTACTGAAAACAATAGTTATCGGACTTCTTTTGCGGTGCGTCCGATTAATATCCAAGATGATTTTCGCAATATGTCATCGGTCGGCAAGCTTGAAATTATTAAAAGAACTGCTAGCGGGGTGAAAGTGCTCAAAACTTACAAATACACTTTGTCGGCTCACATTAAAACGGATTTGACTTTTGAAGATGTGGTGTTTGGTTCACTGTATGTGGGCAGTGGCTATAATGATTTATATTCTCGTGAGGGCCAAAACTCTGGTTTCTCGCGGTCAGTATATTTTTTTACCAAAACTCATTCAGGCAGGATTGCTAGTGTTGGCTATAATATGGACGGAGTTATAACTGGTTATAAAAATAATAATATTATTCCGTGGTCGGAGCGATTTACTAGCGATCCAAAAATTCAATACGAAATCCCTTATAACTTATCTAATCCTCAAAATCCCGATGGCTCAACTGTGCCCATCAAAAAAATAATAACCGATTTTCAAGGCAATGGTTGGATTACTTTTTTTATCGGCTATGATGGCAGATCTATTTATGGTACCGGATCTAATATCAATTGTGATCTTGGGACAGGATCATGTAGTGGGACTGCCACGCGACCAGTCTGGGGAACTAATGAATCAAAAATGGATTTGTCAAATATTCCAACTGATCAAAAAATCGTTGATATTAAATTTAATGCGTCAACCTATTTGTTGACCGATAAGGGGAAGATCTACTTTGCTGGGTTGTCTAGTCTTTCACCCGGGACTGGTGAGCATATTACCAGTCAACGCATTAGCAAGCCAACAAAAATAACTGGCAATGGTATTGAATACAAGATAGTGACAAAACTTTATACAGATGCGTACTACAGCCAAAGAGATGGGACTATGGCGGTGGCGGTAACCGATAGCGGTGATCTCTACGCTTGGGGCAAAGGAAGTGCATCTAGATCACTTAATTTAAATCATATTCCAAAAATAGTCTGGCGTTACGGTCAAACCGTCGATCTCTGTGAATCCTGGTCCGTCAGTAATGGTAAGGAGGTGTGTTCTGGTTTTCAAAATTCGATCACTTCGAGCAAAATAGTCGATGCCGTGACTGATGGCGGAACAATTTGGGCGCTAGACGATAAAGGCGTGGTTTGGTCAGCGGGTAATAATCGATATGGTCAAGTCGGCGCTAACCATCATGCTGATTTCGTTAAAGATTTCAAACCACTTTATTTTGACGGCAAAAAAATCACTAAAATTGCCGGGGACGCCTACAATGCTTTGTTTTTGACTGAGGACGGTGAAGTTTATGGTGTGGGATTAAATAACAGGTCGCAATTAGGCTTCTCTAAGCACACTGAATCTTGTAATGGCGTTCCGTGTTCTAAAAAGCCTAGACTTTATAAATTACCGACTGGTAAAATCGCCAAAGATATTTTTATTGTTTCCCCGGGTATTTATGGAGAAACTGGAGCTGGTTATGTGACGGAAGCCAATAATTATCGCAATAGTTTTGTGGTGACGACTGACGGTGAAGTCTATGGTGCTGGATCTAATAAACACGGTCAGCTTGGTGTTGGCAAAGGCTGCGCTGGAGATTCTGATTATGACTCTGTTTCAACTGAATATGATGAACCTCAAAAGATGGTTTTGGACTACAAAAATAACGATTCTGGTGTGGTGAGCGATGACATAAAAGTCGTCAAAGCCAAATATGTTCGTTCGGGCATCGGCACGACGATTGTAATCACCGATCTAAATTATGTTTTTACAGTTGGTAATAATGCCAATGGTCAGCTTGGCTCGGGCGATACTAAAGAATGCCACATCCCAAAGCGCCACCGTTACACCAACGTGTTCCAAACTTGGTACTATTAGTCAGTCGATTTCTTGCGCGTCAAGTGATAATGCTGGCAATTCGGACAAAAATAAACCATCAACCTGGCATCAGGGTCATATTGTCTGGTGCGGGCAATGGCTTGCTGAGCCGTGAATTCACTAGCGTAAGCTTGTTTTGATTGGCAAGTTATGCTAGCTTGCGCCCCGCCCAGGCTAAATGGCGTGTGTTTTGGTGGTTTATGTTTGTGATTGCGTCTGGGCATGCTAATCCTCGAGCAACTGGTTGATTTGTTCGGTGCTGAGTTCGGTCAACTTGCCGGCTTCAAAATCAGCTAGAATCTGTCGCACTTCAGCGGTCGAGTCAGCTAGCATTAAACGCGCTCGCAAATCCTTGGCGCCATCAAAATCGCGCAAATAAATCTTGAAAAACTTCTTCAGCGGGGCAAATTTTTTACTTCCGTCGGTATTATACTGATCAAATAAATCCAGATGGAGTTTTAATAAATTTAGTAAATCGGCGCGGGTTGGGGTTTTGTCGGTAAAACAAAACGGATTTTGAAACACTCCCCTGCCAATCATCACCCCATCGAGATTGTGTCGTTCGGCGAGCTCGAGCGCCTGCGCGCGGTTGAGAATATCACCGTTGATAGCAAGTTTAGTTTGGGGAGCGAGTTGGTCACGCAAGGTGACGATTTCTGGAATCAACTCAAAATGGGCGCCTACTTTGCTCATTTCTTTACGGGTGCGCAGATGGACGGTCAAAAGTTCGAGGTCTTGTTGCAGTAAAAATCCCAGCCAATCACGCCATTCATCGACTCGCGAAAAACCGAGCCGAGTTTTGATGCTGAGCGGTAAGCCGGTTTGTTTGGCGGCGCGGATGATTTCGCCAGCTAATTCCGGATGGCGAATTAAATCGCTGCCTCCGCCGGATTTGACGACTGCTTTGTCGGGGCAACCCATGTTGATATCGACGGCTTGGTAGCCCATGGCTTGCAATTCGGGAATAATTTTGGCAAACGATTCGGGTTTGCTACCCCAGATTTGGGCGACAATTGGTTGTTCGCTCGGTAAAAATTGCAAGCGCCTTAGAGCAGAATGTTTGCCGAGTGGACTAACGAAGCTGTCGGTATTGGTAAATTCGGTATAAAACAAGTCCGGACGCCCGGCTTGGGCGATAACTTGGCGAAAAACCACATCGGTCACATCCTCCATTGGTGCCAGGCTGATAAACGGACGTGGTAAGTTATCGTAAAAATTAGACATTAGGTTATTTTACCATATTTTGAGCTAAAAATAAATAGCAAATCGCCACCGTCATCAAACGCTCTGCCAACCATCCAATCTGCTAATTATGTCAACAATAAACCTCTAATCACCTCGCCGAACTAAAACCACAAAGTAAAAAGACGAGCTGGGCTCGTCTTTTAAAAACACTTGTTCCTTATTAAATTATGGTGTGAGTTATGGGCTCACTATGCTATTTTTTGAGAATTTCATCAGCTCGAGCATCTTTGCCGGCCATTTGGTTAACGGCAGACTTTTCGTTGCTGCTTAGGTTGATAAAATCTGTGCCAGCGCAAAATTTTTTGTAGGCGCTCGCAAGATAAATCTCCACCTCCTTCTGATTTAAACTCCCATCAAAGAACATACGCATCCCCTCCTTTTGCAAAAAACTTAGCTCATAATTTGTTGATTATAACAAATGATTATATTTGTCCCGGGACCAACAAAAGTAAGCCAATATTTATATTATATCACAAATAATAATTTTTTGCAAGAGTTTTTTGCTAAAAATCTGATTTTTAAGGATTAAAATCATAAATTATCGGCTGATTCATCAAGTAGCATCTCTTCAAAATGCTTGCGTCCAGTCAAGCTCTTTGGCAAATCAGGCACCGAGAAATCACAAGCCATAACCCGCTTCCAGACGGTCCTAATCAGCTGTTTGGTGCGCTGTTCAGTGGCAATATCAAACTCGCCAGCTAAGTAGTTAATTCGGCCGTCAGGTGTCGGTGATATGAACTCCAAACGCCAGCCAGTGATCCGCCAATCAGGATATTTAGCGCTGGCTTCCAGCATAATTTTATAAAAATAGAGTTGAGTGACATAGCCATAAAGTGAGCTATCGCCTAGGTTTAAACGGTCGTGGCTTTTGCCGGTTTTGTAATCGACCAGAGTGATGGTTTTGGTGGGTTCGTCGAACTCGATACGGTCCACTGCCCCGCCGAGCAAGGCGCCATCAAGTACGGCTGGCGGTGTGCCGATGCGAACTTCGGTCTCGACTTTGTTGTCGGGACTAAATAATTCTTGGCGTTGTTCAAGAAATAGGGGCAGGCTCGACTCACCCCAATTGAGCATGGTTTGGCGGTCAGCGGTCGTTAGATACAGATCAGTCAGTTTTTGCCGGAAGAAATCCATCACCTGTTCCACCTGAAAATCAGTGGCTTTTTGGGCGTGATCAAGCACGGCATGCACTAAACTACCATAAGTCGGGCGCAAATCAAACGGACCCGGAAAACGCAAAATCTGACTCAAGAAAAAGTCGGCTGGACCACCGTATTCCAGATTCAAGTAACTATTAAAACTGGTCGGGCTGAGGCGGAAATTCTTAAGGCGTGGTTCAAGCAATTGTGGAAACTTCAGTACCGAATCGAAGTGACGATTTTTCCAATCATGAAAATTATCCAGTAGTTCCAGTTCGATATCGGCACTGGTGACCTCGACAGGTTGAGTTTGAATTTGATTAAATGGCGCTGGGATGGTGTTGGCAATAAATTCCCCTGTTTCAGTCTCGACTTCCGCCAAAAATGCCAAACGTTTGATTGGTTTTTGCTGGTTGGTTTTGGTGGAATTTAGTAGATATAAATTGGTTTTAGCACGGCTAACCGCCACAAATAGCAAACGCAATTGTTCATCAACCGAGGTTTTTTCGTGACGAATGAATCGCAAATTATCCGGCAAAGCTAATTGATTGCGTCCGGATTTAGCACTGCCCCACTCGCTATTGTTGGTTTCCAGCAAAAAAACGTATTGAAACTCCAAACCTTTAGCTTTAAACGCGGTCATCAGGTTAACTGCTTGTTGGTTGTTGCGGTATGGATTAGTGAAGGAAATCGGCTGATTGATGGTTCGGTGGAGGCTAGTTAGCTCGACTAACAACTCGGTTGGCGTCAGCTCTGGTCGAGCGTAATTCTGAGCAAAACTTAAAAATCGTTCGCGTAGTAAGTTCAAACACAAACTAAGTTCAAACAGTGCTTCGTCAGATTGATTTTGAAAATGAGCTTTGAGCGGTGAAGTCAGTTCTAATTCTTGACCATCGTCCTTGACTTTGAGGCTGAGATTGCCGACCAACGCATCAAACGATGCTTCGAGACTCAGCCGACCAATTTGGTTGGCGAGGGCTAACAACCACAGGGCTGGCCGGCGCATAGCCGTGAATTGCGGTTGGTTGATAATTACCTCTAGGCAACTTTGGTCGCGACCAGTTTGCCAGGACAATTGCCAAACGTCGGTGGTATTTAAATCCCATAAATCGTAACTTAGCACCTCAAACGCCAAATGATTATGGGCGCGTTGATGGGCCAGCGCGTTAACTAGTTCGGCGATTTTGAGCATAGCTTGAATACCGGGGTTATCGAGGACATTTTGGGAACGTTCATAATGAATCGGAATGGCTTGTTTTAACAAAAACGGCGTGCAAGCTTCAAGCGTGTGGTGGCGGGCGGACAAGACGGCAATTTCGTTGGGGTTGACGCCTTGTTTGAGTAAGTCGCTAATCGAATCGGCGAGGTGTTTATATTCGGCGGTAGTTGTTTCAAAATCTAATCGGCGAATATCCGGCGCGGGCAAATGAGAATTGGCGGAAAGTAATTTTTTTTGAATGGAATTATCATCAATCAGGTTAGTCAGGCGATCCGAAATTTGCTCAGCCAAATTAGTCGAAAAATCCAAAATGGCTTGTGCGGAGCGATAATTACGACTGAGGTTAATCAGTTGAGTATCGCGGTAACGCTGATAAAAGTTTAGCATATTGGAATAATCCGCCCCCTGGAAGGCAAAAATCGCTTGGTCGTCATCACCGACCGCCATAACGTTCGGTCGCCCCTCGTGAACGGGCGCATCAGTTAGTAATTCGATCAGTTTACTTTGGGCGCGGTTAGTATCCTGATATTCGTCAAGCATAATGTAGAGGTATTTCTCCTGCAGATTAAACCGTAATTCATCACAAGTCTCAATCGTATCAATTACCTCAAGAATCATGTCGTTAAAATCATACAGCCCGGCAGATTTGACTTTGGCTTGGTATTGCTCCATCACATCCGCCAAGTGCGTTAAGCGATAAAAATTCAAATTATCAGTTAGTCCGTAGCGTTGGTGGTTATCTTTTGGTAAAAATTTTTTACGCCAGGCAGTCAATTCGGTTAATTTACCGCTGGCGGTGGCTTGATCGAGCGCATGCAATAGTTCGCGATGCGGGTGAAACGAAATCGGTTGAATTTGAGGCAGTGGCGACGGCGTGGTTGGCGCTAAAATTTCAGCTAATTGCTGGTATAATTCCATTCCCTGATCAAATTTAAACCGGAACTGCTTAATATTTTTAGTCAAATCGTGAATTAGCGGATTGATACGGTTGAGTTCGGCTTGGTTAAAACGAGCGATTTGATGAAGGTTATTTGGGCTAATCAGTGCGTTTTTACACTCGCCAATGGTCGCTATAATATCGCGATTGTCGATTTTAGCTAGAATATTGTTGCTAGCCATGTTACTTTTAATTTGATCGATCATTTGGTATTGAGTGATGGGATCGATGACGGTTTGGAGATTTTTATAGGCAAAAAAATCCGGGAATTGACTAATGATTGTCTGAGCAAAACCGTGATAAGTGTGAATCGCGACTTTGTAGGCCTCTTCGCCGATGAATCGACTGAGGCGATCGCGCATATTTTCGGCACCGTTTTCGGTAAAAGTTAAACACAAAATCGCATTCGGCGGAGTGTCGGTTTCTTCTAGGATTTTCATGGCGCGCGCCGATAATAATTGTGTCTTGCCAGTGCCGGGTCCAGCCAACACCAACAGCGGTCCATCAATAGTGTCAACAGCCAGACGCTGTTCAGGGTTGAGTTGGTCATAAATCGTATTCATTGGTTAATATTGTAGCAGGTTTTGGCGAGAAACATTAGCCAAGCTGAGCCAAAACGGCTGGCGTTTGCTGTGTGGGTTCTAAAACTAGAGATTTTGCGCTAAAAATGATAAAATAAGCCTCATGAAGCTGTCGCTGGACCAAACTTTAGCCATTGAAAATCAAATTACCGACCAATTCGGTCTGAAATTGGAATTGGCGGAAGTGCTGGCACATCAAATTGCTGTGTCACGTTCGGCGCTGATGACGGTTTTTTTGACGCCA
Source organism: uncultured Candidatus Saccharibacteria bacterium (assembly GCA_963539845.1). Taxonomy (GTDB): domain Bacteria; phylum Patescibacteriota; class Saccharimonadia; order Saccharimonadales; family Saccharimonadaceae; genus CAMUQR01. The sequence continues at coordinate 260,852 of CAUTML010000001.1, read as the reverse complement.
GATGATAAATTATACGCTCTGGTTAACGTAAAAAATCGAGCAGTGTTAGCTGATATCAAAAAAATGCTTAGTTTGGCTGGTTTGGTGCCTGAGCGATTCATTCCGCCTAGGGGTAAACCAGATTATTTTTGTCAGATTGGTTTGGAACAATTTCAGCAAGTTTACCCTGGTCGACGTTTGATTAGCGAACAAGATTTGGCGTTTTATAAAACTCTCGCACCTTATAATCCGGCTTTAGTGCAGATTAAACAAATCAAGCACGGTCGAATTAACACTTTTGACGCTGATGTTAAAGGTAACTGGCGAGTGTATTGTAAATTTTACTACAATAAAATTAATATTGAATAACTTTTTTTAAAAAAATGACACAAAACGACAACCGAAAAATTCACCTTAATAAAGGTATGATTGCCACGATTTTATTGATTGGGCTGATGTTTTTTAGCATTGTCTGGTCAATTGATGGCCCCGAGAAACTTTTAAAATCAATTTTGAGCGCTAATCCGCTGTGGTTGGTGCTGGCGATACTGATTTTTTTGGGGTCGTGGCTAGCGGAGAGTTTGGTGTTACACGTTTTAACCAAAGGGCTATTGCGGGCTGATCAACCGCTTAAAGAATCACTATTGCTCGGTGTGCTCGGGAAACTATTCGATTATGCTACGCCGATGGCTACTGGCGGTCAGCCGGTACAAGTTTGGCGAATGTCGCGTCAGGGTATTTCGGTGGGCGGAGCGACATCGGTGATGCTTTTGAAATTTATCGTGTTCCAATTAGTGACAACAATATTGTCAGTGCTGGCTTTTGTGGGCGGATTTAATTTTTTTGGGCGGATTAAGCTTGGTTTTGGGGTGATGATTACGGTCGGTATGACGATCAATCTAGTGGTGATGTTTTTGTTGGTATCGGTGGTGTTTGTGGCTAAAAAATTCGCCAAAATAGCGGAAAAATTGATTAATTTTTTGGCTAAAATTAACATTATCAAAAATCGCTTAGTGGCTGTCGAAAAGCTTCATCGGGAAGTTGAGGTTTTTGCGGATAGTTCGCGTTTGATGTTTAAAAATAAACGATTGCTGGCAAAAGCGATTGGCTTAACGGCGTTGCAAGTGGTGTTGTTCCATCTGGTGGCTTATACGGTATTTGTGGCGTTGGGTGCTCCACTCCATAAGATATGGTTGGCGTTTTTGGCGAGTCTGTTTGTGTGGATTGGGACGGCGTTTATTCCCCTGCCCGGCGCTTCGATTGGCGTAGAGGCGGCTTTTTACCTGTTTTTTGAGGCAGTTTACAAAGACGGCGCGGCAATTGGTTTAGCGATGATGGTTTGGCGAATTGTGACTTACTATATGCCAATTGTGATTGGTTTAATAGTTTATATTAAAGACAAACACCTAAAAGCTAAAGAGGTATATTGATGGCTCGGATGCAATTTTTAGAATTAACCCTTGGTCCGGTGGTTGGAGGCGGTCAGACGATGGCGGATGTGGTCCTGACTGACGGTGTGGTCAAAAAAGCCTTCGTGTGGGGTGGTTTGCCTGGCGAAACGGTGCGAGCACGAGTGGTCAAAAAACGAGCGGGCATTATTGAGGCGGTAGTGACTGAAGTTTTACAATCGGCCCCTCAGCGAGTGGAACCGCGCGATCCCAAAGCTTATTTATCGACTAGTCCCTGGCAAATTTATGATTGGTCGTTTGAATTAAAAACCAAGGCTGACTTGATTCGTCAAGCTTTTGCTGACCATAAAATAATAATCGCACTACCGCCAGTAATCACCGATCATCGGCAATATCATTATCGCAACAAAATGGAATTTGCTTGGTGGTGGGATAATGACACTCAGCGTGCAGAATTGGCACATTATCAGCGGGGTTCTAAAGGCAAAGTCGTGACTGATGGTTCTAGCTTAGCGCGACCAGAAATAAACCAAGCCGCCCGACAAATTCGCGATTTAATCAATGAGCGAGGTTGGCAAGCTCGTCAATTGAAAACGCTTCTATTACGATCAAATCAAGCTGGCCAAGTAGTGGCTCAACTTTATTTAACTGACCAGCAATTATCGCTAACGGAAGCTGATTTTGCTAAACTTAATATCACTGGCCTGGAACTGATTTATTCCAATCCGCAGAGTCCGGCTAGTGTAATTTCTAAGCGGTTGCAAGTTTTTGGTCAGATGCGACTGAATGACGAGATCAGAGGACTGAGCTTTGGCTATCCGGCTGAGAGTTTTTTTCAGATTAATTTGCCAGTTTATCAATTAGTATTAGAGCAAATAGCTACTAATTTATTAGATGAGTGGCCGGTGGTTGATTTGTATAGTGGCGTGGGAACAATCGGTTTGAGCGTGGCGGGTCAACGCCCGCTGAAACTAGTCGAAATCAATCAATCGGCAGTGACCGAAATGAATCATAATATTGCTCAATTGGGCTATGCTCAGGCTGAAGCGATATTAGCGCCGGCTGAGCAGGCTGTGGAATACATTGTTAGCGATTGCCAATTGATTGTTGACCCGCCTCGAGCTGGTTTGCACCAAAAAGTAATCGATCGTATTCTCGATCAACGGCCAGCGCGGGTTATTTATCTGAGTTGCAATGTTGCTACCCAAGCTCGAGATGTAGCGCTGCTGGCTGGTGTTTATCGCATCACCAGTGTGACTGGTTTTAACTTTTTTCCAAAAACACCTCATATCGAGAATCTGGTAGTTTTGGATTTAAAATAAATAACTAAACCTCCGCCGAAATAATATTGTGGCGGAGGTTTGATTTAATCTCTTTTTGTAATTAGCGGTTAGGGAATTTCCGACTGCTTTTTAGGGATTTTGTGAATGAAATTCTTTTCATCAAATCATCAAAAACCGCCTGAAGCTCGGTGATTGGCTTGGCTTGTTTAGGCACTTCAAGCTTATCGGTAACGGCATAGTTGAAGTCAGTCTCTAATTTGGCTCTATTGTCGGTGATTTTTAGAGCGTTGACTAATTTGGTTTTGGTGTCGATTGTCAAAATAATTTTAGGCTGGTTGTCAGTTTTGGTTTGTTTACCCGATTTTAATTTTGATTGGTTATCGTCGATAAATTCCTTGATGGCGGTAGCACATTGATTGTTGGTATTGGCTGTTAGGCTGTTTTGGAAGTGACTTTTGTTAAATTTGACTTCAAAATTACGATAATGATCTTTTGCGTCAAGTTCTTTTATAACTTCCATAAATTTAATATCGGCTAAATCTTGATAATTACGGCATTTTTCGGACAGTTTTTTGATACTATCGAGTGATTTTTGGGACTTAGGGTCGGTGTTTTTCAGAAGATCTTTCGATGAAGCTTCGTCGATCAAAAACCATTGATTGTTTGTGGCTTGATAAAACTTTGAGATAAAAGTTTCGGCATCTAATCTAGTCGGCAATATAGATGAAAGCAACGAAAACAATTTCTTATCAAAGTTGACTTTAAGCCAAACTTTTTTGCTAGATGAATCAGCCAGCAAGTTGATTTGATTGTCGCCAAACATTTGATTACTAAGATCGACGTTATAATTTGCTAATTTGGTGGTTGGATCAAAAGTAACGTGGCCTTTGATGGATTGGAGCGGTGAATTCGAGTTGTTTTTGTCAATTGGCGTAAATTGATAAGTCGCTTTAATTGGCTTGGTGGTATTAAAACTATTGCTAATAGCCCGATCTACCAGATTCTGAGGCTGATTGTCGATGATTAGCGTTTTGAAAGCCACTGCCCCGCCCCCAATCAAGATCGCCAGAGCAATAATCAGACCGATAATTAAACCAAGTTTCTTTTTCTTGGGTTTTTGGATGACGCCACTTAAATCAGTTGGATCTTGGGCTGGTTTGGCTACGGTTTGAGTAGCGATCGGGGTGTCGTTTGATAAAACTTGATCAATGGCCGAAGTATTGGCGGAATTTACGGCTGGAGCGCTAGGATTGCTATCTTCACCCATTTCGATATCAGCTAAGTGATCGGATTCCGATGGTTGGGATGAATCTGAACTTTTTGGCTCGGAGGTATTTAAAACTGAAGACTCGGTATCGGTCGTAGTAGACTGAGGCGTTGATGATAAATCTGTTTCAGTTGGCTGTTTATCGTTTGGGTTATCCATAAAATCCTTTCTAAAAGCTAGTTTGCTAGAAGAAAATCTAGCGTTCTTCCGCGGTAACTAATTTGTGTGGTTTAATTATACAAAATTTAGCTAAAAAATGCTAATGTTTAGCGATGACCGATAATAACTGTGGCGGATTTTTGTCAACTGGTATACAATAATTACATGGGGCAATATTTTAAAATTATTTATCGGCATTTAACTACGCCAATTTTTTTGATTATTTTGTTTTTATCGATGGTTTTGTTGTTTTTGGGCGAACGGCAAGATGCCTTGTTCGTGACCGGGGCTGCGGTGGTTAATACTCTGTTCGGAATGATTCAGGAATTTCGGGCGACGATCACTTTACGCAAAATTGAACTAATGTCTAAGCCAAAAGTTAAGATTCTAAACGGCAAAAAAATCGTTGAAGTCGATTACAAAGAGGTTAAAGTCGGCGATGTATTGTTAGTGGAAATTGGCGACGAAATGCCGGTCGACGGTCAAGTGTTGGAATCATCGGGTTTGGAGTGCGATGAATCGATTTTGACTGGCGAATCGCAACCTGTTTGTAAAAAAGCCCAGGATGAAGTCTATGCCTCGAGTATCGTGGTGGCTGGTAGCGCTAAAATATTATCAACTTGTGTCGGTGACGAAACCAAAACCGGTCAAATGGTTAAAAAGCTCAAAAGCTACGCTCCGCAACTAACCCCACTCCAAAAAATGCTAACCAAAACAATTCAGCGCCTAACGCTATTGGCGCTGGTGATGGCGGGGGTATTTTATGTGGTGTATAGCTTTAATAACGTCGAGTTTGTGAAGATTATTAAAACGATCACGACGGCGGCAATTACGGTTGTGCCTGAGGGGCTGTTGTTGGCGAGTACGGTGTTTTTGGCGTATGGTTCGCTGAAATTAACCCAGGCTAAAGTCTTACCGCAAAAATTATCAGCGATCGAGAGTATGGCGCTGATTGATATACTATGCGTTGACAAAACCGGAACACTTACTAGTCCGGAAATCACTTTTGATGAATTACATTGGCTGAGCAATCTGCCATTAAGCCAAAAAAGCGGTTTTAAAACAGCGCTGGGTTATTTGGCGCGCGAATCAAAATCCCCTAACGCTACCACTGAAGCTTTAGCGCGGGAAATGCCAGCTAGCATTGGTTATCGGGTGCTCGATGAGTTGGCTTTTTCCTCCACCAAAAAAATGAGTGGAATTAAGATCAAACGCTTGGTTGGTGGCTATAACATCGTGCTGGGCGCGCCGGAATTCGTGGCTAAAATTGCCAAACTAACCCCCGAAGCTAAACAGCGTCTTGACGAGCTGAATTCGCAAGGTTTGCGCACTTTATTGCTCGCTTCGTTACCGATGGAAACTAGCTTTGCCGATTTAGATAAGAAAAATAAACCTCAAGCCACGCCAATTGCCTTAGTTACTTTGAAAAATTACTTGCGCGATGGCGTGGTAGAAACTATTGAATATTTGCAGAGCAATGGCATTGCTATAAAAGTGATATCTGGCGACAATCCAGCCACTGTGTCGTTTATCGCTAAGCAGGCCGGAATCGCCCGCTCCGCTCAAACGATTACCGGCGAAGAGCTCGATAAACTCAAAGGTCAAAAATGGGATCAAGCCGTGCTGTCAACCACGATTTTTGCTCGGGTGTTGCCACACCAAAAAGAAAAAATCATTGCGACTTATAAACGCCACGGTTTTTATACTGGTATGGTGGGTGACGGCGTAAATGATGCATTGGCGTTAAAACAGTCAGATTTGGGCGTGGCGATGCAGGCTGGTGCGGCCGCCACCCGACGAATTTCGGATATTGTGCTTTTGAACAACAGTTTTAATTCCCTGCCGATGGGTATGGAGCTCGGCAACCGGATCATCCAGTCGATTGAAATGATCGCCTGTTTGTTTTTTCATAAAATTATCTTTGGCATAACTCTGTCGATTTTGACGTTAGCAAGCGGGCTGATTTATCCGTTTGCGCCACGTCATTTGACTTTTATGAATATGTTTTTGGTGACGCTTCCGACGCTGATTTTTACGATTTTCCCTCCCCTGCCTCGCCAACGTTTGAATCCGAAAAATTTTTGGAAAGATACTTTATTTAATATTGCCCCGCTTGGCGTGCTGAGCGGAATTGGTATCTATGGCGTATATGTTATTTCGCTAATGTTGGCGCCAAAAGGCACGATTGGCAGTGCCACAGTAACGGTGTTGGCGACGACTTTCTTCGGAATGTTCGCGGTCAGGATTATTAACTTAATTTTTGACACCCGCCAAACTCAGTCGGCGAAACTAGCGACGCTCAGTTATGTGCTGGCTTCGACGCTGATTGCGTTAACTAGTTTTGGTTTTAAGATCACGCGAGTTTTCTTTAATTTTTATCAACCGGATTTTTGGTCAACTGCGATCGCTTTTGGTTTTGTGGCTTTTGTGGCAGTGATTCAGTTTCGGGTGGCTAAACTCAAACGTCACGCTCGGCAAAAAGCCACAGAAGCGGATTCTGAACGACGGGCGGTTAATTTAGGCTAAATGTGATACAATACTGGTTATGAAAATCTTATTGATCAGCTTTTTGATGTCGGCGGTGCCGTTGATTGAACAACGCGGGGCAATTCCATATGGCATTTTTAGTGGCCAACCGGCTTGGCTAGTGTTTTTGGTGTCATTAGCTGGTAGTATCTTGCCGGTGCCGTTTATTTTGTTGTTATTTAATCAAATTTATCAGTGGCTACTAAAATGGAAATTTTTTGACCGAGTCGTCAAACACATTGACAAAAAAATCGCTAAAAACCAAGCCACTTTTGAAAAATACGAAGAACTGGCGCTGATTATTTTTATCGCTATTCCCCTGCCGACAACTGGCCTATGGACTGGTAGCGCAATCGCTTCTTTTTTGAAACTAGATTTTAAAAAATCATTGTTTTGCGCGGTGCTTGGAGGAATTATGTCGGCGACGATTATTACGGCGCTGTGTGTGTTGATTCCGGGTTTGTTTAAACACTAAAGCGCTTTAAAACGAACGTCAGCTAGCGGAATGACGCAATAATTGGTCGGTTTGGAGTCACTGTTAGCGATCATTGATCTAGTTTGGGCGTAAGAACCGCTGCCTGATACTGTTTTTCGCAAAAAATTTCTCGATAAACCATCTGAAGTGACTTCAGTAGTGCTTTGGTTGACTGCTTCGTCAAGATTGCAGTTAGTCTGTTTGCCGATAGCATAAACAATCAACGCGCCCTGGAATTTGGCATTATCTAGTCTAAAATCACCACAATCGGTCTCGGGCGTGCCACAGGCGAAAATAATACTAACGTCATGAAGTGGGCTTTTGACAAAATGATTGGTTTTTTTGTGCTGGTCAGTGTCTACTAGCTCATAGACTCGACGCCCCAAGATATAATTTGAAGTGCTTTTGACGGCGACATGATCATCGAGCGTTTTGGTGTCAATTGAGTCCTTCAGAGTTCGGACGGTTTTTTCGATTTCAGCCACTTTAGCTTTTTCGGTTGAGAATGACCAATAATAGCCAAGCAAAGCCGTCATCACAGCGATAATAGCGATTGAGATGACCAGCTCTAATAAAGTGAAGCCCGGTTGTGCAGTTGAAAAATCTTTTTTTGCCATAATAACTCCAAATTATGAGTTCATTATAACGCTTATGTTAGCCCAAAAGCAATAAACTAGACAAAAATGGGCTTTTTAGGTATAATGGGGCTTGGCTTAATCAGCATTGGGGATTAGCCAAGTGGTAAGGCACTGGGTTTTGGTCCCAGCATTCGGGGGTTCGAATCCCTCATCCCCAGCCATAAAAAGTGCAGACTCACGCGGTCTGTATTTTTTATGAGGAAAATTTGTCAGTCCGGGGTTAAATATGCTATCTTTAAAATATGACTTTGCATCAAATGAATCTGCAGGAGCGGTATTTTGATTATATCCAGACCGGCACAAAGCGGATTGAATTGCGGTTGTATGACGACAAGCGACGCCAGATTAAACTTGGTGATGAAATAGAATTCGCCAAATCCGACACGTCCAAGCTAAAAACTCAAGTTATTGGTTTGTTGCTTTATAACTCTTTTGAAGAATTATTTGAGGACCTGCCGATGGAACTTTTAGCTGATAAAACTATGACAAAAAGTGAATTATTAGAAGTTCTCGGTGAATTTTATACTGATGAGCAACAACAAAAATACGGTGTGGTTGGGATCCGCTTAAAAATCCTCCCAAAATAAAAGCCACCTCAGATTGAGGTGGCTTAGTTTAAACAGTAACTCTTATATATTTTATCATATTTAAGCGATAAAGTCAATAGTATTATTTATAAAACGGCTGAAAATACAAAAAGCGGTTGATAATTTTATGAGTTTCGACGATTACCAACATCACGGACACGCTGATAACAGCCACTAGACTCAGGTCGATCAGATTGACGGCGGTAAGTTGCAAAACAGTGTTAATCGGCGTAAAAATCACGATCAAGTGAGCGATAATTGACAATAGCAACACCCTGTTCATCAGATGATTGCGTTTTTTGTCTTTATCAAAAACCGACAATGAAAAGCTAGTGGCGTTATAAGCGTTAGCCCATTGACTGACGATCAGCGCCGTAAAAGCCATAGTGCGAGCGTAAGCCACGCCTTGAGGTTCAAACAGTCGATAAATACTAATCGTCAAAATAGCTATAGCGATGCTAACTAGACCAATGCGCAATAAATAAGAATTATTTAGCAGAGGTGCGTCGGGCGATTTTGGCTTGGCTTTCATGATATTGTCTTGGGCCGGTTGTAGGCCTAGCGGAATTACAAAAGTAGTGTCGGTCATCAGATTAACCCATAAAACCTGCACCGCAACCAGTGGTAATGGCATGCGCAGGGCTAAGGCTGTGATAAAAGTTAGTAATTCCCCCAGATTGGTCGAGAATAAATAAAACAAAATTCGGCGAATGTTATGGACGGTGGTGCGCCCTTCCTTGACGGCGGTGACAATGGTTTTAAAATTATCGTCAAGGATAATGATGTCGCTGGCGTCTTTAGCGATACTAGAACCTGAACCCATGGCGATGCCGGTGTTGGACTCGACAAGGGCGGGAGTGTCATTGACACCGTCGCCAGTCATGGCGGTGATGTTAGTACGTTTGAGGGCTTGGAGCAGTTTGAACTTGGCCTCTGGGGTGACCCGAGCAAACACTGTGCAACTTAAAGTTTTTTCCTCAAAATCCAAGCTGTCGTAATCGTGAATTTGGCTCATATCAAGCACCTCACTCTGACTGTTAGCGATGCCGAGTTGTCGGCTGATGCTATAGGCGGTTTTGGCGTGGTCGCCGGTAATCATCACTACCTTGATGCCGGCTTGTTGAGCCTGATGAACGGCAGTTTTAGCCTCGGGACGTAACGGGTCGGCAAGTTCAACCAGTCCCAGAAATTCCAACGCTTCAACTTGTTCTAAATCGTGAATTGGAGTTTTGGAGCTGTATTTGGCGATGGCGATAATGCGACTGCCGTTAAGAATCATGTTGTTAAGAGCTTGATTGATGGCGGTAAGTTGGTCGGGACGCAAAGTCGACATGGCAATGATTTTTTCTGGTGAACCTTTGACGAAAACTTCGGTGGTTTTGGGCGTTTGATAAATCGATCCGCTGAGTGTTAAATCTTGATCAAATGGAATAGCGCGCACTAATTTGAAATCGGTTTTTGACAATTGGTTTTTGCGTGAGAAATCATCAATCGCCTTGTCGAGCGGGTCGGGAAAATGTTCATCACTACCCACTACCATCGATCCCCAGATAGCAGTCAAAAACGGCTTGGCAAATTTTTTGAGCGACCAAGTGTTGACGATGGCCAGCTGATTTTTGGTTAAAGTGCCAGTTTTGTCGGTGGCGATGACGTTAACTAGACCGATGGATTCGATGGAGCGCAGATTGCGCACCAGGGCTTTTTCGCTAGCCATGCGTTTCATGCTGAGCGCTAAAACGATAGTAATCGCTACCGGTAAGCCTTCGGGAATGACCGACACGGTTGTCGCCAGCACAAACGCCAGGCTGTCTTCGAGGCTGGTGCCACTGTAAACAAAAACCGCCAAAATTCCGATCATAATAACAGCTACGACGGCGATGATGCGAGTGGTGAGTTGATTAATTTTGGTTTGAATTGGACTGAGGACGGTGGTTGGTTTAGAAAAGCTAGCGATTTTGCCAAATTCAGTGTTCATACCGACTGCCGTAACAACGATAACGACACTACCGGTAACCAAAAATGATCCAGAAAAAACCATATTTTTTTGTTCGTAGATTTTTTTGCGATCGGTAATTTTTAAATTATTTTTGGAAATTGGAAGCGATTCCCCTGTTAGCATCGACTCGTCAACCCGGGCGCGTTCGGAATCAATAATCCGTCCATCGGCTGGCACTTTATCACCTTCTGACAAATACAAAATATCGCCGACCGTTAGTTCTTCGCTGTCGATTTTGATCAGTCCACCATTGCGTCTGACGACTACGGGCTGAGAAGCTTGTTTGTTGAGCGAGCGGAGGATTTTTTCGGTGGAATAATTTTGCAAATAGAAAATCCCAGCGTTGATAATTACCACAATGCCGATCACTAAAGTGTCAAATAACTGCTGTTGGTGCCAGCTGATACCCATGGCAATTAGCAAAATCACCATAAAAATGTCAGCGAATGGTGCGAGTAGCTTGCGCCAAAAAGATTTGGTCTCGAGCGCGATGACGTTTTTACCGTGTTTGCGTTGATTGGCACGAACTTGAGCGCTAGTTAGACCACTGGTGCTGGTTTTGAGTTTGAGCAAGCTAGCTTTGACCGATTCATTGTAATAATGCATATGTTTATTGTAGCATTTTTGTCGTGAAAAAGCTTGTTTTTTGCTGTCAAAACTCGGTCAATTAAAAAGTAATTAACTCAACAATTCGCGCAAAATTTGTTTAAACGAACCTTTTTTGGAATATTCAAAAGCGCCTCGTTGAAACGAACGGACCGCTAGATGCATCATCACCCCGCTAAAAATCGCCATAATTACTAACGCCAGTAAGCCTTCTTTGATGTCGAGATTGCCCGCCATATTGCGAATCAGCATGGTGGTTGGCGAACTAAGTGGAAAATAACTCAAAGCAGTAATCAGTAAATTGTTAACTCCGGACAAAATTGCGCTCATTAAATACATCGGAATTAAGGTGCCGAATACTACCGGCATATAAAATTGAGCAGCGTCTTGGGCGGTTGGAAACAATGAGCCAACTAGAATCGTCGAGCTGGTTACTAGCAAAAAACCGACAATCAAATAGCTAACTCCGAAGAAAATTGGCCAGAACTCGAAGCTGATATCGCTCAAAAACTGAGCAATAAACGGAGGCATGGCGAAATAATTAGTGGCGACTACATAAGCAATAATTAGCGGTAAAATCAGTGATAAAATCTGGATAAAACCAAGAATAACCAGGGCGATAATTTTGCCAATAATTAGAGTTTTGGCGCTAACGGTGGTTAAAATCATCTCGGCGACGCGGTTTTCTTTTTCTTCGGTAGTGGCGGTTAAAATCTGGTTGCCAATCATAGTGAAAACAATGAAAAACACCCCGAGGAAAATGCCTGGCACGACGGCTTTTTTGAACGGTTCGTAAAGTTCACCGGTTGCATCGAGAATGCTAGCTTGGGTTTGGATGGTTGAAGCCGATAAGATTTGGGCCTTAATTGGTTCGATGTCTTGAGTGATGGATTTTTTGAGGGCAATTTTGGCTAATTCTTTAAAGCCATCGGATTGTTTTTGAGACTGACTCTGATTGTTGGAGAATTTGGTGTAAACTTTGATCGGTTCTTTGTCTGGTCGAGCCGGATAAATCAAAGTCGCTTTGTAATCGCCGGATTTGAACTTGGCTAGGGCTTGGTCGGCGTTGTCGCTCATTTCAACAGTGGTTTGTGGGCCAAAAAGGCTGGTTTTGAGCAATTTAGTATGGTCAACCACCAGAATTTTTTGATTAGTTGCGGTAACTTGTTGCTTGTTTTTGGCGGTTTGCTCGTGAGATAATTTGGTGCCAAGATAAGATACGCCACCGAATAAAATAACCAATGCTGGCGTGGCAAACACTGCTAACCAGAACAATGGTTTGCGGATTTGTTTAAAAATCTCAAATTTAACAACAGTCCTTAAATTAAACATTAGTCAGTCTCCTTTTCGAGTTTAGTGCCATAAATATTGACGAAAATTTCTTCCAAGCTGGAGCGTTCAATTGAATATTGCCGGATTTGAACTTGGTTTTTGACCAGAAACGGCAAAATATCGTCCATTGTGTAGTCTTTTTTCGGCTCGAGCTCAGCGCTGTTTTTGGTCTGGTTAAAAACGGTGTAGGGCGCGTTTTTGGTTGGCAATTGACCGTTGAATATGATTTTGGCGCGATTAACGCCGGTTTGGTCTTTGATATCTTCTACGCGTCCATAAACCTTAGCCTCGCCGTTTTTCAATAGCAAAATTCGATCACATAGACGTTCGACTTCTTCCATGTGGTGAGTAATCATCATTACCGTGGCGCCTTTTTGGCGGGATTCTTCGACAATATCGAGCAATAATTTGCGATTAACCGGGTCAAAACCTTTGGTTGGCTCGTCTAGAATTAGCAAATCCGGCTCGCCCATCATGGTGATGCCAAGTTGAACTTTTTGTTGCTGACCGCTGGAGAGCTTGTCGAGACGGGTGTTTTTCTTATTTACCAAATCAACCCGCGTCAAAAATTGGTCAATAAATTGCTCGGCTTCGGCTTTTTTGAGACCTTTAAGCTCGGCAAAATAGCGCATAATATTGCCGACTTTTTCTTTTTTATATAAACCGCGCTCTTCGGGTAAATAGCCGATTTTGATATCGGTTTCTGGTGAAAAAACCTTGCCGTTAATTAGTAATTCGCCATCGGTTGGCTGATGCAGGCCGAGTAAGGCTCGAATGGTGGTAGTTTTGCCGGAACCGTTGGAACCCAACAGTCCAAACACCTCCCCGCGTTTTATTTCAAAATTTAAGTTTTTAATCACTTGATGATCGCCAAACTTCATCTGAAAGTTGCGCACCTCAATCACGTTAGAATTATCTGTCATGAAGTCTATTTTAGCACAAAAAAGCCTTATTTTAAACATTACCGCTATGTTGTTAAAAATACAATACATAAACATTACCGTTGTGTTGTCAAAAATACAATATTTGGCAAACGGTGATATAATATATTTTATGAAAATTTCGGATTTTGATTATCAGCTAGATGAGAATTTGATTGCTGATCGCCCGCCAGCGGTGCGCGGTCAATCGAACTTGCTAGTGCTCGATAAGCCTGCTCAGACTATCACTAAGTGCCATTATGGTGATGTGGTGGATTATTTATCGGCGGGCGATGTGTTGGTAATAAATGACACTAAAGTTCTTAAAGCTCGACTGATCGCTCATAAAGCGACTGGTGTCGAGCGCGAGTTGATTGTGTTGGAGGCTCATGCTCGTCATGATGATTGGCATCATCACCGCGTAATGCATCGTGGCCGGATTCGGGCGGGCGAAGTGCTGACGGTCGGTCAATATCAGCTGGAAGTGGTTGAGGTGCTAGGTGGTGGCGTGGCTGAAGTTAAAAGCCAGGTGGATTTGTTAACGATTTGTGAACGATGTGGCACCCCGCCCCTTCCGCCATATATGAATCGCCGGGCGGATACTAGCGATGTTGAGCGCTATCAGACGGTTTGGGCTAAAAATATTGGTTCGGTGGCGGCCCCGACTGCTAGTTTAAATATGACCGACGAAACGCTTGACCGATTGCGAGCAAAAGGCATTCGCGTGGTGTATTTGACTTTGCATGTTGGGTTGGGGACGTTTTTGCCGATTCGGACTGATGAGATTGAGGCACATCATATGCATCAGGAATATTTTGCGGTGCCAGCCACAACCATTACGGCGATTCATCAGGCTAAACAAACTGGTCATCGAGTGGTGGGGTTGGGCACGACGGTGACGCGCACACTAGAATATTTAGCGCCAGTAATTTTGGATTACCAAACGCCAGCCACGGACCAAATTGGCGAAGCGGATATTTTTATTTATCCTGGCTATGAATTTAAAATTATCAGTGGCTTGTTGACTAATTTTCACGCACCACGATCGACGGTATTGATGCTGGCAGGGGCGTTTGCCGGCTGGGATTTTTTGCAACGGGCTTATCTTTATGCTCAAACTGAGCGAATGCGGTTTTTGAGCTATGGTGATTCGATGCTAATTCTTGCTTAATGCATCGGCTGGATTTTGGGCTGTGGTATAATTTAACCATAAGGATTAAATATGGATTTAGACAAAGATTTAACTCAAAAAGTAACCGAAAATGCTACATCGACCCCAGAAACCGAAGCTGAGCGGGTCTTGCGTGAATCGCTGGAGCGCGGTCGGCAACGCGCTGAACAAAGCCGAATGACTAGCCCGTGGTTTGTGTTGGGAATGATGACGCTGATTGTGGTGACGATGATCGGACTGATGGTGTTTGTCAATCATCGTTTGGCAAATAAAAAACCGACTGCGCCAAATTACCAAAAAACCACTAAAACCACTCCGCCTTCAGCTCAGGATGATGTCAAAATTGAATTAACTAAACAAATTTGTTTAAAATCGACCGATATGTGTTTGAAATACCCGGAAACTTGGACGGCTAATGTCGCACAAAACACTACGAGCGAGACGCTGGAATTGACTGCGAAAAATCAGAAATCGCTTTTGACGCTAACGCTACAACCATACATTGAGCCAACTTGCGACGAACAAACTAAAGCTCGAATTTTTGAGCGCAAAACGTTGGCAATTCGTCAGCTCGGCCTAGAAAATCTGCCAGCCAAAACCAATTTATGGGCGCGGAGTTTAGTTTATTATAATATCTCAGGTCAGGCTGGCGATAAAGAGTTGGGCGCGGGGCGGTATTATCCAGTTTTAACTCTCGAGAATATCGCTCAGACCGACCGAAAATATGCAGTGGTTGGTAGCGATCAAATCAATGGCTGTCAACTAGCTAAGCGCCAACAAATTAAGGCCAAAGACGGCACTGTTTTGGCGGTGACGGTTGCTTTTCGGGATCATTTTTTCGCAAACAATCAAACTTCAACCGACGGCGTAACTCAGTCAAACAAAGACGCTAAGCCGACCTATTCCCCGCTCAGCTCTGAGCAAAAAGCGCTCGATTTTTTAAAAACCGAATCGGCGCGCACGATGTATGAAATTATTGCCTCGGCGCAATCGGCTCAGATTAAAAATTAAATTATCAGTGCCGGTTCGGCATTTATTGCTTGATTTCGAAAATTTTAAACTTGGATTTGGCGCCGAGTTTGAGTTTGACGGCGGATTTTGGCACATGCAAGGTGGCGGCGATTAGTCGACAAGCTTCTTGATTAGCGCGACCGTCGATGGCCGGTGCTTTGGTAGCGATCAGCCAAACCCCATCCGTTGTCGGCGATGGCACTACCTTGGCCTGTTTGGCATTTGGTTTAATTTGAGCCTGAATTTTCATAATTAAATTATAACCCTCTTGATTATTTTAAGCAAATGTGATATAATTAAAAGATTAAATGTTGAATTTTTAAAAAAAATATGAATCAATCAGCTATTACTTTTAAAATTATTAAAAAAACTATCAACGGCCGGGCTCGAGTCGGCGAAATTCACACTCCGCACGGCGTGATTAAGACGCCTAGTTTTATGGTGGCGGCCACTAAGGCGACAGTCAAATCGCTAACGCCAGAGGTGGTGCGTGATTTAGGCGGCCAGGCGGTGCTGGCTAATACTTATCACTTGATGTTACAGCCTGGTGAGAACATTGTCGAAGCGGGCGGTGGCTTGGCTGAGTTTATGAACTGGCACGGTCCGAGTATCACCGATTCTGGCGGTTTTCAAGTATTTTCGCTCGGTATGGCTTATGAAAAAGGCTTGGAAAACACTTTGCGGGATCGGGCAACTCATTCTAAGAAACAATTGGCTAAAGTTGATGATGAAGGTGTGACGTTTCGGTCGCATCTCAATGGTCAAATGGTTCGCCTGACCCCAGAGCGATCGATGGAAATTCAGCACAAAATCGGCGCCGATATTCATATGGCGTTTGATGAGCTAACTTCGCCGACGGCTAGCCCGGAGTATGTTAAGCTGGCGATGAACCGGACTCACGCCTGGGCTAAACGTTGTTTGGCGCGCCATCAACAACTCAATCACGAGCATCAGGCTAATAATCGTCCTTTGCAAGCGCTGTTTGGGGTGGTGCAAGGCGGTCAAGATTTAGCCTTGCGTCGTCAATCAGCCGAAACGCTCGGAGCGATGGCGTTTGATGGCTATGGTATCGGTGGGGTATTTAAAGCCGAGGAAATTGCGCCTTTTGTTGGTCTGGTTAATCAAATTTTGCCGGAAAATCGCCCTCGCCACTTGCTCGGCATGGGCTCGCAACCAATTGATATTTTTACAGGAGTGGACTATGGCGTTGATACTTTTGACTGTGTGGCGCCGACCCGCCAAGCGCGCAATGGTTCGCTGTATACCACTCGGGGGCGGATCAATATTAAAAACGCCAAGTATAAAACCGACTTCTCGCCACTGGACCCGGAACTGGATTATGCAGTGTCACAGCAATATACGAAAGCTTATTTGCATCATCTGTTTAAAGCCAATGAAATCTTGGCTGCGATCATTGCCAGTGCGCATAATGAGTTTTTTGTGGTCAATTTGACCGATCAAATTCGCCAAGCCTTGCTCGACGATACTTATGAACAGCTCAAGGCTGATTTTTTCGCAAAATACGCTAACTAGCAATTATTTAGTGCCAATCTGCTAATCTTTTTTGGCGGTTTTGTCGGTTTCGATTGATCTGAAAAAAGCATCGGCTTCTTTGCGGGTGTTGTAGAAGAGCTGGTTGGCTTGGTCGTTTTTAAATAAGTCGACATTGCTTGGTTTGACTAAATTGAGCCGGTGGTCGCCGATTGCTACCGGGAAAGCCTTCCAAAGTTCTGGGGTGTTGACCTTGGTTTTGCTGACTCGGTTGACAATTGCTATGTATCCGAGAGTGTGTTCGTCGCCAGCTGGGTATTTTTTGTCGGTTTTGTTGACTTCGGTTAGGATTTCGCGAAGTTTGTTAGAATAAATCCAAATCGATTCACCATCAAGCAATTGTCCCTCAGAACCGACATTGAGCTCGCCCCCCAAGCCATTTCTGAAATCATAACTAAGATCGGGGTTGTCGAGTTTGCCGATCAGTTTCCATTGAGGAATTTTATAATTAGATTCGGGTCGATTGCCTTGGATCGCCGGCGCTTCTGGTTTGGTGTCAACGGCTGGCTTGAAGGTTAATTTTTTAAATGTCACAAAAATCAACGCCGCTGATAAAGCGATCACGTTGAGAATCAAAATGCTGGTGATGGTTTTGAGCTGTTTGGTCATATTAAGGTTGATAAATGGTTACAAAAATTAAACTACTAATTAAACAAACAATGACAGTAATTAAAACTATCATAACGCTGGTTTCAACTGGGATTTTGGGGGCTTGTTTCACGTTGGTTTTGTTTAAAAATTATTATGGTTATATTTTAACATATTGTGTCAAAATTTGGTATAATAAGCATAATTAAACAAGATGGGAGACAAGATGAACACACGAATTGAGGTTGATAATGCTACAATTGCGCGATTTTGGCTGATTTTGCTGGCGATTATTGGCAGTTTGGTAATGATTTATTGGGCGCGTAAAGCTCTGTTGATGATTGCGGTGGCGGCTTTTTTGGCGATAGCACTTCATCCGATAGTGTCGTCGCTAGCGAAAAAAGTTTTCAAAAACAATCGTTCACTGGCTACGGCGGTAGTATTTATTGGGATTTTGTTGACGTTTGTGGGGTTCGGTTTTTTGGTGGCGCCGTCGTTGATTAGCCAGGTCAAAAGTTTCGCTGAAACTGCTCCAGCAACCGTTAGTCATTCGGTACAAGCACTGCGCGATAACGAAACGATCCAAAAATTAAATCTAACATCGTCGATTGATGAGGCGGTTAAGTTTATCGAAACCAACAAACAGCAATGGACCGCTCAAGCAGGATCAATTATGTTTAGTGGTGTGAATTCGATTGTTGGGTTTGTGTTTTCGGGGGTGATTGTGTTGACTTTGACGGTGTTGATGTTGCTCGATGCGCCGACAATTACGCGATCGTTTTGGCGTTTGTATGGCGATAAAAAAACCATGGAACATCATAAAAAAATTGCCGAGAAAATGACCGGCACGATTACGGGCTTTGTGGGCGGACAGTTAATTCAAGTGACGATTAATGGTATTTGTGCTGGAGTGGTGGTGTTTATCCTGAGCTTGATTTTTGATACGCCGACTAATTTAATTTTGCCAGTGGGATTGTTGGTTAGCTTGATGGGGCTGGTGCCGTTAGTTGGAACAACAATTGGCGGGGTGCTTGGAGCGATATTGATTGCTTTTTCTAACGTGACGGCAGGGGTAACGTTTATGATTTATTTTGTGATTTACCAGCAAATTGAGAACAATATTATCGCGCCTTATATTCAATCACGTGCTCTGAATCTCAGTAGCTTGTTTGTGCTAATTGCGGTGACAGTTGGTATTTATTTGTTTGGTATTTTGGGCGGAATTATCTCAATCCCGCTAGCTGCCTGTATCAAGATTTTGATTGAAGAAAACATCGATTTGGCTAATTTGTAATTAGGGCTTGTATTTTTAAAAAAACAGCTTCGCGATGAGGCTGTTTTTAGGTTGAAAAAGTTAGTTAGTGCGTCGCCACAACGGCTGGTTTTTGGTGTCTAAAATTTCAATCCCCTGCTCAAGTAATTCAGCGCGAATTGTGTCGGCGCGTTCGAAATCGCGATTATCTTTAGCGAATTTACGCTTAATAATTAGGCGCTTGGCGTCCTCGTTAATATCAGGCGTGCTGGCCATTAAATCAAAGCCTAATAAATCATCAATTTGTTGGATGAAATTAACCAACGATTGGCGATGGATGTTGCGAAAATCAGTCGCTGGCGAACGCAAAATTTGCCACGCTTCGTCAATAGTCGCCATGATTTGCGGGGTGTTGAGGTTATCATTAGCTAGTTCCAAAATATGGTGTTTGACGGCCAAAAAGTTAATCGTTTTGTCGTGATCTTGAGCAATATCATCATAAATTTGATGCCGAAAAGCCGCCACTTCGCGCCAACTAGCCAGGCGATTTTTAGTGGATTCGAGCGCTTCAAACGAGAAATTGCCTTCTTTTTGATAATGTCCCTGCAGGATTAGCATCTTTAAATCCATTGCCGAAAAACCGCGCTCCGCTAAATCGTCGAGCGTGTAGCCATTGCCGAGGCTTTTGGAAATTTTAGTGCCGTCGGACTTGAGGTGATTATTATGCACCCAAAAAGTCGCCATCGGTTTGCCAGTGATTGATTCAGTTTGGGCGATTTCGTTGGTGTGATGAACCGGGATATGGTCAATTCCACCAGTGTGAATATCGATTTGTTCGCCCAAAGTGTTGAGAACAATTGCGCTACACTCCAGATGCCAGCCCGGAAAACCCATAATTTCGCCCGCTTCGGTGTCGTCGAGCAAATCCGCTGGCGTTAACCATTGCATGTCGCGATTAGCTTCTGGTGCAAATTTCCAAACCGCGAAATCGCTAGGGTTGTGTTTTGCCTGATTGTATTCAACGCGCGCTCCAGCTTTTAGCGATTCAATATCGAGTCGCGCTAATTGGCCATAATTTTTGACTTTGGCGGTGTCGAGATAAATGCCGTCGTCAATTTGATAAGTCAAGCCAGCTTGTTTTAACTTACGGACTAATTCTAATTGTTCGTTAATAAAATCAGTCGCTCGTGCGAATTTCATCGGTGGAATTAGATTTAATTCATCAAAACCTGTTTTAAAAGCTGAAATATATTGCTCGGCAATATCCCAAGCAGTTAAGCCCTGCTCACGGGCTTTTTTGACCAATTTATCCTCGCCTTCATCAGCATCCGAAGTCAAATGCCCAACATCAGTCAAGTTGATCACTCGCTCGGGTTTATAACCGTCCAAAATCAACGCTCGCACCAGCACATCCCAATAAATATAAGCCGCCCAGTTGCCAATGTGCAGATAATTATAAACCGTCGGCCCACAACTATAAATCTTGACAGTTGGTGGATTTAGTGGCTTTAATTCTTCGATTTGGCGCGATAGGGTGTTATAGAGTTTCATGGGTATATTTTAGCACACTAATTGCGTCGAGAGCTACATTTATTATTCACCGGTTTCGTATTTAGCAATGCCAATTAGTGTTGGACTGTCGTATTTTTGGTAAATTGGCTTAAAGATTTGAATGCTATTTTTGTCTATCTGGCTATCGAGAATTTTTAATAATTTTTGCTTACTAATAGCGACTTCCAGAGACTTTTCCTCGTTGGCTTTAAGTTCGATTTTTTTATCAATTGTATCTGTCGTTGATACGAGAGTCGTGCGGTCACCGATCTTGATCTGATTTGACAGAAAAACACTGTTTTGGGAATCGTTTTTGATGGCGTAAGTGATCTTTTGCTCGTCAATTTTAATATTGCTAATTTTAATATCGTTTAAAAACTGTTGCTTTTTGGTTAATTTCTCGAACTGGATGCCGTTATCTAAAAACTGTTCAAAATTATCACGTTTTGGATTTTGCTTAGCAAGTTGTTGTTCTTGCCAATATTTAATGCCGAACACTATGCTAGTTATAAAAATAATAACAAGAAGAACGATTCGTCTCTTATTCATCACCTTCTCCAATCTTAATATAGCCAATTACGGTTCGCTTTTCGTCATCTTTATAAATTAAGCGATAAGCTTTGAAATCATTGCGATTTAATTTAGTCCTTGTGTGTGAGGTAATTATTATTTCCAGATTAATTTCCTCGCCAGGTTTCAAAATCTTATAGACGTTATCAAAATCATAAAACAAGAGTTCAGTTCCAGAATGATTACTGTCTGGTAGATCGATAGCATTGGACAATTCTGGCGTGATCATCACATTGTGGCGGTAATTATTTTTAAGAGAGTAAGTTACTCTAGTATATTGTTTATTGATACGATAATTTTTAATTTCAATTTTATCTGCTTTTTGCTTGTTTTTATAAAATTGGTAGTAAGATCCGTGCGGTATGTCAAAGTTTGGATTGGACTCTAATAATTTTTGGCGTGATTCTTGGATTTTGAGCGTTATTTCGTGATTCTTGCGTCGATTATCGTCATCTTGTAATAACAAAAAATTTTTAATGATAGCTATACTAAATATCATAACAACGATACCAATTATCATTGCCCAATCTTTGCGTAATAAATCTTTCATACTACAAAATCTCCCCCTCGCTGATTTCAAGAACGGTATCGCATTTGTTGAGAATGCTGTCATTGATATGTGTGGTGAAAATCACTAGCTTGCCGGCATCGCGTTGTTGAATCAGAAACCTCTGAACTTTAGCAACGGTGTTTTTGTCGAGCGCGTTAAATGGCTCGTCTAGAATATAAGTATTTGGTTGGTGCATAAAAGCCTGGATTAACCCCGCTTTTTGCTTAGTTCCGAGAGAAAGATTTTTAAACTTCTCGTTTTTATAATCTTCAATTTCGAAGAATTTGTACCAATAATCAAGATTAATTGAGTCTGACTGGTCACTCATTTTGCGTAGATATTCTAAGTTTTCTTGCAGAGTGAAGTCATTAACTAGGACGGGATTTTCGATTACAATACCGGCATCTTCGATGTAATTGTTATTTTTGCGGATTTCTCTACCGTTTTGCAAGACCTGACCGGAAGTGCATTTTATATATCCGGTAATAGTTTTAAGAATTAAAGTTTTGCCAGAGCCGTTGGCGCCAGTAATGCCATACATTTTGCCATCTTCGAATTTATAATTAATGTTTTTAAGGACGGTTTTTACGCCATATTTTTTCGAGCCATTGCGAATTTCAATCATCTATGCTCTCCTTTCTCTCAATAAAACGATTTCGTAGGTTATTACTAAAATTGCTAAATATAAAACTGCGATACTAACCAACGGTAACTTATAAACAAAATAATCAGCAAAAAATGATAAAGTGAAAACTCCAACTAGGAAAAATTCGATACGGTTGACAATAAATAATAATAAAAAAGGCATGACTGAATAAAATGTGCTAGTCAGAATAATGTTCTGAACCGTTGCGAAGCTCAGACCGTGTTCGGCTTTTGTGAATAAAACTAATAGACTGATAACAATAGCCGATATGATAATGTCAATGAGAATTGGAACCGTAAAAAAACGAATGGTTTTATTAATGTAGTCATATAAACTACTTGATTTGATACGAATAGTTTCTTTTAGTCCTTCATAGAAGTTGTTAAATTTAGCGATAGTTAGTGCATAATAAGTAAGGACAACGGTGCTCAAGAACATGATTTTTGAGATATCAATTTTGGCCATGGAATTATAATCTATGAAATAAAATGAATTTAGTCCGATTGATGTTAGTTCTTCGGAATTCATCATTCTGCCTTGGTGCGAGATGCTATTTTGAATTGAATAAATAGCAACTGATAGAAATAATATTTTGATAATTAAAATCCAATATGTTCTAAAGTTCAATCTCATCGGTATTTAGCCTCCTCAACCAAAAAGATATTATGGCGGTGATAAAAATTGGCGTAATCATTTGAAACAGACTGGTGCCAACATAAGCACCATTAATTAATATTGTGTGGGGTAAGAGTATTTTTGCTTCATATAATACGCCTGTGGTGACATTGAATATTGGAACAATCCACATAGCAATAAGAAAAATCAGTATACCGTCAAGCTTGCCATATCGCTCTGTTAAACGCAATGCTAATTGAGTGAGGATATAAATTCCAATGAAATTAATAATTTCAAATACGACAAGAACAGTCAGATTGTTGCGCATAAGACTACTAATAATATCGCTATGGTCGTATAAAAGCGTGAAGTGTATGCCTAAATTTGGCTGTGTAGATGTTAATCCAATGCAGAATAGGATAACTATTGTAATAGTAGAGAAAAAAGCTGGAATCAGTGATAATTTGCGTTGGAGCTTGTCGATTTCAGATTGGTACCGAGTGTTTCTACCGATGTTATATTTAATGAGACAATTTTTGATATTGGTATATAGAAAAATAACGCTGATAATTACAACTGGGACAATTCTAAATTTAATGCCAATGAAATCTCGATAAGTTGAATTGAGTGTAAAATTGGCGCGCAAATCAAAAAAATGTTGCAAAATAGTCTTATTTTTTGCTTGCTCAAGCGCTTCTGGTGACAAATCAGAATCTTGGCTTTGGCTGGCGCTCTGCAGTCTAGATGGTGTTTTATAGGCATAATCAATATACCTATAGAACACCATAAATAAAGTTACGCAAAGAATTATTAAATATAAAGCTAGGTGCTTGTGATTGATAATTTTCATAATCATTTAATTACTGGTCAGTTACTGTTTATATGATAAGAAATTTCATCTCAAAAAGCAAATAAGATTACTTTTTATAAGTCGTGAGTGTCGCTAAAAATACTACTACTGGGATGGCAAGAGCTGTTAGGAGCAGTTCTAGATTAAGTCCAAATAACAGCTTAAAACCACTAGTTTCATGTCCAAATAGCAAGCTTAGCGCTGAGTTGTATAATTCTTGACTGTGATAGCTAATAATGATGGCTATAATAATTGCCATGAGCATACCGGTTATTAGAAACCTCAAGCTGAGATTTGTTATATGGCGGAGTCTCATTGAGTTATCGCTGGTTGTTCGTTTGGCAATTAAACTTAAGGCAATAATTGTGATAAAAATCAGAATGCTACTAATAATCGCAATGACCATTTTGGCTTTTTTGAACCAGTAGATCGATGAGAGAGTTGAGGTGATAAATTCTCCGATTTCCAGTTCTTGTCCGTCTGTCTTGCTACTGCGATTGAGGTTGTCGGGATTGTGGCGTAATTTTTCTTGGTAATAAAAATTATAGGCTTGGTTGTTGTTAGGGAATTTAACGATGGCTAGTTTTTGATCGATGGTCGATTTAGTAAAAAGCTGCTGAAATGCGGTTGAATTATTAGCTAAGAGTATTATGGTGTTGGTTGAATGGCTATTGCCATCGGTTAGTTTTAGGATTTGGTTAAGCGGTTGTAAAGCTTGATTTTGCTGAGTAATGCGGAAATTATGAGATCCATATGGTATGATGCCTGCGATTAACACATCGAGTCCGTTAATCTTAAAAGTTTTACCGATAGTTTTTTGACGAACCTCGTTAACGAAAGCAATTTTGTCATCAGTGTAGGATTTGTTAATGAGTTGATTTTTAACTAAATCGACCGCACCATCAAAGCCGATCACCGCCGATATGCTGTCCTTGGACTGTTGGGCAGAGTTTATCTTTACAATGTCATTAAGCAACTCTGGTGGAGCAGTAAATAAATAGCTGTTTTGGTATTTAATCGTCGTAAAATATCCGACGATCGTGCCGCCATATGGCTTAATTCTGGGACTTAATTTATTATCAATAGTGCCCGTGTCAGTCTTACAATTGTCCTCCGGCTGTGTGCTATTACTGTTTTGACAGCCGGAAGTTACCAGATAAGTTGCATTAGGAAAAAGTTTGTTATGCTCGGCGACTAGTGAATTTTCTACACCTTGAATCAAAAACTGTATTCCGAATAAAAAGCCGAGTATTAAGCCAACGATTATAACAATTGCAGTGGTTAGTTTAGTGGCTTTTGATGATTTCATGTTTTATTCTCCTGCCCATCGTAGTGATAATGTTTATGTTTTAATCTTAACATAATTCAATGGCATCGGTAAAATTGCTATAACGAATTTTAGGAATTGTTGAGGCTTTTCCGCACTGCCTCAATCAACTCCACCTTGATTGTGTCAAAATCATCATAAACTCGAAAACCTGAGGCGTGAGCGTGCCCCCCGCCTCCGAAATAGCCGGCAATAGTTTCGGCGATTGGTGAGTTGGAGCGGATTTTGCCGGTAATTTTGCCGTCGGGATAGGTTTTAAGAGCGATGGCGACTTCTACACCAGTGACGAAACGCATTTCATCGAGCACTAACACGCTCGGGTTGTATTTGTCAGAATAGAGTTTAATCTCGTCAAATGGGATAGTGACTAAGGCTAATTTGCCGTCGACTTCGTATTCAACGCGTTGCAATAGCTCACCTTTGTAGTGCAAAATTTCAGGTGCTTTTTTAGATAATTCAAAGCGGGCTTGGTCGATGTCATAAACATGCGCTCCTGCCTCGGTTAATTGGCTCATAATTAAATAAGTTTGCGGGGTGACGTTTTGAGTCGATAAACCAAGCGTGTCGCCCAAAATCGCCGCCATTAAAGCCGTAGCTAGCTCGCTTGATAAATCGAGTTTGAGATTTTGAATTAAATCAAAAATCAACTCAGCCGAGGCTACAGCTGGTGCGATTAACTCGAGCTGCGGTGCGAAACTAACATCGGGTTTGGTTTCGTGATGATCAATAATAATGACCGGTTTAGAATGTAAAAAATCCTGACGAATCGGATCGTCAAGTACCTTTGATAGCAAAATCTGACTGGCAGTGTCGACAATAATTGCCAGATCAGCGTGATAATCAAACTCATCGCTAACTCGATCCCAGCCCGGTAAATAACGCATATAGCTTGGGATCTGGACCGGACAATACAGACTAGATTGCTTGCCGAGTTGATGGGCGATATCTTCAATCGCTAATGCGCTCCCGAGAGAATCAATGTCGGGATTTTCAGCTTGAATAATAACGATATTGCTCGCCTGCTCGAGTAATTGGCGAAATTGTGCAATCTGTTGGTCGCTAAAATGGCGCGGAAACAATGCTTCGAGTTGCTGATTCATAGCGACACCGCCTTACGACCATCAAGTGCGTAACCAAGAGTAATTTGGTCGGCGTATTCGAGGTCGGTGCCGACCGGCAAGCCCTGGGCTAATCGAGTGACGGTTAGCTCTAGTCCAGCTTCTTTAATGCGTTTTTGGACGTAGAGTGCGGTTGATTCACCTTCAACGCTAGCATTGGTGGCGATAATTAGCTCCTCGACTTGATCATTGCGCAGTCGCTCTAATAACTCGGCGATGTGCAAATCATCGGGATGAATGCCGTCGATTGGCGATAAAGTTCCGCCCAATACATGATAAGTGCCGTTAAATTTGCCGGTTTTTTCGATTGGAACAATATCGAGCGGTTCTTCGACCAAAGCCACCAACTGTTTGTTGCGCTTCGGGTCGGTATACAGTGGCGATATCTCTTCGTTCTCACTAATCAAAGCAAAAGTTTTGGGACACTCTTTGATTGAATTTTTAAGTTCGGCAATTGCTACCGCTAAGTTTTGGTTGTAGCGGTCGTGATTTTTTAACAAAAAATAAGCATAGCGCTCAGCAGTGCGCGTACCAACTCCCGGTAACTGTCCAAGCTCGTCAACCAGCTTGGACAGGGCTTGCGGTAACAATTGCTTCATTAATTACAGTCCTAAACCGCTGAGTCCGCCCATGAAAGGCTTCATTTTTTCAGCAGCGATTTCTTGTGCTTTGGTCATGCCGTCACGAATGGCAGCTTTGATATATTCTTCGGTTTCTTCGATATTATCAAGATCAATCATTTCTGGATTAATTTTTAAATCTTTGATTTTTAATTCACCAGTAATTTGAACAGTGACAGCACCCTCGCCCGCTTCAACTTCGATAATCTCTTTTGCTAATTCTTTTTGAGCTTTGCGTAAATCGTTTAACATTTTCATTTGGTCAAAAGCCATAAAAACTCCTTTTTGGTTATTTCAATAAGTTTATTATATCTTAATTTTGGTTTTTTTGGTAGAGGTAGAAGCGATCAGAATCTTGACGATGACTATCG
Organism: uncultured Candidatus Saccharibacteria bacterium; assembly: GCA_963539845.1. Taxonomy (GTDB): domain Bacteria; phylum Patescibacteriota; class Saccharimonadia; order Saccharimonadales; family Saccharimonadaceae; genus CAMUQR01. The sequence continues at coordinate 233,884 of CAUTML010000001.1, read as the reverse complement.
TTGATGATTGTCGAAGCAGTCAATCCAACGCTATTTTGAAAAGCTTTTTTGGTAAAAATGGCTTGTGAATAATCGGTCTGAGTGTCGAAAATTTTAACTTGGAGATTATTTCTTTTAAGATGTTTGTAAAAATTAAACTCAGCTTGGTCGGCCACTATCAGGTCAGTCGTTTTGTCAGTTCGGAGTTGCTGGTCGAGCAGGTGCAAATCCTGACGGAACTGATGAGCTAGATTTGGTGTGTAGGCGTAGTTTTTAAGCAAAATATCAATGCCGGTTAGTGACAAAATAACCACCATTAGACTAATTACCAAACTACCAAAAACTCGAGGATACGGATTGAGCGGAAAAATCGTCATCCAGCTCAGAGTGATCGAGTGAATGCCATAAGCAATCATCATCGCTAACGGTAACCACAGCACAATGCTCGGACTATGAGCGAGCGATAAACAAATAATTAGATTGATTAAAGTTAGATAAAAAATCGCCATACTGCGCACCGAAAAATATTGTTGTCCAAGGCTAAAAGCGCCAATGATAGCAATCGCCAGCGCTCCCAAGCCAAAAACCGGTTGCGCCAAAAACTCTGGTCGCGGTGACCAAAAATTGACCACATCGGTTAGCGGCTGAAAAATATTGGCGGGGGCTGGTTGTAAATTGATAAGTGATTTGATGATTGCTGGTTCGGTGATGATTTGCAAGATGAGCGGACTGATAATCAAAATAAAACCAATAATCCCCGGCAACATCAACCGTAAATTAAATTGTTTAATCAACAAGCGCGGTTTAGGATGCCCTAGCGCTAAACCGACCAACAATAACGGTAAAAACAGCACCATCGGCGTATAAACACTCAGACCGAGCACTACGCCCAACGCTGGTAAAATCAGCGCCAAAGTCGCCTTGTTTTTGTTAGCTTTGAGTTGTTGCAGGCTTGGTAGGAATTGGCTAACTTTAGTCAGCAAAATCATAATTACAATTTGCCAAAAAATAAACATAATTCCCGGCGTGCCATCTTGAATCATAATCATTAGTTGGCTGGTCGACATTACGATAGCACTAGCAATCAGGGCGGTTTTGCGGTTAATCCAATGTGCAATCAGCCAAAAAAACCCGAGTAGTGACAGCCCGCCAAACAGGAGCGATGGTAGTTTTACCGCCAAATTTGACAGTCCAAACGCTCTCAAACTAACTAGTTGCAATAATTTATACGGAAAATCGATGATATTTTGTCCAGAAAATAAAGTTTTAAAATCCAAACTGGCGACTTGATCGATTTCAGCTTGGCGCAGCCCAGCTGGCGCATACCAAAACATCAAGCTTGCTAATCCCACAAAAAGCCCCACGACCGACAAACGAGCAATTGTATAGCGCCAATTATATAAACGATAGGAGATAATCTGTTTTTTCATATCTCTATTTTAGCATATTTATTCGGCGTGGTCTTTATCCAAACTCATAAAACGCAAGCGTTCTGGGTGGAAATAAAGCTCAACTTTACCAACGGGACCGTTACGGTGTTTGGCAATGATTAAATCGGTGATGTTTTGGCGTTCGGTTTCCGGCTCGTAATAAGCTTCACGATAAATAAACATTACGATATCAGCGTCCTGTTCAATCGAACCTGATTCACGCAGGTCGGCAAGTTGAGGGATTTTGGGGTTGCGGTTTTCAACGGTACGCGACAACTGACTGAGAGCGACCACTGGGACATTTAGCTCACGGGCGATTAATTTCAAACCGCGGGAGATTTCGGACACTTCCTGGACGCGGTTGCCGTCTTTAGAACGGACTGACGCTTGCATTAACTGCAGATAGTCTACAATAATCAAACCCAGTTCGCGGTTATGAGCGGCTCGGCGGGCTTTGGTGCGCATCTCGAGAATTGATAGACCCGGCGTGTCATCGATCATAATCGGCGCTTCGGCCATTTCCCCCATTGCTTCGGACAATTTAGAAAAATCTTCATCGTTCAAATTACCGGTGCGAATTTTCCAAGAATCAACACCAGAAGCGTCAGCCAACATTCGATCCACCAACTGCTCTTTGCTCATTTCCAGGCTAAAAAATAGCACCGGTTGCTTGGCAATGGTTGCCACGTTATAGGCTAAGTTGGTCACAAAAGTGGTTTTACCCATGGCAGGACGGGCTGCTAGAATTAACAAATCCGACCGTTGAAAGCCAGCCGTCATATTGTCAAGGTCGCGATAACCAGTCGATACACCCCGGAGAGCGCCTTGGTTTTTGTGCAGTGCCTCAATCCGATCAAAACTATCGGTCAAAATATCCTCAAGTGATACCAAATCGCCAACCGAGTTAGAATCAGACACGCTGAAGATTTCTTTCTCGGCTTTGCCCAATAATTCGTCGACGGTGGTGCCTTCTTCATAGGCCAGATCGGTGATGCTGGTCGAAGCTTTGATCAAGCGACGTCTAGTGGCGGTTTGGGCGACCATTTTGGCGTAGGCTTCGGCATGTGAGGCAGTCGGCACATAGTTGGTTAATTCTGCCAGATAAGCCGAACCACCAATTTTGGCTAAATCTTTGGTTTTTTTAAGTTGATCAGTTAAGGTTAAAAGGTCGATTGGTGAGGATTTTTCAAATAATTTCAGCATAGCGTCAAAAATCGCTTGATGCTTTGGTTCATAAAAATCACGCGGTTTAACTATCGTAACCAGGTCGCTAATGACGTTTTCATCAATCAAAATGGCACCGAGGACGCTTTTTTCGGCTTCTAAATTCTGCGGAATCACCCGCCCAGTTGTCTCACTCATCTAAATTAACCTCTTCTCCGCCACCCATTATATCAATAACTGCTTCGATTTGGCTAGTTTTGGCGTTGGTTGGTGAGGATTCGGTGACGATTTTGATGTCGTAACTCGCTAAACCGAACTCCGCCAGGCTTTTTTGCAGATTAGTGAAATGTTTGGGGTCGGACAGTCGTTTCATGGCAAAAGCGTTGGCAACTTTGATAATTAAATTATTCTGCTGAAAAATCAGCTCGGCCTTATCGAGAATGCCATAAATTGCCAAGTGATTTTTCTTGATATACGCTAAAAAATCGTCTTTTTTGAACGAAGTGGCGGGGTTGCTTGGTGCTGACTCCGGTGTGGTTGAGGCGTTTGATGCTGGCGCGCTTGAGACAGCTGATGTTGGGGCTTGATTGGTGGCTGATGGAGCGGGCTGGGTGATTTGCTGGTTGGTCTGTTCGATAATGGCTTCGGTGAGTTTGGCTTTGTCCGGAATGGTAAAATTTGACCCCAGCGCCACAATCAACTCGAGGTCGGGCATGCTTGATTTCTCAACTTTGAGTAGTTCGGTGATCAGCTGAAGATTGCTCGGATGGCTGATCAAATCCTGTTTGGCGATGTTAGCTAGCTGTTTGGCAATTTCGACACTGGTGAAGTTCTCGCCCAATAGTTGATTAATGATTTCTATTAGGTCGAATAGTTTGCCTTGCTGATAATTAGTTAGCAGATTTTGCAAAGCCTGCTGATCGATTGTGCCGGTCAGTTTGTTGATTAAATCCTGATCAATGGTTTGACCGTCGCCAGCTAGGCTTGAGAGCTGATCAAGCAGATTGATGGCGTCACGCAAGCCACCTGTCGAGGCAATGGCGATCGATTTCAACCCATCATCGCTGATTTTAATCTGTTCGGCGTCGGCGATTTTGCGTAGTTGGGCGACGATAGACTGATTGTCGATTTTGCGAAACACAAATCGCTGGGTGCGGCTAATGATAGTGGCTGGAATTTTATGTTCGTCGGTGGTTGCTAAAATAAAAATCACATGTTTAGGCGGCTCTTCCAACAATTTCAAAAAAGCGTTAAAAGCTGATTTGGACAGCATGTGAACCTCATCTATGATATAAATCTTATATTTGGCTTGAACTGGCGCGATGTAAGCTTTTTCAATGATATCACGGATATTATCAACGCTAGTATTGGAGGCTGCGTCGATTTCAATGATATCAATATTGCTCTCATCAAGCTGATACTTTATATCATTTATGCTATATGCTAAAATCCGCGCGATGCTAGTTTTGCCCACTCCGCGCGGTCCCACCAACAAATAACCATGGCTGATACGTTGATTCTCAACGGCCAATTTCAGAATGTCAGTCACTTGACTCTGCCCCATGACTTCGTCGAAGCTCTTGGGGCGGTATTTTCGATATAACGCCTGCATTAGTTATTATTTTAGCACAAAAATGCCTGCCTGACTGTTGTGATTTTTAAAGAATTCATTATTTCTGAAAAACAAACAAATGTTCATGCATGATGAGCAAAAAATTATGTTCTTGTGATTTTTTTACCCAAAAGCCAGTTGCTTTGCAGTTGAATTGACGTTTAATAACGTCTTCTTTGAGTTTAAAGCCGGTTTGTAAAAATTTTTCCATTACCCAAAAAGCCATTGGCTGATACATTTTATTTCTTCGAGTGTCACCTATGAGAATTGCGCAGAATTTACCAGGTTTAGTTACTCTGTATAATTCCTTGGCTACCTTTGCCATTTCTTCAATAAAATGAGCAATATCATGAATATTAGATAAATCGCCATTAATTTCACCATTGCTATATTTAATGATGTCTGCATATGGTGGATGAGTGAGAACGAAATCAATACTATCATCATACACTGTTTGTAAATTCCTAGCGTCAGCTAGCATGAGTTTCTGTCGACAGTCTGTTGGCGATTCAAACACTAAGGATTCTTGGGTTCGTTTCAATGCTAGTGGATTGATATCGCCACAAATAATGTGGCGATTGAGTAATTTCGCTTCGATTGCTGTAGTACCGCCTCCGATCATTGGGTCTAGTAAAGTGTCGGATTCACACGAGTATCGTAAAATCAGATTTCTGACAACCTCTGGAGCCCAGTTGCCGCGCCAGTCTGACTTGTGAGTGGCCCAATGTCCACGACGCGGGAACGCCCATACAGTTGTGCATTCAAGTTCAAAATTGTCGGGATGAAACTTTTTTACCATTCTAATTGATCGAAGATTCCTTGTTCTAACATCGAAAGATTGAAAACAAAATCCATTTCATCGAAAGCTTCTTGAAGCGGTTTTATGGCAGTGTGCCAGCCAAAACCGTCTGTAATCCATACTAAATCGATTCCTTGATTTTTTAACTCGTGATGAAGGCTACGAAATTCACCACAAACAGACTTTAATTTAGAGCCACCGCCATTATAAAAGTTAGTTTCAAGTAATTTTAAGCGATTGGTTTTTGGATTATAAATAGCAAAATCAAAACTGCGAGCAGATTTATTGATTTTAACGTCGAACCCTCATTTAGCTTTTATATTCTTTGGTCTAGCTTGAGCTATGTAAAGCAATTGATTTTGTTGGCAAAATTTATTTACAAATAATTCTACGATTTGTTCCATGATGATACCGGCTCGATTTTTACGTCCATTGCTATCAAGTCCAACTTCGACGCCAATGACATAATCAACTAAATTTTTAATACGATTATTTTTAAATAAATTAATTAAGCCGGTTTTGTTAATGAAATCAAAGTATTCATCGGCGGTTTTATTAGGCACTTTAAAATCGTAAATTTGACTAGTGTTGGTAATTTTGTTATAGATTTCAAGATTACTTTCACGAACGGCCAGTAAAACAGGGATAGTTTGAATAATAGTTGGATCTTTTGCAAAAAGCAAGGAAAATTCTTGCTTTAGATTATTTTTATTTAGTAAATAATTTAAAGTATTAAGCTGGATTTCAATATTGGTTCCATTCTGAAATACCTTACTCCAATTGACAAAATAATCCCAGCTTTTAATGGAGGATTTGAATGTGGTGGTTAGTTTGTGAAAATTCTTTTGCATAGATATTAATAGTTTGTGATTAACACTTCTTTAATTCTACCACGTTTGTCGCTACGCGAGTTAATTGCCCTGTTAGCCATAACCTGATTAATTTTGACACCTGGAATGTCGGCGTATATTTGATTGATAAATTCTGCATTGGAATTAGACAGCATAACATAGCATCCTCGTTGATGGAGCTGTAAAAAAGTATCGCGTAATTCAAGTTGGTCTTTCTCGAAGAAAGCATTAGCCGTGTATGATGTAAATGAGGCGGTCTTGCTAATGGGGTGATAAGGTGGATCGAGATAAATAAAATCTCCTCTTTTAGCATAATCTAAGACTGATTTGTAATCAGTATGTTCGATGGTCACAGGCTGCAGAGCTTGCGATACACGTCGAAGATTTACCTCGTCACAAATTAGTGGATTTGAATATTTTCCAAATGGTACGTTAAATTGTCCTTTTTTGTTAACGCGATACATCCCATTAAATCCCGTGCGATTAAGAAAAATAAAGCGTGAAGCAATTTCGATATCACTTAATTGTGTAATATCCATAGATCGCATTTTTAAAAAATAGTTCTTGCTGGCTTGATGTCTTTGTAAATGACTTATTAGCGATTCAACATCATTTTTTATGACTTGATATGTTGTAATTAGTTCGTGATTTAAATCCGATAAGCGGGCATGTCTAGGCATTAAATCAAAAAATACTGCACCACCACCAACAAACGGCTCAAAGTATTGATTAGTGCTTGGATCGAATCCCTCAGGAGGATAAAGATTCATTTCTTTAAACTGCTTAAGCAGCTGTCGTTTGCCACCAACCCATTTAACAAAGGGCTTGGGCTTTTCTGCGATGCGTCGCACGATATCATCTTCTGTTTTTGGTTGAGTTGATGATAAGTAATGAGCAAAAATGTGATTGACATCAAAGTGTTTTTTGATATCTAAGGCTGTGATAGTTGTCATTAAACTCCTTAGGTATTTGTTAATTATTTTAATTATAACATAAGCGTTATAATTGATAAAGCTAAAATAATATTTATTTTAGCACAAAATCACCCGCCTGACTGTTGTGATTTTTATTGTTTAAAATAAACTAAACTGTTGAGTTGGCAATTCGATTTCGCCGATTTCTTGACTCATTATAAACGGATAACCGGTCAGTTTTTTGAGCGGTAGGGCAACGATGGTTTGCTGGTAATCGCACAGCAGTGTTGAACCAACCAGACCAATAATTCGCCCGGTGATTTTGTTGGTGCCAGATAAATCAACGATATTGTCAAGCCGATTTTTATCAAAATCAGCCACAAAATAGTTTGGATCGAGATTGAGCCATTTGGGGTCTTTAAACTGAAAATCTAGCGCTTGTTCGACAGCATCTTTAGCGTTAAATAAACAACGCTTGGCGGTCTCTTCGTCATATTCTTGACTGAGCAATTCGAGTTTTTTGCTAATTTTAACATTTTCGACGAAATTACCGAGCTTGGAAATATCCGCCTCGTATTGACGCGCTACCAGAGCTGAGTTAAAAGTATCGAGCACAATCGCCTGACGCGCCCCCTGTTCTAACAACCGAGCAAAACCTCGCCCAGCGAACGAAATCCCCACTTTAGTAAAATTCGGTGAAAAATAAGCTAAATAAACAAAATGTGGTTGGGCGTTTCGGCGCTGTTGGACCTCGGACACGCTGTCGGCATTATAAAACGCCGCGTTAAAACCAGTGCTAGCTTGGCACTTCTGACATTGTTCGTATTTTGGTTCAAGGGTAGCATGCTCAGGGCAAACGTGATTGTCGCCAGTCTCTAAATCGTGCCAACCGATACAAAACCGTTGCCGAGTATTAAACTCCATATAAATATCACTACCAAGTTCGATCTCACTTGGCACCGCTTGGCCGTTAGAATTGATAATCCAAAATGGCTTCTCATCGCGCGAGTAGCCAACGTATGACAAAATTTGAAATTCGCTCATTGCCCGTTTCCCTTTTTTAAATAAAAATAAATAATTGTTAGTAATGCCGACTAAATCTGCGCCTTCAGTCTGGCAAATGGTTTTTTGTGTGAAATTATAATTTAGCTTCAACCGCTGCCCAAGTAGCGTCAGGATTGTCGGCTGGGATTAAAATCGTCACTTGTGAACCAATCTCCAAGCGGAAATAGGTCACACTAGCCAACAAAATACGGTATTCTTTGCCGTTGACTTCCACATAATACAAACCATCCTGATTGGTCAAAGTGCCGATCACTTGTTTGCGTTCGGTCGGACCAATCTGTTTGTACATGAATTTGCCTTCTTCGGTGATGGTCAGTTTTAGGACATCGCCCTCGACCAGCTTCGATTTGCTGGCGTAGTTAGCGGGTACTGGGTAAGTTTTGCCGGTGGAGGCAATCATTGACTGGCCATCGAAAACACCTTCGATGACTTGACCGGTGGCTTCTTTGATGGTTTGGGCGACTGAGACGGTTTCTTCGTCACCAATCACGCTAATTAGTAATTCCTTGGCGGCTGCCAAATTAGTTTCGGCCTCGGTAATCAAGGCACGTAATCGTTTGATTTGTTTCTCTGGTAAATCAGACATTCTCGCAGTTCCTTGTCTGTTTTAAATTAGTAATATCAACAACGATTTTAACAAAAAAGCCAACAAAAGTCAATTATAAAAACCAACTTCTAAAAGTCAATTTCCACAACTTTAACACTAGTTATGGCAAAAGTGTTGTAAAAATTATCATTTACAAAATTAAAAAAAACGCTAATGCTTAAAAAAAGTTGTTCACTGCCAGAGGTCAAGATGCTTAACAAAACCGCCCAATCGCCCATTGCTTGTCAACAAAAATGCTATTTTGACCACAAAAAATAAACATAAAATTAAAAACCACCCGATCATGTGCCGAGTGATTTTTAAAATACAATTTAATCGTTTTTAATAAAAAATGTAGTTTAAAATGATTTAAACTATGCCAACTCAACAGTTGCGCCAGCTTCTTCAAGCTTCTTTTTAGCTTCTTCAGCTTCGTCTTTGCCGATGTTTTCTTTGATGGCGCTTGGAGCAGCGTCAACCAAAGCTTTTGCTTCACCCAGACCAAGACCGGTGATTTCTTTAACAGCTTTGATAACTGCTACTTTTTGAGCACCAGCGTCTTTTAGGGTTACGGTGAATTCGGTTTTTTCGTCGGCACCGTCAGCGGCAGCTGGGCCAGCAGCGGCTACAGCAACAGCAGCTGGTTCAATGCCGTATTCATCTTTCAACAGATTTTTCAGGTCGTTAGCTTCAAGAATGGTCAATTTTACCAATTCTTCAGCCAATTTTTTAATGTCAGCCATGTTTTGACTCCTTTATGTTAAAAATTTAATTAGTAGTAATCCAAATTAGTGATTTAAGGAGGGTTGTCAATCAATAACGATTGATGACATCAGGATGGGGGTTTTATCTGTAACGACAGATTAAACCCCTTCCGCACTCCGCAAATTACCTAATTGGATTACAAACGAAACAGTAAATTTTATGTTTTACAAACACCCGGAAAGTATTTTCGCCTATCGTTATAGGGAAAATCTTTCCTGCTTCAACAATCGTTATTGTTTGAAGAGTGTTTTTAAAAACTATAAAATTTAAAGGTTCAAATTGATTTAATTGGTTGCTTTACGAAATTCCAAGTCTTCGTTGGTGAGACCACCAGTGATGCCATACAGTGGCGATAGTAAGGTCTCGACGATTTGACCGATGAGTTGGTCTTTGCTTGGCAGGTCGGCCAAAGTTTTGACCGTTGCTGCGTCCATCACAGTGCCGTCGCTCATAAAAGCGCCAACTAGCTCCATCTGGGTGTTTTCTTTAGCGAATTTACCCAAAACTTGAGCAGCTGCCACTTCATCTTCGCTCGAAAAAGCGTAAATCAGCTGGCCTTGCAATGCTGAAGCGTCAACATCTTTGAGATGATCGACACTTTTCATCGCTACTTTGACCAAGCGGTTTTTAACGACTTTAACAGTGACGTTGCTTTCGCGAGCTAATTTGCGAAGTTCTTGCATATCCTTGACGGTGATGCCGGCGAAGGTTGCGCTTGCAACTGCCTTGGAATCTTTCAGTAATTGCTCGATTTCAGCAACCAAAGCTTGTTTTTTATCGCGTGAAATTGCCATAAAATCCTTTCTTTGGTGTTGTTTTGTCAAACGATTAAATTGTTAAATTGCGGTAACTGGAGCGCCAAAAACAAAAAAGTCTTTGATTCTCGCAACTACCAAAGACTTTATCTCATGATTTCCTCGGTAGCAGATTAAGTCGGAATCCGACAGCTACTGTCTTTGGCAATACCTATCTGAGATTATATCACAAGTGTGGTAGAAAAATCAACAACAAAATGGTGGCTGGGGCGGTTTTTTTGGTGATTTGACGATGAATAAGACGCGTTTGAGGCGGATTTTTAGCTTATTGGTGCGATCGAGGTAGTTTTCTGACCTATCGGCATTTGCCAAAGCGATCGCTCGCTTGACTTTTAAAACAATCTGTGATATAATTAAAAGATATGTTTTGTTCAATATGCCGTTCGAGTGTTTTTGGGCGGTAAAATGCGAAATAGCTGTTTAAAAGGAGGAGTAATTATGAAAAACGTAGTAAAAGCTTGCGATTTGCCGAGCGAAATTGCCGTGCGGGTGTTTGAATGGTTAAATCAAGGACGGGTAACGTTTTATGCGCGACCTGGCAATATAACCATATTATGTAAAGGCGACCCAAATACCTTGACCTATCTGGAGGGCTGGTGGTATGACGCTGACAATGACGCTTTAGTTAATATATCCGAAGACGGAGAACAATACCAAATCAAAATGTTGTCTGCCGACAAACCCACTAGCTGATGTTTTTAATTTATTGATTAACGCCCCTCTTAGCCACGCCATTTGGCGTGGTTTTAATTAAAATGGTTAACAATAATCGGAACATTCTGGTTGTTTTTATAGAATTTATGCATATAGTATTGACATTATTATGAAAGTATTGTATAATGTCAGTATGAGTTTGGGAAACGCCCATAATTCAAGTTCACAATTAACAATAATGACGCTATTTTCCACTCCTTCCCTGTGAATTTTGGGCAGTATTGGCTCTATTATCATAGTAGGGTGAATACTGCTCATGGTGAGCAGAATTTAATGCCAATGAGAGAATTCTTAATCTTAACTTTAAGACATTGGTTTTTCCCATCTGGGAGGAAGGAGGGTGTCTCCATGAAGAAGATGACACTATCGGATATCAGATATCTATACATGAAATACGATTGCTTAGAAACAGCAAGCAATTATTTAATCAAGAGGTTCGGAAAATATGAACCTGATATGATATTTGTAATTAGTAAAGAAATGGAGATGGATGACGATGGTAAGATAATCGATCCATTAGAATTCACTTATCTATACAACCATACCTTAGAGGGTATGAATGTTTTGTTTAATGGGCGTGTGGACGCGCTTGTTGGCAAATTTTGGATAAGTAAGAAAGGAAATAAATGCTTCTCTCCTTGCAAGAGAAGTGAAGCAAGTCACTTTTTGATACGCGTTGATTGGGGTGGAAGCTTCGATCCTACACGTGGTAATAAACCCGATAGGGTGAAGGAAATCGAAAATGTGACATATTTTTGTCGCAAAGCGTCGAATGGAGGTGGAACGGGGTACGACTATTGGGTCGTCCCAAAAAATTTTAAGAATATCATTGGAGATGATGAATACTAATGGCATTCTTTCCCCAGCGTAGGCTGGGGATTTTTCATTGTGATAAGTTACATAAAAAGGATTGATGATAGATGGGCGAAAAACTAAATTCTTATAGAAATATTCTGAAGTGCTAGTATATTAAATTAATGATAGGTGGTATAAAGTTTAGATTTTTAAATAAAATGTGTTAAAACTATTGACAAAATAAAACGCTTGTGTTATAATGACATCATAAGCTTGAGAACGGAAAAGCAGCCACTCGAAAAGCTTAAGAACATTAAAGCCAATACGAAGATGTAAGGATTTCAACCGCAAGGTGGGATGAGTGAATATAATACCATAGATAAAAGCTAATGAATCTATTATATTTAATCACCCCACCTTGCGAAAATAGAGTTAGGTGTAGGCGGCATCCGACCGATTCGGAAAATTTCCAAAGCGGTCGAAGCCGCTAGAAAGGAGCCTATCATGGCTAAAATAATTAATCTTACACCTCACAAAATAACAATCATGGCTGAGAATGGTGTTATCGTAGCGCAGTTTCCTTCTGAAGGGATAGCTCGTGCCTCTCAGTATGCTGAATGCGTTGGAGAGCTCGAGGGAATTGAGCTCGTTACCAAGAAGTTCGGCGAGCCTGAGGGACTACCTGATCCAGTTGAGGGGACGTATTACGTAGTAAGTATCATCACTGCCAACGCAGCTAAGTCTGCCGGACGCATAACTGATGATCTGCTTATTACGGCAGACCCTGTTCGCGATGCTGATGGCAGGATTATCGGTTGCGAGAGGTTCGCCCTCGTTTAAGCAGACTGGTGACGAGCATCTTCTATGGAAAGCGTAAACAAAAGTTTTAGGGTTCGCCCTTAACTTCTAGCGGAAATCCGCAATAAACTCGCCGACCGAGGAGTTCTACTACCATCGCCTTACGCCTTACAACTAAATATTGGATTTACAGCCCGGACGAATGTCCGGGCTTTCCCTTTGTCTAAAAATATCATTTTCATGTTATAATTTTATTAGGTAATACTTTAAAAAGGATATTAAAAATGAGTGAGTCGTTCCCTAGTTTTGGCGGAGCTGAGTGGCATCAGTTTGAAGTACCGATGGAAGATCGGCAAGAGAGTATAGAAAATATTGAGCAACCAAGCATAGCTCCAGTGCAAGAACTGGGCCAAAGAGCTTTGGAATCAGTTGATTCTATGGAAACCTCGGAAGAAAATGAGGCTGAAACTTTAGCCGAACATATCCCTGTCATAGATACGGCAGAGAGTTTGGCGGAGCGTCAAGAAAAGCTCAAAAAGGGTATAAAAATTGTTATTGGCGGCCCACCGCACTCTGGAAAGTCAGTATTTATTGAAGCCTTGACGCAAAACTTAGATAAGGATAATACATTCTCATTTAGTGCGGCACCAGATGGTGAAGGTCCATGGCTTCAGCGTCATTACGACGATCCAGAAGTAGTAAAATTCCGTCAAAAGGGTAAATTTACTACTGAGTTCGTAGCGGATCGTAAAAAGAAGATTCGCGACTGGGATGGTCCATTGATGATTATCGACGTTGGTGGTCGGACGAGTGAAGAAAATGCGCAAATGATTGAGGGTGCAACCCACGCGATTATCCTCGCTGGCGACTTATCGAAAGTAGCAGAGTGGCGTGATTTCTTTGAAGAAAATAACATTGAGGTTATCGCTAAGCTTCATAGTCACTATCGAGGTAATCATGATGTTCAGCGTGTGGTGGAACCAGAAAAGAGTCACATTGTAAGCTCGGTGCATCATCTGGAGCGTGGCGAACCGGCGGCCGACAGAGAAACTATCAAGCAAGTTGCGGACTTAATATCTGACATGGTAGAGGGCAATACTGCATATAAAAAATCTCATGAGGGCGAAAACGTCAATCCTTTTGAAGTATTTATTCCAGAAGTGTTCAAAGATTTGCCAAATGAAACTGTAGAACGAACTATTATCACTAGGGATGGACAACAAAAACAAGTGCAAAATAGGCAGATTTTGCGCTCGGCAATTCCAGAGATTTACGAAAAAGCTCTTGATTTTGATGGGCAACCGGCATGGCTTAATGGTCCGGTTAATTCTTGGGAGGCTATTGCTCTTGCTATGGCGTTTGAGGACGCTGGAAGTAGCGATGTGCGTCTCCGTGGGCCAGATGGCTATATTCCCATAAAGAAGCTTCCAGAAGCTGAAGAGATAGACACTAAATGGTGGGCTGAGCCTCAACAACAAGGTGATATAGATGGTAAGCCAATCTATGTCGTTCACAATACGGCTCATGCCTCCAATAATCCAATTTCTCCAGTGGATTTAGAAGCGATGAATATTCCAAAACTTCCAGAAACTGCTTTCGTGGTAATATCTACACAAGGTCCAAACTGGCTAAAGGCGTCAATCGCTTCTAGTTATAAGGATAAAGTTGTAGGTATTGCGGCATTTCAACCTGGTGATGGCTCAACCATTGCTTGGTCGGTAGATAAAAATTATCTAGGAAAGGTTATCTAATGATTAGTAAAAAGGTTAACCTGGCTTTAAAAGTGGCGTCCAGGGCGCATCGTGATCAAATGAGAAAAGGTACTGACATTCCTTATATCTCGCATACTTTTACGGTGGCGATGATTATCTCACAATATACAAGCGATGAGGATGTGATTGTAGCTGGCGTTTTGCATGATATTTTAGAGGACGTAAAACCCACGGTGTATTCTGAAACAGCTATGAGAAACGATTTTGGCGACGAGGTAGTTGAGATTGTAAAAGACGTCTCTGAAGAGAAAACTGCTGGCAAACCAGAAAAACCTTGGGCAGAACGCAAAAAAGGTTATTTAATCCACCTAAGTAGCCTTGAGGATCGGCGACCGCTAATTGTTTCTACTGCTGATAAAATACATAATTTAACAGATATACTAGAAGAATATGAAATGGTTGGTGATAGTATCTGGCAAAAATTCAATGCTAGTAAAGACGATGAATTATGGTTCTATAATGAATTTCTAAATGTTATAAAAAAGAAGCACATTCCTGAACGTATGAAGATTGATATGGCTTTATTAGTTGACAGATTAAAGAGTGTGGTGAATCAGGAATAAAAACGTGAGCTTGATTGACAAACAAATAAATATATGTTATAATGAAGAGATGAACTATCGTGTTTCGTACATTATCAATTAGGGAGGTGTAAACTTATGATACGAATTCACAAAACCTATTCTCAAATTGTTAACGCTGTGACGCACACTGCTCCACATCACGCGGATGAGGTGTTTGCAACAGTAATGCTCGCATTTTTATTTCCTGTAGAGTTATTCAGAACAAGAAGTCAAAGTCTCATTGACGATACGGATGCTATCGTATATGATGTTGGTGGTGAATTTGATCCTACGCGAAAACGCTTCGATCATCATCAGAGAGGGTTTGCTGAAGTCCGTCCTGATGGAATTATTTATTCTTCTGCTGGTTTAATCTGGCGCAAATATGGAATAGAAATTGTCAAGAAGCTAGGTGAAAACAAGGGAATTGACAATGAAATGGCGCTCGAAATTGTGTCCTATGTCGACAATGCTCTTATTAGAGGTGTTGATGCAATAGATAACGGTCAGGGAGAAAAAGGTGACTCGATGTCAGTCTCCTCAGTTATTTCGATTTATAATACCCTCTGGGATGAAGATGAAGACGCAGATGCGTGTTTCATAAAGGCTTGCGAGATTGCGAGTATGATATTGGAACGCGAAATCAAAGTTGCCATTTCTTCGATCTGTGGGCAAAAAATGGTCAAAGAGCAGATTGAGGCTACAACCGGTGCTGTCCTTGTAATGGACGAGTTTATAGGTGGGTGGCTGGAAGCTATCCTGACTTCCGATAACCCGAAAGCCGCTGATTTGCTATATGTGGTTTTTCCGGCAATCGATGGCAATTGGAATGTACAGGCAATTCCGCCGACAATTGATAAGCAGATGTCTCAGAGGAAGCCTTTCCTTGGGGAGTGGCGTGGACTTCTAGGCGATGATCTCAGAAAAGTATCTGGTGTAGCAACAGCTATATTCTGTCATACTGCTGGATTCTTCGCTGTAGCTAAAACCAAAGAAGATGCTATCAGACTCGCGGAAAAAGCAGTAGATGCCTAGCTACTGAACACTACCTCAATTGTGCAATATGACGGTCGGAGAAATCCGGCCGTTTGCTATATGTGATGAATAGTTTGTAAGGAGTTATGTTGTGAGTTTTTTATAATTTCTAAGTTATTTTAATAGGTGGTTGTTGAATTATGTTAATAAAAAAAATACGCTGGTGCGCAAATATATAGTAATTAAAATATGGAGCCACGATCGGGGCTTGAACCCGAGACCTCATCCTTACCATGGATGCGCTCTACCAACTGAGCTATCGCGGCTTAGCTTCCTCAGTATAGCAAAAACTAGGTCAAAAGTAAACCCAAAAAACCTGCCTGCCCTACTTTTATTATCAGTTAATTTTTAATCCACGCAGATATTGCTTCAATTCGGCGCTAATTCGCCGACTCTCGATGGCTTTTTGGATAGCTTTGTTGTGAACGAAAGTCGATAGTTGTTTATTTTCGAGATATGGTAAGGTGGTGTCAAGTTGTTTGGCGAGCGCTGTTGCTAGATACCAAGCTTGCATCATCTGGATGTAATATTCATCAGAGTTGACGCTGATTACCTGCTCAATCATTACTGGTCGGAACTGCTCATCGAGGAAATTACTCAATAATAATCCTATGCCATAGCGCACGGTGTAGACTCGGTCGGAGCGCAGCCAAGTTTGAATTTTGTTATAGATTTCCTCTGAGAAGCGCTTAAAAACTGGTGGCGCAAAAGAATCGCAAGTTGCCCAATTGTCAACAAACGGCAAAAACCGCTCGGTCAGTTCTAAAGTTCCCTCCAAATCCCCTACTTGTTCAATCAAAAAAGCGTGTAAATTATTTTCATCATAGTAGTGATGTGGAAGCTGGGTTAAAAACTGCTCGGCGTCGGTTCGGTGATGGCGCCATAAATCTTTTGTAAAGCGCCGTAAAACTGGCGTGCGTACCCCAAGAATGCATGATTTATCGATAGTCGGTATTAGTTTAGCTTGAAAATCTCGATATTGAGTATCGGCGAGTTTCTGAAGTCTGGTGGTGATATTCATGATTCTATTATATATCGAAAGCGCAAGTTTCGCAAAAACACCTCATCTGCCACGCCTAGCCTTGTAATTTATTTTAAAAAATGCTATAATACGACAAGATTTTTAAAACAAGAAGGAAAATAATGGCTAAAAAGAATACAAAACGCAAGTTGGTTGGTTTGGTCAGTGAGCTAACTGGTCATCGGACCTATTACACGGTGAAAAATACCATGAACACCCCTGAAAAATTGAGCATCAAAAAATACGATCCAATTGCCCGCAAACATGCTGTTTACACCGAAACCAAGAAAAACCTTGGTCGTAACGAAGTCAAGCCTCGCAAGGGTTAGGACGCGGCTCACGATAGTTAAAAATCACCTCGATCTGGGGTGATTTTTGGTGTAATTAAAAATCCCCACCGCGGTGGAGTTTTCATCTGGCAGGGGCACTAGGAATCGAACCTAGATCTAAGGTTTTGGAGACCTTTATACTAGCCGTTGTACTATGCCCCTACAACTCGATCATTATAACATTTTTTTGACAAAATCAAAAGCTTGGTTATAAAAAATCATCCCGACGGGATGAGGATTTGTGGTGCTGGGGGAAGGATTCGAACCTTCGAAGGCGTATGCCGGCAGATTTACAGTCTGATGTGTTTGACCACTTCACTACCCCAGCGTATTCATGGAGCCGGCTGTCAGGCTCGAACTGACGACCTACGGTTTACAAAACCGTTGCTCTACCAACTGAGCTAAGCCGGCGCGTTTTGCGGAAAATCCGCGTCAACCGCTCATGCGGTGTAATCTAAATTATACCGAATTAGTGTTATTTTTTCAAGCGTAAAATTATCTGTTGCGATTTTGGGGTGGATTCGCTATTGGATGACTTTGGTGGGATTAGTGCCGGCAACAGCTTCGAGCATTGGTCGGGTTTGGCGGTCAATCAAGCGCGTAGCTTTTTGATAAAGGTCCTTAGCCAACTCTTCTTGTCCGTCTTTATGATAAGCTAGCGCTAGTAATTTGAGAGTTTGCGGATTTTCTTCGATTTCGATGGCGCGTTCCAGGGATTTGATTTCTTTTTTAAAATCCCCCATTTTTTCTTGGACTTTGGCGTAGGCAATGTGGCGCGACGCCAGGCTATCATCAATCTCCAGCGCTTGTTCAAACGCTAGCGCTGCCTTCGGATATTCGCCGGTATTGTAATAAATCAATCCGACATTGTGGAGATTATTAACGCTCGGTTCAAGGCTTTGGGCGATCTCAAAACATTCCACTGCCTCGGCGAAATTTTCTTGTTTAGCATATAAAATCCCCAAGCGGTTATAAGCGGCGGCGTTCTTTTCGTCAACTCGCAAAATCGTCAATAGGGCTTTTTCGGCGCGCAAATATTTCTCGTTTTTGATGGCGTCTTGAGCGATTTGCCAGAAATTTTCGATGCGCGACAAAACATGCTCGCTGGTGCGATCAATGCGTTTCTTCGGCTCTTTAAAAAACAACAGCCCGACTCCTACAACTGAGATTAAAATTAGTCCTAACATAAGATTTGTGAGTCCATTATAGCATTTTTAGTTAAAATTACATAACCGCTTCAAGCAGACACAGCCGAACGGCACAATTTTGCTGGAGACGAGTCAGGGCGGTTAACCATTTAGTGGTGCGTCCAAAGTGTCTAGTGGTGGCTTTGGTGGTGACAATAGTGTGGTGAATTTTTAGCACTAATTGCGCTAAAATAATGGCTTCGTCGCGTGAATTGAAATATTTTTTGACAATCAACAAGGCTTCGGCGGGTTTGGCGGTGAATAATTGGCGCGCGTCGGTGGCAATTTGAATGTGATGATCGGCAAGTTCGTCATTATGAATCAGATCCAGCAGTAATTGCAAGTTATTTTGCGCCAAAAATAACAATTGTTGCTGTTTGGTGGCGTCGAGCTTCGGATAATTACTTTTTAAAAAAGTAAGCAGTGCGAGCTTGGCGATGGGGTCGAGTTTGATGGTTTGAGTGCGGGAGCGGACGGTGGTCAGTAAGCGGTTTGGTTTAGAAGTCAGCAACACCAAAAACACGCTATGATTAGGTTCCTCGAGCAGTTTTAAGAGTGAATTTTGGGCGCTGGCGGTCATGGTTTCAGCGTGCATAATTAAAAACCAGCGTTTTTTGTCGGTGGTAGTGATTGATTTTTCGATAATGGCGCGCGTGGCGTCAATTTTAATCTTGCCGGTGTCGTCAGGCGTGGTGATTAGAACCGGCTCGCCTTTTGTTTGGCATTTTTGAGTGATAAAATGTTTAGCCAATTCTAATTCGGCATCAGTGCGGGCGGTGATTAAACTACTGTTGGCACCTGATTTTAAAAAAGAGCAGATTTTATGCTGGTTGTCTTGCGAAAACAAGCCATCAAATTCCGCTAAATCAGTAGCGTCGGTTAGTTTTGCCATGGCGCAAACTCGCTCGGCAGCGGAGCGGTAACGGTTAAAAATTCACCATCGGGTGCTTGAAACTCAATCGTCTCAGCATGAAGCATCAGGCGCGGATATTTCTCGCCACCGTAGAGATAATCACCAAGAATCGGCAAATTAAGATAGCTCATATGCACCCGCAATTGATGAGTCCGTCCGGTTTGGGGCTGGAGTTTAACCAGATGCTGTTGGCCGATGGATTTGATGATTTGATAAACGGTAATGGCAGGCTTGCCACTAGCATCGACCATAAATTTGCCGGCGTTTTTGAGCGAACGTTTGAGGGGCAGGTCAATTTTGGCTTGGTGGTGTTTTGGCTGACCGGTGACGATAGCGTAGTAGGTTTTGTGAATTTGGCGATTTTTAAATTGTTGTTTTAAAAAATCGGCGGTGGGTTGATTCTTAGCTAGAATCATCACGCCACTAGTGGTGCGGTCGAGTCGGTGGACGATGCCGTCGCGATAATTATCGGTCGTAAAATTACCGTGCTGGCGGATAAAATCGGCGACCGTAAACTCCTCATCGCTAGAATGATGGGTGGCATGACTCAAAATCCCGGCTGGTTTATTGATGACCATCAGGTCAGCGTTTTCAAACAAAACCTCAAACTCAATCGGTTGTTTTTTGGTAGTAACAACGGTGTCGATAGTGATACGGTCAACAGTCGGGTTGATCAGCTTTTTGGGCGAAGTGATAATCTGGTGGTTGACGCTAACTTGGCCGTTTTTGATTAGTTTTTGCAGTTTGGCTCGCGATAATTCCGGATGCTGGCTAGCTAAATAAACATCAAGGCGAGTCTGTTTAAAATTACGCGCTAGCAGATAACAAGTTTTTTGATGAAATGGTAAACCAAAACTGTCCGGCAGTTCGGGATTCTCGAAGATTTTAAGCTCACTAGCTGGCCATGGCGCTAGTTCGCCAATCGCCTCGGTATCATCATCAAGCGTAGGATTAAACAAAATCGCCCAAGTTTTTTTGTCATGAACAAATTGATAAAGCGCTGAAAACTCGCTTGGCGTCGAGTGAGCCAGTTGATCGATCTTAGACTCGGGATTTAGCGCCCCGAATTTGTCGAGTACTTGGCGAACTTCTTTAATCTGGAATTTCATTGGGATTTATTGTTCTGTTTTAAAATAATTAATTTTCATAGCGGATTTGACTTCGTAGAGAGTCTGAGAAGCGACTCGCTCAGCCTGTTGACTACCGCGTTGCAACATGTCGTAGATCGCCTGAGGATCTTTAGCGAACTCAGCACGCCGTTGACGAATTGGCGCCAGAATATGGTCTAGCTCTTCGATTAGATGCTTCTTAACGGTTACGTCCCCCAGCCCGCCTCGCTGGTAGTGAGCTTTGAGTTCGGCGACTTTGGCTTTATCTCTAGCAAAGACATCCAAATAAGCGAACACTACGTTGCCCTCGATTTTGCCGGGGTCGTCAACGTGAATATGGTCAGGGTCGGTATACATTCGCATCACTTTGTCGCGCATTTCCTCGAACGTGTCACCTAGATAAATGCCATTGTTAAGGCTTTTGCTCATTTTATCGTCAAGGCCATTGATGCCTGGCAATCGGCGCTCGATGCCTGCAGGGGGCAAAATTGCCTCTGGTTCGACCAATACATCTTGATTATAAGTTTGGTTAAAATTACGGACGACTTCTCGAGTTAATTCAATCATCGGCAACTGATCCTCGCCGACTGGCACGTGAGTGGCTTTAAAAGCGGTCACATCGGCAACCTGCGAAATCGGATAAAACACAAAACCGCTCGGCACGCTAGCACCAAAGTCTTTTTGTTTGATTTCGGTTTTGACGGTCGGATTGCGCTCAAGTCGGGCAATTGACACTAAATTAGCAAAATACAAAGCCAATTCGGGCAATTGCGGAATTTGACTCTGAATAAAAATCGTAGTTTTGGCTGGATCAAGCCCAACTGCCAAATAATCAAGCGCCACCTCGAGAACATTATGACGAACTTTGTCAGGATTTTTGGCGTTGTCGGTCAGCGCTTGAGCGTCAGCAATCATAATAAAAGTTTGATATTGGCCAGAATTTTGCAGTTCAACTCGATTCTTGAGTGAACCAACGTAATGACCAATATGCAGTTTGCCAGTTGGTCGGTCGCCAGTTAGAATGATTGGTTTTGTCATAAAATACCTCAGTTTATGCTTTAATTTTAGTTTATAGTTTATGATTTATGGTTTGCGCGATTACATACACACCCGAAAAAGAAGTAAAATGTTCTTTTTGTTTGTATATTCTAATTATATCATTTTTTTAGAATTTTTCTCAGTTGATTGATGGTTTTTTTAGCTAAAAAATGGCGAATTTGGTGGGTAGCGATAGTTGGTTCGATAGTGATTTTATTGTTGAGGTTGCGCAGTGGCAAGAAATTATCCGCTACGATTAGCGGGTCAAATATACCATATATGATATGTGTTGGAATATTTAAAATGGCTAGTTTAGAAAAAGTATCTTGTTTGATAATGGCGGTGCGTAAGGATTTAGCAAAAGCTTGCCGAGAACTGGGCTCCATGCTACTAGTGTAGCCATAAAACTTTTGCCCAATTTTAAATATCGTAGCTAATAATTGATCATTGTTTAAGACGGTTTGGTAGGAATTACAGAGAAATTTTTCTTTAAGATTAGACCGTCGTAAATATATCGGTGGTGATATTAAAATTAGCTCTGATACCAGTTTTTTGTAGCGACTAGCAAATTCAGTAGCCACTAATGTACCCATCGAATGCCCGATGATGATAACCGGTTTAAAATTGATCAATTTATGCTCTTTGGATAATGTCCAAAACAGCGATTTGGCTTGGTCTTCGAGGCTGTATTTAAGCCAGTCGCGAGCTTTGGATTCACCAAAACCGAGCAAATCAACCTTAATAATCTGGCAATCGTCCTTAAAATATTGCTCCACCCGATCCCACATTGACTTAGATACGCCGATGCCATGAATGAAAATCAGCGTCGCCTGGTATTTTTTGGGCGTTGAAACTTCCATATTCATCAAATTGGGGATTTTAAAGGCTTTGTATAATATTTCCGATAACATCATCCATATTATACCATAAAAATTCCACTCCGCCATGAGACGCAGTGGAATTTTGATAAGATAGGACAATTAACGCTTGGAGAATTGTTCTTTTCGGCGAGCCGAGCGCAAACCGTATTTTTTGCGTTCTTTTTCGCGAGGGTCACGTTTGAGCAATTCAGCTTGTTTGAGTACTGGGCGCAAATCTGGAGCGTCAACTAGTAACGCCTTAGCGATACCGAGTTTGATAGCGCCGACTTGACCAGTCCAACCGCCACCTGAAACTTTGACTGAAACATCATATTCGCCTTGTTTGTTAACTAACACCAGTGGTGAAGTTACCGCAGCAATCAGTTTTTTGTCATTTGAAAAGTATTCTTCAGGAGTTTGGTCGTTGATGGTTACTTTGCCCTTGCCAGCGTACAAACGGACGCGAGCGGTAGCTGATTTACGACGACCAAGGCCGTAGAAATATTTTTTGTCAGTAGCCATTATTTAACCTCAACTTTCTTTGGAGCTTGAGCTTGGTGCATGTGGTCGCTACCAGCGTAAACTTTCAAGCGCGCCATGCGGTCAGCTTGGAGTTTGTTTTTTGGTAGCATACCTTTGACGGCGAACTCAACAATTCGTTCTGGGAACTTTTCACGGAGTTCTTTTAAACTCAAATCCTTAATTCCGCCAGGAAAACCTGAGTGTCGGAAATAGTGTTTTGCTAACTCTTTGTCGCCAGTTGCTTGGATGCCTTTAGCGTTAATCACAACAACATAGTCACCACCGTCAACGTGTGGGGTAAAGGTGACTTTATCTTTGCCGACCAAAAGCTTAGCGACGACGGTAGCCAGGCGACCGATGGTCATTTCGCTAGCGTCAATCAAAAACCATTCACGCTGAACGTCAGCTGGTTTTTGTGAGAAAGTTTTGTGTGCTTTGGTAATTTTAGCCATTATGCTTCCTCCTTAACTTCAGTTTTTTCGATTTTTTCGGCTTCGACTGGAGCTGGTTTGTCAGCTTCGGTTTTGGCCTCAAAATTGATTTCGTCAACGAACTCAACAATCGCCATTGGGGCATTGTCGCCAACGCGAGCGTCGGTTTTTTCTAGGCGTAAATAGCCACTGGTTCGTTCGGTAAGTTGTGGAGCAATTGAGTCAACTAGGAAATTGCCAACTTTAACATCCAAAACTGCAATCACTTGGCGACGAGACGCAAGGTCGCCTTGTTTGGCTTTTGTGATTAGTTTTTCGGTCATTGGTAAAATTTCTTTAGCTTTTGGTAAAGTAGTTTCAATTGCACCGTTAGTGATTAGCTGTTTGGCGAGGTTGCGAAACAGCGCTGTTCGTTGGTCGCGCTTGCGTCCGAGCTTGCGACCTTTATATCCGTGTCTGTGCATTATAGTTCTAACTCCGCTAATTTATTTTTTACTTCATCCAGCGCTTTTTGACCAAAGCCCTTTAGATCTTGTAAATCTGGTTCGCTCAAACTAATCAAATCGTCCACGGTGTGGATGTCGTTGTTAATTAAAGCGTTAGTAGTGCGAGCTGATAGATTCAAATCTTCGATTGAAGAATTAAATTCGCTCATCTCGTTTTCTTTGATTTTGCCAATTTCTTCACCAGCTTCGACAATAGTTGCGCCGGCAAGTGATTGGTATTGATTAACCAAAATGGCCGATGCTTCTTCAAAAGCTTGAGTTGGGGAAAGTGAGCCATCGGTATCAATGGTAATTTCCAATTTCTCGAGGTTGGTTTCTTGACCAACGCGAGTGTCGGAAACTTTGTAGCGTACCCGCAAAACTGGGCTGAAGAACGCGTCAATGGCAATCATGTCTGAGTGCAAGCGATCTTTGCTGGCTTCGTCGATGCTTTTGTAACCGCGACCAGCTTCGGCAACCATATCAATCTCCAAAGTGGTTTTTGGGTTATCAATAGTGGCGATCACCTGGGTTGGGTTGACGATTTCGACATCCGCGGTGGTTTTAATATCTGAGGCATAAACCACGCCAGTGCCAGTTTTTTTGAGAGTCAATTCAATTGGAGCGTCAGAATGAATAATTAAGTGAATGTTTTTTAGGTTTAAAATTACATCGACTAAATCTTCTTTCACGCCGTCCAGAGTAGTGAACTCATGAGTTGCTCCGTGAATTTTGGCAGCTACAATCGCGCCACCGCGAATGCTCGAGAGCAAAACGCGACGCAAACTGTTTCCTAGGGTGTTACCGTAACCGCGATTAACCGGGCTAACCACGACGGTTGCGCTGTTATCCGAGTGCTCGATAACTTCTTTTAAGGTTGGATTGTAAATATTTTTTGCCATTGTTTCCCCTATCTTGAATAAAATTCAACAATCAGTTGTTCGTTGATATCGTCCTCAGCTTCTTCTCGCTTTGGTAAGCCGGTAATTTCAATTACCATTTTCTTGTGGTCGGCTTTTAGCCAACTGAGTGGTTTTTGAACTGAGTTTTTTACTACTTCACTTAGATTTGCAAAATAAGCTGATTTGGTGCTTTTTGCTCGAACTTCGATCTTGTCGCCAGGTTTAACAGCGATGGATGGAATGTTCACTCTTTTACCGTTGAGCATAAAGTGACCGTGCGACACTAACTGTCGAGCTGCTCGACGGCTAGTGGCAAAACCGGCACGATATACGGTATTGTCCAAACGAGTTTCTAGCATTTGGAGCAAGTTTTCACCAGCTAGACCTTGGCGTTTGGTAGCTTTTTTCATTAAATTGGCGAATTGCTTCTCTAGTAAACCGTAAATACGGCGAACTTTTTGCTTTTCGCGCAATTGAGTTAGGTACAAACTGCCTTTGCCTTGGCGGTTGTGGGCATGTTGACCTGGGATACCGCTTTTGCGCACCATAATTTTATGAGCTTTAGGGTGCAAAGCGTAGCCTTCACGACGGCTTTGTTTGACAATTGGTGAAATATCTCTAGCCATTGTTTATGCTCTCCTTGCTTTCTTAGGACGAACGCCACCGTGTGGGACGCCGGTCACATCTTTGATTGATTCAACTTTAATTTCAACACCGCTCATGGCGCGAATTGCAGCGTCACGACCGAGACCAACGCCTTTGACAAAAACGTCAACGCTCGAGAGGTTGTGCTTGTCTTTAGCGATGGTAGCGGCTTTTTCGGCAGCGATTTGGGCTGCATAAGCGGTGCCTTTTTTGGAACCGCGGAAGCCACAAGCGCCAGCACTTGATTGACTTAAAACGTTACCTTTTTTATCGGTAAACGTCACGATTGTATTGTTAAAAGTTGATTGGACGTGTAGTTTACCAGTTGGTACAGCTACGCGTTGTTTTTTACTGCGCTTGGCAGTTTTTGGTTTATTTACTTCGTTTGCCATCTGCTTCGTTACTCCTATGTCTTAGACGCAGCCTTTGGCTGTGCTCCACCAACTGCAATTGCCTTACCCTTACGAGTTCGTGCATTCGTTCGGGTTCGCTGTCCACGGACTGGTAAACCAGCAATGTGTCGTGTTCCCTTATAGCACTTGATGTCTTTTAATCGTTTGATATTGTTAGTCACCAAGCGCTGTAAGTCACCTTCTACGGTGTAATCACGGTCAATAATTTCGCGTAATTTTTGCTCTTCAGCCTCGGTGAGATCCTTTACCCGAGTGGTCGGCTCGATTTTAGCCGCCGCAAGGATAGCTAATGCGCTGGTCGGACCGATGCCGTGAATATAGGTAAGTGCGATCTGAACCTGCTTGTCTGATGGGATAACAACCCCAGAGATCCTAGCCATTCTTAACCCTGCCTTTGCTTATTCTTAGGTTTTTTCTTGTTGATGATATAAACTCGACAAACTTTTGAACCGTCCTTGCGGCGACCACAACGACGAACGATTATATCATCGGGACTGATTTTTTTAACACTGGCACGAACTTTCATTAGTGTTAGATTCCTCTTTCTTCCCTTAGTTAATATTATTTGAGGCGGAAGCTGATTCTGCCCTTTTCGAGATCGTAAGGGCTTAGCTCTACTTCTACCCTATCGCCAGGTACAAGTCGGATGTAATGTTTGCGCATTTTACCCGAGATGTGAGCGATAATTGTATGACCATTGACGAGCTCAACCCGAAATTGAGCATTTGGCAATGCTTCTTTGACTTTACCTTCCAGTTTGATGACGTCTTTTTTAGCCATAAATTACAAAATCACATTATACAGCAAAACTTCCTAAAAGTAAAGACTTTTATTGTTTAACGGCTTTGATGATGGTGCGTTGGTCATAAGTTTGCTTATTTTTGAGCCAGCGGCCGCTACAAGTGATAATTGAGACGGTTTCTTGGTCGTTGATTTTGGCCAGAATTTTATTCATAGCGTCTTGATTAAAATCCTCGACTTTTATGACATAGTTGTCCGTGATTTTGTAATTAAAAATCTGTCCATCGCCCCGTTCAATAGTCAGAATATTGCCAGGGGTGGCATTGCCAAGACGTTTGAAAATGCCGTCTTTGGTTGGCCCCCCATTGTGCCCATCGAGAACGATGGTTTGGTTTTTGCCGGGTAGACCACTCTGATTAAACCAGCCAACGTCATAAATGCCGGGCGGCGTGCCGATTTCGTGAGTTTTGGCATCTTTAGTGACAGGTAAAATCCGCGCTTTAGTAATGCCTAAGACCGGTAGGCTAAAATAACGAGGTTTGTCTGGTGCAACCTTATGCTCGACAACTTCTTGTTTGGTGACTTCTTTTTCCTCAGGAGCTTGGGTGGTAATAACGTTAGAAATTGATTGTGGCAATGGCACGGAGATTGGCTCGCCGTAGAATTTTTGATAAAAATAATCAATCGTAAAAGCCACAACTAACGACAAACTTAAAATTGCCAGCCCGATGACGATTTTTTTCAGCAATCGTTTAAAATTAAAGCGCGAAATGGTCATTGTTTATTATTTGTATTCGTCGTAAGTTACCATCAGAGCGCGTGATGAAAGTTGACGCAAATTCTCGAGGGCGACTGTCACGATAATTAAAGCTCCAGTTCCGCCGATGGTGAAGTTAACTTTAGAAATGCCAAAGAATCGGTAAACAACATAGTCAATTACAAACGGTGTGATGGCGATCAAACCAAGAGAGAACGAACCGAAAAGGGTTAATCGGTTGATTGACGAACGTAAAAACTTAGCGGTTTGGGTGCCGGGACGAACACCTTCGATGAAACCGCCTTGTTTTTGCAGGTTGTCAGCAATTTCGTCAGCGTTAAACACCACGCTGGTGTAAAAATAAGTAAACATCACGATTAAAATAAAATAAGTAATTGGATAAATCATCGCCTGCCAGCCGCCAGCTTCGAAACCTTGAGCGGTTGGAGTGCGGAACCACAAAATCAAATTGTTGGCAACGCCTTGGAGATTTTCAGCGCCTGATGATTTCATGACTTGACCGATAAAAGCTGGTAGCGACAAGAAAGCCACCGCGAAAATCACTGGCACCACCCCAGCGGTGATTAATTTCATCGGTAAAATGGATTTGATGCCACCATAAGTTGAATTGCCGTGCACCCGTTTGGCGTAGTTGATGGTGATTAGGCGTTGAGCTTCGTTGATTTTGACCAGCAAATACAGCACCAACAAGCCAACTACCGTCAAAAAGACAGTTAATCCTAGCCCAAGTGGACTGATTGGCAAAGTAAACCAACCGAAAACATTGAGCGAACCAGCTGAAGTGTTGGTTAGGGCCGAAAAAATAGCTGCCAGCATAGTCGGTGTTTGCGAGACGATACCGATAAAGATAATAGTTGAAATACCGTTGCCAACTCCCTGTTCGGTAATCAACTCGCCAAACCACATCAGCAGAATCGAGCCAGCGACCATCGAGGTGATGGCAACCACCCAGCGAGCGAGCGAAATATTATCTAAAGTAATATTGGCTCCGGCGAGGGCAGTCTGGCGCAAAATGAAAATATAAGCAATTGATTGGAAAACCGCTAATGGCACGCTGGCAATGCGCGTCCATTGGTTAATTTTACGGCGACCAGTTTCGCCATCATTTGATAATTCTTCGAGAGAAGGGATAGCTTTGGTTAATAATTGGAAGATAATCGAGGCGGTAATATAGGGACTGATACCGACCATGACGATCGAAAAACTAGTTAAGGCTCCACCGCTTAGCAGATTCAAAAAACCACCCAGATCAGTTTGGTTGATGGCTTGGGTCACCATTTCCTTGAGCTGAGTTGGTTGGGCTAGCGGCACGGGGATATGAGCAATGAAGCGATAAATCGCAATAATTGCAAATACTACGCCCAAGCGCTTAAGCATATCTTTATTTTTCAGGGATTTGATAATGGTCTTGAAATTCACAGTCTTACCTTCTTTAAATTATGAAAATATCTAGTCTATATTGTATCTAATTTTGGTTAAAAATTCAACTATTGATCCTTAATATCTTTGATCGGATTGCGCACGACATTGCGGAGCATTGGTGGAATAACGGCGACTAGCGACATTACGACAATTGTTAGCGCCAAGACGGCTAGCCACAGTGGCTCGATGGCAAAGAGTTTGAAAGTTAAATCTTGATTAAACAAACCGTAGCTTAATTTTGTTAAAATTGTTAGTTTTTCGCCGTAAACTGAGTTTAAGCTCAAACTAATAATTGCGCCAAAAACCAGCGAAATTATGATAATTCGCACTGCAATAATTAAACTATAAGATAAGTAGATTTTAGCGACATCGCCACGTCTAGCTCCAACCGCTCGAAAGATGGCGGTTTCGTGGCGACTATCGGACATCACGCGCGCCATCGTTAAGCTCAGAATAATCATGGCAATCAGCGAAATAATTCCTACCGTAATCATCACAAAATTGCGCGATTGACGTTTAATAACCTGCAAAGTCACAAAATTGCGACCAAACGGACTAGCATAAAACTTATACTTACTGTTATCAACTGTGCGATTGCGGTAATAAGTTTTGATGTCGCCTAGTAGCCATTTCATAATGCCTTCGGTGTGCTGTTCACTGTTTAAAATCTCGGCACCGTTAATAAAATCGATAAAATCAGTGGCGTCTTGGTAGGTGGCGAATTCAACTATTGTCGGATGAAAACCGGCGTTTTCCAAGAATTTACCACTGGTAGCTAGATTTTTGCTGGTAGATGGTGGAAAAAAGATTCGATCGAGACCGACTTTGTTAGGTAGTTGATGATAAAGACCGAGCGGAATAACGGCGCCTTGATGTGTGTAATTAGCTAACAAATCACGAGCTAGGTTAGCGAGTTGAGCCGAGCCGTCGCGGGTTTCTTTGTCAGCTGGCGGGAATACTCCGACCACCTGAAAAGTGATAATTTCGGCGTGGGGAGCCTGATACTCGCCTTTTTGTTTGGCGAGGGCAGTAGCGGCTTCATCTTGTTTTTTCTCATCTGGGGTGCGATTGTCTTGCTTGACGGTAACTTGACCACAAGTAGTAGTTGGTAAATTATAAACGATTTTTGGCTTGTCTTGGCTGAAATGGGATTGTTTTTTGTCTTTAACTAGTTGTTGCTCAACGGCTTTTTCCAGCAATTCATTCTCGGCATTATTACGATAACAAGCTTGGTAAGTTTGACCGTTGATTTTGCGTCGGAGATCCTCGACCCATTTGATCAGTTGCTTGTTATCGGTCGGCATTGCCGAGATGTTTAATTTTTGACCAAACAACGCCTGGACCTCGGTCGCGGTAATCACGACCGGCACAGCTTGCGGGTTTTGGCGTCGTAAATCATTAGCTGGCAAAATTAAATTCTTCATTACGATGTCTTCCTCGAGGCGATATCTGGAAGCTCGGGCATCAGCTTCGCTCCAGTTGGCATTGCGTTCGAATGCTTCATTTTCGCGCTCGATCAGATTTTCTTTGCCATTTTTAATAAATTTCAAACCAGTAATTTGCGATTGTGAATTGCTGGTTTGGTAGAATTTTACCGGATTAAAAGGCATTGCCCGCTTTTTTAGCCCCTGGAGATTGCTGTCGGCTTGGCTGATGAATTTTTGTTGTCTAGCTAGTAAAATGCGCTCAATTACCGGCGATTCATAATTATAGGCGTAATCTTCGCGGTCGCCAAATTTATATTTATTGATGGGATGTTTGACGCTTTTTTCGTCAAATTTGATTTTTTGCTGTTTGGCGAGAGCTTTTTGCTCCTCGATGTATTTTAAATAATGTTGATTGGCTTCAGCCCGAGCCTGGATATCGTTTTTGCCAAGCGGTGGCAAATGCATCTGCCTAAACACATCAGCCGAAAAAACTTTTACCAAATAACTCTGGTCGCTGGCTTGATCAAATTTATTAAAAGAATCGAGCACGCCATTAACCACCAGTGCCGACGCAAATAACACGCTAAACATCAGTCCCGCCACCAAAACGGTAATAAACATCATAATCCGCCGGGTTTTGAGTTTGGCGACGGCTAAGGTGACAGTATCAATAAATCCAATCATGTGGTTTTCTCCTTTGAATCATTAGGTTGGCGGGTCGGCTTGATGACAGAATCGATCGAACCAGTGCGTTGCTGTTGGCGCCGAATATCAAGGCGATTTGGCGTCATATCCTGGTTATCGGCTTGTCGGTTCATCGGGCTCGGAGCCTCGGTGATCTGGTGAGTTTGATCGATAATGACGCCATCTTTGAGCGTAATATGCCGGTCAGCTTTAGCGACAATCTCGGGATTATGAGTTACTAGTATAATGGTGGTGCCTAAATCTTGGCGAATCTGTTTTAGCAAATCAATCACCAAATCACTATTGACAGAGTCGAGGTTGCCAGTTGGCTCGTCAGCAAAGATAATATTTGGTGAATTGACCAAGGCTCTGGCGATGGCTGAGCGTTGAATTTGCCCACCAGAGAGTTCTTTAGGGAAATGTTTCGCCCAATCAGCTAAGCCAACTCGTTCGAGCAGTTGAGCAATCTGAGCCGTGCGTTGTTGGCGTTTCATTTTTAAAAACATCGCTGGCACTTCGACATTTTTCTCCAGTGTCAAAAACGGATGTAAATAAAAACTTTGAAAAATAAAGCCAATTGTCTGATTGCGAAACTGTGACAATCGTTTATCGCTCATTTTCGATAAATCCTGGTCGTTGACAATCACCTGTCCGCTAGTCGGTCGATCTAAACCTGCCAGCAGATGCAATAAAGTTGATTTGCCCGAACCGCTGGCGCCTGTAATCGCCACAATCTCGCCCTGACGAATTTCCAGGTTGATGTTGCTGAGCACAGTGATCTGTTGACGCGACTTTTTGTAGGTCTTATTGAGGTTACGCGCTCGGAGAATCACCGAAGCTTGTTGATTTGTTGCTAAATCACTCATGGTTTCATTTTATCATAAACAGTATCGTAAAATAAATTATTGTTTTTTGAGACGACGGGCGATATTTCTCATTGATAATTGGTCAAGTGTTAGAATCGAAGTAATTGGTGCCGCTAAAAGAATTGCGCCGATGATTTTAACAATTTCCAAGTTAAAGCCGATAAATGGCACAAATTCGGTAATATGTTTTATGTAAAACAAGCTAGCCCCAATATTGAAATCTATCGAATAATGTTTGCTTACGCTTAATGCTAGCAAAATTCCAATAATCAGCGCATAAGCAACTGTTAACAAGCACAATTCAAATACATACCACAGATAAATAAACCAAACATCACTTGCCGTAGCGCCTAATGAACGATATAGGGCAATCAATCGACTATCTTGTGTGACCAAGCGCAAAAAAGTGAACACAATAATAATGACAGCAGTGACGAGCAAGACATAAATAGCGAACGACGACGTAAAGCGCCTAAACTCAAATGAAAGTTGAGTTTTTACGCTATTAGTCGAGAGTTCATTAACCATATATTGTGGCGTTTGAGATCTATTTGTGCCGAATAAACTGGGTGCAACATAATCGAGTTCATATCTAAAATAATCACAAGCTCGGTCTGGTGAATCGAATTTGATAAGTGCCTGATAAGCATAAAGAGTAGAGTTAGTAAGAACTTTATTGATGGCTGGAGATTTGTCGTTAATGAGAATTAAACCCCCATTATTAGTTATGTCGTCATGAACGCTAATCTCGCGCAAAAACCAATCAAGTGGTCGCATGTCTCGCTCGTGACGTGCGACTGAAATGTGAGAAGCTCCGTATGGTAAGATCCCCGCAATAAAAATCTTTTGATCGTTATAAGTGAAGATCCTGCCAATTGCTTTAGATTTGATTTCATCAATAATTTTGAGCTTTGCTTGGCGATTTTCGATCCGATCCATTCGAATTTCCAACAAGCTAGCAGCCTGCTGAATAGTAACGATCGTTGCCAGGGCGTCTTGGGGTTTGTTTGATAAATCAGCTGTGATATTGTTAGTAAAAATTTCTTGAGGATAGATATAGAGATTGGTATATTGGTAGTTGCGAATCTCGACATTACCAATCACTTCCCCACCGTATGGCTTAGTTCGGTTTGCAAATAAAGCATTGACTTGTTGCTGATTAGTGCTACAAGGAGCGGGTTTTTGATTGTGATTTTTTAAACATTGTTCGTCAAATTTACCATCATCCTTAACGCACTGATGTGTAGACGATGCAGAAAGTAGCTCAGAACGTCGACAGGCTTGAGCGGCGATATAGGTTGAGCCATTAAATACGGCTAGATTTTGCTTAATATAGAAATTCTCTAGTCCCTGCATAACTAATTGAACGGCCACTAGGACGCTAAATAGTGATCCAACTACGATAATGGTAAAAATCGTTTGTTTTTTATGGTGAATTAAATTGCGATGACCGAGTTTAGCGAGTTTGAGAAATTTCATGAATAGCTCCTTGACTAATGTTAATGATTCGATCAGCATAGCTAGCAACCATTTGGCTGTGACTGGAAATAATTACAGTAATTTTCATTGAAGTAGCGATGGCACGCAGGATTTTGATGACATTTTCAGCGTTGGTTGGGTCAAGATTATTGGTTGGTTCATCAGCTAAAATAATTTTTGGACTCATGAATAACGCCCTAGCTATGCAGATGCGCTCGGCTTGGCCACCAGAAACTTGGTCAAGCTTGTGGTTTAGAATTGAATCAATATGGAGTGTTTTGGCGATAAACTCGACTTTATGTTTGGTTTCGGCTGATTTTAAATTAGCAAAAGTCCCAGCTAGAGCGATATTTTCGCTAACTTTAAGCTGTGGATGTAAATAAAAATCCTGAAAGATAAAACCAATTTGACGGCGATAAAAATCAGCTCGTTCCCTGCCCTTGAGTTTTAAAATATCACGATTGTTGATGAAAATTTCGCCAGTTGTTGGGCGCTCCAACCCACCGATAATGTTGAGCAACGTTGACTTGCCACTGCCACTATTGCCCGTTAATAAGACAACTTGCCCAGCCTCAATCTCAAGATTAACGTTTTCAAAAATAACTTTTTGATCAAAACACTTGCTGAGATTTTTGAGTTGAATAAGCATATGGTTATTATAACACAAAAAATACCACTCCGCGGTTTTTGGGAGTGGCATTTAGTTATTTCAGAAGTAATTATTTAGCTTCTTTGTCTTGTTTAGCGCGTTGTAGCACTGGGGTGGCGATGAAGCTACCGCCAGCCTTTTGAATCGCCTCGAGGCTAGATTTGGACACCGCTTGAACTTTCAAAGTAATTGCGCCGTCGATTTCACCACGGGTAATGACTTTGGTTTTGAGATAAGGGGTCTTGATGAAGCCTTCTTCAGCTAGCAAGAAGTTGTCAACTTCTTTGCCTTTGAATTGGCTCAAATTATCGAGATAAACAACCTGAGTCATTGGGCGCTTGCTCTTAAAACCACGGGCTTTTGGCACGGCTTGGACCAATGAGCGTGAGCCGCCTTGGAAAATAGCGCGCTTTTTGTGGCCGGTGCGAGCACCTTGGCCTTTGGTACCACGACCAGCGGTTTTACCTTGACCGGCAGAGATACCACGACCAACGCGTTTTGGGTTTTTGTTGGCGGTGAGGTTTAATTCGTTATATTTCATACTTATTTCTCCTCAGCTTTCTTGGTTGTTTTGGCTTTGGTAGCTTTTTGAACTGGAGCTTTGTGCCATTTTTCTTTTGGCACTAGTTCTTCCAGGGCTTTGATAGTAGCATAAGCAATGTTAACCTTGTTGGTTGAACCGAGCGATTTTGACAACAAGTTCTTGATGCTGGTCAAAGCGATAATCGAACGCACCACACCACCGGCAATCACACCGGTACCTGGAGCGGCTGGCATCAAGAGAACTTGTGCGCCAGTAACTTTAGTTTCGACTTCGTGTGGGATGGTGTCGTTTTCGATCGGCACAGTGATCATGTTTTTTTCAGCGACAGCGGTAGCTTTCGCCACAGCGGCTTGCACATCAGCGCCTTTAGCCACGCCCACACCCACGCGATTTTTGCCGTCACCGACCGCCACGAGAGCTTTGAAACGGAAGCGACGACCACCTTTGACCACGCGAGTCACGCGATCAATGTTAATCACCACTTCTTCGTATTTTTTAGCTTCGCGCACTGGTTTTTGGTTGCGACGACCAGCTTGGCGACCACGAGCTGGAGCTTTGCGATCACGTTTTAGTTCTGGTTTTGCTTCAACTTTGTTTGTTGGGGTTTGTTTGTCAGTCATAATTAAAACTCCAATCCTTCCTTGCGGGCCGCTTCAGCTAGAGCTTGTAGGCGACCTGCATATTTGCGACCGTTGCGATCAAACACAACTTTAGTAACGCCGGCTTTTTTAGCGGTTTTAGCTAATTTGGTGCCGATTTGAGCAGCTAGATCGGTTTTAGTGCCGGCCATTTTTGCGCCAACAGTAGTAGCGCTAGCTAGAGTGTGTTGCTTAGCGTCGTCAATAATTTGGGCTGAGATGTGACTATTCGAGATAAACACACTCAGGCGTGGGCGCTCAGCGGTACCAACGACTTTAGCGCGGACGCGGTTTTTGCGCAAAGCGCGGTTTTTAAGTTTGTTAACTTCAGCCATAATTACTTACCAGCCTTTCCTACTTTGCGGATGATGGTTTCATCAGCATATTTAATACCTTTGCCTTTATACGGTTCAGGTTTTTTGAACGCCCGAATATCAGCGGCAACTTGACCAACTAACTGTTTGTCAATGCCACTTACGGTGATATTCATTTTTTCCA
Source organism: uncultured Candidatus Saccharibacteria bacterium (assembly GCA_963539845.1). Taxonomy (GTDB): domain Bacteria; phylum Patescibacteriota; class Saccharimonadia; order Saccharimonadales; family Saccharimonadaceae; genus CAMUQR01. Next base: position 198,646 of record CAUTML010000001.1, on the reverse strand, counting down.
CCTTGATATCAATACCCGCTGGTGCAGTGTATTTAATCGGGTGTGAAAAACCAAGGTGCATTTCTAGGTTTTGGCCACCGCCATTCAAGCGATAACCGACGCCGTTGACTTCGAGTTTTTTCTCAAAACCTTCAGTCACACCGAGAATAGCGTTGTTAATTAAAGTTCGTTGCAAACCGTGAGCGGCCCGAACTTTGTCGTCTTCGTTTTGACGGCTAACAACTACTTGGTTGTCGGCAACTTTAACATCAATGCCGTTCTGATGAGCGAGAGTTAATTCGCCCTTCTGCCCTTTAATGATGATCTTGTCAGGGTCAACCGTGATTGTCACACCGTTTGGTACTACGATTGGTAGTTTTCCGATTCGACTCATGTGATTCCTTTCGTTAAAGAGTGATGTTTGTCTTCTTCCGTGCTGTCGGCTGGAGCGGTTGACGACTAGATGACGGTCAACTATTCCGAGCTCGAGGCGCAAAATCTCCCAATTTCACTCGCAATTTAATATTAACTCACTTATTTTAACAAAAAACTACTGAAAAAGCAAGCAAAATCAGGTGAAATAATGGAGCTGGAGTATCGGGTGAAACAAACTGCTATTGCTTTTTTATGACTTTTGTGGTATAATGAAAAGATATAAAAACTCTTGGCATTCTGCTAGATTGCCCACGAGTTCTGGCTCAACCAAGACTAACTCAATTTCGTCTAAATTAAGTTCAGATGATATTTTTGTATTTATCTTCCATTTTTCTTCCATTCAATTAATTCTTTTAAAAAATCAATGTGCGGTGGCAGAAACAGCTTCTGCTTAATTAAGTCTTTGATTTCAGAAATGTTCGCCCATTTTATAGCATCGACTTCGTCTTTTTGCAGATAAAATTTTTGCGTGTGAGGTATTTTGATATAATACAGATCTATAAAATCATCTTCGGTTTTAAGTGTTTTAAATAAAGTCAAATGTTTTTTCTTAATTTTTAAACCTAATTCTTCTTCTGCTTCTGTCTGTATTCCCTCGAGGCTGGTTTCTTTGTATTTGGGGTGTCCGCCAGTTGTTGACCATAAATTATATTTTTTATTCTTTTGAATCAAAAAATTACCAAATTGATCTTCAATCCAAACAGCTACTGTTATATAATATCGTCCTGTGGGAATTTCTTCTCCTTTGCGAATTATTTCTCCTGTTTTGCGTCGATTAGAATCATACAGCTCTCTAACTTCTAATTTGGATAAGGTCAGGTATTTATTAATCCATTTGACGGGACTATACCTGTTTTTGTGCCAATTAGGAATCATGCAAGGTTGGAAGCTTATTAATGATACTAAGAGTTGTTTTGGAAATTTTTTGGTACATGTCTAGTTGGCTTAGTAGAAACATATCAATTCGGTTCATACGATAATCATACAATATCTGACGTGCGAGCGCCATGAAACTATCAAAATCACAATCGCTGATAATCAAATCGCGCTAATTCCGGCTCAATATCGGCATAGCTCTTGCCTGCTAACAATCCGCCAGCGATAAAATCTTCTTGCGTAATATCCGCCAAAACCACATCGGCTGGAGCAACGAAACGCGCTTTTTCGGCTGATGTGGCAAATTCGAAATCAATCACCACCAAACCTTGCAACCTATCTCGGAAGACATCGACTTCCGCTTCTCTATTGCCTAGCATCACGCGGTAGCGATCTTTAACAACTCGTTTCTGACTAATGACAGCTATGGCCTCGAACTCTAGTTGGCTCAGGCTAATGGTCTGCTCGAGCTGTGCCGAAGCGTCGCCACTCTGGATGGGTGTTTTCTTGGTTAGCTCGTATCGATCACCTTTTTGACGCAGGCGCAGATGCGAATGCTCAGAGGTATCTGGAATATAAATATCGACAATCCGCGTCGGCGTGACGCCCTCAATTTCGCTCGGTATGCGTTTTGCTAAAAAAGTTAACTCTAATTCGATGGCTTGGCTCATAAATCTTGATTACAGTATAGAGAATTTCATCGCGAAAGGCAAATTTTGCGTTTTCATGAGCGTGAACTGCCATAAAAAACAAGCCTCCGTTTCCAGAGACTTGTTTAAATAAGGGACGAAATTTTAATAAACTTCCAGTGATAGTACACTATTGAGTGTTTAGAATGTTTAGATTTTATTTGAAATTAAATTCCTCAAAAGTTTTCGTTTGGTTATTCTTAAATTTAATCCCTTCTGAAAATTCAGACGCGTTTGCTTCTCGAGCTCCGTATTCAAAACCTATAATCTCCACGGAGTCGGGATTTTTTGTAAATCTATAAGTCTTGAGTTTATTAGTGCTATTGATTGCGTAAAACAAATAAGTTTTTCCTGGTTTAATTTCGATGTCGTCTTTTGTGAAATAACGACGAATTAGTTTCTTTTCTTTGTCTTGCTGACTTAATTCTGGGATATTGGATTTTTGACGTAAAGCCTTTCGTTTAGCAAGACTTTCAGGCACTTCTCCTTTTTCATACTGCGCGACCGGAAGATATCCACCTGGTCTTTCGTAAGAAATAACATCACCTTTCGCGTAACTACCTTTAAAAACGTGTTTGATTTCTAATTCTCCAATGGTCATAATCAGATCAGTAAACTTATTGCTACGATATTCAAAATTGGTGTAATTGGCGCTTTTTACCGTTGCTAAGATGACATGGTCGGAAATGTTGGCTAGGACAGTCTTATTGGAAAAATCATAAGCTATATCTAACTCACCGACAGGGACGTCATAGTGAATATCTTTTTGTTGGATTGGGTGAGATGAGGTAGTTGGTGGGGCTTGGGTGGTATGTTTTTCTTGTGCTTGGTGGCTTAGACTTAAACACGTTACCCCAGCTACGATCATTACGAACCCTATTAAACTACAGAATAGTATTTTTTTATTCATTGTTAACTCCTTTGAAATTACCCATAGATATTTCTCACAACCGCATCATCTATCTCTTGCGGTCTTTGAACGACCCCCCTAAATCAGTTTAACACACAATGCTGTATGGATAAAGATTAGCATAGCCTAAACCCAAACACATGCCCCTACTTTATTTTTTAAAAATCACCCGCTGTTAAACAATAAAGTTACATTGATGCTTGAGATATCTATTAAACTAAGTCAATTTTATGTTATATTAAAATTATGAAATTATACGACCAGCGATTGCAAAAGTTGAGGAACTTATTGTGGTTGAGCTGGTCCAAACAAACTTACTACCCTGGTTGTGCCGAACAATGGTCAAAAACAAATAAAAGCCTCGGGCGGTGTGCCGTATCATCTTTAGTGGTTCAGGAATATCTGGGTGGAGAATTAGCCAAAATTAAGGTTGGCGGCGTCGGGCATTGTTTCAATTTAATTGATGGCGAAATTATTGATACTACTGGCCAACAATTTGGCGGGATTAAATTAGATTATAATAACTATCGGATTGTTAAATGTCAACAGCCACTTGCCGATCCTAACACTAACCGGCGTTATCAAATATTGAAGAATCGAGTTGCTAATTTATTATCTGAATTTGATCAACTCCATGCAGATATACTTAAATTAGATTATAATCAAATGGGTGTTGCTAGTCTTGACAACGATGGGATCTGGTTTGGCAGTAATAACGACATAGTGATCGTCGGTGAAGCGCCGTCACCACGAGGCTGGCTCAAAAGTGGTTTAGCATGGCATTCGATCGATCAAAAGATCATTCCAAGTGGAGCCATTATGCAAAAACTGTTGAGCGTGATTGATCGAGAGTTGCTCGATGTAACTTTTGTCGAAGCGATTAAATGTTTGCCAGCTGATCGTAAATATTTAAAACCGTTGGCTGACTTATATAAACCGACTTTGATTCGGCAATTGCAATTATTACAGCCTAACTTAATATTGACAATGGGTGAGGTCCCAACCAAACTGCTTGTTAATCAGCCCCGGCAAAAACTTGGTGATTTGGTTGGTCAAGAATTTACAGTTGACGGATTAACTATTATGCCGATTTATCACCCATCGCCGATTTCGCCTAAGAGTTATCAGGGCAATTTACCTGTGTTTGAGAAAATCAAAGAAGCAATGGCTAAATTTTCTCAATAGTAGATTTAAAAAAACAAGTCCCTACCGCTAGAGACTTGTTTTTTGCGTCAATGAAGAAGTTTTTAATAAACTTCTAGTAACAATTCGCCACCGAGCTTTTGCTTTTTGGCTGAGAAGCCGTTCATCACGCCTTTTGAAGTGCTGACAAGAACCATACCACGGCCGTTTTTGACCTTTGGAATCTCGTTAGCGCCAACATAGAGACGACGACCTGGTTTGCTTAATCGATTAATCTCGGTAAAACGCGCGTTTTCGGTTGCTTCGTTGATAGTAACCATGAGAGTATTCTGCGGTTTGTTGTCGATAACTTCGACGTCAACGATATAGCCAGCTTTTTTCAGTTCGTTCAAGATGGTCAGTTTTAACTTGCTGGCTGGCACGGTAATTTGATTTTTACCAACTTTAGCTGCGTTACGAATCCGAGTCAAGAGGTCTGCGATTGGATCTGTTGATTGTAATGACATATTTCTCCTTTACCAACTACTCTTAGTTACGCCTGGGATTTCACCCTTTGAGGCTTTTTGGCGGAAGCTGATTCGGCTTAAACCGAATTTACGCATGTAAGCTCGAGGTCGACCAGTTAAGCTATCGCGGTTTTTCCAGCGAGTGGTGCTGGAGTTTTTAGGCAATTTAGCTAACCCTTCGTAATCGCCGATTCGTTTTAGTTCTGCACGTTTAGCGGCGTATTTTTTGATCATTTTTTGTCGCTTTAGGTCGCGTGCGAGGATTGATTTTTTAGCCATTATTTAGCCCCTTTCTTCTCAAACGGCATACCAAAAGCTTCAAGCAAGGCTTTAGAATGCGCTTTGTCTTGGTTTTTAATCACAAAAGTAATTTGTAGACCGTGTAAAATTTGAGTTTCTTCAAAAGTCAAACCTGGGAAAACTGACTGCTCGTTCAAACCGAGGTTGTAGTTACCGGTTTTGTCAAAGGCTTTGAGGCTGACACCGTGGAAGTCGCGAACACGTGGCAAGACGGTGTTAATTAAGCGGTCAAGAAATTCATACATGTGGTCGTTGCGCAGAGTGACGCTGACGCCAACGCGGTTCATACCAGCACGAATTTTGAAGGTTGCGATGGATTTTTTGGCCATGCGATCAACTGGTTTTTGACCGGTGATTTTGGTAATGGTGTTGGTGACTACTTCGTGGAAACGTTTGTCGTCTTTTTTCTTGCCGATACCACTAGAAACTACGATTTTTTGTAGTTTTGGCACTTGGTTGATGTTTTTCAAACCAAGTTCTTGCTTTAATTTTGGTGCAATGTCGTCTTTGTATTGTTGTTTCAAACGAGGCACGATTTTTGCTTCAGTCATTATTTAGCCCCTTTCTCTGCTTTTGCAGTGGCAATCGCTTTGTTGCTGTTTTGGCGAGCAACGCGAGTTTTGTTGCCTTCGGCGTCAGTTTTGTAACCAATACGACTGGTTTTGCCAGCTTTTTCGTCAACTATTAGCGCTACTTTTGAAATATCGACACCAACTTGGATATCGCGTTTACCGCCCATTGGGTTATACATGCTTTTGCGCATGTGACGAGTGCGTTTACCGATACCCTCGAGAATTACTTGATGCTTTTTGGCGTTGATTTTGACGACTTTAGCGGTTTTGCCTTTATCATCACCAGCGATGATTTTGACTAGGTCGCCTTGTAAAATGCGTTGAGCCATTATAGTACCTCCGGAGCTAAGCTAATAATTTTGGTGTAGCCAAGTTCACGCAATTCGCGAGGCACTGGACCGAAGACGCGGGTAGCTTTTGGCATTTTATCGTCACCGATAATCACGGCAGCGTTGTCGTCAAAAGCGATGGTTGAACCATCTGGGCGACGGATTTTGTTGCGAGTGCGAACCACGACGGCTTTAACTACGGTTTTCTTCTTGACGTTGCCGGTTGGGCTGGCGTCTTTGACACTGGCGACGATAATATCACCAACGCGAGCGTAACGGCGACGAGTGCCACCGAGAACCTTAATGCAAAGAATTTCTTTAGCGCCAGAGTTGTCAGCAACTTTGAGACGGCTTTCTTGTTGAATCATGCCTATTCCTCTTCGTTTGCTTCCTCAGCTTTAGCTGGGAAATTTTCAGCGACTTCATCACGCAATTCGACCGCGTCGCGTGCTTTCTCGACGATTTTGTCAAGAACCCAAGTCTTAGTTTTTGAAATCGGGCGGGATTCGGAGATCACTACAGTATCGCCAGCCCCAGCCTGATTGGTTTCGTCATGAGCTGTATATTTACGCGAAACAGTATATTGTTTTTTGTAAATGGGGTGAGTTTCACGACTGGTTACAGTGACGGTGATGGTTTTGTCAGCTTTTGCTGAGGTCACCACGCCGGTTAATGTCCTTGCCATATTATTCTTCCTCACTTTCGTTAATAATTAAGGCGTTAATCGCAGTCATAATGCGCGCGATTTCTTTACGCAGAGCTCGGAGGCGAGCTGGATTAGCCAAATCATTGGCGCGTCGCGAGATTTTAGCTTGGTCCAGTTGGCTTTTAGCTTCAACTAGAGCTTCGCTAAGTTGTTCGAGCGACATGGTGGTGTAATTAGTTTTATTTTTAGCCATTACATATCTCCTCGAGCGACAATCTTAGTGCGCACTGGCAATTTGTGACCAGCTAGGCGCATGGCTTCTTTAGCGGTTGCTTCGTCCACACCACGAATTTCAAACATCACGGTGCCAGCTTTAACTTTAGCTGCGAAGTATTCTGGGTTACCCTTGCCACCACCCATTTTAACATCAAGTGGCTTGCGAGTAACTGGAGTGTGTGGAAAAATCCGAATCCAGATTTGACCACCACGTTTGATGTGGCGGGTCATTGCCTGACGAGCCGACTCAATTTGACGTGAGTTGATACGCTCGTTGTCGAGACTCATTAGACCCCAGTCGCCAAAAGCGACGGTGTTGCCACGGGTAGCTCGGCCATTGTTACGACCTTTGCGAACTTTGCGATATTTAGTTTTCTTTGGTAATAACATAGCTTAACTCCTTTCTCCTTTGCAGATCCAGACTTTGACACCGATGATGCCTTCTGGAGTTTGAGCAGTTGCACAGTGATAATCAATGTTTGAACGGATGGTGTGCAGAGGCACTGAACCCTCAATCATTTTCTCGCGGCGACTCATCTCTGCACCATTGAGACGGCCAGCGACCTCAATGCGAACGCCTTTAGCACCAGCTTGCATGGTGTTTTGTAGTGCCATTTTCATCGCACGGCGGAAGTTGATGCGACGTTGCAATTGATGAGCGATGTTCTCAGCTACTAATTTAGCTGATAGATCTGGGCGACGGACTTCTTCGACATTGATCTTAGCTGGCAAACCAGTGATTTTTTCGATGTCTTGGCGAAGTTCGGTCACGCCAGCGCCACCTTTACCGATCACTACACCGGCTTTAGCGGTATAAATAGTAACGGTGATGGCGTTGGATGAGCGCTCGGTTTTAATGTTGGCGATGGTTGGGCGTTGATTAAATTTCTGCTCAATCAAATCGCGAACTTGTTGGTCTTCTTTGATGAAGCGAGCGTTTTCCGATTTGCTACGAGTGAACCATTTGGTGGCCCACTTTTTGTCAGCTTGAAGTCGGAAACTGCGAGGATGGACTTTTTGACCCATTATTTCTTCTCCTCTTTCTTCTTAGCTGCTGGCTTAACAGCAGATTTAGTTGCGGTTTTAGCTTTGGCTTTTGGTTTGACCTTCTCAACGCCGGTAACTTCAATCAAGATGTTACAAGCTTTTTTCTGGAAAGGCAAAGCTCGACCACGGCTAGCTGGAATGAAACGCTTGAGGCGTTTACCAGCAGTGACTGATACGGTGTGGAGCATCAAACCATTAGCGTCTAAATTGTGATTAAAAGTTGCGTTAGCTTTCGCTGATTCAATCGCTTTTTTGACTGGAGTAGCGGCTCGACGTGGAGTGTGAGCTAGGATGACTAGCGCGTCTGCAACGCTACGACCACGTACTAAGTCAGCGACAATGGCAACCTTGCGTGGAGCTTGGTCGACATTTTTGGCGTAAGCACGGACGATAATTTTATCTTTTGTCATTATTTATCCTTTCCTGCGTGTTTGCGGAACTTACGAGTTGGGGCAAACTCTCCTAGTTTGTGACCAACCATATTTTCGGTGATCAGCACTGGAATGTGAGTTTTGCCGTTATGAACAGCGATGGTTCGACCAACCATTTCTGGGCTGATGCTACTTGCGCGGGCCCAAGTTTTGATTACGGTGCGATCATCTGGACCGAGAGCCGCGACTTTTTTCGCCAGCTTGTAATCAACATAAGGACCTTTTTTGAGTGAACGACTCATGGGTTACCTCTTTCTCTTTGCTTCGTGACGACTGCGGACAATCATCTTGTTAGTTGATTTATTACGACGAGTTTTGCGACCGAGCGCCAATTTACCCCAAGGAGTGCGAGGCGCTTTACCGGTTCCGTGACGACCACCATCACCACCACCGTGAGGGTGATCAACAGCGTTCATAACAACACCACGAACGGTTGGGCGAATACCCTTGCGTCGTTTGCGACCGGCTGAGCCGATGCTGATGTTCTGGTGTTGAACGTTGGAAACGGTACCGATGGTAGCCATGGCTTGGACTGAAATCTTGCGAACTTCACCTGATGGCATTTTGATTTGAGCGTAATCGCCTTCTTTAGCCATCAATTGAGCGCTAGCGCCAGCAGCTCGGACTAGTTTAGCACCGTTGCCTGGGACGATTTCAATCGCATAAATGAATGAACCGACTGGAATTTCTTCGAGTTTCATGCGGTTAGACGCTTCAATGTCGATTTCGCTACCAATCAGGATAGTTTTACCTTTAGACATCGAAGTATCAGCCAAGATGTAATGATATTTACCGTCTTGGTCTTTAACACGGGCAATGCGTGCTGAGCGGTTTGGATCGTATTCGATTTCTTCCACGGTCAAAGTTGTGCCGATTGGGAGATTGTAGTTCATGAGACGGTAATGTCGTTTGACGCCACCACCGCGATGACGAACGGTGATCCGACCAGTGTTGTTACGGCCAGCGTTTTGTTTTTTAGACTTCAACAAGCTTTTGAGAGGTTTTTTGGTGGTTACCTCTGATAAATCTTGGCTAGTCATGCCACGACGCGCTGGAGTTGTTGGGTTGTATTTTACCACAGCCATTACTTAGTCTCCTTGTCGTCAGCAGTTGCTGTTTCAAAAATTGCTAATTTCTGACCTTCAGCCAAGGTAACATAAGCTTTCTTGGTGTCGCTCTCGTAGCGAGTGCCAGGATAGCGGTTTTTACCACGGCTGTAAGCTTTTGCTTTGCCAGTTTGTTTAACAACGGAAACATTCACCACATCAACGTTATATTGTTCGTTAATAAGTTGTTTAATCTGATATTTGTTAGCGCTAACTGGCACGTCAAAAACATAAATGCCTTCGGTTGCCAATTGGTAACTTTTTTCGGTTAAACGAGGGGTAATAAATAGATCTGCCATGATTAAGCCTCCTCACTTAGGCCGAGCCAGTTGTTGATTTTGTCTAAACCAGCTTGGTCAATTACGATTGCGTCAGCGTTCAGGATGTCAAACACATTGAGATACATTGCGCTAACGAGTTTAGCTTCTGCCAAGTTGCGGGTTGCGCGGATCAGTTCTGGAGTTTTTTCACCAGTGACTAGCAGAACGCGACCTTCAAGCTTGTTTTTAGCTAGAAAATCAGCCATTTCTTTGGTTTTGCCGGTGGTTTTATATTCCAAAACCTTAATCAAACCAGCTTGATGTTTCAAGGTCAACGCCTGAGTTAACGCCACGCGCTTCTCTTGTTTTGATAAACGAATGGTGTGATTCTCGTTACCGGTTGGACCGAAAACGATACCACCACCGCGCCAGATTGGGTTGCGGATTGAGCCAAAACGTGCTCGACCGGTGCCTTTTTGGCGCCAAGGTTTTTTACCGCCACCGCGTACTAGACCGCGAGTGAGGGTTTTAGCGTGTGAAGACCGTGAGTTTGCTAAATAAGCATCGTAAGCTTTTTTTAGCAAAGCGTGATTTTTCACGGTTACTTCAAAAATATCTTTATTTAATTTAGTTTCAGCCATCTTAGTTTTCTCCTCTGATTACCACTAGACCGCGTTTTGGACCAGGAATCGCTCCTTTAACGCCGATCAAGTTCAAATCTTTATCAATGTAGGCGATTTTCAAGTTTTTTACTGAAACTTTGTCGTTACCCATACGACCTGGCATACGCTTACCTTTGAAGATTTTTTGTGGGTACATCGAACCAATCGAACCAACTTTGCGGGTGTCGCCTTTACCACCGTGGGTTTTAGCTTGACGAGCGAAATTATGTCGTTTGATAGTACCAGCGAAACCTTTACCTTTTGAAGTGCCAGTGACAGTTACTAGCTCGTCCATTGCAAAAGCTTCAACATCGAGTTTGTCGCCGACCTTGATGCCTTCTGGCAATTCATCAACTCGAATTTCTTTAAGGTGTTTTGGACTCACATTGGCAGGTTTTGTGTGTCCAGCAGTGGCCTTGCTCAGATTCTTACCTTCGCCAAATGCCACTTGAACTGCGTTATAACCATCGGTTTCGAGGGTTTTAATCTGAGTCACAGTTACTGGGCCAGCTTGAACCAAGGTCACAGGGGTAACTGTGCCGTTCTCGCTGATGACTTGGGTCATACCAATCTTGGTGCCGAGAAGTGCTTTCATTCTCTTTTTTCTCCCATTTTAAAGCCTTGATGATTTGCCGGTTTCAGTGGGTTTAATAGGGGAAACCACCGACCTTGCCAATACATCAAGTCTTTTGGTTAAATTAATATACCTTTTCATTATAGCACATTTTAAACATAAATACAAGAGCAAAACTGATTTTTTGTCTGGATTTTTCCTTAAAACGAAAAACCGCCCCGCCCCGCGACCTTTGCCTTGAAAAATCGTTGCGCTTAGACCCGATTAAACCCTAAATCACAATCCCCGCCGGTAAAAAATAACTAACCAGCCCCACCACAATAATCAACAGATACCAAATCCGTCGATTGAGCGGATTTTTCTCGAACTGACGAGCTAGCAAAAACGCCACCAACACCCCGACCGGCAGACCCCAAAACGCCCCACCAGCCCCCTGCCCGGCGCTGATTTTGACCCAAAATGAGCTGACTACTAGCAATAACGCCAATTTTAAAATATAAATCCCATCCGGCTCCTCAAACCGCAGATATTTCAAATTACCACGCCGAGAAATGGCAGTGCGGTTACGAGCGTAGGTGCGAGCGCGTTTTTTTGACATAATTTAAGTATAAGCGATTTGACGCAAAAAGGCAAAGCTCTTCGCATTGACAAAAAACCAAGTTTGTGTTAAAAAGATAGAGGGTAGAGACATAGTTCTTTTTAAAAGGAGGGATAAAATGAGAATCAAAAATCCGATCGAAAATCCGGTTGATGCAATTTTGAGAGATCTCGAAAAACTGCAAGCTCAGCTATACACTGGCAATACTGACGAAGCTTGTTATGCGATAATGGCCATTGTAGCTTATAAGTCGTTAATTAAAAATGAACAGATAGTATATGATTTAACAAGAGCCTTCTTGCTCGAAAAAATCAATAGTATTCTAGACAAAAAACTCTCTTAGCTCAAACCCAATTCAAAAACCCTCCACACGAAGTAGAGGGTTTTAAAATGATAAAACTGTTTATTCAGTCGCGCCCATTTTGATCTCGGCATCAACGCCAGATGGCAGGCTGAGATTTTGCAGACTGTCAATGGTTTTTGGCTTAGGTTTTTGCTCGGATATGTTAATTTGAATCAATCTGATAACTTGTCGTAGGTTGTTGATAGAAGCTAGTTCAAATAGTCCCCGATGACCAATAATGGCTTGATTAGCTTCGACTAATTCCATAGTACTAACAATGGGAGGATTAGCGGTGGTCTCTAGCTCATATATTAGCCGTTTCAGGACTGATTCTCTGTTGAAAGATCTAAGAATATTCTTTATCGCTTTAATTTCATCATCTGGTTTAAAGTCTTGTCGCTTACTACGTCGATAAATTGAACAATCATAGCTAATCGTTTGCTCAGTCCAACTGCTGGCTTTTAAGGTAAATCCGTGAAAATCAGATTCCATCATTTGACTGATGTTATTGGTCAAGATTTTAGCAATGATTTGAAATAGCGGTCGGAGTTGGGGGTCGCTATCATAGGTTAATTTAACTTCTATCGTCCAAAAATCATCAAGGTCGGTTGATCGAAAATTAAGAAAATCATCATCAGTCAGCTGTCTAGCTTCTAGTCGCTGAATCTGTTTCAAGTTTAGCCATGGGCTTTGATGTAACCGAGCTAGTTCTGCTCGATAATTAGCACTCAAACCATCAGTTGTAGTAATTTTTTCGGCGAAGATTTGCAAGATTGAGCTAGCAATCAAGTCTTGAGTCAGGTAAAAACGCCTAGATAAGAAGTCATCAATGGCATTGTGCGCTTGAATATTGAAAGCCTGCAAATTCAACATGATGTAACCCAGCGACAAAACTTCTCCGCTGATTTGGTAATCTAATAAGCTAAATAAAGAGTGCTGTCTGAGATGGTCGGACAGCTTGCTTAAGAACATATGTTCATACAAATGTCCAATTTGTCTGTCGTCGACTTGTTTGAGTAATATGAAGCGCATGATTTAATTTTAACATGAAAAAAGTCCTCTGCATGAGCAATTTCTTACAGAAAGATAAAGCCCTTACAAAAGCCCCTCAACGATAAACGGAGGGGGTTCTGCATAGAAAAATATAGTTGCTTTACTCAGTCGCGCCCATTTTGATCTCGGCGTCAACACCAGATGGTAGGCTGAGATTTTGTAGGCTGTCAATGGTTTTTGGTTTAGCGTCGGTGATGTCGATGAGGCGTTTGTGAACACGCATTTCGAATTGCTCACCACCTTTTTTGTAAACGTGCGGACTTTTAGTCACAGAGTAAACACTGCGCTTAGTCGGTAGCGGTACTGGACCAGCTACTTTTGCACCGGTTCGAATCGCGGTATCAACGATTTGTTTAGCCGATTTGTCAATAATTTTGTGATCGTAGGCCTTGAGGCGGATCCGAATTTTAATACCTTCAGTTTTTTTAGCTTCTGCCATATTTCCTTTCTATCTCTATAACCTTAGATGACACCAGAGGCGCCGTCAATAAGTTTTTAGAGCTTGATTGTTAATTATTAGGTAGTTTTATTATATATTAAAAAAAATTTTTGTCAATAAAAAAACCGGGCTATTAAAGTCCGGTTTTGTTTAAAAGAACTAATATTAAGCATTACTAAAGATCTGCTTATTACATGAAAGCTACGAATCTGTTTATCGTAGCTTCCCATGGCGTGAATCTAGCGTGCTTAACTTGGTCTTGTAGATTTTCTACTAACCACCAGAAAACACTACCACTAATTACGGTTGATGCTATGTTAGGATTATTTTGGTACATAGTATCAAATTGAGGGAACGCTAGAACTGAATCTGACGATAAATTACCCTCTTCTTTAAAATTAGCAACGAAATTCTCATAGCTACCTAAATGGAAATGAGTCACATTACGCTCTAATTCAACACCGGCTTGCGCCATCAAGACATCTGGATAACTATCACCAAAAGTAGCGATGTTTTTGATTTTGTGTCCAGCGGTTTGATCCATTTGTTGGATAATTCGTTTGGCTGCATTGAACTTATTGATGCCATCAAACAGCACTTCCACGCAACCAGCGCTCGGATGGTGAATAGCTTGCAGTTTATGCTCTTGGTTTTGATTATAATCAACCAGAGCTTTGTTAATCCTTTGGGCTACTTCTTGACCGATTTCAGCGTTAACCGCATAGGCCAAGTCCGCGTATTTCTGAGGCACCCGTGAAGTTGTTACCGTTCCTTTGGTTAGGTTTTCCAACTCCCGGTTGTAGAGTCTGTCTGCCCAGATCTCTACTGATTCGCCTGGCATAATACCAAATGATTTTAAAGCTCCACTGCTGATTTGTTCGGCGATAGCCGATTTAGTTGCTTGCCAGATCAAATCTCTAACTTCGCTAGTGATTTCTGGCGCGTGCAACTTTGCCACCCAATATAGGGTTTGGCCGTTACAGTTGACCTCAACTTTAGCTGGATCGTCAACGATTTTTAACATTCGCATATGATCAGCTGTGATCTTTTTGGTGCCGGGTTCGTAGATCTCTGCCTCTTTTACAAGACAAATTTCGACGCCGCCCATTTCTGCGAAATAACGAAATGGTTTGGAAAAATCAAACCCACATTGGACGAACTTTTGCACGCCTTGATTGGCGAACAAATTAGCGTAGCGTCCAGTGAGTAGGTTTATCTCGCGGAACGCTCCCTGTAAAACTGCCAACGCATTGATCGGTAACTCTTGAAACTCAAGGGTTTTGATCGTATTAATTACCCCGTCAATGTCCAAAATTCCTGCAACATCAAATAAATTTGCAGTGCCGTCTAAGGCACTTTTTACCTTGTCATAAGAACGAAATTTCATCCTTACCCCTCCTTTAAATTTTTAAATGTCTCGTTTGTTACTGATATTAACCAATAAATATTTCGACCAGTACTAACGATCTCTATTATTATACACCATTTTATCTAAAAAGTCAATATCTAGAGGCGGATTTTCCCTGTTAATTTGAGGTATGCCACTAAAAATCCCCCGCTGAATTTCAGCGGGAGATTTTAAATGTGAGGCGGTCAACCTAGTTTTTTAGTAATCAGCGATTATTTAACAACTTCGGTCACCACACCAGCACCAACGGTTTTACCACCTTCGCGGATAGCAAAGTTCAAACCTTTTTCCATAGCGATTGGAGCTTGAAGTTTGACGGTAAAGGTTACGGTGTCACCAGGCATGACCATTTCTTTGTCAGCTGGCAATTCAACTTCACCGGTAACGTCAGTAGTTCGGAAGTAGAATTGTGGTTTGTAACCCTTTGAGAATGGCGTATGACGACCACCTTCTTCTTTTTTCAAGACGTAAACTTCGCCTTTAAATTCGGTGTGTGGAGTCACGCTACCTGGTTGTGCTACAACTTGACCACGCTCGATGTCGTCGCGCTCAATACCGCGGAGCAAAATACCAGCGTTGTCACCAGCTTGACCTTGACCAAGATCTTTGTGGAAAGCTTGGACACCAGTCACCACTGATTTTTGGGTTGCTTTCAAACCAACAATTTCAACTTCGTCGTTGATTTTGATAACACCTTGTTCGATACGACCAGTGGCCACGGTACCGCGACCTTTGATCGAGTGAACGTCTTCGATTGGCATCAAGAATGGTTTGTCAAGATCACGAACTGGCTCTGGAATGTATTCGTCCATAGCTTTAACGAGTTCCATGATGTTATCCATTTGAGCTTCGTCGCCTTCAAGCGCTTTCAGAGCGGAACCTTTGATGATTGGGCAATCACGGTCGAAACCTTGTTTTGCAAGTTCGTCGCGGATTTCTTCAACCACTAATTCAGCCATTTCCTCGTCAGTTTGGTCCATTTTGTTGAGGAACACTACGATACGAGGCACACCAACTTGTTTTGCCAACAAGATGTGCTCTTTGGTTTGAGGCATCGCACCATCAGCGGCTGAAACCACCAAAATCGCACCATCAACTTGAGCCGCACCGGTAATCATGTTTTTGATGTAGTCGGCGTGACCTGGCATGTCAACGTGCGCATAGTGACGAGTTTCTGATTCATACTCTTGGTGAGATGAAGCGATGGTGATACCACGAGCTTTCTCTTCTGGAGCATTGTCGATTTCGTCGTAATTTTTTGGTTGGTTAACGTCGCTTGGAAGACGCTTAGATAGAGTATGAGTGATAGCCGCAGTTAAAGTGGTTTTACCGTGGTCAACGTGACCCATAGTACCAACGTTTACGTGAGGCTTACTACGATCAAATTCTGCCATTTATTATTTCTCCTTATATTGTATTATTTTCGCGCTTGGTCAACTTAAGACCTCACGACGGATATTAACATTATAACTGATAAATTACAATTAGTAAAGAGGTAAAACTTAAATGCTTGATATGATATAATAACGCTTATGAATTATGACATCTTTGGCTGGCTGGCGGGGGTCTTTGGCGTGATGCTTGGCGCTTCCCAGCTCAAAAAAATCTGGCAAGCACGATCAGTGGCGGGTATTTCGCTAGAAATGTGGCAATTATACGTTGGCGTGCAAGTTGGTTGGGTGGTTCACGGACTGGTTGAAACTAACCAACCGATGATTTGGGCCAGCTTGGCGTGCGTGCTGATGGGGCTGTCGGTTTTAATCTTTTTCAATCGCTACAAACCGTCTCGATCTCGCTGGAGACACCGAACTTCATCGGCTTGGTGGATTTTTGGAGCTAGCGCTGGTTTAGCAGTATTGTTTTCGTGGGCGGCTTGGCGGTTGCCGGCCGAGATCAAAGGCTTAATTTTTATCTTCCCGACTACTTTTGGGCAAATTCACCAATTGCTAAAAATCCATCAAGCAAAATCATTATCAGGCTTGTCGGTTACGATGCTGTTAATTTACAACTTCAATCAAAGCTTACTGCTAATTTGGTCGATTCTGATTTTTGATCGGACCCTAACTATGACGGCTACGACTTCGATGCTAATTTTAGCTAGCTCGATTGTCCGTTATTATTACAAACTGCGCAGTTTTAAAAAACCCAAAACCCCAAAAAATAACCCCCGCTAAAAACTAAAGCGAGGGCTGTTTTTGATCTGGGACTAGGCAATCACTTGCACCGACTCATTATTATCATTATCATCATTATCATTAAAATCTGATTGACTATTAGCCTGACGTATTTTGTAGCAAGCCATTGAAGCTTTATTAACGTCACTACGACTGATAATCGGCGGTTTCATGGCTGGATGCGATTCGTCGCCATGGGTGTCAGAATCTGATTCTGCTGGTCGCGTCCAGCGAGTTATTCCGTGTAAAATATTAAGAGTATCAACTGGCAAAATAATTTGCGAGCAACTTTTTGGTGGTACATGATTAGTAATCGTTACTAAGCTATCTTTACCGCCAAAAACCGACGCCGGCTCTTCTACCGAAGCTTCTTGATTAAAAGTTGGTGAGCCTAAACAATCTTCAATTGTCAGAATAATCTTACCAGCTTGATATTCATGAGATACTTTAATACCAACTGGATCTCGGAACAAATGTAATCGACCAGTCTTAGCATTCCATTTCAAAATAACTTTTTCACGACTCTCGCTTTGAATTTCATCAAGTATATTCATGACTTTTTTGATATCTTCTTGAGCTCGAATGTCGCCACTGGTATAATGTTTCGCTAAAAAACCATAAAGCCTAACGATGTCAGACCAATAAGTCAAAGTTGATATTATCGGAATGACAGTAACTAGACGGCCTTGCCACTGCTGACATAACTGTTTGGCAGGAGCTGGATCGGTGACCATAGCTGATGGCAATTCTAGCAAACTTAATACCGTGTCACAGGGCAAAAAGTTATAGCCCGAAGTTTTTCTTTTCAAAATATTTGTAAATAATCTTGATAGCTTTTCAGCTTGTGGTGTGGGTAGATTTTTAATATCTTCCCATCCGTCTCGCACCTTTAAAACTAGTGTAGTATCCATTGTAAAACCCTCCTAAAAAATATTTAAGTCCCAAAAAATTAAAGAACTATACCTCTATATTATACCATAAAAAATATATTAAATCAATAGCTAAAATTAAAACCCCGCAATAAGCGGGGTTTTTGATTAGCAATCTGCTATCATTGGTTGCAGATATTCTCTGAGATAATCCCAGTGAATACCAAATACTCGACTTGGTCCAATTTCACACAAGGTATCAAAATCGACAAACACTACTTTGCCTTCTTCTGATCCAGCTCGACCAGACATAATGCTTGAAGCTAAATCTTCAATTGGCATAATGTCGGCTAAGTTATATGGTCTGATATAACTTCCGGCTGTAACGTGATTTGGGTTGCCAGTGGCAAGGTAATTATCCAGTCCAAGCATATAATGTCCTGGTACGTAAGGAATAATTTCCTCCAACTCATCGGCAATTGCACCTCCGAGATCGCCCCACTCTTCGCGAATTTCGCGAGTAGCGGCTTTGTCAATAGTCTCGGTGTCAAGCAAATAACCATCGTCTACCTGTTCTACGATAAAATCCGCAGCGCCACCGATCAAAGTCAATTTGCCACCGTTTAGCACAAAAGCTATTGACGGACCATCAACTTTGTTTTTTGGCTCAAGACCTAATTTGGATCGTCCAAAATTAACAACCTCTATCGGCATTGAAGCATACAGCGCCATAACCCCGCCACCAATTTCAAACGGAAAATCACGTTGAATTAGTAAATCTTCGCTTGGTTCTTGTCCGGCTTCTTTTAAGATGGCGATTTTATTCATAGCTCTTTTACGAAGCATTTTCCATTTCGCCATTTTAAACAGTTCTCTGCCTTTAGCCTCATCGGCTATAATTTGGTACATGTCAGTACCTTTTTTGATTAAAAATTTGACACGATCTTGTCTTTCTTGCATTTTCATGCTATTCCCTCCCTTTCTGGTTCGTAATGAACCTAGCATGCCCTCCTTTTTATCAAGACATGCAGTTTTTTAAAATAACTAGTTACCGACTACTGGTGTAATCAAGTAACCATTCTGATTATAGCATTTTACGCTCAAAAAGTCAATACCTAAATCAATTTTACGGTCAAATTATATTCCAGTGGAACCAAAACCGCCTCGGTCGGAGTTGTCTAAATGCTCAACGGTGATAAATTCGACTGGCTCTTGATTTTTGACGATGCGAAACTGACAAATGCGGTCGCTTTGGTTAATGATTGTATCACGAGTGGCATAAACCGACATCAGCCATTGATCGTTATCGCCACGATATGAATTATCGATAATTCCGATGCTGTTGGTTTGCAAAATGCCCCATTTTTTAAAACTAGAACTACGGGGAGCGATATGAGCTTCATAACCAGCCGGCAGTTGCATCGCCACGCCCAGTGGAATTAGTTTGAAATCACCGGCCTTAAGAGTAATGGTCTCAGCGGAACGGAGGTCGATCCAATCACCTTGGGTGATTTTGGTCAGTTTATCAATTTGATCGGTGAAATATTTAATCTTGATTTGCATAAGCTTATTGTAACATGTTTATTTTTAAAATAATAACCACTAGCGATTCGGCTATTTTTATGTTAAAATAGTTTATTATGCAAGAAGAATTACTTAACGATAACATTCCGCTCTATGACGGTCCTGAATTTTTAGCTAAAATGCGAGCTTCGCAAGAAAAAATGAAACAAAGCGACGAGGAATTTGATCGAGCGTTTGAAATTATCAATCGCCATCCGCGCCGAGTAGCAGTGTTTGGTTCGGCACGTGATGTCGATGAAAACCAGCATTATCGCGATATGGCTTATGAGCTGGGTGGTCGTTTGGCGCAAGCCGGTTATACTGTGGTAACTGGTGGTGGCAATGGCATCATGGGCGCTGCCAACAAAGGGGCTTATGACGCTGGCGGCGGTTCGATTGGTTTTAATATCAAATTGCCTCATGAACAGCATCCCAATCCTTACACCACTGATAGTCTAACTTTTCAACATTTTTTTACTCGTAAAGTAGTGCTGGCTTTCTTTGCGCAGGCTTATATTTATCTCCCGGGTGGTTTTGGCACGATGGACGAGCTGTTTGAAATTATCACTTTGATGCAAACCAAAAAAATGCCTCGGTTGCCGATTATTTTGATCGGAAGGGATTTTTGGAGCGGTTTAGTGCAATTTATCGATCAAAAACTATTGCCAATGCGGGTTATTTCTGAGGGCGATAATCAAATTTATCAGATTGTCGATAGCGTCGACGAGGCGATGACACTTTTGGAACAACAGCTCAAAACTAAATAAAACCGAATCCAAAAGTAAAAAGCTCGCTAATCTAGCGAGCTTTCAGTTTGAGCGGAGGTTTTTGAGAGCCGATTTCGCTCTTTTTTACCCATAACCCAAACTTTTTGTTTGGTCCCATCACCCGGAGATCGATTAAATTCGATTATCATCCGTTTTTTTCGGCTATTTTTCTTAGCCTTTTCGATAGCGATAATCATATGCCCATAGTTTGACACTCGGTCATCGTTGACAACTCCGCCGTAAAAAATATTAAGGCGACCGTTTTTTTCGCGATGCTCGCGATAACAATCTTCCGGCAGTTGCCTGTTGGTCATCGCTAAATAAGCAAAATCAGCCAGCGAGTAGCAATTGTAATACTTTTTTTGATCATGGATCAAAGCTAAATGCTGTGGCTTGCTCTTTTGATCGGCATTTAAATACCGGTACAACAGCGTTCTAGGACTAGGAATATGGTCTGGTTTTTTTAATAAAGATCTAGGCTTATGTCGTTTGCCCATAAAAACCCCTCCTTGAAATAATATTGGGTTAAACTATACCCTTCAATATTATACCATTTTTAGTCGGGTTTTGTCAAGGTTATGCTTAGTCTATGACCTTGTTGAATAATTACCCCCCAACACAAATAAACCAGCCAGACAATCAGCCTAGGCTACTTGATTAACTAGCCAATTCATATTTTGGCAGACCAAGCTCATTGAATTTGTTTATGATTTTGGCTCTTAAACACTGTTCTATGTACTGGGTTTCAGCTTCTCTAGATTTAAGATGATTGCCAAATATAGTCTTCCATCTATAAAAGGCATTTTCAACTAAGCTCCTGCGATGATAGCCCACCTCATTCTTCCATGTTGCTAATCCACCCAAGTGTTTTATCGCCCTGATGACCTTATTCCTCTCTTTGTATCTTGGCATATCGACTGTCTCATCATCTTTTAGATCATAATGGTAAACCGCATTTTTCTGGGGCGGAGCGATAATTGACGCATCGAACTTTGCTACTAATTTGTAATTGTTTTTAGCCTCATAGGCTTCATCGCCTATCACGGTTTCTACCTTATAGCCATTATGGCGGACTACTTGTTCTAATAGGGACTTTAATTGGGTATTATCATGAATATGGGCTGGGGTATTCGTGAAGCCAATAATATCTCTCGTATCGTGGTCTAGGGCGATATGAGTCTCTCGCCAGGTGCGACGCCTGCTAGCTCCATGCTTTTTTACCATCCATTCACCTTCACCAAATACCCTAAAACCAGAACTGTCTATAAACATTACTATACCTGTATTATTCTGAACACTTTGTGCTATTTTCCTGCGATAATGAACCTTAATGCTAGGCATTCTCTTAGAAACGGTTGTATAGTCTGGTGAACCAGATGTTATCCCCATTAACCCAAACAAAAACTCTAAGAATCCGGTAGCTTGGCGCAGTGGTAGATGGAATAATTCACGTATGGTTAAGACGAATTCTATCAGTTCATCAGTATACTCTAATAGGCGACCTGGCTTGCCAGTTTTAATTGGCATGATAAGACGACCATCTTTAATTAGTGTTTCGGATATGAATATAGATATATTCCCACGATTTTTAAGGGATTTATTATATTCGCTCCAGTTTTTGATCTTTTTACGATTATTTTTAGTATTTTTAGAGTTTTTGATCTTTTTACGATTATACTTATTATTAGGATTATTAGAGTTTTTAGTGGTATTATTGTTGTGAGTAGTTTTTATGTTTGTTTTCATACTATAAGCATAACACTACTCTTTTTGTTGGGGGGATTACTCAACAAGGCCGAGCTAATACAATTGCCTTGATTAAATAGTAGAAATGGTACATAATGAGAAAAAGTTAGCAAGGTTAAACACTAATTATGATATCAAAAGTTGAAAATGTTGGATATAATGTTTACGGCTCAACCCTTGGTGAATTATGGCTGGAAATGATTGAGACGATTCTCAAGAATGGCATATTCGAACTAGATGAAAATCGAGGAAGATTTGCTGTGAAAAAATCTTCGTTTTTCGGCTGGCGTGGCAGATCCTAATGATAAGTTAATTGAGAAATTTGGTAATCAAGAAAAAATTTCGATGATGAAGAAAATCTTCTTTGAACAGGATACCATGGTTGACTTCGATATTACGCCATCTTTCCGAAACGGCGCTAAAAGTTATAAAAAACGTTTAGAGGAGGGGAAGATGGTTGATTTTGTAATACAAAGATTGACTAAAATTCCAGAATCTAAGAAAGCTGTTATGTTAGTTTCGGGCGGGTATGATTCAATGATAACCTCAGCAAGATTGATTAAAGATTTTCAGATGAAGTTATTTCCGATTTATATCGATCGAGGAGCAAGAAACCGAGAGGGAGAATTGGCTTCAGTTTATTTTTTTGAGAAATTTTTTCATGAAAATTTTGGGGAAGATTCATTCCACCCAGTTTTTGTGCCTTCAATCTCAATTCCGCCAAAAGAAATTAAGCATCAGCTCCAGGAGTATGCAAAAAAACATCGGTACCCAATGCGCGATTTTATTATGCAGATGTTTGCGGTACAGTATGCAGCTTCATTAGGTGATGATGTTCGGACAATTTGTAATGGAGTTATAAAAACTGATAGCATTGCGAGTATCGATATCAATAGGATAAACACTTTAGCAATTTGTAGTATGACAAAAGAGTTAGATTGGAATATTTTATCTATAAATATAGATAAAGAAGCTTCTGGTGGAAAATTATTTGGGAAAGAAGATGAGATTATATGGGCACATAAAAACGGGATCCCAGATCAAATGACTATGACTTGCTGGGTCCCTGTAAAATGCAGTGGTGAACTTTTACATTGCGGTGAATGTTATGCCTGCAAAGAACGCCAAAAGGGTTTTCTGAATGCCGGTATAGAAGATAAAACTAACTACTACAAGAAAGGATGAAATGTCTGAGATAATTTGCAAAGACGTTTATGGTAACGAACATAAAGTTAAATCAAAAGATCTAAAGCTTAGAGTAGGCGTTTACGCCGTTATTATTGAAAATAATAAAATTTTGCTGACTCGCCAATGGGATGGATACAGCTTAATTGGCGGCGGTTTAGAGCTTGGCGAAACTATCGAGGATGCAATTATACGAGAGGTTAAAGAAGAGACTGGTTTAGATTTTACTCCGGATAAGGTCGTGTATTACGCTACAACATTTTTCAAGCGTGATGAAGTTCATGCCCCTCATCAATCTGTCCAGCTTTATTTTTCGCATAAAGATATAGTGGGAGAATTGAATAATGCTAATATAACCGCTAGTGAGAAAACCTATACGACTGGTAGTCCGGAATGGGTGGATGTCGGTCGTATAGGCGAAATTAAGTTTCGTCATAGTGTAAAACTAGAAGAAATTCTCGAGGCATATAGGGGGTGTTATGGTGAATCGAATCGAGAGAAAGCAGGAGCTTAGTTTCGGGTACATTAAGGCAGAAGGTATTGGAAATAAATGCGAACAAAGATTTAGGCAATTGGTTACTCAAAAAGGGCTTACGATCATCCTTGAGCGCAATGTTTTCATGAGCTATGAAAAAATAAAGCTTCATCAGCCAATCTTATTTTTTCTAGATGGAAGTAAAAATGATATCTGGAAAATCCAAAGTGCTGGCAGAATGATTGGTAGTATTGTGAAAACATTTATCGTTTCTGGCGTGAATGCAATTTCAGACATGACGGATATCCGCAACCGGATTCGCGCAGAGTTTGCCGTTCCTTGCGAATTTGACGCAGAACATGAGAGAAGCTATCCAAATTTCATGCATGCCCCAGATGATTTCGAGCAAGTTGAACAAGACATACGTATTTTGTTGCCAGACATGTTAAACTTCTGTATCCGAACAAATGGTAGCCATTTGATTCAGAAATCAATATGGTAGCCAAATAGCCCTCTACGGAGGGCTATTTACGTTTAAGCGATAGTAATGTTACTAAATAAACGTACAAGGTTCTCCACCATTGCAGCAAATAACCGCCGCCGCAGCCTTACCCTTTCACATTACCATCCTGCTGCTCAAAATCGCTACCGCGATAATACTTAAGAGCACATAGTATTGTCGCAAATATCGCGAAAAACATTTTTCGTATAAGGTTCACCACCTTTGCAACACTTCGTAAGGAGTTTTCAAATTAATTCCTAAGTGGATTCTATCATAATTGTAGTAGTTTATAAAACGGGCTAGTTTACGCTCTATAAAGCTTATGTCTTTGTTGGGGTTATATTGTCCGATGCATTCTTTTCGTAGGGTTCGGTTAAATCTTTCTATATGAGCGTCATCATTGGGATGGCGGACTCTGGAATGTCTGGTTTTAATTCCTGCAGTGTTTAATCTTTGCTGGAAGCGTTTTTGGAATTCTGCACCATTGTCGCTCTGGACCATTTTGAATGAAAAGCTCATAAACTCTTGAGCTGCAAAGATAGTTTCAATGGCACCTTGTTCGGAGAGTTTTGGTGAAACTTTTGCATACGCCATCCTAGTATGAAGATCTATTGCAGTATAGATATAAAGTCTGGAGCGGTTTAATGGATTCACGTAATGGACTGTATCGATCTGGACTAACTCTCCTGGTGCGGTGGGCAGTGGCCTCTTCTCATTCCAGCGGTATTTGCGTTTCTTGCGCCACAGTTCATTTCTTTTAATGGTGCGTTTAACGGATGAGAGACTAACCACTATACCTTCTTTATTTAGCTTATATTGGACAATCTCGGCGCATTCGTATTTCTGGCATCTTATACGCATAATGGCGGCTACAGTATCTTTATCTAATGCATTGGAATGGGTCTTAGGAGCGGAGCATTTCTTCTTCCAACGATAAATGGTTGATCTATTCTTACCAAATCTTCTCGCAACTTAAGCAATGCTACGTTTTTCTAAAAGGCCTTGTTGAATAATTCCCCAAACAAAAAGAGTAGTGTTATGCTTATTAGTATGAAACACAAAAACATAAAAACTACTCACAACAATAATACCACTAAAAGCTCTAAAAATACTAAAAATAATCGTAAAAAGATCAGAAACTGGAACGAATATAATAAATCCCTTAAAAATCGTGGGAATATATCTATATTCATATCCGAAACACTAATTAAAGATGGCTGCCTTATCATGCCAATTAAAACTAGCAAACCAGGTCGCCCGCTCGAATACACTGATGAACTGATAGAATTCATCTTAACTATACGTGAATTATTCAACAAGACCTTAGTCTATTGCTGTAATTGACCTAGAGTCAGGGCAAACCACAGCAAAACCACCAATCCTAGCACAATGCGATACAAACCAAAGATTCGGAAATCGTGTTTTTTGATGTAGCCAATGAAGAATTTAATGCTAAAAAACGACACGATGTAAGCTGTTACGGTGCCGATAATCAGTAGCTCCCACTCTGAGGCGTCAAAATAAAGACCAACTTTGATCAGTTTTAACAAACTAGCGCCAAACATCACCGGAATCGCCATGAAGAATGAGAATTCGGCGATGACTGAGCGTTTAATTTTCATCAGCAAACCGCCGAGAATAGTCGCCCCACTACGCGAAGTTCCGGGAACCATGGCTAGCATTTGGAACATGCCGATTTGCAGGGCTTGTTTGTAGCTAAGTTGATCAAAATCGTGGATAAGAGCGGGTTTTTTGCGTCGTTCGATCACAATAAACGCCAGACCATAAACAACCAACATAATCGATACGACAATTGGGCTAAATAAATAACTATCAATCAGCTCGTCAAAGGCTAGCCCCACGATCCCTGCCGGAATTGAGGCTACCAGGACTTTACTCCAGAGCTTGAGGATTGGTTGCTTAAACTGTTTGGTTTTGAAATCGTAAGGGTTTAATTTATTAAAATACAGAGTTAAAACCGCTAAAATCGCCCCGAGTTGGACAATAATTAAAAACGTATTGCGAAAAGCTTCGCTCTGGTTGAGTTTGATGAAGTTTTCGATTAAAATCATGTGCCCGGTGCTAGAAATCGGCAACCACTCAGTGATACCTTCGACGATGCCGAGGATGATAATTTTGATAATTTCGATGAAAAAATTAATGCTAAACATACGATTAGTATAGCATAATGGTTAAAATTTAAAAACCGCCAAAATAGCAAAAAACACCAAAAAACACCGCCCCGAGAAACTCAAGGCGGTGTTTTATTGATCAACGATTAACTATTTAGCGCGTTTTTCGATGATTTCTTTGGCGACGTTAGGTGGAACTTCCTCGTATTGCGCCAGCTCCATACTGGAGGCGGCTCGGCCTTGGCTCATTGAGCGCAGGTCAGAAGTGTAACCGAACATTGTACCGAGCGGTACAAAAGCTCGAATTAGCTTGATGCCAACTGATAGGTCTTCCATAGCTTCGATGCGACCACGGCGAGAGTTTAAGTCGCCAATCACATCACCCATGAATTCTTCTGGAGTAGTGACTTCAATTTTCATCACTGGCTCGAGTAGAATTGGGTTGGCTTGTTTGATACCATCGCGGGTAGCGTAAGCGCCGGCCATCTTAAAGGCTAATTCGCTGGAGTCGACATCGTGGTAACTACCGTCATACAGTGTGGCTTTGACATCAACTACTGGGTAACCAGCAATCACACCACCTTCGAGGGTTTCTTTGATGCCCTGTTCGGTTGGTTTGCGGTATTCTTGAGGCACCACACCACCTTTAATTTCGTCGATGAATTCGAAGCCTTTGCCGGGTTCGTTTGGTTCAAATTTAATCCAAACATCACCGTATTGACCACGACCACCTGATTGTTTGATGTATTTACCTTGGACTGATGAGGTACCTTTGATACTTTCGCGATAAGCCACTTGTGGTTCACCGACGTTAGCTTCGACGTTAAATTCACGTTTCATACGGTCAATCAAAATCTCGAGGTGCAATTCACCCATACCGCTCATGATGGTTTGACCGGTTTCTTCGTTGGTGTGAACGCGGAAAGTTGGGTCTTCTTCGGCCAAGCGGTTCAGGGCGATGCCCATTTTTTCTTGGTCAGCTTTAGAATTTGGTTCAACTGCGATTGAAACTGGTGGTTCAGAGAACTCGATACCTTCCAAAATCACTGGATGAGCTGGATCGCAGAAGGTCGCACCAGTGCGGACGTTTTTAATACCAACAACCGCAGCGATGTCGCCCGCACAAACTTCATCGATGTCAGTGCGTTTGTCAGCGTGCATACGGACGATTCGACCAACCCGTTCTTTTTCGCCACTCATGGTGTTCAAAATGTAAGAGCCAGCCTTTAATTTACCGGAGTAAATACGAACGAAAATCAGCTTACCAACAAATGGGTCAGTCGCGATTTTGAACGCCAAACCAGCCATCGGTTCGTTTTCGTCGGAACGTTTAGCGACTTCTTCGCCGGTTTTTGGATTGGTGCCGACCATTGATGGAATATCAATTGGGCTTGGGAGGTAATCAGTCATCAAGTCAAGCACTTTTTCGACGATTACGCCCCGACCATCACCACCGGTCACTAGGAAGAAATCACCGCCAAGGACGCGTTTACGCAAGGCCGATTTTAGTTCATCAATTGAGATTGCCTCTTCGCCTTCAGAGAAGAACTTCTCCATCAAAGCGTCATCAGCTTCAACTGCTGATTCAACCAGCGCTGAGCGAGCTTCTTTGGCTTTGTCGAGCATATCGGCTGGAATTTCACCAACTGTCAATGACTTGTCAGAGAATTGTTGGTAGGTATAGGCTTTCATGTCGATCAAGTCAACCACACCGCAAATATCTTTTTCAAAACCAATTGGTAGGTGGATTGGCATGGCGTTTTTGTTCAAACGTTTGCGAATGCTCTCGAGTGATTTGTAAAAATCACCGCCAGTTTGGTTGATTTTGTTAACAAAACAAATGCGAGGCACGCCGTATTTGTCAGCTTGGCGCCAGACGGTTTCCGACTGAGCTTCAACACCCATTTTACCGTCAAACACCGTCACCGCACCGTCCAGCACGCGGAGCGAACGCTCCACTTCAGCGGTAAAGTCGATGTGTCCCGGGGTGTCGATGATGTTAATTTTGCAATCTTTCCAGAAACAAGTCACCGCAGCCGAGGTAATGGTAATGCCACGCTCTTTTTCTTGTTCCATCCAGTCAGTGGTTGCCCCACCGTCGTCGCCACGGACGGTACCGATTTTGTGGTTGATACCAGTGCGGTATAAAATACCTTCGGTGGTAGTGGTTTTACCAGCGTCAATATGGGCAATGATACCGACGTTACGAATTTTATCAAGTGTAAATTTTTTTTCTGCCATAAATATATGTCCCCAACCCTATTATTATCGTGCAAAATGCGCAAAAGCCCGGTTGGCTTCGGCCATTTTGTGAGTATCTTCTTTTTTCTTAAAAGCAATGCCAGTTTCGTTGTATGCGTCAACGATTTCAGTGCCGAGACGTTTCATGTAAGGCATGCCGGTTTTGGAGCGTGAAGCTTGGACTAGCCAGCTAAACGCAAAGTGTTGTTGGCGGTGACCCGAAATTGGGTAAGGAATTTGGTAGTTAGCCCCACCGACGCGAGTGGAACGGACTTCGAAACTTGGTGAAATGTTTTTCAAGGCTTTTTCGAAAACTTCGAGTGGATTGTCGCTTTTGAGGGTGCGAGCGGCCATTTCCAAAGCGCCATAAACTGCTTTTTCAGCCACTTCTTTTTTGCCGTTCAGCATTGATTTGTTGATTAATTTTTGAACCAAAACGCTGTTGTATTTGCGGTCTGGTTTAACAGTTCGTTGTAATTTTGCAGTAACTTTGCGAGGCATGACTATTTGTTTCCTTTCTTCGCACCGTATTTGCTACGACCTTGTTTGCGATCAGTTACGCCTTGGAGGTCAAGCGCCCCACGAACGATGTGATAGCGCACACCTGGAAGATCCGGCACGCGACCACCGCGCACTAGCACGACGGCGTGTTCCTGAAGGTTATGACCTTCACCGCCGATATATGCCCAAACTTCCTGACCATTGGTCAAACGGACACGAGCAACTTTACGAAGCGCTGAGTTTGGTTTTTTCGGGGTTTTGGTGGTAACTTTGACACAGACACCACGTTTGAATGGTGAGTTTTGCTCGTAACGACGAGTTTTGAGCGTATTGGTGATGGAACCAAGCGCTGGCGACTTTGATTTTTTGGTCGCCGTTTTGCGTGGTTTACGCACCAACTGATTGATTGTTGGCATTCTTTAAAAATACTCCCTATGTTTTAAGTAATATGACGACTGTTTCGGCAGCACCCTACTTTAGTCGTGTTATTTATCCAAGATAGCTCCGTGGTACACAACACGAACAATCTCGATAAATCGAAACTCTTCATCATTATAACAAAAAATCAGGCAAAAATCAAGCCAAAAAGCTAGTTAAATACCCAAAAAGTGACTTGGTTATGGGGTTTTTGGTCGATTTTACGCCAACGAGTGATTTGATACCATAGCCCCTGATAAGTGCAAGTTCCGCCATCATTGCGACAAGTGTCGGGTTTTAGCTTGGAAAAAGGTGGGTTATTGTCGGAATTAAGCGCCAAATAATCAATTCCCAAGGTCAAAATCGGGGTCAGTAGCATGAAAATCAGCAAACCGTCGACAAAAATGGTGGTTTTTGAGGGCTTATTTGCGTTTAAAGGGGTTTTAGGCATGGTTTAGCTCCTTTTGCTTATTTCTGGCTATTATGACTGATATTGCTCCAAAAATCAAATTAGAGGCTTTAAAACAAGCTCCCGAGGGGCGAGAGCTTGTTTTTTTGGCGGAAAAAGCCTGGTTTTAGGCGATATCGGCGATATCTTCCGAAATATCGTCAGCGCTAGGCTCAATTTTGGCAGTATAGTCAGTTAATGGTGGATCTTTAGCAAGCGGTGCGCCAGTGCCAACTGGGATCTTGTGACCGATGATCACGTTTTCTTTGAGACCTTTGAGGTAATCAATACGACCACTGGTGGCAGCGTTGATTAGGACTCGAGTGGTATCTTGGAAAGAAGCGGCCGACAGGAAGCTGTCACTCCAGATTGACACTTTGGTAATACCGAGCAAGAGTTGCTTGTAAACGATCAGCTCTTTGCCGGCTTCGGCTAGTTGTTCGTTAGCGTCTTCAACCGCAGCGGCCGAGACGATATCACCAGTGACAAACATTGAGTCGCCAGCATCTTCGACTTGGACTCGGCTAAACATCTGTTTGACGATGATTTCCAAGTGTTTAGCGGACACATCTTGGCCTTGAGCAGCATAAATGCGCAATACTTCGTTGATAATATAGCGCTGAGTAGCTTCGATACCCTTGAGGCGCATCAAATCCTGCAGATTGAGCGAACCGAGGGTTAAGCGGTCACCAGCCGAAACTTGATCACCAGCTGTAACGGTCAATTGGACTCGGCTTGGCACTTCGTAGCGAACTGGCGCCGAAGCGACTGATTTGATGATAATGTGAGTCTTGGTGACTTCAACTTCACCATCAAATGGTGCCACTAGTGGTTTTTTGTCGTCGGTAGCTTTTGCTAAGACGTCACCAGCTTTAACGTAAGAACCGGTTTTAACCTGAGCGATGCGATCGTCGAGGGCGATTTTTTCGGTTTTGCCTTCGGTTGGGGTAATTTGGATGATGTGTTTACTGCCCTCTTCCCAGATATCAACCGTACCAGTGATCTCAGTGACGTAAGCTTGACCTTTTGGTTTGCGGGCTTCGAATAGCTCTTCAACACGAGGCAAACCTTGAGTAATGTCACCGCCGGCCACACCCGAGCTGTGGAAGACGTTCAAGGTCAACTGAGTACCCGGCTCACCAAGCGATTGAGCAGCGATCACGCCGACTGGCTGATAAGCGTCCACCAAGCTACCGGTCGCCATATCGACGCCGTAACTTTGGCGTGGAATGCCGTGTAGGGTTTTAGCCGATAAGATGCTTTTGATTGACACTTGGTCGATGTTTTGGTCGACTTCGATGGCGTCAGCGATTGCTTCGGTGATGAGCTGGTCTTTTTTAACATAACCTGGCACATCGGCGGAGGCGTAACGACCACGAATGCGTTGTGCAAAGTCCACCATAGTTTCTTTGGTTTCATCGCGGTAAATAGTGTAACCCGGATCGGCGACGTCAACCATTTCATCATCAATAGTGAAGATATCCTGCGCCACATCTACCAGACGACGAGTTAGATAACCAGAGTCGGCGGTTTTTAAGGCGGTAGAAATCAAACCTTGACGCGCACCACGAGTAGCCACGTAAGCTTCCAACGATGATAGACCTTGGAGGTAAGATGAACGCACTGGGAGCTCAATTTCTTTGTTCATGACGTCCACCAGCACGCCGATGTTAGCCGAGGCTAATTTGACGTTGGAGACGCTACCACGCGCCCCAGAGTTAACCATCACGCTAATACCAGTGTCCATGTGCTTGAGGCGATCTTGGACCAGGTTTTTAATTTCATCATCAACACCGCGCCAGACATTAACGGTCAGCTTGTAGCGCTCGTCGTTGTTAATTAAACCATCGTCGTATTGCTCAGCGACAGCTTTAGCGGATTGGTCACCCTGTTTGATTAAATCATCGACTTCGTCAAAGCGCACATAGTCATCTTTGCCGGCTGAAATTGCACCGATGGTAGCGTAGTGGAACGATAGGTCCTTGAGGCGGTCGGCCGTTTTGACGGTTTCTTCGGCGCCGTATTGTTCATAAATTTTAGCCATGACTTTTTTGAGGCTTTTCTTGTCTTGTGGGCCTTCTTGATATGGGAAATCTTTGGGCAAGACTTCGTTGAAATAAACTCGACCGAGTGTCGTGTCGCGTTTGAGGCCTTTGGTATGGACTCGAATTGGCGATTGTAAAGCAATCAAACCGTTTTCGTAAGCCATTTCGGCTTCATAAACCGAGGTAAAGGCTTTGCGTTCGTCGTTGGCGTATTTTGGTTTGTCGTAAGTCAAATAGTAGTTGCCGAGCACAATGTCTTGGTTAATGTTTAGAACTGGTGAACCGTCGGCTGGCTTGAGCAAATTGCGTTGGGCGGTCATCAATTGACGAGCTTCTTCCTGAGCTTTAGCCGAAAGTGGCAAGTGAACTGCCATCTGGTCACCGTCGTAGTCAGCGTTAAATCCAGTCGCCACTAGTGGATGGAGCTGGATGGCTTTGCCGTCGATCAGTACTGGTTGAAAGGCTAAAATACTGAGGCGGTGCAGCGATGGCGCACGGTTTAATAGCACGTAGCGACCGACAATTACTTCGTCGAGAGCGTCCCAAACTTCGGTTTCGCCGGCTTCGATTAAGCGAGTGGCTGAGCGAATGTTGTGAGCGTAATTGTTGCGGATTAACCAAGAAATTACAAATGGTTTAAACAATTCTAGTGCCATTTGTTTCGGCAAGCCACATTGGTCGATAGTCAGCTCTGGACCAACCACAATCACCGAACGACCAGAGTAATCAACGCGTTTACCAAGCAGATTTTGACGGAAACGGCCTTGTTTACCCTTGAGCGAATCGCTAAGTGATTTTAGCTTGCGACGACCACCAGCTGAGGAAGCTACTCGATTGCCACGAGCGGCTGAGTTATCGATAATCGAGTCGACGGCTTCTTGAAGCATACGCATCTCGTTACGACAGATCACTTCTGGAGCGTTCATGTCGAGCAGTTTTTTGAGACGATTGTTGCGGTTAATAACCCGACGATAGAGGTCGTTTAAGTCGCTAGTAGCGAAACGACCACCGGTCAGTTGAACCATCGGACGCAATTCTGGCGGAATTACTGGCAAAACAGTCATCACCAAGTGACTTGGTTTGATGCCGGCATTGTGCATGCCCTCGAGCATTTTAAGGCGCTTGAGGACTTTTTTGCGGGATTGACCTTTGGCTTTAGCGGCTTTTTCGGCCAAATCAGCAATTAGTTGCTCCAGATCAATTTCGTCGAGCAGGGTTTTGATCGCTTTACCACCCATGCCAACTTCAATCAACTCATCGTATTCTTCTGGTAATTCGCGATATTCGGTCTCACTCATCAGCGCGCCTTTAACCAAGCCCTCAAGGGTTGATTTTTTAGTCAAATACTCAGCGTCGAGTTCTTCGAGCTCTTTAGTTTGGCGCTTGGCTAGATTTTCCACGCTCAAACTTGCCAGTGTTTCCTCGGTGGATTCGCCAGCAGCAGCTTTTTCATAACGAATTTTGATGGCGAACTTAGCGGCTTCATAGGTAGTTTCAGCGTCTTTGAGCATTTGGTCGCGCTTATCCTCGTCAACTTTCAAAATAGCATAGCTAGCGAAATAAACCACGCGCTCGATGTTTTTGACAGTCATGCCCAAAATCATACTAACGGCGCTCGGGGTGCCACGCATAAACCAAATGTGCGCCACTGGGGTCGCAAGAGTAATGTGACCCATGCGCTCGCGGCGAACGGCTGATTTGGTAACTAATTCACCGTTTTTGTCAACCGCAGCTTCACGCGAACGAACGCCTTTATACTTGTTGTCATGAGGATTGATATCTTTGACTGGACCGAAAATACGTTCACAGAACAGACCATCGCGTTCAGGTTTTTGGGTGCGATAGTTGATAGTTTCTGGCTTGGTGACTTCACCATAGCTCCAGTTCAGAATGTCTTCTGGTGAAGCTACCGCCAAGCGCACCGCGTCAAAATCAACGTCTTTAAAATTTGGACTATAAGCCATATTAATTCTCCTCCTCCATTATTTCTTCTTGATTGTTCTCTGTTTCAAAATCTTGATCGTCTTCAAACAAATCTTCAACGATTTCTTCTTCGTCGGTCGCAGTCGCCTCTTCTAGGGCCGTTTCAACTTCGTCAGACGGCGCACTAACTGGAGCGCTGGTATCTTCTAGACTAAAAACTTGATCATCTTCGGTGTCGAGCAAGTCAATTTTTAGACCTAAACCTTGCAATTCTTTGACTAAGACGTTGAATGATTCAGGGATTTTCGGACCAACGATCGGCTCGGCTTTGATAATTGATTCGTAAGCTTTGGCGCGACCGAATACATCGTCAGATTTGATTGTTAACATTTCTTGCAAAATAGTTGATGCACCGTAAGCCTCGAGCGCCCAAACCTCCATTTCACCGAAGCGCTGACCACCGTTTTGGGCTTTACCCCCGAGTGGTTGTTGAGTGACTTTGGCATATGGACCAATCGAGCGAGCGTGAATCTTGTCGGACACCATGTGGTGCAGTTTCATCATGTGCATCACGCCAACAGTGACTTTCTCTTTGAAGGCTTCACCAGTTTGACCGTCATAAAGAGTTACTTTACCGTCGCGTGGTAAGCCAGCTTTTTCGAGCTCATCGGAAATTACCTCATCTGGCACGCCGTCATAAGATACGGTCGCAACTTTATAACCGAGAGTTTTAGCAGCCATGCCCATGTGAGTTTCAAACAACTGACCAAGGTTCATACGGCTTGGAACACCCATTGGGTTCAAAACCACATCGACTGGAGTGCCGTCTTCCATGTAAGGCATGTCTTCTTCGGGCAAAATCTTGGCGATCACACCTTTGTTACCATAACGACCAGCCAATTTATCACCGACGCTAATCTTGCGGAGTTGAGCGACGAAAATCTGAATTTGCATCAAGACGCCAGCCTTCAACTCGTGACCATCTTCTCGGCGGAAAATTTTGACGCCGATAACTTTACCACTGCCGGCATTATTCATGCGTTTAGAGGTGTCGCGAACGTCTTTAGCTTTTTCACCAAAAATAGCACGGAGCAAACGCTCTTCGGAGCTGAGTTCTTGCTCACCCTTAGGGGTAATTTTACCAACTAGGATATCACCAGCTTTAACTTCAGAACCAATCTGGACAATACCGTTTTCGTCAAGATTACGAAGGCTTTCTTCGGACACATTTGGAATATCGCGAGTAACAATCTCCGGACCGAGTTTAGTTTCGCGAACTTCAACATTGTAGTCCTTGATGTTGATGCTGGTTAGCTCATCATCACGCACCAACCGACTCGACAGAATAATCGCGTCGTCCATGTTGTAGCCATGCCACGGCATAAAAGCTACCTTGAGGTCGCGACCAAGACCGAGTTCACCGTTGTCGATTGAAGCGCCTTCGATCAGAATGTCGCCTTTTTTAACCTTATCACCGGTCGAGACAGCTACTTTTTGGTTGATGCAGCGATCATCATTGGATTTAGCAAAGTGAATTGGTTGGTATTTTTTAAGACCGTCTTTGTATTCAACGATAA
Organism: uncultured Candidatus Saccharibacteria bacterium; assembly: GCA_963539845.1. Classification (GTDB taxonomy): domain Bacteria; phylum Patescibacteriota; class Saccharimonadia; order Saccharimonadales; family Saccharimonadaceae; genus CAMUQR01. The sequence goes on along the minus strand of CAUTML010000001.1, from coordinate 163,499 downwards.
TTTCGTTGGCATCGGCTTTTTTAACAACTCCAGCGTCCTCAGCCAAGACTAGCTGTGAAGTGTTGCGCGCAACATCTGCTTCCACACCGGTGCCGATGGTTGGCGCTTCTGGGCGCAATAGCGGCACGGCCTGGCGTTGCATGTTCGCACCGGTCAAGGCGCGGTCAACGCGGTTTTTCTCGATAAATGGCACTAGCGAGGCAATCGCACCAAGAATCTGGCGATGAGCAGCATCCATGAAAGTCACTTCACTAGCGTCAACTTCCTCTGGTTGGAGGTGACGACGTGCCGAAACGCGTTCGTCGATAAATTTGCCGTTCTTATCAAGCTTGGCGCCGGCATCAGCGATCACTTCTTTTTCTTCGTCAGTAGCGTCGAGATAGACGATTTCGCCAGTGACTTTACCGTTTTTAACTTTAATATAGGGAGTTTCGATAAAACCATATTCGTTGATGCGGGCATAAGTTGCTAGGTTCAATACCAAACCAACACTACCACCTTCTGGGGTTTCCACGGCACAAATACGACCGTAGTGAGTTGGATGGGCGTCACGAACTTCAAAACCAGCTCGTTCGCGCGTCAAACCACCAGGCCCCATCGAGCTTAGACGACGTTTGTGCGACAGCTCAGAGATCAGGTTGGTTTCGTCCATAAACTGCGACAATTGGCTCGAAGCGAAGAACTCACGTACCGAAGCCACCATTGGGCGAGCGTTAATCAATTGCGCTGGAGTGACATTTTCGATATCAACCATTGCCATACGGTCCATAATATTGCGTTGCATGCGCAATAAACCGATGCGGAATTGACGAGCCACCAGCTCACCGACCAGTTTGACACGACGATTAGACAATGAATCAATATCGTCTGGCTCGCCTTGTTCGTTATTCAAACGAATAATTTCAGAAATAATCGCCACTAGATCATCCATTTGGAAAACGCGGTGAGTAGTGTCATTTGGCGTGTCTAAGCCAAGACGTTGGTTAATTTTGTAACGACCAACTCGACTGTAGTCAAAACGACGAAAATCATAGAACATTTTCTCGATCATTTCGCGGGCGTTATCAACAGTTGCTAGATCGCCTGGACGCAACCGACGGAAGACTTCAAGCAGTGCTTCAGAGGTAGTGCGGGAAGTTTCTTTATCTAAAGTCGCCTCAATGTAATCAACATCACCAGTGTTAACCTGTTTGAACAAAGCTTTGATTTCTTTGTTAGTGCCATAACCTAATGCGCGCAATAGAGTGGTAGCCGGCATTTTGCGACGACGATCGATTTTAACATAGATTGCCCCAGCGCTGGTAGTTTCAAATTCCAACCACGCACCACGGCCTGGGATCATTTTAGCGCCGAAGTTTTTATGACCAGCCGTTTCGCTAGCAGTGAAAAACACTCCAGCTGAACGAATTAACTGCGAGACAATCACCCGCTCAATACCGTTGATAATGAAACTGGCGTTGGTGGTCATTTCCGGATAACTACCGAGGTAAATTTCTTGTTCTTTGACTTCACCGGTGACTTTATTAGTCAGCTCCACCGTTGCATGAAGCGACATTTCATAAGTAGTATTGTTTTCTTTGCAGTCATTGGCTGAGACTTTTGGTTCTTCGAACCGATAATCTTTAAACGACAAAGCTAGTTTTTGACCAGTATAATCCTCAATCGGATTAACTTCGGCAAAAATTTCGCTCATACCGACTTCTTTTAAATCTTTCCACGAATCAATTTGATGCGCGATGAGATTTGGAATCGGCAAATTATTATCTTCTTGAGTGAAATACACTCGCTGATTGGATTTTTTTGGGGACGATGCCACTAAACCTCTCCTCTTGTTAGTTATTATTGACGGCACAAAATAGATAACACTAGTCGCTCTGATTGAGTTGTCCGTGGCCACCAGACAACACTAAAAAACGAGCACTATACTTTCTATGAGATAGATTATAGCAAAAATAGTTGAGTTTGGCAATAGAAAATACTTTTTTGTCGCTGATTTTCTAAAAAATAATCTTTATTTTATGGTAGAATTAAGTTATGAAAACAATTTTATTAACTGGTGGTGCCGGTTACATCGGTTCGCATACTGCCGTTGAACTTATTGAAAACGGCTATCAAACAATTATTGTTGATAATTTAAGCAATTCCTCGGCTGATATTATTGAGCGAATTGAGTCAATTACGGGCGTTAAACCAATTTTTTATGAAATGGACGTAGCTAGCCCTGAGCTTGAACAGATTTTTCAAAAACACCAAATTGACGCAGTGATTCACTTCGCTGGCTTCAAAGCAGTTGGTGAATCAGTCGCTAAACCATTGATGTATTATAATAACAATCTTAACGCCAGCATTAATTTGATTAAAATTATGCAAAAATACAACGTCAGACAGTTGATTTTTAGCTCAACAGCCACGGTTTATGGCACTTGTCCAGCGCCTTATTCAGAAACCGATCAAACTGGCATCGGAATTACCAACCCATATAGCCACACCAAGCATATGATTGAACAAATCATGCGTGATGTCTGCGTGGCGGATCCAGAGTTTCAAGTTGTTTCTCTGCGCTATTTTAATCCAATTGGCGCCCATCCATCGGGTCTAATCGGTGAAAACCCCAAAGACATTCCCAATAACTTATTGCCTTTTGTTTTGAAAGTGGCTAATGGCGAATTGCCAGAAGTTAGGGTTTTCGGTAATGATTATGACACGCCTGATGGCACCGGAATCCGTGATTATATTCACGTTGTGGATTTGGCGAAAGGACATTTGGTAGCTTTGAATGAAACTGCAAATGGTTTTGTCGCTTATAATCTCGGCACTGGCAAAGGCAGTTCCGTCTTTGACATTATTCACGCTGTTGAAACAGCTTGTGGTCATTCCATTCCTTACAAAATTACCGAGCGACGGCCAGGTGATATCGCGGTAATTGTTGCTAATCCTCAAAAGGCCGAACAAGTGTTCGGTTGGCGCGCAGATCTGACCATCAATCAATCATGTAAAGATTCCTGGAATTGGACTGTTAAATCAAGCCAAAAATAACAAAAAGCCCGTCAAGAATTAAACTTTTGTTGTGATTAAAACTCTAATTATGTGAGTTTGAGTTTGGCGTTTGGTTGAAATTTTCAAAAACAACCATTGCAAATTAACAAGCCCGGCTGTCGCCAAAATTGCCATTAAGTAAAACGATGTTAAAGCATAACGCGATTGAATTTCAATCAGCGTGTAAATCACCACTGTTAAGAATAATGAGTAATGAATAATATTCAGCCGTGATTTATACAGTCCTATCAACCCGAGCATGGCTAATATTGCTAAGATAAAATTATCGTAGCGTTCCAATGTTAAAATTGTGGATTTTGACATCACCCCATCATCATTAAACCAATACAGCCGACTACCGGTCCACATAGCGATTATTTTCTTAACAGCCAATCGAGTAAAGCTTTTTGCGTTAAATCCGGGGTCTCTTAGGCGACTAACTAGTAATTCTCGGTTAGCTTGAGACATCGTTATTTTGTTTTTTAAAACCATTTGACCTAGTAATTGTTGGTCCCGTTCAGAATAATTGCCGAGGGTTGACAAATTTAAGCCAGTCCGAAATTTGAACCAAAAATCCGTGCTCTTAAATCCAATGTTCGAAAAACCTCCAAAAATCGCCAATTCTCCTAAAACTCCGCCCACAACAAGGTAGCTCATTACCAGACCAGCTGTTCTTTTTAGAGCTTGCCGATTAATTCGACGTCCGAAAAATTGATCACACACGATCGCCAGCATAAAGACAATCGACTCAGGGCGAATAATATTAGCCACGCTCAATAATGCGCCGACTCCTAAAAACCCTTTGAGATTATCAGATTCTCGATCTGAAATCATTAAATAATAATAAACCGCCCCCAGCGCTATCAGTATAAAAAGATGTTGATTTGAAGCAATACCCGAATATGTTAACACAAAAAACATTCCGCTTAAAATCATCATCGTCAAACTGCCTGCCACGCCCGAATAGAGCTTTTTAGCAATTAAATAGCCCAAAAAAAGCGATAATATATCAAAAATAGCGTTTAAAATCTGAATCGACAGCTCACTACCAAAAAATTTCAAAACGATCGCCTGGTAAATAACTTGTCCGATATTAAATCCCCACGTCATAAAATAATCACTATTCTTGTAACTAGAATCACCGGTTGACAACTGCCAAGATGCCTGCATGATAACGCCAAAATCAGATGCGGCTTTTACTGGAAATAAAACCATCAGGCAGATTTTTGTTACAAAAACAATTGCTAATGTGGCTAAAAATAACCGCCAAGCAAGTTTTTGCTTTTTTACAGCAATCGCCAAAACCCCACTCACCCCCCCATCACAAAAATCGCAAGAGGTTTACTATAACAGTTAACATTGTTAATTATCAATAACAAAAAACTGGCTAGTATTAATCTAATAGTATTAGGAATGATAGACTTTGCTTGAATTTTATTTTTAAAAGCCATCATTGCCTTGGCTAAGTAATCGCTAACCAACACTAGAGATTACCTGATCAACTAAGCCATACTCTACCGCTTCCTGAGCGCTCATCCAATAGTCGCGGTCAACATCTTTCTCGATTTTGGTCAATTTTTGGCCGGTATTTTTAGCCAAGATTCGATTTAATTCATTTTTTAGGAAAATACTCTCACGCAGGTCGATTTCTTGATCGGTAATTTTACCACGCGTGCCACTTGATGGTTGATGAATCATAATTCGACTGCTCGGCAAAACGAAACGCTTGCCTTTAGTGCCACTCGAGAGCAAAAACGCTCCCATTGACGCCTGTAGACCGATGCCGATAGTCTGAATATCGGGTTTAATATAATTCATAGTGTCATAAATCGCCAAACCGTCATAAACCGACCCACCGGGACTGTTAATATAAAATTTGATGTCCTCATCGGGATTTTCGTAGGCTAAATGCAACAATTGCGCCACAATGATATTAGCGGTGTGATGGTTGACATCTTCGCCGAGAAAAACTATTCGCTCCTTAAGCAAACGTGAATAAATATCAAAAGCCCGCTCACCACGATTGGTTTCTTCGATGACAGTTGGGATTAGGTAGTTGTTCATTAGTAGGTATTATATCATACTCTGATTAGCTTTATTTTTAATGGCAAACTAATAATTAATAAAATCATAAAAAAATATCCCCTTTTATCTTGATTTTTGACAGTAACTCCATGCCCATATTCTAGCAGACAACATTTTTCGACGACGCCTTAAATAATCTCTAACCTTCTGCCAAAAAGCTCTTCTATCAACATCAAAATAATCTTCTTCGATAAAACCACGTTTTGAAAAATCGATCTCCAAACCGAGATCCTTAAATAACGGCACAACAACGCTTTTAGACCATTTACCGCGAACCAAGCCAGTCCCATTTTTGCGCATATTATAATCAATCGGTGGTGTTTGACTTTGAGATAAAACATAGAAATTGTCATCAAAAGCACTTGTTCTGATACTACCATATATTTCAAATTCCCATGGACTTTCGTCATCCTTAAGAAATTCAATTAGTCGCTCTCTTCGCCAAATCGCCGCTTGACAGTTTAATTTGTATTCACCACGCAATGGTCTTTTTTCAAAACCATTAAATTGCTGGCTTTTTTCGTTATTCTCATCAGCAACCGGATGGAAACTAAATACCGCAATCTGAGGATTCTGATCTAGCCAGTCAAAACATTGGTTAATAAACTCATGTTTAACTGGCTTAACGATAAAGAAGTCGTCCAGGATGAAAAACACATAGTCTGTTTTAATTTTCTGCAAGGTTTCCTTCAGGCGTTGACTCCACTTGTCTCGTCGATTTTTAAACAAGCCGTAACTATCAATTTTATATTTTCCAAATGTAAAACTTTTACTTTCAGTATTTAATACTACTGGCCAATTCATCTCTGGCCAGTTTTTTTCTAGACACATAAAGAACGGAACCCAGGTATCCTCATTAGCATCACAAGAATTAACTATAAAAGTGCACTTTTTCATTATTCACCTCCGTAGCTTCTGTAAGTTTTATATAAATTGGTAATAAATTTTTTATCATATTTTTGAAAATCATCAATAGCCTTCCCCAAAGCAAATTGTTCAATTATAAATTTCAAATCGCCTAGTTTTATTTTGGTCGTCGGAAAGTTTTCATGAATTATTTTTTTAGATCCTACTTTAATGATTTTTTTAAAATCATTAATAAGATCATCAACGTAATACAAGCTCATCTCAATGTCCGAATCGCTGATTTCTAGTCCTAATCCTTTTTGAGCATTATTACACCAAGTAGCAACAACTGAACCGTAATTAGGTCGAGCACCTGGACCGAATAAATTAGGCAGTCTACAAATATAAGTTTCGTTACTCAACATCTCTTGCATTGCCAGAACGGCTTTTTCTGCCATAAATTTACTTTTACCATAATCGCTTTCGCTACCAGAGTGTCGACTTGAAGCCAATATGATTTTAGATTTATTGTCAGAAGTTAATAAAATTGAACAAATTTCAGCCGTTAAACCATAATTTACATCATATATAGCCTTAATATCATCAGACCTCATCAATCCAGCCAAATGAATGATACAATCAGCCGACTCACAAAATTCTATTAGTTTTTCTTGATTATAACCAAGATCATAGCCAAGGATCTCGAACTCATTCTCTAGGGATCGCACCAAATGCCTCCCAATAAATCCCTTACAACCAGTTATTAGAATTTTTTTCATAGAACGATCTATTTTTCAATTTCGCCCATTAGCTTCAATAAATTAATCATACCGTCGACATCCAACTGCTGTGTGTTATTGGAGCTGTATTCACGGCTCATAGCAATTCTTTCATCACCCTGTTCCTTATATTTAGCATAATTCAAATCCCTCCCATCCATTGGTATTCGATAAAAGTCCCCCATATCCTCAGCTCGAGACATTTCTTCTCTAGTGACTAGCACCTCGTGGTCCTTCTCGCCATGACGCACGCCTATGTTAACAATATTCTCTGGTTTACTTTTAAACTTGCAGACGGCTTTTGCTAGAGTTTCAATTGTAGCGGCTGGCGCTTTCTGAACAAATAAATCGCCTTCTTTACCATTAGCAAAAGCAAACAGCACTAAATCGACAGCCTGAGGCAAAGTCATCATATATCGGGTCATAGTCGAAGATGTAATAGTCAGAGGTTCGCCACATTCGGCTTGTTTGTAGAAAATGGGAATCACAGACCCCCTTGAGCCCATCACATTGCCATAACGAGTCACACAAATAATGGTATTGTGCTCATCTCGCGCTTTCGCAATAGCAACTTTTTCCATCAGCGCTTTAGTCATACCCATGGCATTAATTGGATAAGCGGCCTTATCGGTGCTCAAGCAAATTACTTTCTTGACACCACACTCAATAGCGGTATCTAAAACATTGTTAGTGCCTAAACAATTAGTTTTAATGGCTTCAATTGGAAAAAATTCGCAACTTGGAACCTGTTTAAGGGCGGCCGCGTGAAACACATAGTCAACCCCAATCATAGCTTTTTTGATACTATCTTTATCACGCACATCTCCAATGAAAAACTTTAATTTAGGATTGTTATACAATAATCTCATGTCATTTTGTTTTTTCTCATCACGAGAAAAAATTCTAATTTCTTTTATGTCAGTAGCTAGAAATCGTTTTATAACTGTATTACCAAAAGATCCAGTTCCACCCGTAATCAATAAAGTTTTATTATCTAATATAGTCTCTGCTTCTCTGTTCATATTCTCTCCATTATAACACTCAATCGTTTTTTTAGAAATATCTTTTATTATGATTTGCGCCAAGCCCTTATTAAGTTAGACCAGCAATAGCCACCTACGGTTATAATAATTAACATCATCGGCCAAATTAGCTTATAATATCTATTAAAAACAGATGCCATAAAATACTCAAAAAACTATTTTTTTAAAAACCAAATCGAACTTATTAATCGCATTATATCACAATCGTCCTAATGATTTATCTGATTTAGTTTTTCGACAGTCTCCAGTCAGAACCAACGCCAACGCTAAGGCCAGTAACGGCGTAATCATAAAATGATAGCGAGAAGCTACTTCGGTAATTATGTGCAAAGCTATAAAACCGGCTAAAAACAATAATAAAAAACTAATTTCTAAATTACGTTGAGCCAGTTGAATAATCGCTATCCAGGTCAAACACGCCAAACAAATTACATAAAAGAGATTTACTATTCTGGCGAGCTTTTCTAAACGTTGTGCGCCAAAATTCTTCTGCTGTAAGACGTGAACAGACCACACATCGCCAGCCCACATATGAAATATCTTTTGTTGAAGCCAACCAATGCTATGTCTATTTGCTCGTATCCTAACAATAGTTTCATCACGCATACGAGCCTGAACTTTTTTGGCGCCATCACGGCTAATTAGTTCCTCCGTCAAACGCCTATTGTTCATGCCACCACCAGTTAGACGCTTTGGGTCGTCGTTAATATATACATACTTTCCCAGTATTTCCGCATCCTCTAAAGTCCAGCACCCTCGATCCGACATTCCCACAAAAATCGTAAACCACGATAGTCCAGCTAAATCCGACTTCATAACATGCGACATTATTTTGTAATAAGCAGACGGGATTATCACGAACGGAATTAATAGCATTACGAGTTTATAGCCAATTTTCTCAGAACGAGGTCGACGAATAATGAGTTCGTTTAAAACAATTGCCACCACTAGTATAATCGCCACTGGTCGCATCACTTCCAGAACCGCTAAAATCAAACCTAAATAAAGAAATTTTCGTGATGACTCAGAGCAAAGATAAAAATAAAGCGCCAACAAAAACAGTGGAATAGTCACATGTCCCTGGAACAGTAACGGGGCGGAGGCGACATAACTAGGAAATACTGCCAAAGCCAAGCTAGCGATTATGGCGGTTTTCTTAGAGAATAATTTGGAGGCGATAACATAGAGCAACGCCACTGACACGCTAGCCAATAGGCAATTCATAATCCACACTGCCATAGTTTTTTGCCCAAAAACAGCAAACATCAGCCCGACCACACTAGCATAACCAAGAATGTGTTTAAATAACGAGACATATTTCACTAAAACTATATTTGAAAAATCACCCGAACTAATCATCACCCCAGTGTCTAAAAATACTTTATAGTCAGAAAATTGTGACGCTTGTAGCCACATCACATAGCTGATTCGTAGACCAAAGGCCAAAAGCGCGATCAATGCAACAATCGTTTTTTCGTGTTTTGGTTGAAAATTCCGACCTTTTAGCCATCTGGTAACCATCAACACCCCGCCAAAGCTTACAGCATAAATTAAAAACCTTCTCCAATTAGAAGCCTCTCGCTCAATCATCATAAAACTAGCCAGCCCAAATACAGCGATTACAATACAATGATAGGTTCTAAGAAAAATTGTTCTAAAATAATTCGGTATTTTTCGCCAAGATATTTGCGATAATTTTGCTTGATAATCAATATCTTCAATCCAGCCAAAGATTTTAGCTAAAACAGTATTTAAACACACTATAATCACGAAAAAACATAAAGTTCGGAACCAAGCATGCGAAGAAGTGCTGACACTTGGATCGATTATCGCAAAAATTAAGCTAGCTCCAATTACTGATAACGGATGATATAAATAAATAGTATAGCCTCTATGATTGTGGGCGTCAAAAATTCGTTTAAAGCGAGGAGACTGCTCAATCTGTTTTTGAAACCATGCAACAATCCAGCTCGAAAGCGCGTATAAAATAGCCATAGCGCTGATTGAATAAATCAAGAAAAGAATATTCGGTGGGAATTTATTGTGTTGCATAATTAGAGAAAAATGACCTTTTCTGCTAATTAAGTAAATTACTGGCAATAGCACTACTCCCAGTGCTAAGTATTTAAGCTTGCCCTGGCTATTTTTGAAATTCAGACGTTCATAAAATAATCCTGTATACATCCAGATAGAGTAAAAAATATCATTCGCACAAAACTACAAGCTCGAAAACTCACTAAATTAGCACCAATAAATAGCGCTGTCAGTCCAACCAATGGCAAGAATTTCTTAGAGCCATCTTGATAATGATCGTAGAATTGTTTAAGCCAAGGAAATATCAAAATCACCGCCAAGTAAATTGGCACAAACCACAATGCTCCCATTAAATGGCTAGTTCCTGGGATTGATATGTTGTGGACAAAAAAGTTATACCAATTGCGCGGTCTAATGAAAGACAACAACGAAATTCCTCTGAAATAATTAATAACGATCGTAAAAATTACCACAAACGCTAAATAAGCCAAATACGGTACCAGAATCCGCAGAAAGCGTTTTTTGTAAAATTCCCGAGGAGTTTTAGCGGAGGTTTTGGCATTGCTTGCTCCTGACACAAAAAACATAATCGGCATTTCAAACAACAAAAAGCTAACAAACACCTGCCAAAACGAACCAAAAAAGCTATAATTCATCCAGAAAATCGAATGAATCAGCATCACCCATACCAGCCCAAACACGCGGATTATGTCGATTGTTTTATCTCTTTTCATTTTGGTTCTCCTTTTTTATTAAACGCAAATATTTTAATCGCCAAAAACGTCACTGGAACGCCAATAATTACCGCAATAATAAACGCTACTATTTTATCAAACTTCAAAAAATTATAAAATATCACCACACACAAATTCTGAATCAAAAAATTAGGAATATAAGAAATTGCAAATTTTAAATAGCGCCTCAAACTAAGTTTTTCACAAAAAATAATCCAGCTATTTAATAAATAACTGATGGTTAAACTAGTTATATAACCCATAATAAAAGCGATATTGGCATTATTTAAAAACCCGGCATATAAACTAGCGAATAAAATACCATTAATGGCGTTAATCACCCCGACCCCCAGAAACAGCACAAATTCTCGCAACATAAACTGTTGCTTGAGCTTAGCTTTGAAATTCGGCCGATAATCAGCTAACGCCACCAGCTGTCCATGATCAACGATATAGGCTTGCTTCGCTAGTCTTAGCATCGGCAAATCCGACAGTGAGTCTGAATAAGCTTGCGTGAAATGTTTTTTAGGAAATTCTGCCCGTAAACGGGTAACTTTTTCCACTCCGTAGCAATTAGAGCTTAGAAATTTACCAGTTTTGGGGTCAACTTCAGTGGCGATAATATGTCGAACTCCCTCTTGTCGCAAAAACGGTTCAATCAAAAATCGGGGCGAGGCCGAAATCACTACATCGTCAGCTTGTTGGATTTTTAAATACCATTTTTCTAACTGTTTTTCTTGCCAAAAATCCGCCACTGCTTCGTCAATGTTTTTTATTTTAGGCAAATAACCAAACAGCGCTTCTTTGGCTTCTACCTTAGTTTTTAATCCCAAAAAATACAAGCCAACTGACCACACAAAACGCATTGCATCGACAACAAAAGCTGGTTGACGTCGTAGATTAAACCATAAAAATTCAAAGCTACTATCGCTCCGGTATATAGTCTTGTCAAAATCAAAAATATTCACGCTTAATTACCGATTTTTAAATACATAATGGCGAATATCATCAGTCCATAAAGTATTACTAGTCCTAGCAATACTTTATCGCGCAGTAAAACCTCAGCCGGATCAGCAGATGATTTTTTATCGCTAATAATTAACGAATATCGCATGGTAATCAAAAATCCAACCGGCACAGTAGCAACCGTCCAACGCACGCCTGATTGAGTTGACCACAATGAATAAAAAGCCAAGGTTAAAGCCAGAAAAATGTTCATATTATCGGTCAAAAAAGCTGTGTTGTAATATTGCAATACTTTACGACTTTTAGTGCCGTTTTGAGCCAATTCTCCACGCCGTTTACCAAGCGCCAAATAAAACGAAAACGCCAAGACCGTTAGATATAGCCAAGTCGAAACATAAATATCACAAACCGCTCCGCCATGCAGCACCCGCAGTAAAAATCCACCAGCAATTATCGCTACGTCAATAATTGGCACATGTTTAAATCCAAAACTATAAGCTAAATTGATTACCAAATAAGCCACCATCACCATTGTCACTAACCAAGGATTTGGTAGCCACCACAATACGCCAAAAGCCAGCGCCAACAGCCCTAGCATCAATACTATGGCTTGAGTTTTACTAATCCGACCACTAGCTAAAGGTCGCTGTTTTTTCGTAGGATGCTGACGATCAGCTTCAATATCGCAATAATCATTGATAATGTAAACAGTTGAGGCTAGTAACGAAAAGCTAACAAAACCCACCCCAGCTCGCGCAAGTAATGTCAAATCAAACATTTTACCGCTAAAGATCAGTGGTGCCAGCACTAATAAATTTTTGATATAATGATGCGGTCGAATAAGTTTTATTAAGTCTTTTACTTTTACCATTCTAAATACCTCCGAAACCTTTCGATTTTACATTTGCTTAACAAAAAAGCGATTGATAACAGTTGCGAGCAAATCGCTTGCACTGATTACTTTAATTTTATCACAAGTTTGAGTTAGCGGAATAGAATCGGACACTACGACTTCGTCTAGGTCACTGTTTTTAATATTATCATACGCCGAGCCGCTTAAAACCGCATGAGACGCCACCGCCATCACTCGTAAGGCGCCGAGTTGTTTAAGGGCGGTCGATGCTTTAGAAATAGTACCAGCCGTATCGATTATATCGTCAAAAATAATCACATTTTTACCTTTGACGTCACCAATCACATTCATGACCTCGCTCTGATTGGCACGCGGTCGGTGTTTGTCAACAATAGCAATTTTGCCACAGCCCAATAAATTAGCAAACTGGCGAGCCCGCGCTGCTCCGCCGACATCTGGTGAAGCAATCATGAAATTATCGTAATTTTGATGAATATAATCAGCAAAAACCTGACTAGTGTATAGATTATCAACCGTAATATCGAAAAAACCTTGAATCTGACTAGCATGTAGCTCCATGGTGGTAATTTGGTCAATGCCAGAGTTGCTGAGCATTTTAGCAACAATTTTAGCTGAAATGGGAGTACGAGCTTCTGCCATTCGGTCTTGACGACAATATCCTAAATACGGGATAATTGCATGAATTGTCTTCGCGCCAGCTCGTTTCAGCGCATCAGCCATAATCATAACTGTCATTAAATTATCATTAACTGGTCGACATATCGATTGGATAATAAATATTTGTTGACCACGGACGCTCTCCAATAACCGGCAACGCACTTCGCCATCCTGAAAATTAGTCAACTCGATCCGCCCCAGTTCCAAACCAAGTTTTTGGGCAATATCGCTCGCTAATTGTTGATTATTGGCAGTAAAAATTTTAATTTTGTTGTTCATATTTTATTCTTTTCTATATTAAGCAGGATAATATTGCAAAGCAAACTGCATCATTTCTACAAAACCTTTAATATTGACAATTGTCATTATCACCAATATCGAATAAAACAGCAACGGCTTGTTAATTCTTACCATTACTATAAAAACCGGCACCAGAAAACCAAACCCAAAATATAAACCATATAGTAACATGCTGTTCTCTTTAGCTCCCCAACCGATAATTAATAAAATTATTGATGCAAATAACATCCACATCGCACAAATCCGAACAAACAGATTTTTTCTAAACATCCAAGTTCCAGCCAATGCCGCAATAAACAAAGCTAGCCCCATCCAGCTAATATAGTTAATTATAGGAAGTTGGTAGGAATGATAATTACCATGGTCAATTGTAACAGCCCGCGGAGAAACAAAAATAGATCTTATGAAATACAAAAATTGTTTAAATTTATCAAAGAAACTAATTCCGGCACCACCATATGTACTTAGTAATACCTTGGAACGATCCAAACCTTTCACGATAACTTTAAATTGTCCGCTGATCACCGCTACTGTCAACACCACTAACGATATATTCTTAAAACTTTCTAACCAAGTTTTTAGATCGCGAGTTTTACATATTAATGGCAACAATACACCTGATGTAATCATACTCCCAGCAGCTGCCACAAACCAAAAATTAGTTTTATTTTTATATTTAACAAACCAGTATATAGTTGCCACCGCAAAAAAGACTGAAAATATGTATTGCTCCCTGATAAACGCAAACATCACATAGACAAAACTGCATGACATGAACCAATAAAATAACTTTTTATTAGTAGTAGATAGCTCAAGCATCTGCGCCATCATAACTATGGACAATGCCAACAAGCCCAATTGCATCACGTTCAATGCAACATCATAAGCGCGCGGAATAAAAAACAAAAAGTCGCTTAGCATCATAGACAACATAGAAAATGGCAAAGAAAAAACCGCAAAAAACGGATTACGAATATCATTCTCAATCATTGAGAATCGCCAAAAAGCGTCTGTTCCTATATAAGCCGAATCAGTATGAAAAAATACGTCGCATTGTCCGCCTCTTTTAGCCGTATCATAGATAGAAATACCACGGTCAAAAGCTGAAGTTGTAGAATAAATTATTATCGTTCCGAACATAGCAATCAGCATAATTCCAGCTACAAACATTTTGTCAGTTTTATCCATTGTTTTGTAGATTTTCTGGCCAAAATCCAAAGCATACCTAATCATTAAATATAAGCATCCGAAAATAGCTGGCAACGCAATCAAGCCTATCAGTCTTTTAATGCTTTGTGTATAGCCAAGCCCAAACAACTTAGCTATTAGTAAATAATTAATATCAAAATATCCTAGATAAATTTTGCCAACATACAAAGAAATTAAAATAGCCACCGCTTTGATTTTTACATCTTGTTTGATATTAAAAACAGTCTTAACCAAAAAATGATATTTCAAGACAATAACAGTCGCCAATAAACCCGAGGAAATTATTCCGACAAGCATCCATTTTGGCCTTAAGTCTGTTGACAAAAATATTGTGGCTGCGATTATCGAAACAATAGTAAAAATTTTCGAAATTATCTCGAACTTACGATTAAGCATTACGCCCCTCAAAATACCCAATAATCGCATCAACAATCTGGCGACTAGCGGTACCATCGCCGTATGGGTTAACTGCTTGAGCCATTTTATTGTATTCGGTTTCATTCTCAAGCAACTGCTTTGTTTGCTGATAGATTTGCGCTTCGTCAGTGCCGACCAATTTAAGCGTGCCTGCTGTTATGCCTTCTGGTCGTTCAGTCGTATCGCGCAACACCAAAACCGGCTTGCCTAAACTTGGAGCTTCCTCCTGAATACCGCCAGAATCAGACAAAATTAAATAGGCTTTTTTCATAAAATTATGAAAATCAACCACCTCTAATGGATCAATTAGCTTAACGCGATCACTATCACCCAAGACTTCCTGAGCAACCGATTGAACTAGTGGATTTAAATGAACTGGGTAAACTACCTTCACGTCAAATTCCTCCGTAATTCGCTTGACTGCTCGAAAAATACGATAAAGCGGTTCGCCTAGATTTTCGCGACGATGCGCCGTCAACAAAATCATACGTGACTGCCCGATCCAATCAAATATCGGGTGCTGATAATCTTCGCGAACTGTCGTAGTCATGGCATCAATGGCCGTGTTGCCCGTAACGACAATCGATTCTGGATTTTTATATTCCTGCAATAAATTATTGGCGCTGGTTTGGGTTGGCGCAAAATGCAAATCAGCTAAATTACCAACCAACTGGCGGTTAGCCTCTTCCGGAAAAGGTGATTTTTTATTATAAGTACGTAATCCGGCCTCCACATGACCAATTTTTACATCATTATAAAAAGCCGCTAGGGCTCCAGCAAAAGTCGTAGTAGTGTCGCCATGGACTAAGATAATATCTGGGTGCGCAGTTTTAATAACCTCTTCTAAACCACACAGCACTCGAGAAGTAATTTGCGACAAAGTCTGTCCAGCTTGCATGATATCGAGATCATAATCAGGTTTAATCGTAAAAGCCTCAAGTACTTGATCAAGCATTTGGCGATGCTGAGCCGTCACGCACACCATACTGTCAATTTGATCTGAACGAGACTCCAATTCTTTAACTAGCGGTGCCATTTTGATCGCTTCTGGTCGCGTCCCAAAAACTGTCATTACTTTGATTTTTGTCATATTTACTCCTCGCTAAAGCTTATTATTTTAATTACATAAAGAGCCAAAATTCTCATCAAAAATTTACCATTGTATCTGAATAATCTGACAATGCGTTTAGGTTGTTTAATCACTCGATAAAGCCACTCTATGTTGAATCTGATCGCCCAGCCTGGAGCTCGTTTAACTCGCCCCGTCAAAGCATCTAGTGTTCCACCAACACCAATTCCTATGCCTTTTTTAGCCTGGTCGAGATAATTTTTAGCGACTTTTTCTTGCACGCCCGAACCCAAAGCGAACAAAACTACTTGGCTTTTTGATTTAACTATAGTTTGAATATCGGCTTGTCTGTCTTTACCGTAGCCACTGATAATTGCACCGATTTTTAGTTTAGGATAATTATTTTTTAAATATTTTTTAAAATCAGACGCTACTTCATCGGTCGCTCCCAATGACGATACCTTTAGTCGGTTTTTATTAGCAAACTTAAGTAATTCTTGAGTCAGCTCTACTCCCGAAACACGTTCTTTAATTTTTTCACCAAATAATCGACTAGCTACAACAACCCCAATCCCGTCTGGTGTAATGATTGTATTCTTGTCAATTATTATTTTGTCAAATTGAGGATCGGATAACGCTTTTTCAAAAGTTTCAGGATTGGCTGTAATAATTAAGCTTGGTGGATTATTTTTATTCAAGACACCTCTAATATTTTTAATAACGCCGAGTTGATTAGTTTGAGTTTTGTTTAAATATGTTTTAATTTTTGACCATTGTAGGTTATTTTTGAAATCACGAATATATTGTCCCATTACAAAACATGCAATTAACATCACAAACAAACTATCAAGTGTGTTACCGCTCATATAGGCAACTACTACTAGCATGCCGATTGACACTGTAATTAGAGTAGCTTCAAGGCGTTGGTCTTTTTTAACACAAACGAAGTTAGCCATTGCCAAACCTAGCAAGACAATATAAATAGCTGTAAAAATAAACATTCCACAGAATCCTAGGTTCCTGTAATGCGACAAAAAATCCTTTTCAATCGGAAATAACGAATCAGCTCGAGTATAGCCAGTGCCAAACATCTTCAAAGCAATCGACATCCCGAAACTTTGTTTGGTAACATCCTTGCTAGCTATTCTACCGGCTATTTTATCTTGAATACATCGATTATTGATTCGACACTCCAATGGTTCTTTAAATATTGACGCCCAAAAAACCGGATCTTTCTTGTAGCTATAATTAATGGTGATAGTTTCATGACTAATTGACATAGCTTTATAATTATTGCCGATGAATTCCGCAAGCAAATCGCGATTATTTGTTTTTTCAACTTCTGCTAGGTTTTTTATGATTTGACGCGTGTACGAGTCTTGATGGTCTTTATTATCATTGTTGGCATACTGCCTCATTATCACTGGCGACATACCAAATGACAATGCCCATCCAACGACCAAAGTTAATAACCACCAAGTCATTTTTTTGACTCTATCTCTATTAAAAACCACATATGAAGCTAAAGAAATTAACACTATAATAATCAATCCTATGGCGGCTACTCTAGTACCAAGCATTAGTCCCGCAAGAACCGTTATAAAAATCGCCATAAATTTAATCATAGTCGGTTTTTTAAAGTAATAACTAATAGCCAAAGGTAATAAAAAAACTAATATTGAGCTTACCTGGTTAGCATACATAAACACACCCTTGGTTGCCGATCTCAAAAAACTATTTTGACTAGGATCAAATCTCCAATTAAAAATAGTTATGCTCGTAAATTGATGAGTATAAGAACCTAAACTCTTTCCAATCAGATTAAGAGAAACAATCACTCCGGATATCAAAAAAATAAGGCTATAAATAAGCGCTTCAAATTGCTTTTTATTAAGATTAATTCGACCACTCGCACACAGCATCAATAATAAAATACTTAAACGAGCTAGATAAAATATTTCACCTAGCCAAGAAAAATTACCAGGTCCGCGATAAAACACTCCAGAAAACAACCAGTGTAACAAAGTATAAACACCGATTACAGTTAAAGCAATTGCTATTTTTTTACGAGCTAGTCTAGAGGAATCGAGCCAAAACCAAATTACTATAGCCCCCATAAATAAGAATCTGATGACGGTTGAAAAGCTAAACAAATTCAGGTTATTTTTGCTAGTTTCAAAAAAAATATAAAAATCTAAAATCGGTTGGATAGCAATAAATATCACCAACCATTTAGAAACTAAATCTTTTGATAATTTGCTTTTTACTTTTTCAAATGCCCGATCAATTAACTTGTTTAATTTTTCCATAATAATCATTATACATTACACCTGAGCTTTATTCACTTTTTATAAATCACTTTTGTTCATTACGCATTTTCGAAACAAACCAGCAGTTTTAGGGCTTTTAATTCTCAACTTTAAAAATTTATTAATTTTACGCTTTAAAGGTTTTGCGCTATCCATCCACGTCCCCGTAAAAACATGAATAACTTTGGATTTGTTCGATGGATTACACAAAACATAGTCTGGATATACTTTAATGCCACTGTCTAAAAGCTGTTCTTGATTGTTAACTTTGCAACCAAAATCCTTGACCAAAATCTCTGCCACAATTTTAGTATTAACAACCTTCATCTCATCATTTGAATCAAATTCGAACTCTCGACCTTCGTAATAATCCAAAGCTTTCTTTACGAATGGGTGTTTTTTAACTGCACCAAAACAAGCTGTAAACGGGTAATTTTCATTTTCAAATCCCACAAATGCTTGATTTTTCAATAGATCATCAATATTATCAACTACTAGATTGTCCGTATCAAGATAAACACCGCCTTCGTTGTATATTGCCCACATCCTTATATAATCGCTCGCATAAGCCCATTTTTTGGCTTGACAGGCGGTTTTAACAAAAGGATGGGATTCTATATCAAAATTAGATTCATTCCACTCCTTAATTTCATAATCAGCTAAATGTTTTGGCCAACTAGCCATGCATTTTTTAATATCAGCTGATTTTTCGTTGCCGCCCAACCAGACATAATGAATTTTTTTAGGAATCATTGTTTCTCCTTAATTACTTGACTAATAAAATCAATCCATTGCTGTTTTATGATATTTATATCATATTTTTTGGCAATTTGGCGAGCAACTAGACTCATACTTTTTTTTTGCTCATCGGTTAATTCTAAAATAGCCTTTGCCATGGCGGCTTTATCACGATTTTTAATTAAAATTCCCGCACCAGGATTGATAATTTCTCGAGCGCCACGAGCTGAATCAAAGGCAATAGCTGGAACACCATGCGCAAAGCTTTCTATAAATACCAGGCCAAACGATTCATCCAGTGAACACATCGCAAATAAGCCCGCTTGTTTATAGGCTTCATTCAAAACCTCTGGTGGCTGGAATCCATGCAATTTTACGTTTTTTAAAGATAATTGACTAATTTGTAATTCTAAATTAGCTTTTTCGTCACCGTCACCATAAATGTCCAAACTGAACTCATCATCAGTATCGCTAATCAGCTTAAAAACATCAATTAAGTCCACAAAGCCTTTATCTGGAGATAAGCGACCCACTGCCATTATTTTTTTTGATGGATGATAATTATAATTATCAGCGACTTTTACAGAGTGGGGGATGTATTTAATTTTAATTTTTGTCATATCTTGGTAATCATCAGCTAAAAATTGCGAAACTGGCATTAAATAATCAGCTTTTTTAATAGATCGTAAAACCTTTTTTAAATATTTAGTATTAAATTTATAATCAACATGTTCCTGACAAATTTTAACTTGATTTTTTTCAGAATATTTTCCAATTAGATCATGAAACAACACCCTAGTTGATATTAACACTTGAGCTGAATTGTTTTTAATATGCTTCTTGACTAGGCGACGACGCGACAGCCATAGAGCTCCAGCTTTGATCAACTCTCGTACAAATCCTCGCTTAGACTGCCAAGCTTGCTTCAATTCTTGACGATTAGGTTTTTGATTAGTCAAATAAATTACTTCAATTCGATCATCTAGCTTAAAAGGAATTTTTCCAAAATCATAAACACTAACAATCTCCACATCAAAATCATCAACCAAAAAATTAGCTATTTGAGCGACTGATGATTCAACTCCGCCGTAATTCATATGTAGCACATAAAAAGTAATTTTATTTCTTGACATGACGCTCCTTTATCATATATTTAAATCGATCGATTAAAGATTTAATATTTAATAATTTATAATTAACAGTTAAAGCATAAATAATTGACAGAACCCCCACTATTAAAAATTTAATCATTAAAACTTTTACAGAACTTGACGGACCAAATATTATCTTAAAGCCAACTGCCCCCGCGATAGTCAGAATTAAATTAGCACAAATTTTAGCAAAAAAACTCCCAGCACTCTGATTAAATGTTTTTTTGTAAATAAATCCCGGCAAATACCAAAAAGACGTCACCAAAATAGACGTAAAGGTTCCCACGAGCACTCCGGCCAATCCAAGCCCATTAATAAGCAGTATCGAAATAATAAAATTAATTGAAGCTTCGGCTATTAATATTTTTTTAGTTTCTTTAAAATAGCCCTCAGAGTCAACCGTCATATACAATGGTCTCATAACAATTTGCAAATAAAGAATCAGCAACAATAACCACAGACTAAACCCGCTAATTAAATATTTTTCACCAACCCAAAATCTAATAATTTCGTTTAAAAACGAATACAGCACGATAAACACCACCGACGCTTCTAGAATGAATATTGTTTCTAAATCTTTAAAAACCTTCCTGGTGTTATGCTTATTATTATTAACGACATGAGCGAAAGAGGCATTGATGGCACTCGCTATCATGTAAGTAATATCAAAAATAAACTTTGTAACGTATGTATACGATGCGTAAGAAACAACCGTCATTGGGTTAATAAAAGCCGAAATCAACACAATATCGGTATTACTATGAAATATGCCAACTATTCTTTGTGTAAATATATGACCGATTCCTTTTAACTTAGACAAATCCAAACTTGGTTTTATATTTCGAACGTAATCGTATTCATTATAAACTATCCTATTAATCAAAATATTAGCTAATATTTTGATTATAATTCCGGGGATTAAAACTATCAAATAATCAACTTGAAGATAAACTAAAGCCACCTCAGTAATAATTTCGATTATTCTGAATGCATTGATCCATAAATTAATCTTAAACATTTTTTGGTCGGCGGATATTAAAAAACGAGGTGCCATCATAAAATAGTCAATCACATTTTTAATAATAAAAAGCAGAAAAATTGATTGCATATAAATTCGACCGATTTCCGCTCGCGTCAATAAATGTACAAAAAAAGAAAGCCCAACCGACGCTAGGATGATAAACCCGCCAACCAATCTAAAAAACGCTACAGAATTAGCAAAAATCTTCTTAATTTCTGTTTTATCATCAGAGGCTAATAATTTATAATATTTTTGAATGATAAATAAGCCAAATCCTGCTTCGGCTAACGATAGGTAGCTAAAAATTTGATAAAATAGCTGATTTAAAGAATACAAATCATCCCGCAAAAAAGCAACAAAGATTTTAACCTTAATAAAGCCTAAAATTCCAATAATTACGAACGGTAGAATCGTTGTAATAATATTTTTTATTGAATTTTGAGTACGCATTATTCCACAACAATCTTCACAAAACCGTCAATACACAAGAACTTGACCAAATCATTAACTTTTTTCTCATCATTACGACTACATGCAATACTAGAAAATCCGGTCTGCATTTCATTTAAAATTTCTTGATAAAATTCACTTAAACTGTCTTTTAATATGTCATTATTAAACCTGCGCATGTCACACCCAAGATAGACAAATTCTTCTTTAGGAATGGTAATTTTTATTTGGCGATCATGGTAATTTCGGTAAAAATAATAGATCGATCTCAAAAAGATATTTTTTTGCCAATAACACCTTCTAAATCTTTGATTTAAAATGGTTTTTATGACTTTATCTGGACTGGTTGTTTTCTTAGAATGATATAAGACAGGATATCGCAATCCCAGTTTTTTAAAGATTCTATACATAAAAGCTTGTATTTTGTAAGCTGGTATTTCAAATAATCTCATCAGTCTAACGGCAGTTCGAATCTCGCCGTTTATAACATTCAGCTTACCAATTTCATTGTTAATATAATTACCTTCATGAACACGATATTTTCGATCAAAAAAATCGGTCTTTTTAATATTAGCAATTGGCTTTTTATCATTTGACATCGAAATATAAAATGGCAAATTCCAAGTTAAATAACTATCTTTTATCTGGCTAATAAAAAAACCTCTTTTAGCAATAAAAAAATCAGCATATTGTTGTCGACCATACATTAATAAAGTTTTAACAAGCGTATAATTATCAGCATAGAACTCATTAAACCGCTGAAAGCCGGATGGTTGTGAATTCTCGTCAATAATAAATAAATCACAGAAAAAACCATCATAATTATTAAAATCAAGTTTTAAAATCTTTTCCACAACGCTACTATCATAGAATAAATCATCTGAATGCAAAATCGTTACAATATCACCAGTAACATACTGCATGCCATGCATAATAGCACGCAATTGATCTTTGTTTTTCTGTCTTATGATTTTAACGTTATCTTCCAAACTATGTTTTTTAATATGTTCCGAGACTAAATTATCAGTATCATCAACTCCACCATCATTAATGATAATCAATTCCCAGCTATTGTTTGATTGGATGATAACAGAGTCAAGCGTCTCTACGATGCTATCGGCATCATTATAAGTTGGCATCAAAATAGATAGTTTATGTTTCATAAAAATATTATCGCACAGGATCCACATATTTCCAAAGCCAACCAGCATTGGCATTTAGACCATAATTATTAAGTGTCATTGGCTGAGCAGTTAGGTAATCTTTTGAACCGCGAACTTGGCGAACTTCGATACCACCGTCTGGTTTTTCAATCAGCATGGTTAGATCGCCATAACCATCACCGTTAGCATCGCCAGCGAAGAATTTAGTTTTAGCTTGATTCCAACCTTCAGAAGCCGGAAAAGTACGTTGGAAAATTGGCTTACCAAAGCCTTCTTTGCTGCCCGGGAAGATCCATAAGTTAAAAGTTTTACCATCAGCAAAAGCAGAGGTGATAGCAATATCGCTATAGCCGTCGTTGTTGAAATCGGCTGGTGATTGAATTGAATCCACATATTTCCAAAGCCAACCAGCATTGGCGTTTAGACCATAGTTATTAAGTGTCATTGGCTGAGCAGTTAGGTAATCTTTTGAACCGCGAACTTGGCGAACTTCGATACCACCGTCTGGTTTTTCAATCAGCATGGTTAGATCGCCATAACCATCACCGTTAGCATCGCCAGCGAAGAATTTAGTTTTAGCTTGATTCCAACCTTCAGAAGCCGGAAAAGTACGTTGGAAAATTGGCTTACCAAAGCCTTCTTTGCTGCCCGGGAAGATCCATAAGTTAAAAGTTTTACCATCAGCAAAAGCAGAGGTGATAGCAATATCGCTATAGCCGTCGTTGTTGAAATCAATTTTGCTGTTCGCCTCAGAAACAACATTCTGCTGTGGCACAACTTCGATTTCAAATTTATGCTCAACTGACCCTAAATAATCATAAACTTTGATTCTAATTTCATGTTTTCCAGCGTCTTGGTTAGTTGGAGTGCCATAGAGAAGTCCATTATTATTTTTGAGCCATTTCGGACCTTTTTCAATCTTGAATGCTACATGGTCACCTTCAAGATCTTCATATTTAATTTGATATTGATATTGATTATTAGCCAAAGCCATCGTCACTGGTTTTGATACGACTTTTGGCTTTGAATTGTGTATGTTGCCAAACCAATCCGTAAAATACAGATAAAAATTACGATTACCATAAGCTGAACAGCCATCGCCACTGCCATAACCAGCGTTAAGCGCTGCTTGATTTGGGCGATATGGGGTGTAGCTATATAGCGCCACCGTTGCCAGGTTTCCGATATTAACCTGACTGGTGCCACAGGCCGGATTCGGGTTCCAACGGATGTTATTAATTCCAAGTCGATACGGCGTATACCAACCGCTAGACCGATTCAAAATCGCCCGAAACATTTTCGCCGACCAATCCAACTGATTTTCTAAACCATAATATTGCGAATCACATGGCGCCGTGTCAGGGCAACCATAGCCAGTAGCGGTCTTGTATTGAACTTGCATCGGCCAAGTGTCCAGCACTAAATTTTGCTCTTTTTGCAACAAAACAATCAACACTTGTGGGTTGATTTTATACTTGTGGGCTTTGTCATAAATCAACTGAGCCGCCGAACGACCAGCGCTATCTTTATAATCTTTCAGACAAGTAAAAGTTTTAACACCTTCTCGATATTGACCCCATTCCCAGCGCTCAGTTTTGCCACTTTTATTATAATCTGGCGCCCACCACGGCGAAAGACCCTGACCGTAAGTATCACAATGTGGTACTTTAGAGTTCAAAAACGCCTGAATCTGCTCAACAGTCATCGTCCGATAATCCGACATCACCGTATCACTCATGATATTGCCAGGATCAAATCCTTGTGCTGAGCGCGCCCCAGCCTGGCGCAAATAATATACGCCCCAGCCAAAACTAACCAAAACCAACCCCGCCAACATCACCGGCAGGATATTTTTTAAACCAACTCGAATTTTACGCCTATTCACCTTTTATTTCTCCTTCCACTACGTCGGTGTAGTTGTCCGAAACAAATCTAACTTGAAATTTATTTTGAGCTTTTTGCAAATTAGTTTTATTAATCAAAGAACCCTTACAAGCGCTAGAATTTGGCAAAGCCTGAACGCCAACCGTCTCTAGTAATTTGCTATTTACAATCAACTCGCACTTAGCCGAAGACGACGCCACTACGTTAGCCACCACGCGCAATTCATAATTGCCATCCGCATCGCTACCTTGAGAAGTGATGGTTAATTGACGCGGGTATTTCGGTTTTTGTTCGTCAGGTTGCTTGGATGAAACATCAGTAGTATTGTTTGAGCCGCCTGACGTCGAGTTACTTTCGGCTGGCTGATTAGGCGTTTTTTGGTCGGCTTGCGCCCGATCTGCATCAAGTTTTTTAGCGCTATCAATCGTTTCGTTATTGGCTCGGTCTTGGTCTTTAACCATTGGCCACCAGCATTGCCATTTTGCCACCGCCAAGTATCCCACCGTTACCAGCACTACGATGATTAACACCGTGGTAATTTTTCTTTTAGTTTTAGCTCGCATAGTAGGATATCTCCTGTGTTTTAATTAATTATAATCAGTTTGAACTTAAACCGCTCTTGCTTAAAATTATAGAGAACCCACTTTCAAAAGTCAAATATGTTATAATGTGTTTCGAAATAATTAACTACCATGAATAATCATTTTAAAACCACTTTCAAAACCATTTTAGCCATCGGCGACACCATTGCTTTGCTCGCTTCATTCACTATTGCTTATATTTTACGGGTTAAACTAACTAACCGACCGACCGCCATTCAGATCGGCTCGATTGATTTTATTAGTTCTATTGCTATTTTAATCCCGTTGTGGATTACTATTTTATACACTTTGGGATTATATCGCGATCAAATTTTGCAAAAACCTAAAGAAATTCCGCGCTTGTTTTTCAGCTCAATTATTGGGGTGATGTTGATGATTTCGTTTGCTTATTTTACCGATAATCCCATTTTTCCATCGAAATTAGTGGCTCTTTACGCTCTGATTATTAGTTTTATATTGATGACTATCATTCGCTGGCTAATTTATGGGTTGCGTCACGCGTTAATTCGCGCTGGTTACGGTCACCAACGGGTGCTAATCGTCGGCAATGATGAGACTAATTTTAAACTAGTCGACACTATTAACCAAAACCCCTCACTGGGCTATCAAATCATCGGTTTTGTAGCTGACGAACAGTTTATTCCGCACGACTTACGCAATTTGAAGTTTAACTCAGTCAAAGGCGCTCTCAAATTATGCATTCCCGACGTTATTATCCAAACCGACACTCACCGCAATCTGCAGGTGTATGAACTGGCAGTCGATCACCATTTGCGCTATAGCTACATTCCGTCCCACAAAGCCCTCGACGAAGTTAAATATCGCTCCGAGATTATCGGTCTGATGCCTATCATCGACGTGCAAACCACCCCGCTAGTCGGCTATGGTCAAATTATTAAACGCTTGATGGATATCGTGGTTGGTTTGTTTTTTATTGTTCTGAGCTCACCACTTTGGCTGATTGTGATAATTATCGCTAAAATCATGGAACCGACGGCGCCGATTTTCTTCAAACAACAACGTTTGTCGCGATTTAATACCACTGTTAATATTTATAAATTTCGCTCAATGAAACAGCAATATAGTGGCCTGTCACCCGAGGAAGCTTTTGCTAAAATGAATCGACCAGAATTATCCGCACAATATCGTGCTGGTGGTGATCAGCTTGCTAACGACCCTCGTATTACTCCGCTTGGTCGTTTTTTGCGCAAAACCTCGCTCGATGAATTACCTCAGCTAATCAACGTCGTCAAAGGCGACATCAGCTTAGTCGGGCCTCGAGCTTTAGTCCCTAGCGAACTCAAACAATACCCTTACAAAAACCTGATTTTGACCGTCAAGTCCGGTCTAACTGGCTTAGCTCAAGTATCTGGTCGACGCGATATCAGTTTTGAGGAACGCCGAGCCTTAGATATTTATTACGTGCACAACTGGTCCGTGATGCTCGATCTACAAATCATTTTAAAAACCATCATTCACGTGCTATTTGGCAAGGGTGCCCGCTGATTTTTTCAAATTGGACTGGACTTTTTGCGAGTTTTTTGGTATAATGATATAGAGTTTGCTAACAAAAACTCAACCAGCTCGCCGCGGTGGTGGAATTGGTAGACACGCTAGCCTTAGGAGCTAGTGTCGCAAGACGTGAAAGTTCGAGTCTTTTCCGCGGCACCATTTTTTTAAAAAAAGCCATTTCGATGGTCTTTTTTATTTTTGTTGATTATGTTTCAATTTTGCCAGTTTTATTTCAATCACGTTTATGTTAAAATAGAAAACATGAACAAAATTGCTAGTTATTTGAATGCAAATTTGGCTGGTGAAGCAATTGCACAAGAGACCGTCCTGGATGTTTTTTCTCAAGATCGAGGAATTTTACGAGTTAAGCCAAGCGTGGTGATTTTTCCACGAACCTCTGAAGATGTCCGTAAAGTAACCAGTTTATCGTTTCAGTTAGCCTCCAAAAATAAATTCTTACCGATTAGCACTTGTGGTTACCGCAATGATTCTACCGGAGGTTGTTTATCAAACGAATTAGTAATCAACACCAGTCGACACCTCAATAATGTGCTTGATTTTGATCCGGACCAGGCCCTGATTCATGTTCAAGCTGGCACCTCTCTTAATACTATCAATTTGATTGCTAAAGAACACAGCCTTAGTTTGCCTCTGTCACTGACCAGCGCTCAACATTCTATCGGCGGAATTATTAGTCATAATTTAACTTGCCCTTTGGCTAGTCACAACAGCACTATTTATCAAATGGTGGATCAGCTAGAGGTAGTATTGGCTAACGGCACTACCTTGCAGACTAAACGCCTCAATAAACGCGAACTAAGCCATAAAATTGGTTTATCAACGGCCGAAGGCGAAGTTTACCGTAAAATCGATGCTCTAATCGAAGAAAACCAAGATATCATTGCTTCAATCAACCCCGATTTGGCTGACAACGCCGGCTATGCCAACATTGCTAAAGTCAAAACTAGTGCCGGATTTGATCTGAGCCCGTTGATTATCGGCTCCCAAGGCACTTTGGGAATTATCACCGAAGCAATTGTTCGGCTTGATGATTTAGCCAACCATCGCCTGGCTCGATTGTTATCATTTCCTAGCCTAGCGGACGCGATGGACGCAATTGACCAGCTCCTGAAGCTAAAACCAGCCGTACTGGACATTTTTGGTCAAGGCATTTTCGATTTAGCATCAAATTATGGCAAAACTTACCCCGATGTAGTGACCGCCCAGCGAAAAATGAACAATCAAGTCGGCTTTCACCTGTTAGTTGTTTTTGAGGCTAAAAACAAATTTGCCACCAAAAATCTCGACAAAAAACTTGCCAACTTAGCCAATCGCTGTCGAGGAATTGTTGGCAATGACCCTAACATTGAAACTATTCGCGATTTGCCGGCAATGCTTGATTTTGACCAAACCGACACCAAATCCATGCCAATCGCCCAGGGCGCTAGCCTCCCCCGCATCAAATGGCAATCGTTCGCCGACACCGTCGCTAAAATGGAGATCGCTTTAGAGATGCCACTGCCGATTTATGGCTCAGTCTTGACCGAAGTTTTGAATCTTCAATCTAGTCTAGACTTACGCCAAATTACCAACAAGCAAAAAGCCTTAAAATTGCTCAATTCTTATTCGTCACTGATCACTGAGCTAGGCGGTGTGATCTGCGCCAGTGGTGGTGACGGTCGCCTCAAAAGCCTAGTTGCGCCAAAACAAATTTCGCCTGATTTGGCAGACTTATACGCTAAAATCAAAGCTATTTTTGATCCATACAATATTTTTGCACCCCAAGTCAAACTCGACGCCGATTTGCGTGATGTCGCCAGCAAAATTACCTCTAACTACCGCAATGATTTCTTCGCCTAGTTAACCCTAATTAAAAATGCCCGACCAACAACATTCCACCTCTAACGACACATTAGATCCGCAATTAGTCAAACATGGCGATAAACGCAATGTTATCGATCGCTACCGGCAGTGGACCGTAGAGGCGATTAGTCATGATTTACGCCAATCAGCCAGCAAGCTAGAAATCGCCGTCGAAAATTTAGAACGAGATTTTAATATGGGGACTATCATTCGTAGCGCCAACGCTTTTAACGTCCGACGGGTTCACATCATCGGGCGCCACCAATGGAATAAACGCGGAGCGATGATGACGGATAAATATTTAGAATTGGTTTATCATTCAACAGTGGCGGATTTTGTTCAAGCGATTAGCCCAGAATACCAGTTGATCGCCCTTGATAATCAACCGGGCGCTCAAGATTTAGCTAATTTTCCGTTGATCGAACAAACCGTGCTGATTTTTGGCAGCGAAAAGAATGGCATTTCGGCGGAGTTGCTCCAACATGCTCACGCCATGGTCCAAATTGAACAATTCGGCTCAACCCGCTCGCTTAATGTTGGCGTTGCCTCCGGAATCGCTATGTATGAGTGGACGCGACGCTTTCGGTTGTCATAAATTGCCAACTTAAGGTTTACTACTGCCGAAAAAATGATATAATTAAGAAAAGAAAACCACCCAAAGATTATTTTCTTTTTTAAAAAAATATTAAATTATAGGCTAAATTTGAAATATGACAACTTCTAAGCTAATTACAACTCTTAAAATCATCATCACCGCTCTTAGTTTGTTAATTTTGCTAGGCTCGGGATATTTATTATTACAATTGCCCCGAAATCTCGAAGCCGATCCTTTTTTCCGGACCTTATTAGTTTTATTTGTGGTTAATTTAATTAGTTTTGTGACGCTCGAGTTAACCGTCTATCGTCTTAAAAAAGCTCAACCAACCGCGCCACACACCGACCAGCCCACCGAAAAACCCCATCCCCACTCCAAAAAATAATTTTTTTATTCAGTTTTTTAGAAAATAGCAATCTTTTTAAATTTTATAAACGAAAGGAATTTTATGAAATTATCAACTCAAGGTTACAAAGGCACGCGTGATTTATATCCGGAAGATAAGCAGCTACAAAATCTGATTTTTAGTAACTGGCATCGGACCAGCCAGCAATTTGGTTTTTTGGAATACGGGGCGCCACTACTCGAACCGCTCGAAATTTATCAAGCTAAATCGGGCGATGAACTAGCTAATCAACAAACTTACGCTTTCACCGACCGCGGTGAGCGCCAAGTAGCAATTCGTCCGGAGATGACACCGAGCATTTGTCGATTAGTCGCCGCCAAACGCCAAGAACTGGCTTATCCGGCTCGTTTTTACTCAATCGCTAACTTCATGCGCTATGAACGCCCCCAAAAAGGTCGCGAGCGTGAATTTTGGCAGTTGAACGCTGATATTTTCGGTGATGATTCAATTTATGCCGACGCTGAAATTTTGATGCTATCATGGCAGATTTTGATGAACTTTGGCGCCACTCAAGACATGTTTGAAATTCGTATCAACGACCGCCGATTGATTAATGCTTTGATGAAAGATTACCTTGGGCTTGACGACGATACCGCCTACAAGTTAATTAAATTACTCGATCAAAAAGATAAATTACCGACCGCTGAGTTTCAGACTAAATTAACCGAATTAGTTACCGACACTACTGCCTTAACCAAACTCCAAACTCTGCTCGATAATTCCGAACTGGATAATTTCCCGACCGAACTTAAAAATACTACCGACTATCAAAATGTCGTCAAAATCCTGGAAGTTCTCGAGACACAAGGCGTTACCAACGCTCGATTTGACATTTTCCTGATGCGGGGCCTTGATTATTACACCGGCACTGTGTTTGAAGTGTTTGACACTCACCCCGAAAATAATCGTTCGTTATTCGGTGGCGGTCGCTATGACGGTTTAGTCGGAATGTTCGGCGCCGAACCAATTTCAGCAGTTGGCGTGGCTCCTGGTGGCTCAACTTGTTTAGAATTTATTAAACTCCACAACCTCGCCCCTAGCTACGTTCCAACTGCCAAATACGTTATTTTACCACTCGACAATCAAGAAGCTGAGGCGTTTTGCCTGGCGAAAGCCTTGCGCCAAGCCGGCATTAACGTCGAAATTGACTTCACCGACCGCAAACTAGCCAAAAAAATCAAATCCGCCGACAAAAAAGCTATGCTTGGCGTGATCGTCCTCGGCGAACAAGAAGCTTCTAGTGGGCGATACAGCCTCAAAAACATCAAAACCAATCAAAGCGTTGAACTCGATCTCAAAGCCCTGATTAAAGCCCTAGAATAGTCCGCAGCCTCACCCCTAATCGACCGCTCAATTAAAACTCACCCCGCAAATCAATCCGAGGTGAGTTTTTTAATTTTTAGCTAAAAACAGCTTTTAAGCGCGTTTTTTAACAGCAATTGCTACGCCAACTAGACTGACTAAGCCAGCGACAACTGCCACTGCTGATATTTGAGCTGGGCGATAACCAGCGTTTGGGGCGCCCGATCGAGGGCAAGTTCTACCAGCTGAAACCGTAATACCTCGTGATAACACATTCGTATTGCCGGATTTGACATAAATAGTGTGCGCACCAGCAGTCACATCACAAGGAATCTTAAATTTCAAGCTTGCTTTACCCGCCAAAACTGTCATTTTGCCGACTAATCTTGGGTTAGATTGTAGCCAAACATCGAGCTCTTGACCTTCATAAGCAGTCAAATTCTCTACCGACACGGTAATTTCTTGATCTTGATCAATTGTAACTTTGTTGACTTTGATCTCTGGGACTGGTGAAAGCGGAGTTGAGGTTTTATTCTCAAATTCCACCGCAACAGTCTTATCTGAATCCATAGTTACTTTGTAGGTTGTATCAGTGACTTTGGTAGCGCCAGTCACGTTTTTAACTTTTTTGTCAGCTTCAGGAGTTAAAGTAATCGTCACTTCGGTGCCGTAAGCATGCGGACCGGTTGCTGATGGCGCACAAGCACCGCCCGCACCACAGTTAATCGTCAAGGTGAAAGTTTGTGGTTCGAACTCAGCGTTGACCTCAACAGCTTTCTCCGGCATGTTAAATTTCAAAGTACTAGTGATATCTACCGCACTTTCACCAGCGGGTGTGTAAGTTAGTTTTTTCAACTTATAACCTAGAGCTGGTTGAGGTGTAATTGTGACTTCTACGTCTTTAGCTGCTTGGGTTTTGCTGAGTGTTATATCACCGTGCGTCATTGCCCCTTTGGTGATATTATAAGTCGTCGGCGGAGTTGAAATTGGTTCAAATTCCACTGATACAGTCTTGGCCGAATTCATCACTACTGTATAAGTCGTATCGTTGACTTTAGTAGCCTCAGTAACGTTTTTAACTTTTTTACCAGCTTCTGGGGTGGCCGTGATAGTAACAGTCGCGCCAGCGTTGTGGGTTGTGACACCATTTGGAGCACAAGTACCACCCGCACCACAGTTGACAGTCAACTGGTAAGTCGTTACTGGCGCAGGCTTAAAGTTAACTTCATACTCCAGGTTTTCAGTCACGTTAGTGTTTATCGTGTGACTAGTTTTGCCAACCGCCTCAGCGATAGGATTACCATTTTGTTTAAGAACGTCAATCACGTAATTTGGTTGCGCCTTAACCTCGATTTTGACCGAGTCATTATAATCGTATTTTAGCTTGTTCGGGGTGATGGTAGCTGAACCAAATGTTGGATTAAGCACATCAGCTGTGACATCATATTTCTGCTTGTCAAATTCGGCCTTAACCGTCACATCATTGCGAGGCATATTGAATTTTAAGTTAGTCGTAATATCGACTGCGCTATCACCATCAGGCGTGTAAGTGAGTTTTTTCAACTTATAGCCTGGAGCTGGCCGAGGCGTAATTTTGACCTCCTGACCTTCCTGAGCTTGTGCTGGGTTAATATTAACGTCGCCATTGGTCATTGCCGTGTCTTTTTTAACATCAAAAGTTGGCTCTGGAGCTTGTTTAATCTCAAGATTATTTGGCATGCCTGGCACAATGCTCATCTTATCGTCAGAAACCTTGTGAGTTTTTGGCGAAGTGACTCGCACGCCATCCGCTAGCAAGAATTTTTTGCCAGCTGTTAAATTAATCGCCTTATCCGGTGATTTAGCTTTAAGCACACCAGTTGCCATTATTTCAATGTCGCTAAAAGACTGAATTGCATGCAACTCGCCAGCAACCGAAGTATCATAAGTTACTTCTGTGGTTAAATTACCAGCAACTTTTAAGTTACCCGAAACCGAAAGTGCTTTTTGCTTATCGCCTTTACCATCTGGCACCGCTACTTTTAGCTCAACAGTAGCACCGGCACCAACCTCCAGACCGTTATTTACCGACAAACCAGTGTATTCGCCCTCGATGTCGCTTTGGAAATTGGCATTAGTAACTACCAATTTACCAGATTCCACCTGCAAACCATCACTGAACGATGCCGGCGTGGTAGCTTTTTGCTGATGATCAACAGTCAGAGTGCCGTCTCCAGCAATAATCACTTTACCACCAGCGGCTTTAAATTTTTGTGTAATCTTATTATTACCTTTTAGAGTAATTCGAATTGCGCCATCAACCTCAATACTTTGACCGTTGAAATTCTCCAAGGTCAAATCCCCTCCTTGAATTTTCCACCCCGGTCCGCCCGGGTTGGTGCTGATTACATGCGAAACGCCATTAACAACAATGTTATGGGCTACCGCATGCGCCTTGTTTTGAACAAAAAACGCGCCGACGCCACCGACCAACACAGCCAGTGCCAGCAGACCGTAGGTGATTTTTTGTCGAAACTTATGCTTTAATTTTCGTAGGAACACTTTTTCCCTTTCTTTATCTTAATATTATTATCTCTATTATAGCAGTTATGGTTAAGATTAGCTACATCATTTCTAAGTAATTTTATGGTATAATATCTTTTATGAATATAGAGAAAACCCATTTATCAGATACAGAAGCCTGTTTAACCATTGCTTTGGATCAAGATGCCTTGACTGAGGCTGAAGCGCAAGCTTTAAAACAATTGGCGCCAACCGTCACCGCGAAAGGTTTCCGCAAGGGCAAAGTCCCAACCAACGTTGCTAAAAAACAACTTGACCCGAGCGTGCTAGCTAATCACACAATTGAAATCGCCGTCAACAAAGCTCTGTTTGAGGCCTTCAATCAAGAAGATTTAAATCCGCTCGATCAGCCAAAAGTCGACATCACCAAATTCGTACCCGAGCAACAGCTGGAATTTAAAGCCACCGTGCCAATCGTGCCTGAGATTAAATTACCCGATTACAAAAAGCTCAAAACCAAAAAAACCGTCGCTAAAGTTACCGACCAAGATGTTGAGGATATTTTGACTCGAGTCCAAAAAGGTTTTGCCACTGACGAACCAGTCGATCGTCCAGCCAAACTCGGCGACAAAGTCGTAATCGATTTCAAAGGCTACCTCGGCGATAAGCCATTCGAAGGTGGCGAGGCTAAGGATTACACCTTAGAACTCGGCTCAGGTCAATTTATTCCTGGTTTTGAGGAGGGTATTGTTGGCAAAAAAGCCGAAGACCGGTTCGATTTGAAACTCAAATTTCCCAAAGATTATCACGCCAAAAATTTGGCCGGCAAAGCGGTCGTTTTTACTACTAGCCTGAAAAAAGTCTTGGCAGTCAAATTGCCTGAATTAAACGACGACCTCGCCAAACAAGCGGGCGATTTCAAAACCCTGGCTGATTTTAAAGCTGACATTCGCAAAAACTTAATTGTTCAAAAAGAAGAGGAAGCCGAAGCTAAATATCGCGACCAGCTGATCGACGAACTCGGCAAAAAAACCAAAGTCGCCATTCCAGAAGTCCTCAAAACCGACCAAATCAACGCTCTCAAACGCGACATGACCCAGAATCTGATGTATCGCGGTATGACTTTGGAGCAATATTTGGCGTCGCTAGAACTGAGCGAAGCTGATTGGACCGAAAAAGAGTTAGTGCCCCTAGCTGAGGCTCGCGTTAAATCGGGCTTGGCTATCGCCGAAGTGTCAAAATTAGAGAAAATCGAGGTTAGCGAAGCCGAAGTCGACACCAAGCTCGCCGAACTCAAGACCCAATACGCTGGCAGTCCCGATGCTCTCAAACAACTCGACAACCCAACCGTCTGGCGCGATTTGCGCAATAATCTACTGACCGAAAAAACCATCAACAAATTAGTAGAGCTTAATGCTTAAATTAGTGTTACAAATTAAATAGCCCACCTCTAAACCAGCACTATTTGACAAAAACCTGCCGGCCCATCAGTCGGTAGGTTTTAATTTAAAAAATCAATCGGCCCCAAAAAAGAATAAAGATCAAAGAAAACCGCCGGCAACCAACCGACGATTTATCTGAAACAAAACAATTATACTTTCATTATATCACACTTATGCTTATTTTGTCAATAGTTTTTTAGCAAAAATAGATTTTTAGGCGAAATTTTGACTAAAATGCGCAATGTTACCACTAAAAAGCACAAAAAAGACACTTTTTGAGTGATTTTGACTTTTTTAACGATTTTGGCGGTTTTTTGAGATGATTTTTAGCGGTTTTTGCCGTAAAATGGCTATTTTGGGCATTTTGTCAATTCTCGAGCCATGGCTTGTTTTTCAGCTTCAGTTACCCACAATTTATAACGAGCCTTGATTTTAACCTGGCGAGCCACATAATCACAACGGAATGGTTTGTTGGACGGCAACCAACTAGCCGCGTCGGCATCACCTTTTTGCTGGTTGGCCGGACCGTCAACCGCCAATAAATTATCCGGATCGTTGTAAAATTGATAACGCTCGGCGGACGTCAACCGCTGGGCGCCCTTTTGCCAGGCATCACTAACCGCCACAATGTGGTCAATCTGCACCGTCGCGCTAGAATGCTTACCACGCTGATAATCAATCGTCTGTCCGGTATATAAATCATGCAATTTACCCGAGACAACTTTGCATTTTTGGTCAATTTTAACCTCCGTTAAATCGCGCTGTAAAATAAAATTGCGGGTGTCACAATCGCCGATTTTACCCCAGCCATTGCTAAATTGTTCACGTTTGTAACTAGTTTTAGGGGCGCGACCTTTAACCTCGAGTGTGTTTAATAAATCAAGTGTGGCTTGGTCGGTCTGAAATTGTCCCAAACCAGCATCGTAACCTAAAAATTGTCGCAGTTCCGCCCCAAATTGACGATACTGCGCCGGCGGAATTTGCGCCAAAAACACCACTAACATCGCCAATAGCCCAACTACCGTCAGCCGGCGGCGACGCTGAAAAATATTGGTCGATTGAAAAAGTTTAAACATAATCTTATTATAACTAAAAATGCCGATTTTAACAGTTTTTTAATGGCTAAATTGCACTCGGGACGATTTTTCGCTACAATATTGGTATGAAGTTAGAGCATTTTTTTGAGCATTTTAAACCCGAAAATTATCAATTAAGCCTCGATATTGACCGAGTTGGTCGACGGTTTCAGGGCGAAGTGATAATTACCGGTCAAGTTAAAAACCCTGACGGAATTGTTAAACTGCACGCTAATTATCTGAGCATTGAATCAGTTAAAATTGGCGAGCAAGCGGTTGATTTTAAGCATCACGATAACGTTTTGCAGTTTCAGAACCCCGACAGTCAGACGGCTACCATTCGCTACAGCGGGTCAATTACCGACCAAATGAACGGTATCTACCCCTGTTATTACCAACTCGACGGTCAACCTCGTGAGCTGATAGCCAGCCAATTCGAGAGTCATTATCTGCGCGAGGTGATGCCGTGTGTTGATGAGCCGATTGCCAAGGCGACTTTTGATTTAACCCTAGTGACCGAACCAGGTGTGACGGCGCTATCCAATATGCCCGTCGCTCAGCAACACGAAATTCACGGCAAGTTGAGCACGACTTTTGCCACCACTCCACTGATGAGTGGCTACACGCTGGGTTTTGTGGTCGGTGAACTCATCAGCAAAACCGCCACCACCGCCTCGGGCGTCCAGACGACGGTTTATGCTACGCCGGCTCATCAGCCCGAGGCGCTCGATTTTGCGCTCAATGTTGCGGTCAAGGCGATTGATTTTTATGAACAATTTTTGGGTGTTAATTATCCGCTACCAAAATGCGACCACGTGGCGCTACCGGATTTTGCTTCGGGAGCGATGGAAAATTGGGGTTTGGTGACCTACCGCGAGGCGCTACTTTTGGCTGATCAGACCACTGCCGTCAGTTCCAAAAAGCAAATCGCCTCAGTGATTGCTCACGAATTAGCCCATATGTGGTTTGGTAATCTAGTGACGATGAAATGGTGGGATGAACTCTGGCTCAACGAAAGCCTGGCGACCTTGCTCGAGCATTTTGCAGTGGAGGCGATCTATCCGGAGTATCAAATTTGGCATGATTTTTATAGTTTTAGCTATCAATACGCCCAGGGGCGCGATGCTTTGCCTGGTGTGCAACCAATCTTGACGCCGGTTGAACATCCTGACGAAATTAGCACGATTTTTGACGGAGCCATTGTTTATGCTAAAGGAGCGTGCGTGATGCTGATGCTCGAAAAATGGCTTGGTCGGGCGCAGTTTGCACGAGCTTTGGGGCAATTTTTGGCTAAATTCGCTTACCAAAACCCAACCACCGATGATTTTTTGGCGACTTTTGAACAAATTTCTGGCAAACCAGTGACTAAGTTCATGCATCAGTGGCTTGAGCAGAGTGGTTTTCCACTGGTAGAGCTACGTGATCAGACGCTCAGTCAGCGCCAATTTGGCTACGATAGCCAGCAAACTTGGCCAATTCCCCTCGGCGCCGAAGCCAGCCAGGCTGATCTGCCAGAGGTGCTGTGGCAAGCCGAAGCGAACGCCAACCAGCAATCTTGTTTTATCAATCGCGATATTGTCGGTTTTATGGTAACTAATTATGACGAAACCCGCAAAAATCACTTGCGACAGCGATTAATGGCGGGTGAGTTGGGCGCGTTTGACCAATTTTATTATTTGTCGAACCAATTATTGCTCGCCAAACACAATTATATCGCTTCGGCGGAGTTGGTTGATGATTTTCAGTCATTAAGCGGTCAAGAGCATGATCTGTTGGTTTGGACCAATCTCGCTAAAATCGTCGGCTCGTTGCGGTTTTTCGTGGAAGCAACTGAAGCAGAAAAACACCTCAAACGCCTGGTGGCTCGAAGCGCCCGACCTCAGGCGGAGCGACTGGGATTTGTTGCGCAGGATAACAACACACCCGAACAGCTCGAATTGCGCGCATTATTGGTCAGTCAGCTGACATATGCCGAAGAAACGACAACCGTCGACTGGCTGATTCAACAATTTAACACTCATCATCCAGCTCGTTTAGCCGAAATTAGCCCTGATTTGCGCAGTGTGGTTTTGAGTGCTAAATTGAAGTATGATTTTACCGAGGAAGTTTTTGAGGAGCTGATTCGTCAATACCAAACCACCCATAATCCCGATTTTAAAGATGATGTGCGGGTCGCTTTGACTAGTGTTCGCCAGGCATCGGCTGGTCAGCGATTGATTGAACTGCTCGACGATCGAACCGTGATCAAAAACCAAGATCTCAGTGCCTGGTTTGTGATGATTTTGCGTAATCGCCAGTTTAAAGATTTGGCTTGGCAGTGGCTTAAGGCTAATTTTGTTAAACTCCGGCAAACTTTCAGCGAAAACAAAGATTACGCCGATTTTGCCCGCTTGAGTGCCAGCGTACTATTTACCGATCAAGATTTAAACGAATACCAACAATTATTTACGCCGCATCAGCATGATCTAGCAATGACCCGTATTATTGAGGTTGGGCTTAATGACATCAAACTGCGCAATGAGTTATTCAAACGCGATGCGCAAGCCGTCAAAACTAAGCTAAAGGCGATGTGATGACTCAATCGAATCTCCAAATAATTTTGCCAGTCGGTGATTTGCCAACTAGCCTTTGGCTAAGTGGTGACCGAACAAAACCATTACTTGTGTTTTTTCACGGTTTAACCGGCAATCATCATGGTCTAAAGTTTATCGCTGAACGACTTAAAGCTGATTATTCCATAATCATTGTTGATTTACCGAACCATGGTCAAACCGCCACTTGCCCCAATTTAGCCACCGACAAGCTCCATCACTGGACTAAAGAAGCACTATCAGTAATCAGTCAACATTTTAAACAACCCCAACTAGTCATAGCCCATTCTTTTGGCTGTTTAGCGATTGGAGAAGCTTCGATTTTACGACAGTTTCCAAGCATTTTCATCAATCCAGTACCCGAAGTTAACCCAGCGCATACCAAATTATCACTTTACATGGCACAACATCCATTTTTCTATTGGATTAGCCATTGGCGATTATTGGCTGTCCTGGCAGGGCTATCGTTACTTAAAATTTATCATCCACGGGTTATTGGACGGATGATTTGGAATACTTGGCACTCAAAAATTTCATTAGCTCAAAGTCGGCAACAAGCACCAATGTATAAATTGGCCCTAGAAGCTCGTTTAAACGGTTTGACGCCAAAATTAGTTATCTCATCACGCCAAGATAACATCCTGAAAAGCGCCGACGAACAGGCTATCAAAGCACACTTTTCCAATGTCTGCCTAAAAATGATCAATGGTGGACATTTGTCTATTCTCGAAAACCCTAGTTTACTAGCAAAATTGATTGCTGAGCAGTGCGATGCCTAATCAATTTCGATCAGCTCGTTAACTGCGAAGTTATCTGGCTCACCGGTTACAAACATGGCGGCAATAATCACCGTCGATTGTGGGTACTTTACTAAAACCGTTTCCGCTGCTAGTTGCAATTTTTGGCGTTTAAACTGATTGATTGCCACTTCGCCGCCGCCAAAATCGTTATTTTTACGAGTTTTGACTTCAATTAGGCAAATCTGCTCATCTTTTTGCGCCACAATATCAATTTCAAATTGTTTCGTCCGCCAATTACGACTCAAAATCGTAAAACCCTGCGTTTCCAGCCAATCGACTACTACTTGTTCGCCCCAGTTACCAATCGTTTTGGTGGTGGGCGACGATTCCACCGCTGGTCGCACAAAGCCAACAATTTCCGACATCGGCCGAAAACTACAGCGGTGTTGATCCGACACGCCATGCTCCAAAATCGCCTGATGGTGGGCTTTAGTACCATAACCCACGTGTTTTTCAAAGCCGTATTGAGCATAACGCCTGTCCGTGCTTAGTTCGATCATATACCGATCGCGGGCTACTTTTGCCAAAACCGCCCCCGCCGACACACTCGGAATCAACAAATCAGCTTGTTTCATAGTACTGACCCGTGGATCGCCCACAAAATCACTAATCCCGTCCACAATAATCTGATCAACCTGAGCTAGCAACTGGGCATCCAGCTCGGTTAGCGCCCGCTGGGATGCTAGTTTTAGCGCCTGACTGATACCGATTTGGTCAATTTCGCTAGCTTTAACCCACCCCAGGCCAAACCCGAGCGCTTGAGCTTTAATTTGTGGTTCGAGCGCCAGGCGACGCTTCGGAGTTAATTTTTTACTGTCTGTTAATCCAGCAATTTGACAACCATCAGGCAACACACAGGCCCCGACCACCAGCGGTCCGGCCCACGAGCCACGCCCAACTTCATCAAACCCTAAAATCATGCTTCTCTGTTTTAACATAAAAAGCGGAGCTAGCAATAGACTCCGCTAATCTTGTTTTTAAAATCCGCGGTAATGATTGTCGGTAAACATTTTTTCTAAGCCCTCAACACTGCGCCCGTATTTATCTAGTGAATCAGCAATTTTGCCGTTTTTGATTAGATAAAAATGTGGCGTGCCAAATGCTTTGCGAGCGTTGGTTTCAGCAACCCCAGCGTCCACCAAAAATTGATAAACTTGCTCGTAACCTTTATAATCTTGAGATTTTTGATCTGGAATACAGTTATAACCAGCCTCGATTTTATAAATCAAATCGCGATTGGCGTTTTTAGCCTTGTGTTTGTCCAAAAATTGTTTCATGACTTTTTCGAGGTTGAGGCAGTGACCGCATCTTCGACAACCAATATAGAACACTTGCTCGCCCGCTTGTTTTAATTTGGCAGGTGCTTCGGCAAGACTAATTGTTTTATAGGGGTCGCTAGCTTGATCAACGCTGTATTTGGTGTTGTCAGTTTCCTCAGATGAGTTATTCGAGCTAGCAGTAGTGTCCCGCTCTTTACGCAGAGCGTCTTCCACTGCCGATTGTTTGTTCGATTCCATAAAAAACCAGCCAATTGTCAAACATGCCACAACCATAAAGCTACCAAGCACTATCTGAGTCAGTTTTTCTGAATTCATATTTCTCCTTTTTATTAAACTTATTGTTAATTATATCACAAAACCCGCCCAATATTAGTTTTCTGGGCGGGGGTTTTTGAGTTGAGATGATTATTTGGCTTCAGTCTCGGTTTTGGTGTCAGACTTGGTTTCTGATTTGGTTTCTGGCTCAGCCTTGGATTCCGGAGCTGGTTCGGCTGGAGTTTCAGTGGTTCGGGCTTTGCGGGTGTCGATAGCCTTTAAGCGAGCGCTTTTACCACTACGTTCTCGCATATATGACAGATAATTTCGACGCACTTTTGAGCTGCGAACTACTTCGATTTTTTCGATCAAGGGGCTGTGCAGTAAGAAACTTTTTTCCACGCCAACACCTGAAGCGATTTTGCGAACGGTGATGCGAGCAGTGTGTGATTGTTTACGATCAACGCGAATTACCACGCCTTCAAACACCTGAATACGCTCTTTGTTGCCTTCTTTAATTTTTTGGTGAACCCGAACTTTATCACCACTTTTAACGTCAACTAACGCACCAGCTTTTTTCTGAGCGTCGTTAACCTTCTTAATCAATTCAAAACTCATCTTTTTCCTCAATTTTATTAGTTATTACTTCTACTAGCCGAGTATTATACCACAAAAAATATTAAAAATAAAGAGTTATTTAGGCGAAAAGTCCAAAATTACAAGACTCGGTTAATTTCTTCGATGGTAGTTTCACCCCGTAGTGCCGCCAAGGTAGCTTTTTCAATCATCGTCAACATACCGTTTTGACGCGCCAAATCTTCAATTTGCGTTGCATCAAAACTACCAACTTCCGTCTGCGACTGCAAAAAATGCTCGATGGTTTCATTTACCACCAATTGCTCCATAACCACCATCCGCCCCTTGTAACCAAACGGATATTCCGCCGTCGGGACTGGTTTATATAAGGTCATATTCTCGATCAACGGACCTTTGATAGAATCGGGGACTTTTTTGAGAGTGTTTAGCACCCAAGCGCGCTCGGCTTCACTCGGTTGATAGGCTTGTTTGGTTTCTGGCACTAATTTGCGCAGTAAGCGCTGAGCGATAATCAACCGAATTGACGAGGCGAAAATCGGGTTAAAGCCAATCATATCAATCATTCGCGTAAAAGCCGACGAAGCTGAATTAGCGTGGAACGAACTCATCACCAAATGGCCAGTGATTGACGCCTGAATCGCCGTGCGGGCAGTGTCTTCGTCACGGATCTCGCCGACCATCACCACGTCTGGATCCAACCGCAAAATTGAACGCAGTCCGCTCGAAAAACTACTACCTTCGGTTGATTTGATTGGGATTTGGGCCACGCCAGTGATGCTATATTCAATCGGATCCTCCAGGGTGATAATTTTTTTATCGGTGGTATTGAGAGCATTAAGTATTGAGTATAACGTGGTTGATTTACCAGAACCAGTTGGACCGACCAATAACACTAACCCCCGCGGGTGCGAAATAATTTCGTTGATTTCATGACGCGATTTTTCATCCAAGCCTAACAGATCTAGGTTTAGTAGCGATTCGTCAAAGTTAAACAACCGCATCACCGAATCCATGCCATACATCGTGGGCACTACTTCAACACGCAAGTTCAGTAAAAATTTTTCACCGTTATCACGCACGATATCCATGTTCATACTGCCCGATTGAGGCTTGGACGATGCCACCGAAATTCCCGCCCGACTCGATAACTCACCAATCAAAATCCGATAGCGATCGCGACTAATTATCGCCACTGGATGCAGTGCGCCGTCTACCCGCATCCGCACTCGAATCGAATCGCGCATATTCTCGATGTGAATATCACTAGCGCCCAGTTTTTCGGCTTGAGTGATCAAATAATCGAACAACTGATCAGCCCGCACACTATTAAGCGCGTCAGATACCGCCTGAATCGTATCGCTGTCGCCTTCTTTAGCGATCACAATGTCTTCGTAATGTGGCTTAGCTGGCGGATCATAACGATTTAACATTACTTTAAATGCTGCCTCACTAATCAACACAAAATTAACATTCAAGCCTTGATCGTTATAAAATTTAAGTTTGCGCTGGATAAACGATTGTGGCGTGCGCGAAGTCACCGCCAAGCGAAATGGCGTTTTGTTATCACCTGCTTGCAGAGGAATCGCCTGTTCGGCGCGAATTTCTTCGACCGTCAGCACGTCTTTGTATAGTGGCATATCGTTCTCGACGGGGCGCATATCAAAATATTTCAGCCCCAGCACGCCAGCCCGCATTTGAGTGGAGTTTTCTTCGTCGTTACGTCGTTTAATCTGAATTTGTTGTTCGTCCATTATTTACATTATACAAGATTCTTATGGTTTTTTGTATGGTAAAATTATCACATGGAAATTGTTTTGTTGTTACATAATATTCGGTCAATTCATAACGTTGGCTCGATTATGCGTACCACTGAAGGTTTTGGCTTAAAATCAGTGGTTTTTTCGGGATATACACCGCATCCCCGGGTTGAAAATGACCCGCGTTTACCGCACATCATCGAAAAAATCGAGCGTGAACTTCACAAAACCGCCCTTGATGCCGAAAAATTGCTCAGCGTCCGTTATTGTGACGATCCGCTGGCGGTAGTGACGGAATTTCGCCAGGCTGGTTACCAGATTTTGGCTTTAGAGCAAAGCCCGTCGAGCGTTAATTTGCGCGATTTCAAACTACACCAGCCGGCTTTAGTGATTCTCGGCGAAGAAGTGCAGGGCATTCCGCCAGAATTATTAACAACTGCCGATATTACACTGGAAATTCCGATGAATGGTCAAAAAGAATCGTTCAATGTCAGCGTCGCAACTGGCATTTGCCTGTATCAATTGGTTAATTTTTAGTATAAAATCCAATTTTAGCGTCGGCGTAAGTGCGTTCATCAGTTAATTTGAGGTTAGGAATGTCAAGTGTTGGAGCTGATTTAGGATTGGATAAAATCAGTTGGCCACCAGGCACTAACACCTCAGCCAAAGCGATCACACTCGAATTCTGCGGATCATGATATGGCGGATCAGCAAAAATCAAATCAAACCGCTGGTTGTTAGTTTCCAAAAATTGCAAAACCGTCGCCGGCACCAATCGCCCATTTTCAACATTGAGCGCTTGTAGATTCTGCGTCAAAATACCAGCCACGTGGCGATTTTTCTCAATAAAAACGCAGGATTGTGCCCCGCGACTGAGTGCCTCGATCCCGACCGCGCCGCTACCCGCGAAAGCATCCAACACCTGTGCGTCCAACACGCTGGCGCCGAGTTTATTAAAAATTGCGTTGCGAATTCGCTCGCCCATCGGGTGGATTTTATCACCAGCTGGCGTTTTCAGATTACGATTGCCATATTTGCCCGAAATTATTCTCATATTACTCCTAATTTAAAATTGTTAAATTATCAAATTGGCTGATTTGTTGCCACAATTCAGGGTATTTTTGTAAATCATCACCGATAGTTTGACCGCGAGAAACAACATCTTGCCGATAAATTTCGCAAGCCTGAGCCGACGCCTCAATCGCCTCAATATTAGCATCTAAATCAAACCAACCGTGTTGCGATTGACCGAACAAGTCACCCATTCCGCGCATGTTGAGGTCAACCTCCGCCAAATAAAACCCATCGTCAGATTTTTCGATTTCAGCTAAGCGCTGATTATCCTCCGCCGAACCGCCCGATAAC
Organism: uncultured Candidatus Saccharibacteria bacterium; assembly: GCA_963539845.1. Lineage (GTDB taxonomy): Bacteria > Patescibacteriota > Saccharimonadia > Saccharimonadales > Saccharimonadaceae > CAMUQR01. Next base: position 118,789 of record CAUTML010000001.1, on the reverse strand, counting down.
AAATAGCAATAACTCTGATGCTGACCTCGACCGATCCGTCCCCGGAGTTGGTGCAATTGACTCAAACCATAATTTTCAGCGTCTTGAATTATCATCACCGTAGCGTTCGGCACATCAACACCAACCTCCACTACAGTTGTAGCAATCAGCACATCGAATTCCCCCGCCACAAACTGGCGCATAATTGCTTCTTTTTCGTCAGGCTTAAGTTTGCCGTGTAGCGTTGCCAACCGGTAGTTTTTTAGCTCGCCTTTCGTTAGCGCCTGATAAGTCGCTTCAATACTCTGACGACTCGATTCGTCACCCGCTTCGATCAGATTGCAAATCACATAAGCTTGTCGACCTTGGTCAAGCTGAGCTCGCAGATCGTCAAACATCAGCGCTCGTTTGTTTTTAGGAATAATTGTGGTTTGAATCGGACGACGAGTGGCGGGTTTGTGACGAATCGAGATGATTTTGAGTTCATTTTTCAAGACTAAAGCTAGCGAGCGTGGAATCGGCGTGGCGGTCATTGATAATAAATGGGGTTTGAGATGGGCTTTTTCAGCCAAAGCCTGGCGTTGCAATACTCCGAAACGATGCTGTTCGTCGATAATCGCCAGTTGTAAATTAGCAAACATCACATCGGATTGAATTAGAGCGTGCGTGCCAATCACCAGGTCGATTTCACCAGCCTGCAATTGAGTGTAAAGCTGTTGCTTAGCGGATTTTTTGAGCGCACTGGTCAATAAGGCAATTTTAACACCAAACGGTTCCAAAAACTGTTGCGCCGTCTGAAAATGTTGATTCGCCAGAATCTCAGTCGGCGCCATTAAGGCCACTTGACCGCCCTGACGCGCCACCACCAGTGCCACTACCAGCGCCACCACGGTCTTGCCCGAGCCAACATCACCCTGAAGCAGGCAGTTGAGCGGATCATTTTTCATAGTTTCGAGAATTTGCCAAATCGCCTTGCGCTGGTCATCAGTCAACGCAAACGGTAAACTCGTCACAAATTGTTTAACCAGTTCGTAATCCGGCGTAATCGGCGCCGAGGCAAGCGTTTTGCCTTGTTCAGCCGACACCAGACTCGCCAAATTTGCCACCAGGTATTTTTCGATCAAATAGCGCCATTTGGCTCGTTTAATCTGCTCAAGCGAAGTCGGAAAATGCAATTGATACAAGGCGTCGCTACGCGCCATTAAGCCCATTTGGCGCACCACCGCCTCTGGTAAAATCTCGTCCAGAATCAAAATTTCACTCGCCAACCCAGCGATAGCTTTACTCAAAAAACTCGATTTCAACCCGCGTACTGTGCTGTAAATCGGTTCAATATAGTCCTGTTCCAAACGTTTCTTAGCGCTGGCAGTCGCCGCCTGCACGCTCGGATTTAATAGTTGGAATTGTCCCCGATTAAAACTGTACTCGCCCGAAAAATAAAACTCGCCATGCGCTAATTGTTTTTGCCGATACGGTTGGTTGAACCAAGTCGCCAGGATTTTGCCGGAATCATCTTCCAGTTCAGCAGTGGTAATCTCCAAAAAACGTTTTTGGCCGCGCCGATGATTGATGTTACTAGCTGACGCTTTGATAGTAATTTGCCCCGGTCGCACATCAGCAATTCGCCGAAAAAAATTCACTGTCCGATAATCCCGTGGTAAAAAATAGATCAAATCAAGCCGGGTGTTAATCCCAGCTTGGTGAAGCTTAGCCAAGCTGACTTCGCCGATGCCTTTGATACCAGCCAGCGACGCTTGATTCATTAGTTTAGCAATTGCTCCTTGGCTGATTCGAGGAATTGTTTGATGTAGCCACGCATAACCTGGGCTTGAGTTTGAACATCAGCATACGGATTGACTGGCTCGTAACGTTTAAGATAAAGCTTGATTTTTGGCTCAGTGCCCGATGGTCGAATCGTTAGCCGATTACGCTCATCACCAAATTCATACACCAGCACGTTGCCTTTTTGCCGACAATCAAACGGTATTTGTGCACCCGTCGCCAAGTCCGTTTTAATCAAAGTGTTGTAATCTAGCACCGCCGTCACAGGCACGCCAGCCAATTCCTTGAGCGGGTTTTCGCGCAAATCGACCATCAATTGTTTCATTTTGTTAAAACCAACTGCACCGGTAAATTCCGCCGTCGCCAGCCCTTCCTGATAAACGCCAAACTCTTCATACAGCGCCAGTAGTTCATCGTAGAGAGTTTTACCAGCTTTTTTGAGCTCATCAGCATATTTAGCGATAACCAGCGCACCAGAAGCTGCGTCTTTATCACGCGCATGCGTACCGACCAACACGCCATAGCTCTCTTCGCCACCGACCAAAAAGCGTTCGCCGAGCGGAGCTTTTTCTTCGATCAATTCGCCGATAAATTTAAACCCGATCAACATGTCACCATACATTTTGATACCATATTTTTTGGCAATTGCCGTGATAAAATCAGTCGTAACAATCGTTTTACAAACATAAGCCTTGGTCGGATCAGCATTTTTCATGACATAATTCATAATCAAAGTTGCTGACTGGTTACCATCGAGAGCAATAACCTTACCGTGATGATTAACAATCACTGATAACCGATCAGCATCGGGATCGGTAGTGATCGCGATATCGGCGTTTTCGGCAAGCATTTGCTCGGTTGCTAAAGTGTTCGCACCTGGTTCTTCAGGATTTGGTTTATGATTGGCAACATTTGGAAAATCACCATCAGGCGTCATTTGTGCTTCAACAGGACTGACCTGAAAACCGAGTTGTCTGAGCACCGGCAAGACGCTGGTTTGACCAGCACCGTGCAGTGGCGAGTAGACAATTGATAATTGCGGGTCGCTAACGGTTTGACCGTTAATCACCGCCTCAAAATAAGCTTGATCAACTTCTGCACCGATGATTTCAGCCTGTGCCAAATCACCTAGTTTGATGTCCGTCACAGCCTGAACCTGGTCCATCACACCCTTATCATCGGGCGCCACCAATTGACCACCATAGTTCGCGTAAGCTTTAAAACCATTGTACTCAGGCGGATTATGCGAGGCCGAAATTACCACGCCAGCCGCCGCTTGCAGATGACGTACCGCAAAACTAAGCTCCGGCGTCGCCCGAAAACTATCAAACAGATAGGCCTTCAACTCGTTGCCGACAAGCACCCGAGCCGTCAACTCTGCCAATTGACGCGAACTGTTGCGAGTATCATAAGCGATCACTACGCCCTGAGTCGCCGAATCAGCTGATTTATTCAACAAAAACTGCGCCAAACCCTGAGTGGCCGAACCAATCGTAACATTATTGATGCGATTCGGTCCGACGCCCACAATCCCACGCATGCCTGCCGTGCCAAACTCAATATCCATAAAAAAAGCATCTTCCAGCGCCTGCCAATTTTGCTCAGCGATCAGCGCCTCGATTTCCGTCTTAAATTCCGCAAATTGTGGCTCAGTCAACCATTTTTGAAGATTGGCATAAGCCGATTCTGAGAGATTTTGTTGTAAATTATCCATTGATTTATTCCTTTACTTTTTATAAAATTATCACTAACTAAAACATTTTTGCTTACTTTACGAGGATGAAATTATTTTTTCCCTTCTTTGCTAAACAAGTTTCGCTGATCAAGCAATCATCGGTGATTTTTTCGCCATCAATCGAAACTGCCCCCGAGGCCATCAAACGCCGCGCCTCACCATTACTACCAGCTACGCCCGATTCGGTCAGAATCTCAATCATTGTTTTATTTAAACCAACCGTCGGAATCTCGCCCGCCAGCACCTCAATATCATCAGCACTAAGCGTGTTAAATTCCCGACCACCAAACAGCACATTGGTCACACGCTGAACGCTCTGATAGCGTTCCTGACCATGCACCAAAATCGTCGTTTCTTTAGCTAAAGTTTTTTGAGCGACGCGAGCGCCTGGATTGGTATTATGAAGCGCCTCGATATCATCAATTTCGTCTTTAGACAGCATGGTGTAGATTTTGAGATAATCAATCACCCCCTCGTCGTCGAGATTAAGCCAGAATTGATAAAATTTATAAACGCTAGTCTTCGCAGGATCAAGCCAAATCGCTCCATCCTCGCTCTTGCCAAACTTGCGACCGGTGGTTTTATTAACCACCAGAGGCATTGACATGACATGTGCCTCACCACCGGCAATCCGACGAATTAAATCAACCCCCGCCACCGAATTACCCCACTGGTCAGCCCCGCACAACTGCAAAGTTACGCCGTGATTTTTAAACAAATGAACAAAGTCATACCCCTGAATTAAAGCATAGGAAAATTCTGCATACGAAATGCCACTGCCATCATCGCCAAGCCGACTTTTTACAAATTCTCGCCCCAACATCTGGCTCATCGGCACGAATTTACCAATCTGATGTAAAAATTGAACATAATTCATGTCTTTAAACCAATCATAATTATCGACAATCATAAAATTTTGTCCGGCAAATAGCTGGCGAAATTGTTTAACAATTCCCCGCTTATTGGCCTCGACCGTTGCCAAATCCTTACGCGCCCGCTCGTCTTTTTTGCCGTCTGGATCGCCAATCATGCCGGTCGCACCCCCCACCAGCAAATAGGCCTGATGCCCCGCCTCAATCAATCGGCGCGCTAATAGCATCGCTGCCAGATTACCGATCGTCATACTATCAGCACTCGGATCAACACCAATATAGAACTTAACTTTTTCGCGGTCTAAAATACTCAAATCAGCATAAGTCGTATCTTGAACCTGATTACGCCAGCGTAGTTCTTCTGATAGTTTCATGATAATCTCCTTTAATCTATATAATTATTATATCAAACTTTTTAGCTAGTTTAAAACCGCCTAAATGTGTTAAAATGGAATTAGTGATGATCAATTTAGAGAATTAAGGAGAATATGACGAAAACAACGAAAAATCATTCGGGCAACTCTAAGAGCTCAAAACAACCACTCAAAACCAAAAAAGTGAGTGTTTATCGCAATCTAATCAATCTTAAAAACAGTAAAACCGCCAAAAAAGCCAACAGCCGTAAAGCCCAAGAACTGGCGGACTTACCGAAACACCCCGTCAAGCGTTTGATCTACCGAATACATCCGAAACGCGTCGCCAAGTTCGTATTTTCTAAAAAAGGCGCTTTTTTCTTCTTAAAAACCGTTTTGGTGCTTGTAGCAATCGGTGGCTTGTCATTGACTATGTTGTATCTCCACTACCGCAAAGAAGTCAACAATCTCCGGCCCGAAGAAGTCGCCAAGCGCATTCAAACTAGCGTCAATCGTTATGTTGACCGCAACGACAAGCTTCTCTGGGAAGACAAGGGTGATGGCAACTACAAATTAGTCGTTAAACAAGAAGAAATCAGCGATTACGTCAAAAAAGCCACTGTCGCTATCGAAGATCGTGATTTTTACAAACATAAAGGCGTCAGTTTTACCGGTATTGCCCGGGCTTTTGTCAACAACATTCGTGGCGGTAGCGTCCAAGGTGGTTCAACCTTAACTCAGCAGTTAATTAAACAAGCCTTTTTCTCAGAAGAGGCTAAAGAACGTGGTCTCAAAGGCATTCCCCGCAAAATCAAAGAAATGATTCTAGCGGTTGAGTTAGAACGATTATTCTCCAAAGAACAAATTTTAACGATGTATCTTAACGAATCGCCTTACGGTGGACGACGCAACGGCGTAGAATCAGGCGCCCAAACTTATTTTGGCAAACACGCAAAAGATCTGACTTTGGCGGAATCAGCCTTGTTAGCAGCTATTCCGAACAACCCGGCGCGCTATAATCCTTACTGGCTAGCAGGACATAAAGCGCTAATTGCTCGCCAGCACAAAGTTCTGCACGACATGGTCGAAATCGGAGCTATCACCCAAGCCGAAGCCGACGAAGCTAAAAAAGTAGCAATTTTGGATACTTTAAAACCAGAATCCAGTCAGTGGAAAGACATCAAAGCGCCTCATTTCGTGCTAGAAGCCAAGCGCGAAGCCGAAGAAAAACTCGGCATCAAGGTGCTTGGCAAAGGCGGTTTAACTATCAAAACTACCCTTGACCTCGACGCTCAAACCGTTGCCGAAGAGGCCATAGCAGCCGGTTCTAAATTATCAGCTGGCGTAGGCGCTGATAACTTAGCGATGAGTTCAGTTGATATTGAAACTGGACAAATTATCGCCCTAGTCGGTAGTGTTGATTTCTTCAAGCCAGGTTACGGCCAGCGCAATGCCGCCGTTTCCAAACTCGAACCCGGCTCAAGCATCAAGCCAATTGCCGACATCGCCCCACTGTTTATGAAACGCGAAGGGCTCAATTACGGTCCCGGTTCAATCCTCCGTGACGAAGACATCCGTAATATCTATTGTGTCAACGCCCCAGCCAGCTGTAATGTTCAAAACTACACCAAAAGAACTTATGGTGACGTTACGTTGCGTCAATCACTAGCCAATTCCCTCAACCGACCATTAATCAAAGCCATGCACATCGTCGGTGTCGACCAAGCGATCGACATCGCTCGGCGTCTTGGCGATAAATCTTATTGTCAAGGCAACAGCTATATTGGCTTATCATCAGCGATTGGTGGCGGTTGCACCCTAAAATTAACCGAGCACACCAACGCTTACGCTTCGTTGGCTCGCGGTGGAGCTTATCTACCTTTATCGTATCTGCTTGAAGTTACCGATAACAACAAAAATCAACTTTATTTATGGAAAAAAGCTCGACCTGATCAAGTCATCGACCCACAATCGGCTTACATGGTGACTGATATTTTGGCGGACGCCAGCTCACGAAATCTAGTCTTCGGCTCGATGGGTTACAGCTATGGCTTCGTCGTGCCTGGTGTCTGGACCGCCTCCAAAACCGGTACCACTGACAACGGCGCCGGTCGTGCTAAAGATTCGTGGATGATGAGCTATTCCAGTAAAATCGCCGCTGGTGTTTGGTCTGGTAATCACGACGGAGCTCCGTTAGCTAGCGACTCTAACCACGTTGTCCGACGAGTTATTCACAATTACATGGAAGGTGTCCATAAAAATGTTTACGCCAAACAAGGTAAATGGAAATCAGGCGACAAAATTGCCCAGCCAGCCGGTTTGAAACGTATGAGTTTCATGGGCAAAACTGATTTATGGCCAAGTTGGTTCAACCCAGATTCCGCCGGCAAAAAAGAGCGTTTAAAATTTGACAAAATCTCCAAGAAAAAAGCTACCGATTGTACTCCGGAGCTAGCCCGTGTTGAGCAAGATGTTTGGACAATCATTGACCCAATTTCTAAAAAAGAAACCAAATTCGCGTTGGATGGCTATAATCCAAACGAAGATGATGACGTTCACCAATGTAGCGACGCCCAACCGCAAATCACCAGCATGCGCTCTACCCGCATTCAGGGCAAAGAATATGATCTAGAAATCGGCCTACAAGCCGGTAAAAATCCGATCAGCAAAGTGATAATTACTGTCGAAGGCAAAACATTATATGATGGCACTCCAACTGGCAATAGTTTGACGGTGCGACATACTTTTAGTAGCTCGCAGGCGCCAATTGAGGTTACTGTTCAGGACGGAGGTGGCTACCAAACCAAGAAAGTCTTCACCGGCCCGTCACTAAAAAATACGCCGTAATTCTCATTAATCATAAATCCCGCTTCGACGCAAAGCGGGATTTTAATAAAACATTCTTAAAAATTATTGCTTGCTAGAGGTAGTGCTAATAATGCGCTCCAAATATTCATCTTGGCGAGTTTTTGGTTTATGGGTACGACGCTTAGGGGTTTGAGTCGTGTTGATAGCTTTCTTCGGTTGGTTAGGTTTTTGAGCTTTTGGTTTAGTTGTAGCAATCGCTTTTTGATTACTAGACTGAGCTTTGCGCGTTTTAGATTGAGTAGCGGATTTAAGCGATTTTTTTGGCTTCACGGTCGCTGTGCGGTTTGGAATTGGCTCTGGGGACGTGATTTGTTTTTTAACTAGCTCAGCAAAAATCATTTTACCGGCATCGGTCTGCAAAGCTCGACTGATTTCCACCTCAACTATTTCGCCAATGTGTTTTTTAGCATGCGCCACCACTACCATCGCTCCATCTTCGAGGTAACCGACCGCTTGGTCTTTGCCTTGACCATCTTGGATTAATTTAATTTTAACATGTTCACCCGGCAAAACCTGCAGGCGAATCACTTTTGCCAGCTCGTTAATATTGAGTACCGTTACCCCCTCGACCACAGCAATTTTGTTTAAATTATAATCAATCGTCGCTAGAGCAAATCCCTGCTGGCGCGCCAGCTCCAACAATCGATTATCAACACCTTCCGGCGTGTTACGATTATCCGGCAGAATCGTCACCGTCACCTGCTCAACCCGCTGTAATTCCGCTACCACATCCATACCATAACGAGCTCGGGCTCGTTTATCCGCGTTCGCACCGTCGGCTAGAAGTTGTAATTCTGACAACACCGAGCGCGGAATTACCAATTCATCATTTAGCCAACCGGTTTTAGCCAGCTCTAAAATTCGTCCATCAATCAACACCGAAGTGTCCAACAACATCCGACGCGTCGCTCCCGAGCGTAGTGTCCGACATCGGAGTCGACGCCAGTTGTCCGCCGTCAAACCCAAAATAATTAGCAATAACGCTAAAAATAAATACTGTTCCATAAAATTCCTTTCTGTGGCGGTTTTTATATCATAAGCGCTAATAATTTTTAAAATAAAGTCTAAGCTTGGCTTATTTAATAAAAAACACCGTAATTATTAGTTATTTTTCGAGATATTTAATTAAAATTTGTCGGAGATCTTTAACCGACTCAATAAAATCAGTTTTGACATCGCCTCTCGGAGCGATGGCTTTGGTGAAGCCGAGTTTTTTTGCTTCTTTGATACGGGTAGCGATACTCGGCACGCTTCGCACCTCACCGCCCAGACCGATTTCACCGAACACCACGATGTCGTCAGCAAGTTTGCGACCGGTAGCGTTAGAGGTAATCGCCATTACCACAGCCAAATCAGCGCCTGGATCATTCAACTTCAAACCACCCACTACATTAACATAAATATCCTTATCACTCAAGTCCAGTTTAGTGCGCCGTTCAATCACCGCCACTAATAAATTCAGGCGATTGGTGTCAAAACCCGAGGCGGTGCGCTTCGGATAACCAAAATTAGTTTTATTGACTAGCGCTTGAATTTCGACCAGCAGAGGCTGATTACCCTCAACTGTCGCCAGCACAATCGAGCCATCAGTATTGGAACGCTCTTTTAACAAAATCTCCGATGGGTTTTTGACAACTTTTAAGCCCGAAGCAGTCATTTCTAAAATTGCTAGTTCTTCGGTCGAGCCATAACGGTTTTTAATGGCGCGAATAGTTTTAAAACCACCATAGCGATCACCCTCAAACTGCATTACCACATCCACTAAATGCTCCAAAATCTTCGGTCCAGCAATCGAGCCTTCCTTGGTAACATGACCAACGATCACCATCGCCGAATTAGCGGTTTTAGCGGACTGGATCAGGGCATTGGTGGAATTAGTAATCTGGCTAACCGAACCTGGCGCCGAAGCAATCGAATCGAGTTGCATGGTTTGGATCGAGTCGATAATCACCAAATCATATTTCTGCGCTAGCACGGTTGCCGAAATATCCGCCACATTGGTTGAAGAGATAAACTCGATCGTTAGCTCTTTGCTAGGGTGTAAGCGATGCGCCCGGGATGCTACTTGAGCAAATGATTCCTCACCCGACACATACAGCACCCGCGCCTCTTGCGAAATGAAGCCCGCCACTTGCATCAGCAAAGTCGATTTACCGATACCCGGCTGACCTGCCAACAGCACCACGCCACCAGTCAAAAAACCACCGCCCAATACGTCGTTAATTTCCTTGATGCCACAATCCAGTCGGCGCTCATCAACCTGCGCTCGACCGCTGTCATAGCGTAATTTTTCGGGCATTAGCACCGAAGCGGTTTGGCGCGATTTAGCGATGGCGGTTTTGGCGTCGTCCAGCACTTCTTCCACTAACGAATTCCACTCGCCACATTCGTTACACCGCCCCATCCATTTCGGATGACGCGCGCCACATTTTTGACAAATAAAAACAGATTTGAGTTTAGCCATTAGCTTACTCCCATTGGGGCGAGCCTAGAGGAATCGAGCGAATCGAGACTGTGATTTGATTCCTGGATCGCCAAGCTAGGTCGGCTCAGCGACCGCTTATTTTGCAACGTCACCTTATTTAACCGGCGCATAAGTTTTGAGCTCCAGCTGACCTTTTTTGACCGCCAGCTTGATCTGATCGCCAGCCTGAATCTTATCCGCCAACAGTGCCTCAGCGATTTGGTCCTCAATTTGTTCTTCGATAGTGCGCCTGAGCAGACGCGCCCCTTTTTTGTCACTAAAACCTTTTTCGAGAAGCATTTTTTTAGTCGATGGACTGATTTTGAGCGTTAAATTTTTAATTTGCAAACGTTTTTCGAGATCCTTAAGCATCAAATCGACAATTTGGCGAGCATCGCTCGTGATTAATTGATTAAACACTACCACATCATCAAACCGGTTAATCAACTCAATCGGCATAAACCGATCCAGCGCCTCAATAGCCAGTTTTTTGCTATCAACCACTAATTCCGCCCCTTGACCGAAGCCATAACTGCGTTTATTATTGCGCTCGGCGATTTGTTCGGTACCCAAATTACTGGTCAAAATCACGATCGTGTTTTTAAAACTGACTTTTTGTCCGCGCGAATCAGTCAAATAGCCATCTTCCAACAACTGCAACAAAATATTATAAACATCACCATCTGCCTTCTCAATTTCATCAAACAGCACCACTTGATACGGTCGACGACGAATCGCATCGGTCAGCTTAGCGCCATCGTCATAACCAACATAACCAGCTGGCGCCCCCAGCAACCGACTCAACGAATGACGCTCAGCAAACTCGCTCATATCAATTTTTAACAAAGCGTCTTCACTACCAAACACTTCTCGCGCCAAGACTTTTGCTAGTTCAGTCTTGCCCACACCACTCGGACCCAGAAAAATAAACGAACCAATCGGTCGACGCGAATCACCAATGCCACTACGCGAGCGCCGAATCGCCTTGGCCACTTCTGCCACCGCCGTCGGCTGTCCGATAATATGCTTCGCCAAGTTTTTCTCGAGACCCAGCATCAGTTTCTTCTGACTTTTAGTTAACTGTTGAACAGGAATACCGGTGCGCAAAGCTATAACACGTGCCACATCAGCAATTTCCAAGCGCGTAGTGGTTTGTTTGGCGAGCCTTTTGCGTTGTTTTTTGAGCTCAACTTCGAGTTTATCAAGTCGATTTTTCAACTCCGACGCCAATTCATAATCCTCTTGTTCCAGGGCTTTTGCTAGATCAATTTCTAACTGAGTCGCTTCGCACATTGATTGCTTAAACTCCGGTGAAGATTTCATTTTACGCACGCGTTTGAGCGCCGAAGCTTCATCAATCAAATCAATCGCCTTATCCGGCATAAATCGATCGGTCAGATATTTATCAGCCAGCGTCACCGCCTGCGCAATCACTTCATCGGACAGTTCCACCAAATGATGCAGTTCGTAATTACGACGCAGGCCTTTGATAATTTTAACCGTTTCATCCAAGCTCGGCTCAGTAATCTCCACCGTCTGAAACCGTCGATCGAGCGCCTGATCTTTTTGAATAAACCGACGATATTCCTCATAAGTCGTCGCCCCAATCAAACGAATCTGCCCTCGTGCCAGGGCTGGTTTTAAAATATTAGCCGCGTCCATCATACCTTCAGCCGCTCCAGCGCCCATCAACAAATGAATCTCATCAATAAATCCAATCCGCGACCGATCAGCCGACAGTTCATCAATAATCTGTTTCAAACGTTGTTCGAACTCCCCGCGGTATTTAGTTCCAGCGATCATCGACGCCAAATCGAGCTGAATGATTTCAGCACCAATCAGATTTAACGGCACATTGCCCTTAGCGATTTGTTGAGCCAGGGCTTCCACCACCGCGGTTTTACCGACGCCCGGCTCGCCAATCAGCATCGGATTGGATTTAGTGCGTCGCGACAAAATCGTCGCCAAGCGTTCAATTTGTGCTGTTCGTCCAATCACCGGATCAAGTTCGCCCTGAAACGCCCGCTCAGTTAAATTAACCCCGAACCGATCAATTAATAGTTCCGGTTTAGCCTTAAAAATACGACGCGCCTCACCAGTATTTTGTTTTTTTCGGGTTTGGATCACTTCCCGTCGGTTGATAAAACTCACCAATTCATCACGTAATATCTCAATATCAACGCCCGCTGATTGAAGCATCACCGTCGCCAACGAACCGCCTTTAGCCGACAAAATACCATACAACAAATGTTCCGAGCCAACATAATCCAGCCCGTTATCAGAGGCCACTCGACAAGCCTCCTCAAAAGCCACTCGCGCATCATCATCAAACATTCGCGTCGCAGGGACCACCGACATCACGGCTGGTTGCACATCAGCTACGCCCAGTTTATCTTTCAAAACAGCAATATCCGCCCCAGCATCCTCCAAAAAAGTTCCCGCTGTCGAATTAGCTCGCCACGCTAACCCCAATAAAATATGCTCAGTGCTAATTACCGATTGGCCCATCGAATATGCCCAAATATCCGCCCCCAGCAGACTCGCCTTAGCGTTCTCCGTTAAATTATTGATAATATTGGCAAATTCTTCCATTTTCATCTCTTTATTTTAACAAAAAAATCCCGGTTACGCCACTTTTTAGCATTCTTTTATCATTGACCGCCACCGACACCCCGCCTTGTTTTTTAAAAAAACAGACCCGGAATCGCTTAACTCCAAGTCTGCATTTTTGTTTCTTGGGCTTCTTGCGTAAACTACCGAAGCTAATCTTCGCTCTCTTCTTCTACAGCGGTAATCAGCGCATCTTCGACGTTGCGACGCTTCGGCTTGGCGGTTTTTTCCTCGCCGGCCACCACGATGTCAATTTCATAGCCCGCCAACTGACTAGCCAGCCGGACGTTTTGACCAGAGCGACCGATAGCAATCGATTGCTGATCTTTAGTCACAAATGCTTTAGCTTTTTTAGTTTCGTCGTCAATTTCGACATTAATCACTTCAGCTGGACTGAGCGCATTATAAATCAATTCACTGACACTCTCACTATAATTAATCACATCGATTTTTTCCCGATCGCCAATTTCTTGAATCACCGATTGAATACGCACGCCATGTCCGCCGACCAAGGTTCCAACCGGATCAACGCCCGGCACATCAGACCAAACAGCAATTTTAGTGCGCACCCCGGCTTCACGGGCGATGGCTTTAATCTCAACCGCCCCGTTTTCCATCTCAGGCACTTCATTGCGAAATAATTCCTCAATAAACACTGAATCGGCCCGACTCAAAATCAGCTGAGCGCCACGCATTCCTCGTTCGATGTCTTTAATCAACACCTTAATACGCGCACCAGCAGCATAATATTCGCCTGGGATTTGCTCACGGCGAGGAATAATTCCGGTACCTTTGCCGAGATCCACATAAACTGTTCCGCGGTCAACTCGCTGAATATTGCCATTAACCACTTCGCCGATTCGATCCTCGTATTCGGCCAACATCACTTCTTTTTCGGCTTCTTTGAGGCGCTGAACAATCACTTGTTTAGCGGTCATAGCCGCCACTCGACCAAATTTCTTAACTTCGTGCTCTTCTTCGATCGTGCCACCAAGCTCAGCATCAGCTTGACGCTCACGAGCTTGTTCGAGCGTCAGTTGCGCTTTAGGATTTTCGACTTCTTCGACAACTTCATACACCACAAAAGCCTTGGCGGTGCCATCAACAGTATTAAGTTCAGCCCGCACCACTTGGTCGCGATCACCATTATCTCGTCGCCAAGCCGCCGCAATCGCCGTCTCGATGATTTCTATCACTTTAGCTTCGGTGAGGTTTTTTTCTTCAGCAATCGCCCCAACCAGAGCCACAAATTGTTTTAAATCTAAATCTTCCATGTTTTTCCTTTACTTTTATTATTTTATTAAAAAACCCGACCTGCCGGTCGGAAATGTACTCTTTCATTATATCACAAATGTTAACTAAATGTCAATAGCTAAGTCAATTTTACATTTTTTACAAAATCGATTAAAATTAGGCCTAGATTAGTATATTTCAATTAGCAAATCAGAGGAGGCACAATCTATGATTCAACCAAACCATTTTCCAAGCCGAGAAGAAGTTACTGCTATTGTCGTTGAAAACGGCTTAAAATCCCGTTTTGACCAGCTTGAAACAGCTTGGGAACAAGCTTTAATTCAGATTAGTGAGTTATTTAAACTCGATTCGTCAACTCGACCAGCTCAACAACTAGCTAGTTCCAGCCAAATAACGTTCACCAGGACTCCTGGTCATAAACTGCTGATTGGCTTCGCTGGACCAGGGGCAGTTGGCAAAGGCACCATCGGATCCAAGTTGCTGGACGACTTTGGTTTTAGTAAAATCGTCAACACCACCACCCGCCCCGCTCGAGAAGGCGAAATCGACGGAGTGCATTATAAATTTACCGACCTAAAAACCTTCCAGGCTCAGCAATCAGCTGGCGCGTTCGCCTCGTCGCTCGAACGACCTGGTCGAGGCTGGTATGGCGTTGAAAAAGCCGAAATCACCCAGAAACTGCACGATGCAACCACCGGCTGTTTGTTTGAGGAGAATCCGGAAAATATCATCAAGATTTCTCAAGCGATTAACTTGTCTCAAACCGATAAAGTCCTGGTTTATCTTTTGCCGCCGGAACCGATCCTTGCTAGTAGTGCTCAGCGTTTGATTTATCGCCTGTCGCAAGAACCTGATTCTGCCAAAAGACAACTGACTGCAGAGGTCTTCGAATCGACCCTCGGACAACGGCAAATTGACGAATTTAGCAAGTTGTCGTTGATAATTGACCAACCAGATGTCCAGTTGCTAGTGTTAATCAACGCCCAACTCGAAACCACACTCGCGACCCTCCGTCAGCTACTCCAATAGCCCCACCACCCAATTCGGGTGGTTTTTTTATTCCGCTAAGCTTTTAGACAGATCACTAAATTAAGCGCTTTGCTTATCAAATGTCAATTCAGCGATCTGTTTGAGGTCGATACCGATTTCCTGATACAAATCCGCTGTGTTTTTAGCAACCAAATCCTGCTCAGAATAACCCAAAATTCGCGCCGTAGCCACAACCTCAGCTTTATTAGCGCCCTCAATTTCAACATAAGGCGTCAATTTTGGCCATAAATCAATCGTCACCTGCACGCCACGAAGACGATATTCCAGACGTTTGTTCTCTTGATAACCACGTGGTTTGATACCGATTTTTTTGAGAATAATCAAAGCCTGATCAATATCACCAACCTCCGTTTCCCATTCGCTAGTTCCATCGATTGAGTCACTGTCGATTTGTTTAACGGTTAGCGTGGTATTTTGACCATCAGATCTGAGTCGTACCCAACGATTAGGCGTAACAGGGGTTGTGTCAAACACATAGCGCCTAAAATTACACTCGCCAATCTTAGTGGCTTTAAGCTGGCGTAATTTCTGTTTAATTCCCGACGGATCGATATTTAGAATTTTAGCTTCATATTCGATATTGGACGTAGCATATAAACCTTTACTTTATTATAAGCAAAATGTGGTTTTTTATCAAAACTCTGGACTTTTTGAGCGTTTTGGTGTATAATAGAGATATATGGTGTTTGCTTTAACAAAAGTAGCGCCCCATCTTATTTGAATCACCCAGCTTGTTTTTTAAACATTTTTTAAAAATCAATTAGGTAATTTAAACAAGTTTTTAATGTTAAACAGGAGACTTATGAAAAATAACAAAACTAACAAACCAGCCACCCCACGGGTTAATTTACGCCGATCCGCACAAAAACCCCGCCAAAATTCCTCGGCGATGAAAATCGACGCCAAGGCCAGCAAAACCAGTAAAACCGCCGGCGCCCAAGCCAATTCTCAGGCTAGTACCCCCGCTAACACTGCCAAATCTGCCGACAAAAATCAGATTCGAGTAGCACCTGGCACCCGTCGTGGCGAAGTGATTCGGGCGCAACGGATGATTTCTAGCGATATTAACTTGCGCTCTTCGCAGCATATCGTATCGATTCCGGTTAACAAGTCCGAATTCAACGGTCTCCACGGTCAGCAAATTTCCCAAACTGCCCTCAAACAAGCTCGTTTCAACCAGAACGCGGTGCGGATTATTCCGCTTGGCGGTTTAGGTGAGCTCGGTATCGGCAAAAACATGACGTTGATCGAATACCAAAACGAAATGGTATTGATCGACATGGGTAGTATTTTCCCGAACGAAGATTACCCTGGTGTTAGCCATATGGTCGCCGACGTATCCTATATCAAAGCTAACATTCACAAACTCAAAGCCATTATGTTCACCCACGCCCACCTTGATCACATCGGGGCCTGTGCCAATCTGTTACCCGAGCTAGCTTCGGGCGGAAAAGTGCCAATTTACGGTACTGATTTTACCATTGAAATGATCAAAAAACAGATGGACGAACTGTCGGAAGACTACAACATTAATTACAATGTTATTAACCCGCATGCCCACGAAGATGTTAAAGTTTCACAACATTTAAGTTTTGAATTTATTCACGTTCTGCACTCAATTCCAGGTTGTGTGGCAATTGTAGTGCGCACCCCAAATGGCATTATTGTTCACTCTGGTGACTGGCGGTTCGAAAAAGACCCGATCGAAACACCGTTTGATATGCCTCGCTTGGTGGAAATCTCCCAGAAAGAAGGTATCGCGCTTTTCCTCAACGAATCGACCAATATCGACTCGCCCGGCACCCACGCCGTTAGCGAAGCTGAAGTCGGCGACAATATCGGCAAAGTTATGGACATGCGCACTAACGGTCGAATTATTTTGAGTTGTTTCTCAAGTCAAATTTACCGCATTCAGTTTATTTTAGAACAGGCCAAAGCTCATGGTCGCAAGGTTGCCTTCGCTGGTTTTAGCATGATTAACACCGTCGAAACCGCTCTACGCACCAAAAAAATCCAAATTCCAAAAGACACCATCGTCAAAATCGAGGACACTCTCCGTCTGCCCGACAACCAAGTCGCCATCATCTGTACCGGTAGCCAAGGTGAGCTCAACGCCGTCCTCAACAAAATGGTTACTGGCTCGCACCGGTTTATCAAAATTAAACCAACCGATACGGTAATTTTCAGCTCCAATCCAATCCCTGGTAACGAACCGCGAGTGGTGTCGACCGTTGATGGTTTGTTGCGCGAAGGCTCTTATGTTGTTCAACACCGACGCACTCATTTGACCGGCATTGGCGACCTGCACTTGTCGGGTCACGCTTATTACGAAGACCATGTGTTGATGCTCCAGAGCATCCGCCCCAAAAATTACATGCCAATTCACGGTCAATTCTCAATGCTCCAGCATAACGCCGAGATGGCTCACAACGTCATTGGTATGAAAAAAGACAACATTATCGTTTCTGATAACGGTGACATAATTGAACTATTGCCCGATCAAACCATCAAGCGCAACGGTCGAGTCCAAGCCGGCACAATCATCTATGATTCTGCCAACCATCCAATCCACGAAGCAGTGATTAAGGATCGCCTGCACATCTCGACCGAAGGTATCGTGATTGTGGTATTGATGATTAACAAAAAGACCGGTCGGATTGCCAAAACGCCTGACATTATCTCGCGCGCCTTTATTTACCTCAAGGACAACGAGGAACTGATGAGCCGAGTTCGTCACTATCTCAAGATTAAAATCGAAAAAACCGATCTCCATAACATCGATATCAAAGACCTCAAAACCGAGATTAAAGACGACGTCACTCACATTTTGTTTGATTCAACCAAACAAGCGCCAGTGGTGATTCCAGTCATCAACATGTTTTAAAAAATAGCCGATCGGCAATAAATAATCGTCGGTCGGTTTTAAACGAAAGAAGTAAAATGCCCGATCAACCCCTTCGCCAGATTCCCGTCGCCATTGTATCTGGTCATCTCGGCGCCGGTAAAACCAGTCTCATCAACAGCTTACTAGCTCAAGCTGGTGGCTTAAAAATTGGGGTGATTGTTAACGATTTCGGCAAGCTCAATATCGATGCCATGTTGGTTGAACAAACCACCGAAGAGCTAATCGCCTTATCTAATGGGTGCATTTGTTGTTCGCTGTCCAACGAGCTAGACGATTCACTCAATCAACTAGCCCACGCCAACAGCCAGCTTGATTTGATTCTAATTGAAGCTAGCGGCGTGTCCAATCCGCTCCAAATGGCCGAATTATTGTTCAATTCGAAAAATCAGTTTATTAGACTGCTCGACCTAATTTACGTGATCGATGGAGTCAATTTTGAAACATTGTGGCGCGATAAACCAGATTTAATTCGGACTCATCTTGGCAGTTCGAAGCTGATTTTAATCAACAAAGTCGATCTGCTGTCGCCCGATCAACTTCTGACCATCGAAACTAAAGTCCGCGAGCAAAATCCGCGCGCCACCGTTCTTAAAACCATCAATTGTCGGTTCAATCCGGAAATTTTGCTGGATTTGCCAGCCATCACTCAGCTAAAACTCGGTCAGACTCCGCGCCAGCACCTGGCGGATTACGTGTCGGTTACTTTTCGCGAACGCCAGCCACTCGACCCGTTAACCACCACCAAATTGCTTAATAATTTACCAAGCGGTATTTATCGGCTCAAAGGTTGGATGCATTTTGGCAAAAAATCGCTCGGCAACCGTCAGATTTTAATCCAAAAAGTTGGACAAACTCATAATCTGTCGGGTCAGCCTTGGCCTCGAGGTCAAGAACCGATGACTGAGTTAGTCTTTATCGGGGTTGATTTTGATGGCGCCGAGCTCCTGCAAAGCCTCAAGCAATGTATCGACCAACAACCCGACGAAGTACAAGCCGACAATGTGATTGATTCCAGTCGGTTTTAAACGCAATCAGTTAGAACCTAAAACCACCCGCATAAAGTCAGGTGGTTTTTTAAAAAACTTCGCTAAGCTTAATGAATATAGTTATAAGTTGGCACATATTTTGCCTGAATAATAGAACGAGTGGTGACGTTATAGCCAGCGTAGTTCATCTCAGTTACTACGATGTCGCCATTAGGCAATACTTGTTCGACGATACCGACGTGGCCATAACCATACCAACCCGAGCCAGTCTGGAAAATCGCCCCTGGCGCTGGTTTTTTATTTACGATATAGCCAGCCTTATTAGCGCTATACGCCCAACTACTGCCGTTACCCCAGAATGGTCCGACCGGTCGACCATTTCGCGCTCGCCATTCATAGGCGTGCCAAGTACAGTTACCGTCAGCGTAAGTGTTGCGACGATATGGCAAATTCGGAATTCGAGTGACGTTGATGCGACCACCACTTCCACTAGCCCTAAACAAGCTTGAACTCCATGAACTATATGACGTTCGGGTTACTGGTCGAGGTGCCACATAGCCTGGGCGTTCTTCGTTCGGCAGAATACCTTCCGGAATAATCACCTCCTTGCCGACTTTAAGACCGCCGACTTCGAGATCGTTTAAAATCTGAATTCGCTGAATATTAGCTTTGTATCTTTCGGCAATTTTTTCGATAGTATCGCCGGCCTTGACTTTATAAATAACACCATCAACTGGCAAAATCTTCAGATTAGTACCAACTGTTAAATTGTCGTCTTTCAAATTATTCGCCCATTTGATGGTATTGGCAGAAATTTGATATTGATCGGCAATTTGCTGGATGGTCTGACCAGCTTGGACTTGGTGGGTTTTAATTCCGCGATTAGCTGACGCTAGGTCAAAAATCGGCGTCGCTTTAGCCACCGTCAACTCGGCGTTTTGCAAGGAAACTTCTTTTTTGATGGCGTTCATCTCTGATAAAATCGCCACGTCTTGTGCCACCGGCAAATTAGCGCGTTCCGCTAAATCAAGCGCCACGCCAATCGAGGCGTCCTCATCAATGACGGTTTTGAGATTTTGAGCTTCGGTTTTGGTTAATTTGACCGAATCAACAGCCATTACTCGATCGTGTTTTTTGGCTTCAAGCACATAGCCACCCGCCATAAATATCACCAAACCAGCCAAAAAAGCCCCGTATTTCCAGAGTGATAATTTATAATAAGTTCGTCCATGACGCAAAGCCACGTTTTTAGAAACTAGGCGTCGTTTACGGGCGTCTAAGACGGATAATTTAATCGATGTTAGGTTATTTTTAATACTCATATTGTCATCGTTAGCTTAATTAGTTAAAGTTCATCGGTCGCTTCTAACCACTGTAAGCATAACTCTTTTCCATTATATCAAAAAACTCGCAAAAAGTCCAGTTTTTTGCCCAAAATAGCCTAGTGAACGGCACATTTTTTATGGCAATAACATTTAACGTTTTGCTCGTGCTCCTCTAGAGTTTTGGCAAAATAAGTCTTTTCGTCATCACCCGCCACAAAAAACAGATAATCGGTGGCCGACGGCTTGGCGACAGCTAGGAGCGATTCTTTGCCGGGAGTGGCAATCGGCGTCGGCGGCAGGCCCGTCACCTGACGAGTGTTAAATGGCGATTTAATGTATAAATCGTTAGGTTTGCCGGCCAGACGCGAAGCATATTGATAAGTCACATCTGAGCCGAGCATCGTGCCTTGATGATAGCGCTTTAAGAACACTTGAGCGACTTTAGCTCGATCTTCTGCCGAATTGACCTCGCGCTCCACAATTGAAGCTAAAATAATCCCTTGATAAAGCGTCAAACCTTGCTTTTTATACAGCTCCACCAAGTTATTTTGCTTGATAAATTTTAAATATTGATCAAAACTGCGTTTCAAGGCGTTTTCCGCGGTGTCTGCCGTAAAAATTTCATAAGTATCGCCAAAAATCAACCCTTCAAGATTAGTTACTTCCGGCAACAATCGGAATAATTGATGTTGGCGGGACTTAAAGGCCGTGTTAATCTGGGCGTCACTGTAGTTGGCTTGTTTAAGAACTTGACGGTGCGGTGGTGTTTTGTCCGTTTCGCTGTTGTAGTGATCAAGAGTCGCCCCCGGATAAAAAGTAATGCGCTGAGTGTCGGGCTTGGTTTTTTTCAAATTCAGTAGCAGGATTTTGATGTTTGGTTGACGCGGAGCTATTTGATAATCGCCAGGTTTGAAATTGGGGTTAAATTTGGTGATTTTCAGATAGAGTTTCGCAATTTGCGCGTTACGCAAAGCACCTTTTTCGACTAATTGGTCAATTACTTGGGAGGTCGAGGCGCCATCTTTAATCGTCAACATCACCGACTGATTATTAGCCGGCGTCAGCAGCCACCAGCCAGCACCCACGCTACCGACCAGCAAGATAGCCACCACCCCGAGACATATCCCGATTTTTTTCTTCAGCGACGGGGATTGGCGCCGAGCGGATTTATGATGCAAGCTTAAATTCGAATCAGACGCCTGTGAGCTCAATGTTGGCGTTAAATTAATATCTTTGAAATCGTCATCGTGCATGTTTGTTTCCTTTTTTTATTATTATTTTTTTAAAAAAATCAGCGTCCTTCAAGATAATCTTCGAGAATGATAGTGGCGGCGTGAGCGTCGATATCACCTTTAGCATAGGGCTTTTTATAACTTTTGAGGCGTTCTTCGGCCAGCACGCTGGTTAGCGACTCGTCTTTAAATACTATTTCACCGTCAAAAACCGCCTGAAGTTTTTCAAAAAAACGTTCTACCTTAGCAGTCTGAGCAGTCGGCTCGCCTGATTGATTGCGCGGATAGCCAACCACGATTTTAACAATGTTATTATCTAGTACCAACTTCAAAATCTCCGCCAATAACTGATCAGAATTATCAATCGTGCCATAAGGAATGGCAATTTTGATGTTTTCGTCGGCCAGCGCCACGCCCACTCGAACATCGCCATAATCCAACGCCATAATTTGTCGACTTGCCATAATTTTAAACACCTAGTTTT
Organism: uncultured Candidatus Saccharibacteria bacterium; assembly: GCA_963539845.1. Classification (GTDB taxonomy): domain Bacteria; phylum Patescibacteriota; class Saccharimonadia; order Saccharimonadales; family Saccharimonadaceae; genus CAMUQR01. The sequence goes on along the minus strand of CAUTML010000001.1, from coordinate 96,890 downwards.
TTATCAAAACACTGATTTTTTCTTTGTTGGTCGGCACAGCTTTAACCCAAAACGGCGAAAATCGAATCTCAACATCTTTAACACCATCAATAGCAGTATATTCGGCGCGAATATCTCCTAACGAGCGACCGGCGCTTTTATCCTTGACTGAATCAGCGTCGATATCCGGCCCAATTTGCACTTGGGCGCTAATCCGCATCGAGCTTCGGCCATCTTTTGAGACATAATCGCTAAAAACAACTTGATCCAAACCGGCCGTGTAGGCTTTAAACTTGGCTTTGTCGGATTGGTTGTCTTTCAGGGCAATTCGACCGAGGTATTCTTCCAGCGATTTGCGAGCAACAGCGCTAATTTGATAAGTAACTTCTTGCTCTAATTTAGCTTTGCCGTCTTTGGCTTCTTCGTCAACTTTAGCCGTGGCTGTGATTTCGCCTTCTTTAGTGGTTAGGCTTTCGTTAATAATTAGCATCGACGAATCAAATTTATTGCGCAATTCTTTGACGGCGCTATCGTGGCTATCTTTGAGCAGTTCTTGTTTGGCCTTGTTATAATCTTGTTGAGTGACGACTTTGATAATGCGCTGGCTGCCGCCCGACATCGCTCCGCCCGTGGCAGTGATCGAGCTAGAACTAGTTTGAACACTATAAGCCTGCGCCGGGATGTTGTATTTATCACCAACTTCTAGGGCTTGGACGCGAACTTTAGCGCGCCCCGGAGTTGGATTATTGTTCTCGTCGTAAGTCGCCCCTGGTACGGTAACATCAGCGATGCTCTTAAAACGCAAGCCACTGTTACTAGTAAAAATCGTGCCAGCCGGCAATAATTTCGGACTAGAACCGCTTCTGCGCAACACTGTCATTTCACCGGTAGCGTGAGTTTTTAGCTCTTTTTCACCGGTCGCCATAAATTCGACGCTACGCTTATGAGTTGACTTTTGAGTTTGAGCGTAGAGGAAATTATTTTCAAATTTAGCTTGGTCAGCTTGATCAACTAAACTGACACTTGGCGCCACATTAACACCTTTAGTATTGGTCAAAATGGTAATTTCGGCTCGGGGCGCAAATATCACAGCCCAAATCAAAAACCCGCTGAACATCAACAAAGCCACCCCGCCGATAAATAGTTTTTTGCGGAATTTGTCGTAATTTGGCACTTTAATCTTGGCTGGCGATAGTTTGTTAGTCGGTGAAGTGACCTCAGCGACATCGCTAGAAATTGCGCTGGATTTTTTCGACATATCGGCCAACTCGCCAACGCTTAATTGTGCGCCATCAATAATATCATCATCGCCGTCGACTTTAAGAGCAGGAATCTCGGGCATTGACGGCTTCGAGGTTAATGACTTAGCAACGGGGATTTTAGCAACCGCCGCCAAACGAATCAACGCTTCTTGATTGGTGATAATTACCATGATTTTTTTGGTTTGTTTAGCGGTATGTGCCAACAGTTGCAAATTAACCGCACTCTGCAGGACACCAATCTGTTTTGGTGGCACTAAAGCTACGATTTTTTGCTCGGTTTTGTTAATTTTATCAATAATCGAGGTGACATCGTCCTTAACATCAATATAAATAACTTCTTTTGACATCTTAAATCCTCAGAAACTTATTAAGTTTATCACGCAGACCGGTGACTTCGTCTGGTTCAATCGACATTGTATCACAGCCGACTCTTAGTAGTCCAACCGCCGTAATCAAGGTGTGATCATTGAGATTGCCAGTTTCATCTTTAACTCCGACTACGTCTTTGAGCGAAATGTGTTTAACTGTGGGTTGTTTAGTAAAAGGTAAATTTTCCGGCCATTTATGCTCGGCTAGTTTTTCAACCATACCGATCAAACTCGAGCCGCCACCACACAACAAAAGCTGATTTGGCAATTGATCGACCAGGTCAAATTCTCCTAGCGCCAACTCCACGCCCGACAACCAAACGGTTAAGGTTTTGTTGATCGCTAACAGCGCATCTTGTTTAATGTCTTTTTTGATACGTTCGTCGTTTAAATTAAGCTTCAGAGCTTCGGCTTCTTTGTAACTCAAGTTTAAATCACTAGAAATCGTCTTAGTAAAACTGCGCCCACCGATGCCAAACATTTTGGTGCCTTCGACGCCACCATCATTAACCACCGCAATATCCGTCGTGCCCCCACCGACATCGATCAAAATTGAAGTAAAATGGCTCGAAGTATCATTGCCGATCACCGACCGCGACACCGCAAACGGTTCCGCCGACACCGCCACTAAATCAAGATTAAGCTCTTCCGCCACTCGCTCTAACGCTCCGATATGCACCATCGGTGCGCACGCCGTATAAATCTGAATTGCCACGTCACGCCCCTGAAAACCAAGCGGATTGGATACTTTATAACCATCAATATGAATGCCCACCAGTGCCGAGTTAACCAGCTTAACCTCAACATTATCGTTGCCGGTTTCGATAGCGATTTGCTTTTGGGCTTTTTCCAGCGCCCGCTCCTGCACTTTATCGATAATAAAATCCATCTCAGCCTCATCTAGCATTTTATCCGGTTGCGGTCGACGATAGCGAATCGTGTGAGTTACACCCTTGACCAATTCGCCGGCGATACCCATCACGACCTTTGAAGCTTGAACATTGGCTTGAGTTTCGGCTTCCGATACCGCCGATTCGCAGTTTTTGACAACATTAGCAATATCCGCAATCGCGCCGGCATGCATATCGTTCGGTTGTTGAGCTTGGCGTCCCACACCGACTACTGTAATTTGATCACCATCAAGCTTCGCAAGCAAAGCCTTAACACATTCTGTTCCAACGTCCAGCGCTAAAATATAAGATTCTGGCGTCAACAATTCCGTTGGTTGCCTGGTGAGTTTTTTGAATATCATAACTTCATTATATAACAATTATGCTTAGAAATAAACCTTTTCTGCCGGGTTTGACGTTTTGAGGCGAGCGTTACTTTAAAATAGCTTTAATGCGCCGAATTCCTGCTGATGATGATTGTTCTTTAACGATAACAAATCGCTCGCCATTTGGGGCAATTTCAGCGGTGTTTTGGACGTGCGGTCCGCCACAAATTTCATAACTAAAACGCTGATCGCCTTCACCAATTTGATAAACTTTCACACGATCGCCGTAACGTTCTTCAAAACTACCATGAGCGCCGGTCTGTTTAGCCTCCGCCAACGTCATTTCCTGAAACGACACCGGTAGCTTGTCGGCAATAGCTTGATTGACGAGTCTTTCGACTTCCGCAAGCTGTTCGGGCGTCATTTTGTCATCATAATTAAAATCAAATCGCGCCCGCTGATTGGTAATATTTGAACCTTTTTGCTCAACCCCATCGCCCAAAACTCGTTTCAGCGCCGCTAACAACAGATGAGTGGCCGTGTGATAACGCAATTGTAAATCACCCTGGCTCTCTAAACCGCCCTTAAACATGCCTTTTGAGGCCGTTTGCGAGCGCTGGCGTTGTTCGGTCATACTTAAATCAAAACCAACTTTCCAATTTTCTTCCACCGCAATGCCTTGCTTTTCGGCGTATTCTACGCTTAATTCTGGCGGAAAACCGTAAGAATCGTATAATTTAAAGATTTGCGCACCGTTTAAAGAATCAACCGCGATTTTTTGCAACTCAGCCACACCTTTTCGCAGTGTCTGACGAAAGGTTTTTTCCTCTTTCACCAACACCGCTAAGACTACATCGCGCGCCTCAGCTACTTCTGGATAATCAGTTGCATATAACTCCACTACCACTGGCACAATTTGCTCCAAGAAATTTTGCTCAATTCCCAAATCAAACGCCTTAACTAGCGCCCGGCGCACCAATCGACGCATCACGTAACCATGTTCTTTATTGCTCGGTATACACCCGTCCACTGCCAAGAACACCGCGCTCCGCAAGTGATCAGCGATCACTCGCATTGAAGCTGTAGACTCAGCGTAAGTTTTGCCACTGATACGCTCCAGCGCCTCAATAATCGGCCACAGTAAGCTACCTTTAAAGACGTCGGGACTGTTGAGCTTGGCAGCTGCGATGCGCTCGAGACCGCCACCAAAGTCGACATTTTTATGCTCTAACGGCGCAAAACTGCCATCCTCCAAGCGCCGATATTCCATAAACACTTGATTGCCGATTTCCATAAAACGCCCACTGTCGCTAGCTGGATGAGCCTGACCATAGCTCGGGTCGTGATTTTCTTCACCAAAATCATAAAATACCTCACTGTCGGGACCACAAGGGTCGCCAATCGGGGTTTTGTCTAGCCGTCCGCCTCGACTCCACCAGTTTTCGCCATCATCATAAAAGAAAATTCGTCCGCCCTGCATACCGTTACGGTCGCCGTTTTCCGCCGAGCCAATTTCGACAATTTTCGCCTCAATTCCAGCCTCAGCAAACACTTTCTGCCAAATTTGTGCCGAGATATCGTCACGCGGGATGTCATATCTAGCGTCGCCGATAAAACACGTTACGTAGATTTTGTGCGGGTCAAGCCCCACTTCTTGAGTCAAAAACTCAAAAAACCAACGAATCTGCTGTTCTTTAAAATAATCGCCTAAGCTCCAGTTGCCGAGCATCTCAAAAAAAGTTGTATGGCGATTGTCGCCAACATCCTCAATATCCTGCGACCGCAAGCAAGTTTGGCTATCGGTCAGGCGCTGACCAGCCGGATGAGTTTTACCAAGCAAATACGGCAACAACGGTTGCATACCCGAACCAGTAAATAGCGTCGTCGGATCATCCTGCAATAAAAGTTTAGCACGAGGAATGATTTTATGTCCTCGACTTTCAAAAAATTCCAGATATTTTTGGCGGATTTGTTGTGCATTCATAAGAGATATTTTAGCAGTTTTTTACTAAAAAAGCCAGTTTATCCCAACGCTGTCGTTTACCCAATACAAATTAAATGCTATAATATAGTAACACGGTTATATTTTTAAATTATTTATTATTTTAGGAGGGAGAATATGCGCAAATATAAAGTTCTTTACAATATTTTTACATCAAGTTATTGTCAAGCTGAAAAATGTAGCTTTGAGTACATAGACGACGGGTCATCATCTTTCGAATATAGCATTAGCAAACTCAAGTCGGCTTTGAATTATCACGCCTTATCTTCAAAACAAAATCAATGGGATTGGCAAGTTATCATTACGGATATTGAAGTTGAAACAGACTCTTTAGAACAACAAGATGTTGATTATTATTTTCTTCACTGGAGAGCCGGAAACAACTTTGATTCTCTGACTAATGAAGGCTGCTTATTTTTTAAACAATTTCACAATCAAGCTAGCGAAGCGCTTAATATTGATAAACAAATTAACTGGATAAGAGACGTCTTAATAAAGCAAGAAGCTATTGGTTTCGACGACAATTTAAAAATCATTAATCTTAAAAAGATGTACTAAATTAAAACACCCGACTATGGGTGTTTTTAAAATATTCAAATCATCTAGCGATCCCACCACCCAAGCACAATTCACCATCATAAACCACTACAGACTGTCCACTGGCAATGGTTTTTTGGTCAGTGGCAAATTGAATCGTTGCTGTGTCGTTCTCGCCGACCATTATTTCCGCTTCAATCAGTGGCGCCAAATGACGCAAGCGTACTTGATATTTTTGACCAGACACTGGTTTTTCATGCGTCCAAAAACAATCATCTAACTTGATTTCACGCGTCCACAGCCCACCTTGATTTAGATTACGCGATACAAAAACTTGATTCTTAGCCATATCTTTGCCGACTACAAAATACGGTAAGCCACCACCGATTTCTAGACCGTGCCGTTGCCCAATCGTATAAAAAATCGCGCCCTTGTGTTGCCCCAGTGCCCGTCCAGTTTCTTGTTCAATAATTTCACCAGGACTAACTTCAATATATTTCCGCAAAAATTCCTCAATCCCGACCTGCCCGACAAAACAAATACCTTGCGAATCTTTTTTGTCGGCTGTGATTAGTCCCATCCGACTAGCCAGCTCCCGCACTTCTGGTTTAGTCAACTCACCTAACGGCAACAGAGTTTTATCGAGAGCCTCGCCGGTCACTCGATACAAAAAATAAGTTTGGTCTTTTTTTTGGTCAGTCGCTAACGCCAGATAGCTTTTGCCATCAACTACGACTTTTTTGGCATAATGACCAGTCGCAATCAACTCTGCGCCATCCGCCAAGGCCGTTTCTAGGAATAATTTAAACTTAATTTCTTGGTTACACATGATATCAGGGTTTGGCGTCCGCCCAGCCCGATACTCCGCCAGCATGTAATCCACCACTCGCTGGCGATAATCTGTTTCAAAATCATAAACTTTCAGCGGAATACCCAAACGCACCGCTACTCGCTTAGCGTCAGCCAAATCCTCCGCCCATGGACAGCGCATGCCCGGCAAATCTTGCGACCAGTTTTTCATATAAACGCCAACTACTTGATGCCCGGCTTGTTGCAACAAACCAGCCGTCACGCTACTATCGACTCCGCCACTCATTCCGACAAAAACTCGTGCCATTTTTTTACTCTCTTTTTTAAAACCTATTTACTCGATACCAGCAATAATCCGCCAGCTTCTTTGACCGCCAAATACCAACTACGAACCGACAAATACCAAGTTGGCGACCAATCGCGATCCTGTTTTAAGGGGGCGTTATAAATTTTAAACTCCGGCGCAAACTGCTGACGAAATTCTTTGTAAGCTCGCGCCTGATGATAACCCGATGTCACCAAAATCAACGAATTAATTGGCTTGTAAGGATTTTGTTGGTTGTATTCGGTAATAAGTTTTTTGACGTTGACGGCGTTTTGGTGAGTATTGCGCGACTGCGGTTCAATCTCAATCATTCCAGCCGGAACGCCCGCATCGATGGCAATTTGACGCATTTCTTCGGCGTTACTCGGAACATTGTCCTGACGCGAAGCCCCAGCCGTAATTAGCACCGGAATCTGTTGAGCTTTAGTAATTGTTGCTGCGTATTTAGTGCGAGCTTTGGTGTCACCACCTGAGATTACCACCACCGCGTCGGCCGTTGGACAAGAACCGCCTGGGTTGGTGGCTGTTTTGCTTGAGGCTTTTTTATCAGACGAAACTGGCGAACAATTCGCACCCGACGTACCCAAACAATTAGTCACCTTGTTAATATCTACTCCTGATGCCAATTGACATCGCCGAAAATCATTGACATCCAGCAGACGATCCAGCCCAAAACCAATCGCTCCGATAATTAAAACCGGTATTGTTATTTTTTTAACTATTTTGAAGATAATCATTTGCCCACTTCCTTTCTGCTAAAACTTCTTCAATTATCACTTGTGTTGCATAGTCAATCTGCTCCGCTGTTGTCAATTGCCCTAAACTAATCCGCACACTCGCCAATCGTTCGGCTTCACTCAGACCCAGATTGACCAACGCTCGCGAACCGCTACCGCGATTGGCCGAACACGCCGAGCCAGTCGATATATAAACACCGCGATTCTCCAGCCGATAAATCAGTCGCTCCGCCTCGATATTTTGAAAACTCAGCACCAGATAATTCACCAGGCGCTTTTTTGGCGAACCAATTATTGTCATGTCAGGGATTTGTGTTAAAATTGTCGCCTCCAATCGGTCGCGCAATTCAGCCACTTCTTTAGTTTTAAATTTGCGTAACAATTCCACTGCCTTAGCGAACCCAATCACCAACGGAACATTTTCCGTGCCTGAGCGCAGTGCCATTTCCTGACCACCGCCCAATACTAATGGCGCGACTTTTATACCCGGACGAATCCACAAACAGCCAATTTGTTTCGGCCCGTAGATTTTCGTAGCCGACAACGTTAGCAAATCCACTCCTAATCGAGCCACATTAATCGGTAAGTAGCCCAACCCCTGCGATGCATCACAATGCAATTTTAGCGGGCGCTGATTGCCACGCGCCAGACGCCGATCGCGGATTTTGCGCACTTCGGAAGCGATCTTGGAAATCGGCTGAATCGTCCCCAAATCACTACTGACCAAGCTCACGCTCACCAAATCTGTTTGGTCGGTGATTTTACTAATTAAATCCTTAACATCGACCAGCCCGCTGGGTGTGATTTTGGCGACAGCATAGTTGGTTTTGGACTGCGCTAATTTAAAAACCGCCGGATGCTCCAAACCAGAAATCACCACCGATTTCACCCCCGCAAACGCCAAATTAAGCGATTCGGTCGCCCCCGCCGTCATCACTAGCTGGTCGGCTTTTGCCCCAATTGCCTGCGCGATCGTCGCCTTGGCATTTTGGTAATTGGCACGAACCTTCAACGCCGGCAAATACGGCGCGCTCGGATTGAAAAACTGCTCAGTAAAATACGGCAACATCGCCGTCATCACTCGACTATCAACTGGCGTCGCCGCCGCATAATCCAAATAGACTTCCATTGATGTAAATTATACCCTTTTGGCTCAGAATATTCAACGAACCAGGCGTAAATCAAAGAATATTATTTTTAAAAACTGCTCTTACTGAATATCGCGGATTTTTGGACCTCGAACCTCTGGGTCACCAGACTCAGACCAAGCTTTCATCCGTTCCGTCATTTGATACAGCGCTTGAAAACTCTCATTTTTAGCTGTTTCCGTTAGTTCATTGTCCTGAATATTCTCAGCATGTCGCTTCATTTGGTTGGCAATAAACCCTCCAAACGCCAAATCCAGCTCGCCAACATCAGCAAAAGTCAACACAGCCGCTGCTAAGCCCTCTTTACAGTAATAATCCTCATCAATTGCTTTAAAAATCGCCGCCCAGCGTCGCTTTTTTTCAAGCCTCGATTCATCAACTTTAAATTTAATCAGTTCAAAAGTTGCTCGTGCTTTAGCTAACATCAATGCCAGATATGGACTGTCGTCATCCATCACCTCTAAGTCAGACCCCCACTCCGCCAGAACCTCCAGCTCCTGACAGAAATCAATCAACATGTCATAATCATCCTGTAGCATAACGCCACCAATAAGATACGAACCAATCTGACGTGGCGAGAGCTGATCGTCGTAGATAAACTGCTCAACCCGGTTGAGAATTTCACGGATTTGTTGATAATAAGTTTCACTCATATAGCTATTTTAGCATTCTTTCGATCATTATTTCCATCAATATTCTGTTCGAACCAGGTTCGATATCGCTTCCGTTTTTCATTAGATAAATCATCTTGAATAAGCATTACCTCAAATAACTTGCGAATTAGTTTTTGACCAGTCAAAACGCCTTTGCGCTCAAATTGCCGACTTATTTGAATCAGAAGAGCAACTCGTTGCCTTAGCATTTTGGTAATCGGCACGAACCTTCAACGCCGGCAAATACGGCGCGCTTGGATTAAAAAACTGCTCAGTAAAATACGGCAGCATCGCCGTCATCACTCGACTATCAACTGGCGTCGCCGCCGCATAATCTAAATAGACTTCCATTAGAGGTATTATATCATTTTTATGGTAAAAAATAAATTAACAAATCGTGTAGTTATTATAAATTATTATGAATATTCACCTCATCCATTTTCAACATTACAGAAAAAAACTTTTTAATCAACTTAACACCGTTCAAATTATTATTAAGTTCAAACCTAGTTTTAATCTTTCTTAGCATTTCAATCCTTTGTTTGTAATCAGCTAGTACATTTTCAGAGCGATAAGGCACAGTATAGCTTGCATCAGGTTTAAAATTTATCAAAAAATCTGTTGTCAACTCTGACAAATCATACTCTCCCGAATGATTCAACCACCGCCAAGGTTGATTATTTAGATTATATTCTAAACTAATTAAACACTTATAAATAAACTCACCAGCATCGTATGGACGGTGTTCTAAATCATCATCTTGCTTACATAATAAATCAAATAGTCCATAAGTATCTTTCAAACCGATCGCATCTCTATCTTCAAACAACTCGTCGGCTATTTTAATCAAAAATCGACCGAAACCATAAAAATGTTTTTTATCGACGCGCTGTCTAACTTCGTATGTGTCCATACAGGTATTTTAGCATTCTTTCGATCATTGTCTCCATCAATTTAATCAAAACCATCGATCACTGTCGCTGTTGTCTTCCAAATCAGCCTGGCAATGATAAATAAATTCGTCAACCTCATAGGGTCGAGTTAATAAATGCCTTTCTTGATTACACAGTAATTCAAACAGCTGGCGCATCAACTTCACACCAGCTAAATCTTTTATCACAAAAAATTTATCGGTTAAATTCACCAAAAACCAGCTGTAGCAATAATACACCTTAAAATCAGCTCGATTAGATTTACTGCTCATATTAGAATTATAAACAATCCTAGCACAATAAACAATTTAAAAACCAGCCCGCTACAGGCTGATTTTAGAATTATTTGTCGCTCACATCTGATTCTTGACAATATTTAGCCTTCAGACGCTCGAAAGCTCGGCGCATCCGACTAATCTCATCATGCTCTCTCAGATATTCCTCTGACACTATTTCATTGTCGGAGCCCATAAACTCAGCAAATTCCTCAATATCCTTATGAATCGCAGCTATCTCATCATAATCATCATGAAACATTACTTGCCCCATAATGTAAGAAGCTACTTGATTAACTTCGATTGAATCGTCATAAATAAACTTTTCAACCCCTGCGAGCATTTCGCGAATTTGTTTGAGATATGGTGTGTCCATAGCAATATTATCCTGCGCTCTAATTATTTCTATATCTCAAACAATCGCCGAGCGTTCGCCGTAGTGACGGTCGCTAATTCCGCCAGCTCCACCTCATAAAACTCTGCCAGCCACTCAGCCACCTCTCGCACATAAGCCGGCTGATTCGGCTGACCGCGCCGACCTTTTGGCGCTAAATACGGCGCATCGGTTTCAATCAGCAGTTTTTCAAGCGGAACCGCCCGAAATGCCTCCAATTGCGTCTCGTCTTTGGTAAAAGTCGCAATGCCATTCACCCCAACATATAGATCTCGCTCCAACGCCATCTTTAAATTAGCTAAATTGTCAGAAAAACTATGCACCACCCCACGCAACACGCGCCCATCAGCCTGCGCCCGCATCGCCATTTGATCAAAAATTGGCCAAAAATCATCAAATGCCTCCCGCACGTGAAACACCACCGGCAAATCCGCCTCAATCGCCACCGCCAACTGCTGGCGCAGCACCCGTTGTTGCACCTCACGCGGTGAAAAATCATAATGATAATCCAAGCCAATTTCGCCAATCGCCACAATTTTCGGGTCGGTTAAATCCAGTGCCCGCAAATAACCACAGCCAGCGCTAGCATCGTGCGGGTGAGTGCCAACCGCCGCCCAAATTTGCGCATGTTGATTAGCAAACGCCACCGCTCGACGCGAACTTTGCTCGTTAGTCCCAATCACCACCATTTGTGCCACGCCGGCTTGTTTCGCTAGCGCCAGTACCTCATCGGTCGGAAGTGGAAAATCGGCATCGTGAATATGGCAATGACTATCAATCAGGGTTATTTTTTGCGCATCCATTTGATTTTGTCCTCAATCATCACCGCCGAATTATCATTTAGTTTGCGCCTGTCGTGGATTGGCGGTGTGACGATAAATCTTCGGGAACAATCCGCCCGCTTCTAACTCGCCGATAATCCCCGGTTTAAACACGGCTTGAATTTTTTCGGCGGTTGTTGGCATGAACGGCGACAACATATCAGCCACTTGCAAAATTGATTTACACATATAATCCAGCACCTCCGCCAAATGCTGTCCCGCTTCAGGGTCGCCAGCCGTGCGTCGTTTGGCAATTTCCCAAGGTTTAACCGTGTCAATATACTGATTAATGCTCCGAATGTGCACCCAGACTTCATCAATAGCTTGATTAAAATTAAAATTCTTCATCGCTTCAAAGTAAACCGTTTCATCGTGGTGAGTGTTTTTCACATCGTTCATCACGCCATCTTGATATTTTTTGAGCATACTGGCGATTCGACTAACTAAATTCCCAAGATCATTGCCCAACTCGTTGTTATAAGCATTCTCAAACCGTTCCCAAGTAAAATCACCGTCGTCCTGCGTCGGAATATGACGCGAAAAATAATAACGCAAAGCATCAACGCCGTAATTATCAATAATTTCCATTGGATCAATCACATTCCCGATGGTCTTGCTCATTTTGACACCATCGGCCTGAACATGGCCATGTACCAACAATACTTTTGGCAACGGCAAATTTAGCATCATCAGCATTGTTGGCCAAATCCCAGCATGAAAACGCAAAATATCTTTGCCCACCACCTGAACATCAGCTGGCCAGTAACTCTGCCATTCCGGTCGCTCCGGATAGCCCAAAATCGTCAAATAATTAGCCAGCGCGTCAATCCAGACATACATCACTTGAGTTGGATCGTCCGGCACCGGCACACCCCACGACACCGTTTTTTTCGGACGCGAGATCGACACGTCCAGCAAGCCTTCTTTTAATAAATTCAAAAACTCATTAGCCCGGCTCTCTGGCAGAATCTTCATTTTACCGCTAGTAATCGCTTCTTTGATCGGCTCCGAAAAATCACTAATCCGCAAAAAATAATTCTCTTCCTGCAAATGCTGATACGGCGTTTTGTGATCAGGACAAACTCCGCCGTTCGCCATCGCTTCTTTATCTGTCGCGAACCCCTCACAACCCTGACAATACCAACCCTCATAAGATTTTTTATAAATATACGGCTCAAGCTGTTTCCAAATGTATTGCACCGCCGCCTGATGTCGAATATCAGTCGTCCGCACAAAATCAGTATAGCTAGCGTTCATTTTACCGATAAAATCTTTAAACTTGGTAGCGTTTTGATCGACATACGCCTGAGTTTCCAGGCCTGCGTCACGAGCTTTCATAGCAATCTTATTGCCGTGTTCGTCAGTTCCCACCTGAAACTTCACATCATGGCCGAGCTTGCGTTGATGGCGCGCCCAAATATCAGCAATCAGATAGTCCATGGCATTGCCAATGTGCGGATTAGCATTGACATAAGGAATCGCAGTGGTGATGTAAAGTTTGGATTTCATAAGATAATTATACCACAAAAACCACTATTTTTAAAATCAGCATCGTCTAAATAACCGCCACTGCCTCTTGCATTCATCACACTTTTATGATATAATAAAGAGATAACCTTAGTTAAAAAAGAAGGGTTAAGATGTTAAAAGAAAATATTATGGTTAGAGCGCCTAAGTATTTTAGTTCATTAATTTAAGGAGGGTAAGATGTTTAAAAGAAAGATTATAACTAGAAAACCTAAACATTTTAGATCATTAGTTTCTGAAGAAGGAACTTATATCGGCACACGGAACGATTTAGCTCTTGAAGATTTACTTTTAGACAACGTTAAAATGTCTGGAACTTTTACTCGATCACCGCTAATCACGGCGATTGACCCTGATGTTGATAGCTTTAAACTGTCAGACGTGCGAGAATTTGCTTTTGTCTACGACGGTAAAGGCGTTGTCAGAGTAGTAAAAGGCAAAATAGGTCTTTGGTATATGTTCTTACATGCCAAAAAATAAAGTCGACAATAGTCGACTTTTTACTTTGAGCAAAATTTTTAAATAAAGTAAAAACCAGAGCTTGATAGCGCCCTGGCTTTTTAAAAACTAATTGAGAGTCAGTTGACGGATTAGTCGGTTAAAACTAGCCACATCAACAACTCCTTCATAAGCCCTGATTTTATTATGGTAATAATCAGTTTCTCCGATACAATCAAATCCAACCCATTTTAAAGCTGAGATGTTATAAACCTCGTTTTGATTAAAACGAGACTCATTACTAAGCGTCAAATAAGCGCTATCATGAGCTGGAAGCTGGAACGGATCAATTCCCATATATTCAAAATAGGAACATATTAGTTGGTTTAAATCCGAGTAGGTCAGTAATCGATGACGATCGATACGTCCCCGACTATCAGTTAAATCATTAACCATGACTGTCCTTTCCAGCTGCTGAGGGCTGAGTTTTAACAGTTCAGCAAACACTTGTAAAGCTTCTTGCACCGTCACATCATCATGACGGTTGCCGCTCAAGGCACGATAATCGGCTTTGATGCGGATTCTAGCCAGTTGATCACTGGAATAAGCCTCCATACCATGTTTTTCAATCTGTTTACGCAAGAAATAAATACGCCCCGCGCGCACCAATTCTCGATAACTGTCGTAGTAGTTTCTGTCATTTTCGCGTTCAAAAGACCGATCGGTCTCAATTTTGATGACAGAATCTGGCGATCCTGGGTTATCGACACGCACTCTAGCGCCTTTGACTGATGGGTCATAAGTTACACTAACGCCATCAAGAATCTCCAAATGCCTAATCGGCGCATAAGCTTTGCCATTGATTAGCCTCAAACCATGTTCCTGAGTGATTTTCATAGTTTCGGTTTGGGTTTCGATAACTAGGACTTTACTATCGTTGTTCCAGATTACCCCTAAACCAAGCTCGCGAAATCGAGCCACCGGCAGAAACATCCTACCGTCAATTATTTTACCTTTGATCAAATAACTATCAGCGTGGGCTACTTCGCAACTCATCGCCATAATCATTGTGACCAACGCTACCAGCGTTATACTCATTATTCTTTTCATTTTATTTTCCTCCTCCTCGCCTTTTTGGCAGAAAATTATAAATCAAGGCTCATTTTTAAATGAACTATACCATTCTTATTATACCATAAAAATAATTTTTTATCAAGTAAAATCGCTTTTTACTATTGACTTTTATTTAAAAATATAATATAATCATATAATTCGCTAATTTCAACTAGACCAGCGAATTGTTCATTTCGAAGAGAACATAGACAATTAGGAGGTAGTTTATGAACAGTCAAACTTTAAGCGACCGTGAAGTCGCAATCACATGCAATAAGTTATTAAAAACAGATACTCTGATGCAAGCCTATCCCGAAGCTTCAATCGATAACATGATTATCACGGGCATGTGTCATAATAAAATAAATGCTGTGTTTCGTAGCTTATCAGATAGTCTGACTACTATCTATTTACTCAATAAACATTTGTTTATTCAAGGTAGAAAAACATCCAGTCTCAAAGAGATAATTATAACCTCAGAAAATGGGGAACAAATCCATCTCGTTAGACAAGATGAACAATGGGTCCATGCCTAAGGCGTGACCCTGACCTGCGCAATTAGCGCGGGTTTTTCTTTGCTAAATAAGCCTCGGTCAACCGCCAAAACTGCTCAAAAGTCAAATCCTCAGCTCGCCAATTCGGATCAATAGTGGCTGTTTTTAACAATTGTTCGACGGCGGTTTTATCGAGCGCTAGACCACCCGCCAGTGATGAGCGGAGTTTTTTGCGTTTAGCGGAAAAACCAGCTTTGACCACCCGAAAAAACTCCCGCTCCAGCTCAGCTTCAGCGATCAACGGTTGACACCGTAAATCCAGCCGGACAATCTGCGAATCAACTTTAGGCGGTGGCGTGAACCACTCCGGACCGATGATTTCGCCTAATTCCACTGTCGCATAATTCTCCACCGCCAAGCCCAAAATGCTACTGCCGGCGGTTTGAGCAATCCGCTCCGCCACTTCTTTTTGAATTAAGATCGTAATACTGGCTGGACGGTGCGGGGCGCTAATCAAAAAATTAACAATTTTAGCGGTGATATAATACGGCAAATTAGCCACTACTTTGTAGCCTTGAGGTAGCTGACTGAGGTCAAACTGCAAGATGTCACTATTAATCACCTCTAGATTTTTGCCGGGAAATTGGGCTGGCAACTTGTGCGCCAAATCTGCATCAAATTCAACCGCCACCACTCGCTTTGCTCGGCGTAAAATAGCACTGGTTAACGTGCCCAGCCCCGGACCGATTTCCAATACCGTATCGTCCGGTCCCACCCCAGCAAATTCCACCATAGCGTCGAGAATTAGCCGGTCTTTAAGCCAGTGTTGCCCCAGTGATTTGTTATTTTTGAGCGTCATTTTCGCAGTTAATCCTTTAGCTAAACAACTCTCTAGCGACCGTCATGATTAGTCCAGTCCGTCGCGATATCAAAACCATGAGGGTGTCGAGCAGCAAAGCCGCCAGTGTCGTAAACTTTGCCCGGTCCGAGGCTGGTTTCGACTACTGAACAGCGTGGGTAATTGCCCAGATGAGCCGCGATTATCACGTAGCCAGCTGAGTCGATTTTAACACCATCTTCACGCACGGTATATTTGCCTTTTTGACCACAATTACGCATCACCACCGACATCGGCAAATCATAGTAAGTTTCACGATGCTGAACGCCATTGCTGTCAATAAACTGAAACACGCCTTTAGCTTTAGTCAAACCGCCAGATCTTTTGGCGCCGATAATTTCAATCTGTTCAAGCGGATCTTTCAATACTACACTTTGTAATTCTTGGCGAGAAATTTCACGGCCGTTTTTGATCTCGATCTGGTAGGTAACAGCGCGTTTGCCGACCACGCCAGCTTGTTGGATCTGGCGAAAACCAGCTGGTTTTTCATAATTCAGCACCCGTCGGATTTTAAACGGAAGTTCTTCTTCAACTGCCAATTGTTGTTTGCCCTCTTGCCAAATCTCCAAAGTCATGCCGGATTTTAGTGGCGCATTAGTCGTCATATTCATACGATCGTGAGGATTGAGTTTGATCTGATGATGCTTCAAAAAATCACCAACCGTTGCCTGATGACTGCGCACTAGGCTTTTTTTGCCAAAAAACACTAGGTTAAACTCAGTAGCTCGCCGAATCACCATTTGTGAACCGACATCCGAGCCAAGACCAAGCGTATCAAGCCGAAAATCGACCTGATCCTCAGCATGCAGCGTTATTCCTGCAATTTTAGCAATGTCACTGGCCAGCTGGTGAGGCGTTAGAAGCTTAATTTGGCGCTCGCCATCGATTATCGTCAGCGGACGAGCTCGAAAAATGTTAACATTAAAACCGTCAGACACCTCTGTTTCGAGCCCCGGCTCCACCAAATCAAACTTATCCAGAGTAATTCCAGCTTGGTTTAAGACTTCGGCAACGGTTTTGTGGCCAGTTAGCACGGTTTGTTTGCGATTTTTGTCATAAATTGTGACGATTTTTTGGCCGTCCGTCGCCCGCGCACGAGGTTGCAGTGTCTGCGCCAACAAATCCAGACCATTAATCACCGCCAGACCACCAAAAATCAGACTAATAATCAAACAAATTTTGGATATTTTTTGCTTCATATAACTCTATTCATTATATCAAAAAATATCAATTTTGGCAAGTGCTACCTCTGTTTTAAGCTTAATAAGTTTTAATCAATAATCAATCGAGGAAACTCCTCAAAACCAGCTGTTAGTTCATCAGAATTGTAAATTCGCTTAATTTCTAGCTTTTGCCATTTACCGCCGTTCGGTGAGCTAGCAATATCGTCCGGATAAACAATTCGATACCAGTTAATACCCCGGCGAATATCGGTCGGATTGAGCGGATTGATTCGAGTATAATGCACGATTGAACAATTTGGCAAGCGAAAATTCTCGGTTTTGGAGGCTTTATGCCAATTTTCCGGTAGCATCCACTCGATAGCATAGCGTGCCGTCCGGATAAAATCGCCGTGCGAAATTACCAAAACTTTTTGTCGAGCGTGATGACGTTTGACCGAATCTTGAAAATCACGAAACCGACTGAACGCATCTTGCAAGCTTTCAGCGCCGTCCATACGAGCATACCACGGTGAGGCGTCATAGATGCCTTTGAACCGATGTACTGCATCGCTAGTATAATTCCTTTCATAAGAAACCACTCCATAAACACCTCGAAATCGCTCCACAATTCGGTCATCGATAATCCAATTATTGCCACCCACCCAGCTAGCAGTCTCTCGCGCTCGCACAAATGGCGATACATAACAACCATCAAAATTATCAATACTACCAAACTGATCACGTAGCCACTGACCAGCAATTTGAGCTTGTTTGACGCCGTTTTTGGTTAAACGCTGTTGCCAATCCGGACGAGAGGCGACTTCCTCGTAATTCTCGTGGATTTCGCCAGCGTATTCCGCTCGTTGCACTACGTTAGATTCGCTCTCTCCGTGACGCATCAGCACAAAATCGTTCGGCATTTCTCGATAAGAATTATTCATGAAGTCATAATTTATCATAATCAATATTTTAACATATTTAAACTTTTTATGCTAAAATTGACTCATGAATAGCTTTGCAATTAGTCAAATTTTAGCTCGACAAATTCTCGATTCACGAGGTAATCCAACGGTCGAGGTTGATGTTAAACTAACAACCGGCCACGGCGGTCGATCGGCAGTGCCTAGTGGAGCCAGCACCGGTTCGAAAGAAGCGCTTGAACTGCGTGATGGCGGTGACGATTGGATGGGTAAAGCTGTGCTTCACGCTGTCAATAATATTCGGCAAATTATCGCCCCAGCGGTCTATCATCGACAATTTCGCTCAATTGCCGAGCTTGACCAGCTGATGATTGATCTCGATGCCACCCCAACCAAATCACAACTTGGCGCTAATGCGATTTTAGCGGTTAGTTTGGCCACCACTAAAGCCGTCGCTAACTCGCTAGGTCTAGAATTATGGCAATATTTAGCCCAAATTGCTGGCACCGCCCCCTGTTTGCCGATGCCAATGATGAATGTGATGAACGGCGGGGCGCATGCTGACGGCTCCAGTGATTTTCAAGAATATATGATTGTGCCGGTTGGGGCGCGAGATTTTACCCAAGTTTTAAAAATTGGCACCGAAGTTTTTCATCATCTTAAAACCGTTTTAAAAAAACACGGTTATGCGACAACTGTTGGCGACGAGGGCGGTTTTGCCCCCAGTCTTAAACACGGCAATCACGAACCGCTCGAACTTATCACTGAAGCGGTTAAACTGGCGGGCTATCAGCTCGGCAGTGATGTTAAATTCGCCCTGGATATTGCTTCTAGCGAAATCTATCACGACGGCGTTTATCAGCTCAAAACTGAGAATTTGGAACTCAATTCAGAACAGTTGATTGACAAATTTGCTGATTGGTTAACTCGTTTTCCAATCGCGTCAATTGAAGATGGTTTGGACGAAAATGATTGGGCAGGCTGGCAACAATTGACCGCTCGTTTGGGTGATAAAATTCAGCTAGTTGGTGATGATTTACTAGTGACCAACCCGAGTATTTTGGTTAAAGCTATCGAAAAAAAGGCTTGCAATGCTATTTTGATCAAACCAAATCAAATTGGCACCCTCAGCGAAACCATCGAGGCAATCAAAATCGCCCAAAGTGCTGGTTTTAAGGTGATAATCTCCCACCGGTCAGGCGAAACCGAGGATACGACCATCGCCCATCTAGCGGTCGGTTTGGGGACCGGTCAGATCAAAACCGGTTCGCTGTCTCGCACCGATCGAATTTGCAAATATAACGAAATTTTGCGCATCGCCGAAGCTCATCCTGAATTAAAATTAGCTCAACCATTTTTAAAAATAAATATCTCAAGAAAAAAATCCGCTTAAACTCAAGCGGATTTTCTCAAAAAGCCTGTTTTTTCTAATACCTCGGCGCTACTTCCCTTAGATAAACTGTCTGGACTTGACCTTTGTCGAGGGAGTTGTAGTAAGACCAGATGTAGGTTTTAGGGGTGTGGCGGAAGGTTTCGGCTGGTTTGGTTAGTTGTTCGACACCGTCCTTAATACTGTTAAATGGGCTGTGAATACCCGAACCATAGGTGCGACGGAGTTTGACTTGACCGGCTTTGACTGGACCAGTGATGGTTAGTGGGACTTCGTCTTTATCGATGCCTTTTTCGACAGTATTGGCAGTAACCGGGTTTTGAGAGGTCATTAGAGTGCCAGTGACAATTAACCAAGCGTCAACATTACGAACCTTATTATTGATGGTTAAATCACCATTAACGACAATTACCGCTTGGTCAGTATTAGCTAGTGAGCCGTGGTTAGCGGAGCTATTAGCGGAAATATCGCCAGTGATGGTGGTATTGCCGTTATAGACATGAACGCCCGATAGACTGCCTGAGATATCACCACCAGCATGGGAAGTAATGGTAGTATTGGCGTAACGGCCGGTTTTGAGATGAGAGAAGAAGCTGGCTGGGTCAATCAGCTCACTAGTAGCGTCGGCTTCAAATTGACCGAGCTTATCTTGGTTGGCGAAGCTGAGGCGATGCCAAGCTTCTCTGGTGTAATCATTTGCACCAAAGCTACCGCTGTTGGTGGCGAACAGTTTACCGATGTCGCCTTGAGAGATGGCGTTGTATTCTGCCCAGGAACCAGCTCGACGTTGTGGAGATTGGCGACGATTGAGGTTAGTGATGATGTTTCCGCCAGATAATAGCATGCCGTTTTCAACCGTGAAGAATGGTTTTTTGGAGACTACGAAACAGCGAGGTTGGGAGTGACGCCATTGGGTCTTGGGATCGACGTAACTTTCTAGACCTGCGTCACTTCCGCCGTTCCGCCAAGGATTAATTGAGGCCGCAAAACAGACCTTAGTACCCGATGGTAGAGCCTCAACTTGGTAAGGTAAATCGCCTAAACCGCCTAGATGAGGCTCAACGTTGTCACTGAGTCCGCCTTTGGTTGGTGTAATGTTAGTGTGGATTAAACCATTTAAAGCATTAAAACCACTTTGGATTGAGAAAGGGCCTTTAGTTGAGTCAAATTCATATTCACCCCAAAGGGCGGTTTGGCAGGTGCCATCATTTGGCACTTTGAAATGCTTACAAGGAGATTGACTGACCGGACCAGATAATGGCGTGTTTTCAATGGTGGTGTCAGTTTCTGGTTTAAAGATCATCTTAGTGATATACCATTTGGCGTTTTCTTCGCGTTGGCGATAGTTACATTCACCAGTGCCGGAATATCGAGTACGTCTACATTTCCACCCACAACAGTCTGACACAATATCGTAACCACTTGATGGTATATGACAATCAATTCTGTTCTCAACATACTTGCCCTTACATTCTTTCCTGCATTTATACCTTAGAGAATTTCGCACTTCAGATCTACTATTACCACAGCGACCAGACTCACTAACTTTTTCTACATGCCAATAGGACCATTGTTTTTTACGAATAGCATAGCTATTGATACCTTTGTAATCTGGCAGGATTGGGTCGGTGATTGAGGCTATATCTGGTGCTAATGGAAAAACATAGATCGTGCCGTCTTTACCAGGCGCTTCACCGAATTTAATGTCGACACAGCTAGTTGATTCAGCTGTGAGTTTGCTTTTGGGTGGGTCGGGCATGTTGTTGGATTTGTCTGGCTTAGCTTGTATGGTGCGACAGATATGACCAGAGGTAGCATCAACAGCGTACCAAACTTTGTTTTTACTATTCGGACCATGATCAATAGTGACCTCTTCTTGGTATTCAATTTGTGCGTAAGGGATACCTTTGTCTAGGACAACAGCTTTTTCGGGCTTAAGGGTTGAACCAACTGTCAAACCATTTGGCTCAACTTTAGTGACTTTGACATCATTTGGATTAAAGTCTAGTTTGTCGTAGGCTCGATTATGACCAGAAAAGCTGTATTTAATAGAAGTGTCTTTACCGGAAAAGCCTCGCAGGCTTTTGTAGATTTTGTATTTAAAGGTTACTTTAGCCGTGCCGTTAAGCGGTAAAAAGACTGGGTTGGGTTCGCCTTTGACCTGGGCGTCGACTTTGGCGGTTTTGGTGTAGAGACTGGCGCCAATTGGGTTAGCACAGCGTAAACGCAAAATCCATTGAGCGCGGTATTTCTGGTTGAGGCCATCGGGTTTTTCCCAGACTACGACGGCGAGGCTTTCTCGGATTGTGCCAGGGTAACCGATCACGTCATTGCGTTGCTCGTTAATAGCGGTATTCATGCCATCGGGAGTAAATTTAGAAGTAGAAGTGTTAGTGCCTTCGTAGTATTGAGCGACTCGTCCACCAGCCGTCATTTTTTGGACGGTGACGATTTTAGTGGTGTCGGCGATAAAATCTTCTTTCTTCGCATCATAAACAGGCTTATTATTCGATTGACTCTGAGGGACACCGACTAAGGAATAACGCAAAAACTTGTAGCCGGTTTCTAACCAACTAACGCATCTTGGGTAGCGATATTTATAGGTTTCAAAATTAACTAGATGTGGCGTAACCGGAGTATTATTTGCATAGTGTTGCTCATATTTTTGAATACACTGGTTAATTTCGCCAACATCGTTTGGGCCATTGTTTTTATACATAGTCTTATAGCGAGCGTAAGCGGCGTTGATATTAGGAGTATCATCACGTTTTGTTTTTTCCAAATCATTTTCACGATTTTTTATAGCTTTAAGTATAAATCCAGCTCCTTGGCCTTTAAACACTTCCTGGTAGAGGCTATCGTTATTCCAAAGGTTATAACGTTGTTGAGCACTTAATTCGGAATCGGGGATGCCAACTCGTGGTGGATCAATCGCATAAGGCACTTCATGATTAGGATCAGCCTGAGAGAAGCGATACATTGGCGGTAAGACGTTGTGGTTAGGTCCAGAACTACCATTACCAAAATAGCGACCACCGCCTTTGTCGAAGACACTATTACCTTTAGCTTGGGAGGCATTGTGTAGAGGAACAGTGGTTAATAGCCAGCCAGCACCAGCTACGACTACAATTCCTAAGCCCAGTTTTAACCAATTTTTATATTTACCCCGATGTCTCATGATCACTCCCTGTTTAGTTAACGTTAGTTAACTTTATTATACCATAACCATAATTAAAGTGAAATTAAAAACCAAAGCCTGAAAGCTTTGGTTTTTAAAAATTAAATTTGTTTAGCTTATTAATCAGTGAATCCCATCAATAAGTCACACATTAGAGCGTTAAATGTCTTGACATCGACATTACCAAAATTAACTCGATACGGATTACCAAAGCTAGGCTTATAAAAATATTGACCAGTAATCCCAATATGTCTTAACTCCAAATTCATCTTAGCTTCTTCAGGTGATAATTTTTGCAAATCAGCTGGGTAAATTGGTCTAGTGTATGGGTTAAATTCCGGTACTTGCGTTAAATCAACTCCCATATATTCGGTATAATACAAATACACGGTCTTGGTGAGTATTGAGGCTTTCATTGGGGCGTCCATTTGGTTGCCAATATTGCCATCGGACTTAATTAAGTCCTTGAATAACGGGGTTTTGCCGAATTTGGCCCACAAAATATAATCCGGTGAGCCTTGTTTGTTACGGAGATCGAGCGGAATATTGCGCTCATCCGAATTTGGACTGAGACGTAATACCCGAGCAAATTCCATCATTATTTCGCGAGTGGTAACTTCTTCGTCCCCATTCCAATTACCTTCGTGTAGTCCAAGAAAGTTAATAAATGGAGCTTTAATGCGCAGTAGCGGTAAAGGGCCACTGCCGTCTTCTTTCCAATATTCATCCACAAAATTACCCGATGCTTGATCACGCGATATCTCCACCCTCCCAGCTCTCACATCATCCCTGTAATCTGGTACTGGGTTAGGATAAGCCGGTGGTAAAGCTTCTCGGACAAAAACACCATTAATGTCTGTGTTAGTTGATGAACTTTTGAAATGAGATTCAATCAACACTCGTTTGTTGGCTGGTTGGTAGTCTAAACTAAGGCCTAGAGCTTCTAGGGAACGAAGTTTAGCATAGCTATTCCCGTTGACGATGACAATGTCTTGGTTAGCTTTAGATAAAACTGTTTGTCTGTCATTGTAATTGACAGTGGCAGTTTTAGTAGCATTGTTCCAAGCTACATTAGCGCCTAGGTTTTCTAGGTCACGAATTGGAACCATAGCTCGTCCTTTGATCACTAGGGCTTGTCCTAAGGTTTGACCTTGGACTAGCACTGGTATGCTCGGATAATCTTCGGCATGGACCAGGCTAGTTGTAGCCATCATTAGTCCTAATACGGTTAACACAATTGTTCTTTTTTTCATGATAATTCCCTCCTTCCGTCTAATAACGGATAATATTAAAAAATGGTTAAAAAGTAAAACAATTGTAGCTTGGTTGATCTAAAGTTTAAAAAAGACAACTTTAAAACTTAAGCTAATTTGTTAAAAATTACTAAAGTCTAATCTAAACTAGACTTTAGTATATTATAGCATAAAAGTGTGAGGAATGCAAGAGTTATTGGCTAATCATAGCCAAAAAGTCGGTTTCAGTCAGTACTTGTGTGTTGAATTGCCGAGCCTTCGCCAACTTTGCCGAGCCAACTTTACCCCCGGTTACTAGATAAGTTGTGTCTTTGGTGATGGTTTTTTGGAACTCACCGCCCAGAGCTTCAATTTTAGCAGCAGCCTGATCCCGCGACATCGAGTTGAGCGTGCCAGTAATAACAAAATTCTGACCCGATAATTGACCGTCCGTCTTAGCGTGATGCACGGGTTCAACGCCCGCCAATGCCAATTTTTCTAATAAATGCTGATTTTGGGGCGCTTTAAACCAATTTACCACACTCTCAGCCACTACTTCGCCAATTCCAGCGACGTTACGCAATTGATCAAAGTCTAACTGCCTAATCGCCTCAATACTAGCAAATTTATCGGCTAAATCCCGGGCGGTTTTGCTACCAACGTGACGAATTCCCAGCCCAAAAATAAACCGCGCCAAATCTGGCCGTCTCGCCTGAGCAATCGCTTCCAATAAATTATCGGCTGATTTCTCAGCAAATCGCTCTAATTCCAGCAAATCCTCGCGATCCAAATGATAAATATCCGCCAAATCATGCACCAAACCACTCTCCACTAACAGACTAGCATTTGCCTCGCCCAAGCCATCAATGTCAAGCGCTTCTTTCGAGGCGTAATGTTCGAGCGCTAGTTTTAACATCTGTTGATTATGAATAAAATCATCGGTTTGTTTGAGCCGGTAGACCGCTTCGCCCTCAGGTCGCTCAAAAACCGCCCCCGGGAATTGCTCCGCCAACGCCTGTTCAAAATCAAAGGCTTGACTATCCGCCGGTCGCAATGGCAACAGCACCTCTTCCACCTGCGGAATAATATCACCAGCTTTATAAATCACCACCGTATCACCGATTCGCACATCCTTGCGAGCAATTTCGTCGGCGTTGTGCAGGCTAGCATGTTGCACGGTCGTCCCCGCTAGGCTGACCGGCTCAAAAATCGCCACCGGCGTGGCCGCGCCAGTTCGTCCCAAACGAATTTGAATATCACGCACAATAGTGGTGGTTTGTTCGGCGGGATATTTAAAAGCCACCGCCCCTCGTGGAGTTTTACCAACAATCCCCAACCGCGCAAAATCCGCCCGATCATTGAGTTTTATCACTGCGCCATCAGTGTTAAAATCCAATTCGTGACGTTTATTTTCCCAGGATGTCAAAAATTGCATCAATTCCGATAAATCGCGACAAATTTGTGCCGACTGATTACAAACAATGCCCAGCTCGCGCATCATCCGATAAGCCAGCTGATTAGTCGGAATCTCACTCGGTTCCTGACGCAATACATCATAGCCAATAAATCTCAGCGGTCGCGACGCCACCAACTCACTGTCGAGCTGGCGAATTGTTCCGGCAGCCAAATTGCGTGGGTTAGCGAATTCTGGCTTGCCTTCGGCTCGCTGGGCTTGATTTAAACGTTCAAAATCAGCTTTAAAAATCACAATCTCTCCACGAATTTCGGTTCGACCTTTTAATAATTCTGGAAATCGCTCCGTCGCTCGCAAACGCAAAGGCAAATTAGCGATAGTGCGAACGTTCTGAGTAACATCTTCGCCCACTCGCGAGTCACCACGCGTCACTGCTTGCGTCAGCACCCCATCTTGATAAATCACCGCGCACGCCAAGCCGTCCATTTTGACATCGGTCCAATATTCCAGCTGAGTGGCACGTTCGGCCGGCAATAATTTAGCAATACGCGCCTGCCAAGCTCGGATTTCTTCTTCCGAAAACACATCCGCCAGACTAATCATCGGCACTTGGTGGGTGACTTTAGTAAATTTGTCCAGCGCCTGCCCAGCCACTTTTTGAGTCGGACTATCAGGGGTAATTAATTCCGGGAATTGTTCTTCTAACTGCGATAATTCGTGTTTCAAACTATCAGCCGCCGCCTCGCTCATCAACGATTCGTCCAGCACGTGATAATGATACCGATAATCATCAATCAGCTGACGTAATTTCGCCACCCGCTCCTTGGCTTGTTTTAAATTAAGCTGATTGTGATTCATCTTCGACAATCCTACGATATAAGAAATAAATATAAGTATAAGTCCACAATATCGAACAAACCGACAACAACGTAACCAGTGCCGGAATCACGGGAACCGATCGAAGCCATTGCCAGCGACCGCTTAACCAGTTATACAGCAAAGCCATCGGCAAAGCCGTCATTACCCACAAGCCAAACACCTGCAAACCATGCCACAACAAACGATACAGAATTTTTAAACGGCGACCGATCGTTAAATCGCCAGCAATTTTAATCGCCTGAAGCGGATACACCCCCGGCAAAGTCGCCACGATCAGCGCTAAAAAACTACCTTCCAGCCAATAAATCGTCAACGACACCACCACCGCCATTATCGAGTACAGCACCATTGCCTCAACTCCCTGCGAAGCATAACCAGTGTTAACTGCCGCCGCATAAAAAATCACAAAAATCAGCAACGGAATCATTTGTAACAACATGTAGACGCCCACGATAGCCGTCGCCACCATTGGACCACAAGAATTATACAGACTATCGCGAAATTTAACCTTATGTCCAGCCAGTCGATTGCGCAGATACCAAATCGTCGCTAGCCAAGCCACCAGAAACAGCAGAGCGCTCAGCAATTGTTTGCCTTCGGTGTCAATCGGATTAAAACCACCCCCGCTCGCCGTTGACAACAACAGCAAGCCAGTTTTAAACACTTGATCACTCAAACTATCACCACCTTTATAAGTTTGATTTAAGGCCGTTTTTAGATTATTGTAATGATCTTGCGACACGATTCCAGTCAGTAACACCCCCGCCACTAGCACCATCAGCACCATACTGAGATAAAACTTGCGCTCACGCCAAATTTGACCGAGCACCATCCGCGAAAAACGAAAATAACCTTCGATTTGCAAAGGACGTTGGTGAATTTTGCGAGGCGTGTGGCGAAAGCTACGATGCGGACGACGGGTTTTGTGATCGTTAATTACCGCCTTAAACCACTTAGCGACGCGAGCTAGTGTTGTTTTTTTGACATCAATTTTGGTGGGTTTTTTGGGGTTTCTGGGGCTTTTGGAACTTTGAGTGTTTTTGGGATTTTTAACATTTTTAGGGGTTTTGGCGCTAGTTTTGGCTGTTTTAGCGGTCTTTTTCTTTGATGAAATTATCGTTTTAGCCATAATTTAAAATTGCCCTGCCATTTGTCGTAACCGCGCAATACGCTCCTCGATTGGCGGATGTGTACTGGTCATCTTCGCCAACCAACCTTTTTTCAGCGGATTATTGATATACATATTAGCCATTGAGGGATTTTGATTACGTAAAGTTGTTTTATCCTCAGACAATTTCGTTAAAGCACTAGCTAGCGATTCTGGGTCACGAGTAGTCAACGCCGCGGTCGCATCGGCTAGATATTCTCGATTGCGACTGACGGCCATTTGAACCATCATTGCAATTATTGGCCCAAAAACTGCGGCCACTAGCGCCACCACTAACAACACCGCACTAGCTCGATCATCATCCGAGTTGTCCGCTCCGCGAATCGCAATCCTTAAACCAATATCACATAGCACCGAAATCGCCGCCACCAATCCAAAAGCAATCATACTGACTTTAATATCATAATTGCCAACGTGCGCCATTTCGTGCGCCATCACACCTTCTAGCTCGCGATCAGACATCATATCAATCAGTCCAGTGGTTGCCGCCACCGTAGCGTGCTGAGGGTCGCGCCCTGTCGCAAAAGCATTCGGTGACGGATCATCAATCACATAGACTTTTGGCATTGGCAGACCAGTCGTAATCGACAGATTCTCGACAATCCGATAAAAACGCGGATTATCACGCAGTTCAATCGGCTTGGCGCCAGCCATAAACAGCGCCATTTTGGAGGCGATAAAATATTGAATAAACGCGTAAATTAGTGCGATTAAAATCACATACAACGAAATATAAGTTTCCCCCATCAAATCAGCAATCAACACCGATAAACCAGCAATTATAATCAAAAAAACCAGCATAATTAGCCAAGTTTTACGTTTGTTTGCGTCAATTTCTTTATACATAGTTTAATCTCACCTCTGTCCTAGCAAGGCGAGCGACTGATTATTTTAAAAACCAGTCGCTCCACCTGTTTATCTGATTATTTTATCGTTTAGAATTGCACTTCTGGCGCTTCTTCGATTTTGGCACGATCTTCGACCTCGAAGAATTCACGCTTTTCGAATTTGAACATGCCAGCGATAATGTTAGCTGGGAACACAGCAATTTGAATGTTGTAATCTTTAACACCAGCATTGTAAAAACGACGAGCCGCTTGAATTTTATGTTCAGTGTCTTCTAACTGAGTTTGCAGTTGCAAAAAGTTCTCGTTAGCTTTTAATTCTGGGTAGCTTTCGGCGACCGCAAACAAACTTTTAAGCGCCATTTGCATCTGACCTTCAGCAGCGGCTGTTTCTTCGACAGTTTTGGCACTCATAATACCAGCACGAGCTTCGGTTATCATTGTAAAAGTTTCGTTCTCGTGCTTAGCATAGCCTTTGACGGTGTTGACTAAGTTCGGAATCAAATCAGCACGATATTTGAGCTGAATTGTGATGTCACTCCACGCCTCTTCAACTCGAGTTCTGAGGGTGACGAGTTTGTTATAAATGCCGATGATAAAAGCCACAATCATCACAATGACAATTACGACAATCACGGCAATCATTTTTCCATCCATGTAGTAAATCTCCTTTTTATTATATTAATTATTATACTTATTTTTAAATATAAAGGCAATGCTTTTTTGAACAAATAGCCCAAGTTCAGACGTCAATCTGAATTGTATCGCTTACTCGTTTCCCTTCAGGCTTTTCACTATATCAATCTTCGCCACCCGTCGAGTCAACCAGAGCGAAACTATTGTCGAAGTCAAAAAAGTTCCTATCGCTGAAATTAAGCAAGTGTGTAGCGTCACAAAAACCGCAAAATCATAAGACTCATCAATCGCTACTTTGAAAATAAAATCCGTCACCGCATAGCCCAACGGCAATCCAATTATAATCGCCATAATCGTAATCCAAACATTTTGTTGGATGAAAATATTAGCAATCTTGCGGTCCGAAAAGCCCAGCACCTTCAAAGTCGAAAATTGATAGTCTTTTTCAATAAAACTCAGCGTACCCACATTGTACACAATCACTATTCCAAGCAAAATCGCGAACACCACTAATATTGTTATCATGCTATTCATCGTCGCCAACATCGTGTGTAATCCATCACGCACCGCATCAATACTCTGCACTGTCGCGGCGCCATCGGGTGTGTTTTTTATCTCAGCATCCGTGTAAATCGCATCAGGCACGTATTTTCTGCCTAGCGACTCATAAAACTTGCGCGTCATGGTAATATTTTGATTCTGCGGATCTCGGTTTATGCCTACTATTTTTGTCCGATAATATTCTTTTTCACCCATCACGTGCCACTCAATTTCCTCGCCAATTTTATAGCCTTCGTTTAGAGCCATTTTTTGCGTGATAATTACACCATCTTTGGGTAGCTTCATCGGCGCCCAGTTTTTATCTAGCGTTCTCACCGCGTCATTTGTGTCATTAACAAAAACTGAGTTCAATTTTAACTCACCGTTCTTACGCGTCTCCACGGCAATCATTTTTGAACTATTATTCGAAAAATCTTTTTTGATTTTATCAATTTGGTCAGCCTTGGCATTTTCAGAGATATTTATTCTATATCTGTAATTATTGATGGTGTCAAGCTCTGTCTTAATATAATTATGCATTATATCTTTTATGCTAAATCCACAAACTAACAAAGCCATACACCCAGCTATTCCCGCCATTCCAGTCGCTACTCGTATCTTGTTGCGTATAATATCGCGTATATTCCAGCGCACCGTGAACGACATTCTGCTAAAAAATTTAGAAGACGTAAAGCGCATGCCGCTGCTCTTAACTTGCGGACGTTCCACCCGTAAAATTTCGGCCGCTGGTTGTCGCACGTAATTTCGCACTGTTTGGTAACATGTCAGGCAGGTGATAAAAACGATTATTCCCATCACTAGCCACACATCCCAATCTAGCGCAGTGCCATAATTCGCAACTTCAAAGTATCTCATTTCCTCGTCTAAAAAGAATTTTCCGAACCAAAAATACCCGCCCAAAAGACCAACAATCACCCCAAGCACCGCAATAACCAGCATGTAAGAAATATAGTGCCAAGCTATCTGTCTACTCGTAAAGCCCAGCGCTTTTAGCACCCCAATTTGCATGCGGTCTTTGCGCACAGTTCGCGCCATCGTCGTCACAACACACAGCAGGGCAATCGCGATAAACAAACTAGAAAAAATCCCAACATAAGTTTTTCCTTCGTCAATTTCACTCTGGTATCCCGCTGCCGAATATTGATCTTTTGTGTACAAGACAGAAGCGACTTCCGGCATATTATCGGCAATATTTTTCTTGATGCCAGCCTGATTCTTCTCCTCGTCGACATCAATCATCACGCTAGAATAAAAACGCATAGGTTTCGGTAACTGATTTTGACTCAGATAAGCAAACCCATATTTATCATGCACCGGAAAAATTTCCGTGTTATCTTTGACATAAGCTACATGATCAGGCACATAAATCAAGCCCACAATTTTTTGTTTCAACTTCGCCCCATTAACGTCAAATTCTAGAATATCACCAACTTTCAAATTATTATGTTTCGCAAAATATTCATCCAACCAAACACCAGATCTATTCTTATCAAATCCATCGCCACTCACCACATGGAATTTTGAAATATTGTTAGATTTGATGAAATTTAACTGCAGGTCTCGTTCCTTCAGGTTTGCTACTTTTGTGAGTATACTAAATTTTCCTTCGGCATCACGCACATGATCTATTTTTTTGATCTTTTCAACCGTATCGTCGTTCAATTTCCCAAAAGCGTCCAGGTCTTGCAGGTTATTTTTTGCATAATACCTATCGGCAGATTTTTCCATGCCAGACATGTAAGTTCGGATTCCCGAATAGGCCATCGTCCCAATCGCCAGCATCAAAAATATGGTTATAAATTGCGCAAAATTCTTACGTACATCACGCAACATTTTTCTGCGCAACATATTTTTGCTTGACATACTACCACCTCACCTCATCGATTGTTTTTGGTTTTTTATTCGTGATTTCCTGCTCGACTTCGCCATTTTTCAGATAAATCACATGGTCGGCTATCTCAGCGATTTGAGCATTATGAGTCACTATGATCACCGTCGTGTTTTCATCTGCTTGTTGTCTCAGTAATTTTAAAATTTCTACGCCTGTTTTAGAATCAAGCGCGCCAGTTGGCTCATCACAAAGCAAAAGCGCCGGATCTTTCATAATCGCTCGCGCAATTGAAACCCGTTGTTGCTCTCCACCCGATAATTCATTTGGGAACTTTTTTGCATGACGCCCCAATCCTACGCTTTTTAAAACTTCCGAGGCGTCTTTTTCTGTGGTTGAGACGTCTTCAATAATTTTTACATTTTCCTCAGTGGTTAAAGTTGGCATAATATTATAAAATTGAAAAATAAAACCAACTTTTTCTGCCCGATATTTTGTTAATTGTTTCGAAGAATATTTTGATATCTCGCGCCCATCTACTTCAACTTTTCCAGACGTCGGAGAATCCATTCCACCCAATATATTGAGCAAAGTAGACTTGCCCGCCCCAGACGGACCTAATATCACCACCAGTTCTCCGCGTTTTATTGTCAAACTTATTTTGTCTAATGCTTTGTATTTTTGTTCACCAATTAAATATTCTCGACTAACATTTGTTATCTCGATAAAGTTACTGCTCATTTGCACTCCTTAATTTTTAATGTATCAAAGTTTGAAAGTTGTAATTCATGATACGACATCGCGATAAGGAAAAAGAAATTGATGTCGTGTATTATCTACAATTTGATTATACTACATTAGCAATCTTTTTGGTATATTTCAGTCAATAGTTTTGATATATAAGCCGATTTCAAGGCTTTGTATTTTTTGCGATCGAAATTAGCTTCTTTTGCAAATTCATGTTTTTTCTTTAAATATTGTTGCGCTTTTTTGGGATTATTTCTAAGAAAGTCACGCAAAATAATAAAATTTTTATAAGATTTTTCGTTGATCGGACAAATATGAATATGAAAATCGCCCTCACCCGTTTCTTCTTTGGTACTTGCTAAAAAAATTCGGTCCTCGTGATTGTCAGACCCTTCAAAATATCCATTTTTTACTAAAATGTTTTTTATAGAAATCATATCTTCGTGTTTTGGAACTCCGATAAGAATATCGATTATATTTTTACCGCCGATAAAAACAGCACTGCTGCCAACATGCTCAATTTTTATGTTGATAGGCAAAAGTTTGGACAAGCGACATTTCTCTTGTGCAAAGCGCTCCGTAAGTTTTGACGAATACTCTTTTATGGCGACAGACATTATTGGTATTGTATCACACTTGTAACGTATGATAAACAAGCTCAAATTAGGCAACTACATGGAATAATTAACAAAAGATTATAAAAGAAAACTATCTTTGATTCACATATTGGACCCAGCCTTTAAATTCCGTCGCATTGCCCCTACTGTTTGATATTTATTAAAAAATAAACAAAACTATATGCTCCAACACCTGCATCGACTCGGAAATGAAATCCATCTTTATTTGGATAATTTTTTATTAAATATTTCACCTTATTTTTCCTTATTTAATAAATAATTAACTAACTGTTGTTTTGCGTCGCCCCAATATTTATTAGCCTCTTCATAATTCTCATCACGGATAGCACTAATCGTTCTGGTCTCTCCATTTGGGATGAAAAACCTATCAACCCAACGGCTGCTTTTGCCAGATTCTTTCATAGCTATCGTTCCATCGCTTCCCCCAATGAATACTTTTGGTTCTTGTCCAGGTTCACAATATGCCCAACAATGTTCAATCCTCGCCTTACGATTAATTTCATCTTTTAACATATCTAAAAATTTCTCTATGCCAATTTGCTTGTCGAAATATTTACTATATGGACCAGGCAGTCCACCGAGCGCATCTGCGTAGAATCCAGCATCTGATTTTACCACTGCTTTGCCTAGTCGCTCGGCTGCATCCTTAACCGTGTAAGCAACCACTTCGGCACATGTTCTAGCCTGTATTTCAACTGGTTCAAAATTTGGGTTAAGTATTTCGACTTTAAGACCATGTTTTTTCTCAAAAAACTCCTTTGCCTCATGCATCTTATCTGGGTTTGATGTTAGATAAATCATTTTCTCTCCTCTCTTTAGCTAGTTTTTTCAATTACTTCATGTTTATTATTATGAATATCCGTAACAAAAGTTTTCATATTGAGTCTCTCGAGTATACTTTTAGCCTTCTCAGCGTGCTTAGTGATCGTGTAAAAATTGATTTGACCAGTAGGGTAAATATTATCTTCTGGTTTCATGATATAAAGTTTGCCCATCTGTACAAGTAGCGTCTAGACCAGAAGGATATTTGATAGTTATTTTTCGGAACGGTAAACTAGAGACTGATTTTCTAAATTTAACCAAGACACCACCAACATTAATTATCTGCGGTCTTCTATCCATTGAAATAAATCATATATTATTTAATAATTTTCGTCAATATTTTACCCCCCCTATTAGGCTAGCCAAACAAATAATCCTATAAAATAATAGTTGGTAATAACAATTAAATGAAAAATTTGATAGAACTATCACTAGAATAAATGCTATAAAAACTTCGTAATATGATATAAGGAAAATTATTTTGTAAAGAATGCGAAAATAGAGGGCATTATTCAGAGAAAAAGCAAAACAATTAAACGCAAAGAGCATACGCTTCAATAGCATCTACTGAATCGCAAACTGTCAGACTTCTTATTAGGACACGCCACCGCAAGGAATATAAACTTATTATTGAACGGACTAAATCAAGGCGCAAAATCCGAACATAATAGCTACAAGTTACAACTGCAAAATCTATCTATTATTTGTTAAAATCTAATGATTTTGACGGACAAAAAGCCGTGCTTGCAGAAATCTTTGGCTCGAACCTGTTTTTACATAACAAAACCATCACCCAAACCTCTACTAGCGCAAGCTCAAAAACCACTTTTCGAAATGGAGTGGAAAGTGATTTTCACCTGTGGCAGGAATTAAGAAATACAAATGAAAAAGTCGCTCTTTCAAGCGACGATTTGGATTTTTACTCTGAAATGGTGAGATTTTACACCAACACTAAAACCTATTTAGAGAAAAAATGCTAGAAAACACAATGTGTAAACGGAGTGCGCCCCGCCCGACCAGATTTTTTGCATTTTTTGAGATTTCCCCGCCGAATTTCTTTTTGAATTTGGAAAAAGTCTGGTCGGGCAGTTCGCTCGCGCTGTTAGCATGATATAATTGCACTTATGAGTAAAACGAATAATAGGACAGTTGAGAGTTACAACGCACATATTCAGGAATATATTGACGGTACGCCTCACGAGGTTTTGGGAGTTGACAAAGACTGGCTAGACGGCTCACTCGCTGATGTGCCAAAAGACGCACGAATTTTAGAATTTGGAAGTGCTTTTGGTCGTGATGCCGAATATCTTGCAGAACTCGGCTACACAGTTGAATGTACGGACGCAACACCAGCATTTGTTGATTTGTTGCAACAAAAGGGCTTTGACACAAAAGTGCTCAACGCTATCACTGACGAATTACCACAAGGGCTTGATTTTGTATTGGCAAATGCCGTTTTGCCGCACTTTAATCGTAATGAAGCCGTGCTAGTAATCAAAAAAGTTTTTGACTCACTAAATACAAACGGTAAATTTGCGTTTACTCTAAAACAAGGCGAGGGCGAGGGTTGGTCAGAGGAAAAACTGGGAGCACCACGTTTTTTCTGCTATTGGACAGAGTCGCAAATTCGTGAGGTATTGGAAAGCATAGGTTTTGGCGATATTGAGATCAGTTACGACAGAGTGGCTGCAAACGCAACTTGGTTACAGATAGTTGCAAGGAAAAACGCAAGCCTATGAGTCGCAAAGACAGATTCAAACTTATGCCTGCCGTATACCTTTTGCTTCGTGATAAAGATAGAGCCTTGCTGTTGCGCAGAGCTCATACTGGATCAAAACATGACTTATAACCTTATCACAAAACACTTAGACGATAATAAACTTGGAAATAAAAAAAACCAAAGAAAAGACTGATATTACAGTTCTCGCAAAAAATTTAAAATTTGTCCATACTACTCGCCGTCTTGACAGAAATCAAGCAGAGTAAGAGAGAATTAATTTGCCTTTTGAGGCGACAAAGTGGGAAGACGAAATCATAAACAACGAGCCTGAAAAGTGCGACGACTTATCATGGTTTGATGCTAGCAACTTACTTCGCCAAATGTTGCCGTTTATACGGTTAGTAATTAAAGATATTGAAAATGGCATAAACTATTCAGAATATACAGAAGAGTCAAAATAATCTTTCTGTGCTGTTTCAGATAATACGCTTCTTAGCGTATTATCTGGCGAACCGCTCGAACCTGTTTT
The DNA here is from genome assembly GCA_963539845.1 of uncultured Candidatus Saccharibacteria bacterium. Taxonomy (GTDB): domain Bacteria; phylum Patescibacteriota; class Saccharimonadia; order Saccharimonadales; family Saccharimonadaceae; genus CAMUQR01. The sequence continues at coordinate 61,291 of CAUTML010000001.1, read as the reverse complement.
ACATAGCAAAACCATCACCCAAACCTCTACTAGCGCAAGCTCAAAAACCGCTTTTCGAAATGGAGTGGAAAGTGATTTTCACCTGTGGCAAGAATTAAGAAATGTAAATGAAAAAGTCGCTCTTTCAAGCGACAATTCCGAAAAAATCCGTATTTTGGTGCGCAGAGCGGGACTTGAACCCGCACAGCTGTTTAGGCCAAGGGATTTTAAGTCCCTCGTGTCTACCAATTCCACCATCCGCGCATATTTTGAACCAATTTGTTAAATTTTGCTAGCGGTGGTGTGATTGGTAGACGATGTCTACGATTTTTATCTTTGGAATCTAACGATTCCGCCACCATCCGCGCATATTTTTAAACCAATTTGTTAAATTTTGCTAGCATACATAAAGCTAGTGTCTTTGTGGAGGCACCTACCAGAGTCGAACTGGTCTACACGGTTTTGCAGACCGCTGCGTAACCGCTCCGCCAAGGCGCCACCTCACTTGATTATAGCATTTTTAAAGCACAAAATAAAGACTTTATGCAAAATCGCCAAACTGGCTTGAAAAAGCCCTGTTTTTTTGCTAAAATTAATTTTACGTGGCTCTTTAGCTCAGTTGGTAGAGCAGAGGCCTGAAGAGCCTTGTGTCCCCAGTTCGAGTCTGGGAGGAGCCACCAAAGAAAAAAGATCACCTGGCGTGGTCTTTTTTCTTGGCTAGATTTTTGAAAATTTAGACTTAGAAATTACTATCTGCGGTAAAAGTAAAGCAATTTTTGCCAGCTTCGGTAACTTTAATTCGATCAACCGGAACTTCTTCTCCAAGCATATAAATCTCATGGGTGCGCCGGTTGCCCTGTTTATAATAACTAGCGTTTCGATAATCGACATGCTTAAAATCGGCACAAATTTCATAACCAACAGTCTTTAGCGGCTGGCTTAGCTTGCGGTAACTAAATTTATTATGTTTAATACCAACATCCGCCAAAGTTTCAGGCAAAAACCGCTCTTTTTGATAATATCGATAAACTTTTGAGGCAGTTTCGGCGACTTCTTTTTTCAAATCCAAGTCAGTTTTTCTGTTTAAATAAGTCAATCCTGACGCCACAACAGCAATCACCAAAATCAGCCCCACTAATACGCCATACCACACCCGCGCTAACCGACGACGCGTTTTAGACTGAGGCGAAGCAAAATTAATCTGCACATAGTTAAGCACCACCAGCCCACAATACACCACAATCGGCGCAAAACGCACGATATTTTCAAAATTTGCCGACCAAATCAAACTAACTACCATGCCAATCAGAAATCCAATTGCTGTCAAACTGCCAAAGACGATTGTTGTCAAGGTCCAAGCCCCCTGCAGGCGCAATTGATAGTTCTGTTTCAACGCTTTTATGAATCGGAAATAAAACAGCCAATAAACAACGCCCGTAATCAGTAATACCACCGCTGAGCTGGCCAGAATTTTACTAAAATTATCAGTAAAATCCTTCTCAATAATCCCGTTGATAATAATCTGGACATTAACCACAAACGCCAACGAAAATACCCACAAAAAAATATGATGCAAGGCGCTTTGAGCGCCAGATACCAGGTTGATAGAAGGCTTCGGATCGAGCGACGGATCGGTTTGATTGGCAGGAATGGTTTTTGCCTGATGCGTCACCTTTTGGTCGGTCGCTGGTATTTTTTTGGCTTCAGCAGGCACTGGTACTTCTGTTCCAGCCGGCAAAAAGGCTTCACTAACCAGTTCTTCGCGCCAACCTTTGTGAACCAAATTTTTGTAAATTAATTCATCGCTCAGCCCCTGCTGACGCATTTTATCAATAAAATCTCGTAACTCGTCCATCGTTGCCTTTCTTTTATGATTATCTAAATTATAGCATAAACATTATTAAATCAACACCAATAAAAATAGCGTCGAATCTTCTCGACGCTTTTTTATGAAACAAAACTTGGTAGCAGCGACTGGGATCGAACCAGTGACCTTAGGCTTATGAGTCCTACGCTCTAACCAACTGAGCTACGCTGCCACAAGACTTGTTAATTTTAGCAAATCTAATTCCAAAAGTCAAAAAGTAAAAGTCGCGCTCTAGATGTTGATGGCGCGACTGTTTTAGAGAAAGTTACTTTGGCGACAACGGAAACTGGCGAATTTTGATGCCAGCCTGTTCAGCCAGTTTTTTTGACCAAACAAACTTCTGGTTGCCTTTTTGTAATTTAGAATCATCGAGATAAATTACCTCAGTGATGCCGGTTTGGATCAGCATTTTCATGCATTCAAAACACGGATACAAAATGACATAAATCCGACAACCATGCAAATCCTGCGTAGCGTTCAAAATAGCATTGGCTTCAGCATGAGCGACATAAAAATGCTTGTCTTCGCTATCCCACGGCACCAAATTCTGATCAATTCCCCGTGGCGCGCCATTATAGCCCGCCCCAGCTACAGTATTTTGTGGCGTAACGATAATCGCCCCAACTTGAGAATCTGGATCTGGCGAACGCTTGGCAATCGCCTGAGCCATTTCCATAAAAATCTCGTCCCACGAAGCACGATTTTGACGAATGTGCATAATTTTCCCTCCTTATTTTTAACTCAAATGTGCGACATTATTATCATACAAGTTTTTTTTATTAAGTCAAATATATTAGGCTTACACAGATTAATTAGTTCGCGAAAGCAGGGGTTGTAGTTCCCTAATAATTTAGATATTGATATAATATTTTTATTAAATAAGGAGCATTATGGGCACAGGCTATTCATTTTTTAGCGATGAGGATGATATTCGTCGCGAACTCAAAAAAATTAACGAAAAACTCGACGATATCCGCGATCTGACGCAACAAGTCGAGGAAATCAAAGAATTATTACGCGAGATTGCAACTACAGTGCGCGAAACCAAACACAATAATTAATTCTAAAACTAAAAAAGGCTTTTCTAAATTCTCAGAAAAGTCTTTTTTGGTGCGGGTAAGGAGACTCTAACTCCTGGCCTCTTCCTTGGCAAGGAAGCGCTCTAACAACTGAGCTATACCCGCCTATTAACTGCAAGCTAAAAGTATTATAACCAATTTATTTTAAAAAATCAACCATCAATATCTTCTTATTATATCACATTTAATCACAAAAAGCAAGTAAATCGCCCTCCTAGTCAATCCCCAGCAGTTTCTAGACTTAATATCTAACCACCACCATCGTACCAATTGATGCAAAATCAAACACTACTTTAGCGTCCGCCTCGCGCATATTGATACAACCGTGGCTCATCGGTCGCCCAAAATTATTGTGCCAATAGGCCGTATGAAAACCGATATCTCGGTTAAAATAAGTATTCCAGCGCACATTTGGCAAATCATAATAATCGCCCGCCTCCCTAGTACCACCCCGCATGCGTTGAACCGGATTTTTGAGCCAAACCTTGAAGGTGCCGGTCGGAGTTGGCCAAGGATGAACACCAGACGAAATCAAAAAACTATGCACTGGTTGGTCACCCGTATACAGAGTGGTGGTTTGTTTAGATAAATTAACCTCGATCCATTTCAAACCCTTGACAGATAAACGCTCCTCGGTAAAATCAACCTCTTGGATATTAAGATTAACGTCAAGATTTTGATTATTAAGCAAAGCCTGCCGAATGCGTTCCGCCGAATCGCTTGGATTAACTGTTCCCAGTCCCCGTCGCCCCTCTTGCAATACCTGGACGATTTGATTTTTATCATTAACTAAAACTTTGCGGTTGATCACTCCGCGAGCAATTTGCGGACTGACTGTTTTTCCAATAAAATCTTGGATTTTTTGTTTATTAAAATCAATCGTGGTTTTTTTGGTCTGAGGATCAGTTTTTAACTCGACCCAATCGGCGATATCCCAGGGGTCAACAAAATAAAGCAACTTGTTGTCATGATTTAAATTGATACGCAATTTAAGGCGCTCATTGAGATAAGCTTCGGCGGTTTTTAAATCAGCTTCTTTGATTAGCGGATCAGAAGTTTGATATTCAACCGTGATTACTGGGTTGGTTTGAGTTAATAATTGGTTAGGATCAGTTATCGCTCGCCGAGCATCAACCCGATAACCAGGCGTGGCCGGGCTGGTCAAAAACAGATTTTGTTTTTTGTCGTAAGTCAATTTGGCGTCGATAGGCTGAACCAGTTTTTGTTTAAAATGTTCGTCCAACACACTTTGCAACACCGGATAATCAACCAGTAGGGGGATGGTTATAGTTGGTTTTGGTAATAAATTACCAACTGTTAATTGACGTTGAGCTCGGATGGCGGTGGTTAATTTTTCGGCATCAACACCAATTCCAGCATCTCCTAGACGTAACTCAACCGCAGGCTGATCAGCCAGTTTAAAACTGAGTTTACGATCTTTAATCTGCTCAATCGTCTGACGAACAATTTGCTCGTCAGTTTCAGTGGTAAAATGCTGACCACCAACCGACACGTGCTGATAAATCATCAATCGCCAAACAATCAAAATACTCAAAATAATCGCTATCAACAGGCCTAACCACAAACCTAACCGCCCGCGAGATGGTTCGGTATCTTCTGGCTTAGTGTCTGACTCGGCAACTTCCGGATCAGCTAAAATAATCGCGCCAAGAGTCGGTTCTTCATCATCCAAGAAATCAGTCGCCTGACACTGAGCTTGTTTATCATTTTCATCCAGTTTATCAGATAGTTGTTCAGCTACCTCATCAGATAATTCATCCTGCCATTGATCATCAGCAGTTTCGTCTGAATCAGATGTAGTGATTTCAGCAGTTAATTCGGACGTGTCGGGTTCTGTGGGTTTGGCGGTCGATTCCGGAGTGTCGAGTTCTATAGATTCAGTCAATTCTAGCGCGTCGGGTTCTGTGGGCTCAGTCGCAGTCGTTGGCTTTTCGGTTACAGCTTGATCATCAGTAGTAAATGACACATCGATTGAAGATTCCGACTCAGTAATTTTACTAATTTTCAAACTAGATTTCTTGTTAGTTTTAGGAGTTTTTTTACTAACGCGCTTACTAGTCGTGGTCGATTTTTTAGTCACTTTCGTTTTGGACTTGCTCGATACAGTTTGTTTCTTAGCCATTTTTACCTTTAAAGTTATGCTTAGTATCATACCATATTTAGCCCAAAAATGATACAATAACTAAAATGCAACGGGATTTTAAACTCAATACTAAATACCAACCACGTGGCGATCAGCCCCAGGCAATCGCCAAATTAGTTGATGGTTTAAAATCCGGCCACAAACACCAAACCTTGCTCGGTGTCACTGGCTCGGGCAAGACTTTTACCATGGCTAACGTTATCGCCAATTGGAATCGACCAACGCTAATTTTAGCTCACAATAAAACGCTGGCAGCTCAATTATTTACCGAGTTTAAAGAGTTTTTTCCGGACAATGAAGTGCATTTTTTTGTTAGTTATTTTGATTATTACCAGCCGGAAGCGTATATTTCATCGAGTGATACTTATATCGAAAAAGATTCCAAAATCAACGAAGAAATCGAAAAATTGCGCCATGCTGCCACCTCGGCACTGCTCACTCGACGCGATACGATTATCGTCGCCAGCGTCAGTTGTATCTATGGCATTGGTTCGCCGAGCGATTATGCCGAATTAGCCCTGCATCTGAAGCGCGGTCAGGCTCGGCGCCAAGATAAATTTTTGCGTCATTTGCACGATATTCAGTATTCGCGCAATGATGTTGATTTTCGGCGCGGAACTTTTCGGGTACGCGGTGACGTGGTTGATATTTTTCCATCAGGCAGTGATGATGCTTACCGAGTGGAATTTTTCGGCGATGAAATTGACCGTTTGACAGTTTTAAATCCACTGACTGGCGAAATTGTCAGCCAGCCGGACGAGCTTGATATTTTCCCAAATTCGCACTTTGTCGCACCTAAAGACCGCATGCCCGAGGTAATCGCCCAAATCGATAAAGAATTCAAACAACGTCATCAATATTTTCTCAAAAATGATAAATTCCTTGAGGCGCAACGGCTAGAGCAACGTATTAAATACGATACCGAAATGCTCAAAGAAACCGGTTTTGTCAAAGGCATTGAGAATTATTCCCGTTATCTAACTAATCGCCAACCAGGCGAACAACCAGCCACCTTGCTTGATTATTTTCCTGATGATTTCTTGATGATTATTGATGAATCGCATATGAGCATACCTCAAGTGCGCGGAATGTTTAATGGCGATCGCGCCCGCAAAGAAACCTTAGTCGAGTATGGTTTTCGCTTGCCGAGTGCGCTCGATAATCGACCCCTGCGTTTTAATGAGTTCGAAGAGCATATCAATCAGGTGATTTTTGTGTCAGCCACGCCAGCTGAGTATGAGCTGAGCTTGTCGCCACCACCGATTGAACAAGTTATTCGTCCGACCGGTCTACTTGATCCCGAAATTGAAGTCCGACCAATTGCCAACCAAATCGATAATTTGCTCGAGGAAATTCATCAGCGCATCACCAAACAGCAACGGGTTTTAATTACCACCCTGACTAAGCGAATGGCGGAAGATTTGACCACTTATTTGAGCGAGTTGGGCATTAAAACGGCCTATTTGCACAGCGAAGTTCAGACTTTGGAGCGCAGTGAGATTTTGCGTGATCTGCGGGCCGGAGTCTATGACGTACTGGTGGGTATCAATCTGTTACGCGAAGGTTTGGATTTGCCGGAAGTGAGTCTAGTGGCAATTATGGACGCCGACAAAGAAGGTTTTTTACGTTCGGCACCAGCTCTAATTCAGACCATCGGTCGGGCCGCCCGTCACGAGCAAGGCAAAGTGTTGCTTTATGCTGACGTCATCACCAAATCAATGCGCCAAGCCATCGACGAAACCCAACGCCGGCGCCAAATTCAGCTTCAATTCAATCAAGAACATGGCATCACCCCGACCAGCATCAAAAAAGCGATTTCGGACGGCCTAGCGATTTTTGTGCCCGATGACAAAAAATCCCGCCAAAACAAGCTCAATCTTAACAAAATTCCACCTGAAGAATACGCCAATATGATTCGCGATTTCACCAACCAAATGGAACTGGCCAGCGCCAACTTAGAATTTGAAAAAGCCGCCGAATTACGCGATTTAATTATCGAAATCAAAGCCAAAATCAATCAATAATTCGGCAACTAGCTTATACCTTGCTTTTATTGCATTATATGATAAAATAACTTTATTCATTTTATCAATCTAAAGGAGGGTATGAAAAATGAAAGCAATTTTCGGCAGTAAGATTGGCCTGACTGTTTCAAGATTAGCCGATTTGTGCGTTCGAACACTCGAAACGATTTTTTGGAAGGCTATCTATTTAGTTCTTTCAGCAAGCCTCTGGCTAGTTCTAAACATCAGCGAAGGCCTCAAAATCATCAAACGATTATACACCGCCAAAAACCAGTCTTAACTACCGCGACCGTTCAAAACTCGCAAAAAAGTTGACATCAGATCAGCCAAAACAGCCAAGCCCTTTCATTAGAAAGGGCTTTAAACTGATTTATTGTTTATTATTTTACAAAGAATCGTTGTGAAGTAAAACGCTCATATAGGCGCCTTTTTTGAAAAATGAAGTACTCACACCCCACGCCACCGCCGAGCAAGCCAATCTGTCGGCATGTTTAGACTTGATAGTTCTAGAATCAAGCACGATACCTTTTGGATACAATTCCGCCGATAAAAGCTGATGTAAGCTATCAGCCGAGCCACTTTCGACTGCTTTGATTGAACGCTGAGGGTTAGTATCCCACCATTCGTCTGGTTTAGAGAATGAACCATCAGCTCGCATCTCGCCCGAAGACAATTTTTGGGCACAGATTTCTCTGATTCTTTCTAAGGCTTCTTCATCAATCACGCCGTCGGTAATTGAATAAGCATAATAAGCGCACGCCACTCCATCATCTTCTAACTCTTTAATCAAATAGAGGTTAGAGACACCCCTGTTTTTGAATTTTTTCCATTTGGCTGATACTTTTTTAAAACTAGCATCAGTATAAACAGATGAATTGCCGTCCTCCAGCGCTTGTTTAAGTTCTGCTAAATCGACAGTTTTCTTTTCCCAATTGTCGATAAAATTAATTTTTAGATTGGTCATTTAATTCTCCTTATAATTTTCTTGCCAACTATTTAATGTTTCATTATCAAATACCAGCGTCGTATCAGTAGATGGCTCGACTACAACCACGGTTTGAAAAACACCTTTTTTACTATGATAAGCTGATATTCCTGAACGTGATTTAATGGAAAATCGCACCAAGTATTCTCCTGGTGGGACAGAAAATGACGGCGTCAACACAGCATCAGACAGCAACGCCCGGTACCAGGTTTCACCATCATCGCTGACCACAACATCATAAAAATCGCCATAGCCATTGTCAATCCTAAGGTATACTTTAGATACTTCGCCATCGTTTTCCATACTTTTGAGCATCTTGAAGGCACGCTGACGCCGAATTCGTTTATAAAGCAGGCGCGCTAAACTAACGTAAAACATGACCGACATGACGGCGACTATCACCCAAGGGTTATTTTGTACAAAACTGGTAATTTCTTTCACCTTTTTCCTTTACGGATAAATTCCTACTGGTTAATTTATCGTCATTTTAATTATATCATGATGCTGTTTTTAAATAGCGGTCTAATTGTTGCAGAATCTGTTTTATTAAATTCGGATTTTGTAAATATTGACTAATTAGCTGATTATAAACCGTAGCATAAAGCTGTTGATTGGTGGCGGAAATTTGATCAAAAATATTAAAGCTAACCAATTGTTCTCCAGCCAACCCCAACCCATAACTATCAGCAAAAAACTCATCTTTTATCAGCTGATTAACAAAATTTTCTAGTTTAAACTCAGTAAGTTGCTTAGCTAACTCCGGTTGAGCATCCTGAAGTTGGCGATAAAGTTCGGATTCAGAATTGGTTAAATTTTGTTCAACCGCTTCGCTAGTTACCGGATAGCTAGCCAATGTCCAACTAAAATTGTCGCCTGACGCCAGCCAATTTTGCAGATGCGTCGGACGATCATCAGAAGCTAGTATAATCGCTAGCTGGTTCGACTGGCGAACCCGCTCCTTTATCATCAAAGTCGTTAACAAACAACGGCGCAGTTTAGTCGAAGCTGATTGTAATTTGACCGTGGGAATTAAGCGCTGGTCAAAAGCTTCCGACTCTAGATTTACACACAACGGACTAGTTTGAAAATAACCCCGCTGAGCCTTAGCAATTCGCTCTGCAAAATCAACTTGATGCGCATCCAATTGATCACGCACTACCGAACTCAATTCCAAAACTGCGATACCTTGTAAGGCTTGGTTCATTGCCTGAGCCAGCGCTTGGTCGGTCGCAAATCGCTGGTCAAATCGGCTTTCTAGCTCAGCAAAATAACGCTCCAAAACTGGTCGCAATTCTACTGCCTTCACTGCACCTGGTTGAAATCCCAACTGGCGCAATTTGTAGTTATTAGCAGTCAAAATTCGCCCTACGATATCTACATCATAAGCTTGCTGATTAGTAGCTCGCTCGAGATTAGCGAACATTTGTTCAACAAATCGCCCCTGACTACCAATCAACTGCCCTAATAAATGGCTCATAAAGAAACTTCTCGGAGATTATATTTTTTATCAGAAACTGCTTGCCAGGCAGTCGCTAACACTCGCGCCAAATCAGGCTGTTTGACTCGAACCAAACCCGCTACCACCCAAGCACCGATTTTCGTGATATCACCCGGGTTAATTTCAGCCGTCTCCAAGCTGACTAGCCGACCAGCGCTCGCCAATATCAGTCGTGTTTTAGCGACGATAATCACAGTTTTGACGTCATTTAATAACACTGTCGTCGCCTGGCCTAAGCTAGATTTGGTCGTGATTTTTTTGGCTAACTCTGCCGATATGATCAGCGTATCAATATCCTCCAATAAATAATTAGCTCGTTTTAATTCACGCTCAGCCACTTCCGTGAATTGCAAAACGGTTTGGGCTTGTTGTAACACAGCCTGATGTAACCAATCATTGATTTGGTTTAAATCATTGCCACTACTAATTAAATACAACCAATCCCCGATTTTTACAGCAGAACCGCCTGCGATAATCGGCGCCGACGATTGGTAATTAATCGACAAACTATCCTTTTTGCCTTGGTTAATTAAACATTTTAAAGTAGTCGAACCTTGTTCATTGCACAAAACAGCGCTGGAATCAATCCCGGCTAAATCCAGTTGATTAATCACCAATTGACCATAATAATCAGCTCCAACCGCGCCGACCGCCGTCACTTGTTGGCGAGCCTGAGACAATATTTGCCCCGCCTCAAAAGCCGTCCCAGTTGCCCCCGCCTGCCAAGATTCAGCACTGGCCTGACCAGTCAATAAATTATCCAGCACCACGTTATCAAGCGCCAGTCGCCAGCCCAGTTCCCCCACCACCGTAAAATGTTTTTTCTGCATTAGACGATACTTTCTTGGGTGGTCAGCTCAACCATAGCCTGGTAAGCTTCGGCAGGATTAGAAGCCGTGCTAATAGCGCTACCGACGTTAATCACATCGACACCAGCCTGAATAATCATTTTCAGATTGTCAATATTCGCGCCACCGTCCCAGCCGATTTCAACATTTGGGCTAATCGCCCGAATTAAGCGCACTTTTTGAATTTGAAGCAGATTAGCCTGACCGCCCATTTTACCCAAATCACCCGCAAAAATCAGCACATGATCCGCCAGGGTAATCAACTCAGCTTTATGTTCAGGCACAGTCTGACGCAAAAGCGCCAAACCAACTTTAATGCCAGCTTGACGTAGTTTTTCAAAACTCGGTCGCAAATCTTCTTCGACTTCCGCATGAAAAATCACCAACCGCGGTTTCATCAGAATTAATTTATCGATATAGCGACTAGGGTTTTTAACCATCATATGCAGATCAACTTGCCAATTATCTGGCCAAAATACATGATCCAGCCCGATCGTTCGACTCGGCGCAAATTCGCCATCAGTAATATCGATTTGTACATAATTAGTAAATTCGTTGATCGCCACCAAAGCCGTCTGAAATTCTTCAGGCGAAGCTGTCAAAATGGTGGGAGCGATGCGGATATTATTTTTTTTAGCCATGGACTTCCTTTTTTAGTTATATTAATTAAGATGATCAAGTTGTTGATTACGACGATTAAAACGCGGAGCTTCAGCAAATGGCGTCTGCAAAAAAACATCGATAATTCGTTGGCATTTGGCAAAATCTTGCTCTAATATACGCCCAGGCAAACACGCCACGTTCGCATCATTATCATTGCGGGTCATTTTGGCTTCGTGCTCGTCCCACAACAGGCTAGCCCGAATGCCTTTAAACCGATTCGACGCCATACACATACCCTGACCGCCACCACAAATCAAAATTGCGACCGCGTCATCGTGAGTCAAGACCGCTGTCACCGCCTTGGCAGCAAATTCCGGGAAATCGTCGTTCGGATCAAGCACTTCACCGCCGACATCAGTTACCTGATAGCCCTGTTGAGTTAAATAAGCCTTAAGGTCATTTTTTAGATTAAACCCGTTATGATCAGAACCGATAAAAATCTGCTTAAATTGACTCATGCTTTTTTGCCTCGGAGTTTTTTGCCTAAATCGCTAGCTAGTTCCACCAAACGGTTCGAATAGCCCCATTCGTTGTCATACCAAGCGACGACTTTAACCAAATCGCCACCCACGACATTTGTCAGTTGCAAATCAACAATTGCGCTGGCTGGGTGACCAATAAAATCGCTCGATACCAGCTCGCGGTCAGTTACTGCGATAATACCCTGGTAATACGGTTGTTTTGTGGCCTCAATTAAGGCATTGTTAACTTCCTCGACGGTCACATCTTGTTCCAGGACAATCGCAAAATCCGCCAGCGACACTACTGGCACCGGCACCCGGATACTCAACCCCTCGAATTTTCCAGCCAGTTCGGGCGCTACTTTGCCCACCGCTCGAGACGCACCGGTGGTCGTTGGGATGATATTGATGCCGGAAGCGCGCGACATTCGCAAATCCCGAGCTGGCGCATCAAGCGTGTTCTGAGTAGCGGTTACCGCATGGACTGTGGTCATCAGCGCTTTTTTCACGCCAAAGGCTTTGCTTAACACCGACATAATTGGCGCAATACAGTTAGTGGTGCAACTAGCATTAGATACAATTTCATTATCAGCCGACAGCGATTTTTCGTTGACACCCAGCACAAAAGTTGGCGTTTGATCGTCTTTAGCTGGCGCCGAAATCACCACTCGCTTCGCCCCAGCCTTGAGGTGCGCCTGAGCTTTTTCAGTTGTTGTAAACACTCCAGTGCACTCTAGCACCACATCCACCGCCAGCTCACCCCACGGCAACTTCGTTGGATCAGCTTCCGAATAAAATTTAATCACCTGCTTATTAACAGTCAAGGTTTTAGCCTGCTCATCAATCGCCACATCACCTTCGTAGTTGCCATAAACCGAGTCAAATTCAAACAAATGCGCTAGCACTTTGAGTTCGCCCAAATCATTGATCGCCACCACCTCAGTGTCGGGTCGCGCCAACATAATTTTCAGGGCATTACGACCAATTCGCCCAAAACCATTTATCGCTATTTTAGTTGTTTGCATATTATCGCTTTCTCTTAAAAATTACCTATTATAATTATATCAAACTTATGGTTATTTTCCTAGCGATAGGAAGCTTTGGTTTTTGAGGCAAAAAGTGATACAATTAAATAAAATAACTTTAGTAAATGCAAATCATATGAGCCAAAACACCACTCACCAACCACCCACTAAAAGTTTCGATCTTGTTAGTTATGCCCGAATGTCTTACAACAAAAAAGACGTCGCCATAATTGAACGCGCCGTTGCCTTTGCGCGCCAAGCTCACACCGGACAATTTCGTAAAAGCGGTCAAGAATACATCGAACACCCGCTCAATGTTGCTAAGATTTTAGTGGATTGGAAAATGGATCTAAGCTCAGTCCTAGCCGGTATTTTGCACGATGTAGTGGAGGATACTGATCGCACCATCGAAGAAATCGAACAACAATTCGGCGAAGATGTGGCGTTTTTGGTTGAAGGCGTCACTAAAGTCTCCGAAGCGCGCTCCGGCATGCAGGATCTGTCCAAATATGCCTCACACACCACCGATAATTTAGCTAAATTACTGATCGCCACCAGCAAAGACGTCCGAGTTATCATCGTCAAACTTGCCGACCGGTTGCATAATTTAAGCGAACTCCAATACCTAAAACCGGAAAAACAAATCAAAATCGCCCGTGAATCGCTCGATGTTTTCGCGCCGATGGCTGACCGGATCGGTATGGGACGCGTCCGCATGCAAATCGAAGAAATTGCTTTTAGCTATCTTAACCCCAAACGCTATCAATTTTTGAAAAATTTAATGCGCAAACGCCTCGGCAAAAGCACTCGCCGTCTCGGTATTGTGCGCCTGGAAGTTGAAGACGCTCTCAAAAAAAACCACATTAAGTTCGAAATCAACGGTCGAGTCAAAAGCCTTTATTCGCTTCATAAAAAAATGCTTAAAAAAGACGATAATATCGATGATATTTACGATTTAATTGCTCTGCGTATTATCGTCAACAGCAAAGAAGATTGTTATCGGGTGCTGGGCGTGCTTCACTCGATTTATCAGCCAATGGTTACCCGCATCAAAGATTACATTTCCGTGCCAAAAGCCAACGGCTATCAGAGTTTGCACACGACGGTAATTACGCCGACCAAACAGATTGTCGAATTCCAAATCCGCACCCACGAAATGCACCAATACGCCGAACAAGGTCTGGCGGCTAGTTTCCATTATCATCAACAAAAATCATCCAAAAATTACCTCAGAAAAGGCACGGTTTCACAATTGCCGACTAATTTGCAGTGGATTACGCAATTACAAGAAATCGCCAACAAACTAATGGCCGAGGAAGAAATTGACCGCCAACAACTGACGATTGATTTGTTTAAAGATCGGATTTTTGTTTACTCCCCTAAAGGCGACATTTACAACCTGCCCGACGGTGCCCTGCCCCTCGATTTTGCTTATTTGGTGCACAGTAGTATCGGCAAGCATGCTTATGGATTTTTGATCAATAATAAAATGGCGTCTTTTACTACGCCACTTCAAGATGGCGATATCGTTGAGGTGTTAACCCGCAAAACCGCTCTGCCCAAAACCGATTGGCTTGATCTGGTGACCACTTCGCATGCCCGTGGTAAACTCAAATCTCAGCTAAAAAAGCTCGAAAATCGCTAATTAAACTGCCAAATCGCTTCAAAATCTGGCTTCAAAATCCTAGCGCAACACCAAATCTTGCTCGGCGAATTCTTGTTTCAAATTGGTCATCAACTGATCGCTCAGAGTAACCTGAAACGGTAGCTTGATGGCGGTTTTTTGGTCATTTTCGCCCAAAACCAGAATAATTGACTGTTTGCCGGGGTAATTTTGACAAATTTGGCGCAAATTAGTTAGTTTTTGGCGGTTCGAAGCATCAACTAAGCGCACATAAAGTTTAGTAATGTGTGGCGCTGGAACATTCTCGGTCGGTGACGGTGTAATCTCGGCTTCAGGGCTAGTTTCAGGCCCAGTGCCAGATTTAACGGTCTCGGAGACTGACTCAACTTGCGTCTTTTGCGTCTGATATTTTGGCGCTGGCTCATTTACAGCCAAATCCGTCTGCAAACTAGCTTCGTATTTGGCTTTTTCGGCCTGGGCGCGCTTAATTTCCTCGACTGGATCGATGAAGCTAATCGGCGCACCGCTCCCACGACCAGTGGTTTTTTTAGCACCGATTTTTTTGGCACCGTTAGCTTCCAAAAATTCCTCATAATTACCGCGTGGAGTCTTTTTTTTGCGGAAATTTGGTTGAAATTCAGCCAACATTTGATCAGTGATTTCGGTAATTTGATTAGCAATCATCTGTGGTGGCGCCGTATTACCGTCGCGATCTTTGGCCGTAATCCGCCCCTCAACCAAAATCACTTTATCGACCGCCAGCAGGTCTTTAATTTCTTCATACAAGCGCGGAAACACAATAATACTAAACGGCCCGAACTTGTCCTCAATCGTCAAAAAAGCCATTTTATCGCCTTTTTTGGTGGTAATATCGCGTATTCCCGTCAAAATTCCGCCCAAAGTCATGGTTTTAGCGTCATGATGCTCGGTTAATTCGTGAAAAATGACCGTATTTTCGTGCAAATACTGCTCATATTTATCAATCGGATGGGCGCTAATATACAAACCTAGCAGTTCGCGTTCCCATTGCAATTGCTCTTTTTGGCTGGCTTGCAGTTTAGCGGGCGTAATTTCGATGTCTGGAGCCGACCCTGAGTCCCACCCCGCAAACAGGTCAGACTGCCCGCTAAGGGCTTCTTTTGCCGATTTAGACATATATCCTTGAATTTTATCAAGGTTTTCCAACAAATCTGACCGCGTATAGCCAAAACTATCAAAGGCTCCGGTTTTAATCAACGAATCCCAAGCTTTTTTGTTGAATTTCGAGCCTGCCATCCGTTTCGCGAAGTCGACAATTGAGATAAATTTACCCTGTTTGCGCACCTCAAGCACTTCCTCAACGATCGCCTCACCAACCCCTTTGACCGCCGCCATGCCGAAGCGAATTTTGTTGGTCCCTGGCACAATCGCAAACTCAACGAAACTTTCGTTAATATCTGGCGCTAACACCTCAATACCAGCGTGATTACACTCAGCAATCATAATCGCCAACCGATCGGTGTCGTCTTTATCACTAGTCATCAAAGCCGCCATAAAGGCGCTCGGGTAGTGTGCCTTGAGGTAAGCCGTCCAATAAGCAATCAGCGCATAACACGCCGCGTGTGATTTGTTAAAACAATAATTAGCAAATTCTTGCAACTGATCCCAGAAAAGTTCAATTTTTTGGCGAGAAATATCCGAATTAGCCAGCGCACCCTCGATTAGTTGCGGTTTAATTTGCGCCATCAAATCCAATTTTTTCTTACCAACCGCCTTACGCAAAGTATCGGCCTGACCACCAGTAAAACCACACAAATCCTTAGAAATCTGCATAAACTGCTCTTGATAAACCAAAATTCCATAAGTATTACCGAGCGCTGGCTCCATTTTTTCATGCAAATAGCTGATTTTTTCCTCGCCGTGTTTGCGTTTAATAAATGAATCGATAAACTGCATCGGACCCGGACGATACAGTGCCACCATCGCAATAATATCCTCAAAGTGCGTCGGGCGCAGTTCCTTGAGGTATTTTTTCATGCCGGCCGATTCTAGCTGGAACACACCAGTAGTATCGCCTCGTTGGAACAACTTATAAGCTTCCTCGTCCTCTAGCGTGACATTGGCGATATCGATATCTTTGCCGTAAACTTTTTTGATAATACGCAGGGTGTTTTTGATAATCGATAAGTTCGACAGTCCCAAAAAGTCCATTTTCAGCAGACCAATTTCTTCGACCTGACCCATCGGAAACTGGGTCGACACCACACCTTTTTGGGCCATTTCGAGCGGTAAATATTTAACCAAATCGTCGGGCGCAATCACCACCCCGCAGGCGTGAACCCCGTGCGACCGAATCGTGCCTTCAAGACGCATCGCGTAATCGAGAATTTGCTTCGATTGGGGGTTGCTGTTGTATTCAGCACTGAGGTCGGGGTCTTCTTTAACGCTTTTAGACAGTGGCACATGCCGACCTTGCACCAGCGACGGAATCATTTTACTGAGGCGATCGGACTCGGCATAAGGAATTTCCAACACTCGCGCCACGTCTTTAGCCGAGGAGCGAGCTGCCATTTTACCAAAAGTCACGATATTTGACACCCGATCTTTACCATATTTAGCCACACAATACTGGATCACTTCGTCCCGTCGGTCGTCTTGGATATCAACATCAATATCTGGCATCGAGATACGGTCCGGGTTCAAAAAACGCTCAAACAGCAAATCGTATTTTAGCGGATCTAGATCAGTAATTCGCAAACAATAAGCAATAATCGCCCCGGCCGCCGAACCGCGTCCCGGACCGAAAATAATTCCTTGCTTACGACCCCAGTTAATAAAATCCTGCACAATCAAGAAATAACCGAAATACCCCATGCGGTCAATCACTTCTAGCTCCATATCGAGCCGGTCAAGCACCGCCTGAGGTAAGAGTTTTTTACAGTCATCTACTGGATGGAGATGCTCGTGCATACCCTCAAAAGTCTGATGGCCCGGCTCAGCGTAACGCACCACCGCGCCGTTATAAACCAGCTTCATCAGATAATCTTTTTCAGTGGTTTCACCCTCTGGTAGCGGGAACACCGGAATCAAAATCTGTCCCAGCGTAATTTCAACGTTGCACATATCGGCAATTTTCTTGGTGTTTAAAATCGCTTCGGGCAGTTCCTCGCCCCAACGAGCAATGATATCTTTCGGGTCAGTCAGATACAGCTCCAGATCTTTGAGCGACATCCGCCGAGTATCGCTTAAATAAGCGCCGGTGCCAACACACAACAAAATCTCATGCACTTGACGATCTTCAAAATTTAAATAATGCCCATCGCAAGTTACCACCAGTGGTAAATTGAGCTCTTTAGCCAACTTAATCAAGCCTTCGTTGGCGACAGTTTGTTCGCTAAACGGCGCTGGCGATTTCGGGTGGCCATGATCCTGTAATTCCAAGAAAAAATTCTCGCCATAGACCGAATGATACCATTTGGCTTTGTCTTTAGCACCTTGGTAATCGCCTTGACGAAGTTTTTGTGCCACCTCACCGTTAGCGCACCCCGATAAACAAATCACGTCTTCTGAATATTTTTCCATCAATTCGTGGTCAATCCGCGGTCGATAATACATACCTTCGAGGTTGGCTTTAGACGACAGCATCATCAGGTTTTGGTAGCCTTTGTAACTTTTAGCCAACAGAGTGATGTGATAACGCTTTTTGTCAAATTGAGGGTCACGATCGTGACGCGACCGCTCAGCGACATAAGCCTCAATACCGAGAATTGGCTTAATGCCAGCGTCTTTGGCGGTTTTATAAAAATCCAGCACCCCGGACATCGTGCCGTGATCAGTAATCGCCACCGCCTCCATGCCGAATTCTTTAGTCCGGTTGACCAGCTCTTCGACCTTAGTTAAACCATCCAGCACGCTGTAGTGAGTGTGGTTATGAAGATGAACAAAATCAGAGGGTTGAAGGGTTTTTCTTGACATAAGCGTTTAAATATGATATAATGATAAGATATATTGTTAGTGTTGAGCGGTATGCTCGATTATTTTATTAACTAAATCGCCCAAAATCGGGAACCAATCGACCACCCGCGCCAAAATCCAAATCAACAGCGCTAGCACCAGCGTTCCCCCGATCGCACTCCCCAGCCCAAAGAACACTCCCTGCCAAAAACTGAGTTTTAGCAGTTTGCGCTTGCGACCGTAGGCTTCGAGCAGAAGATTATCGGTGAATTTTTGTTGCTTAGCATCGACCTGCTGAATAATCCGCGCCTCAAGCTCCGCCTGATCAACGCTCATCGATTGGGGCGGTTGAGAGGCAGGTTGGAGCGGTCGCGGAGCGAGCTGAGTCGATGCCTGAGAGGTAGATGAAGTGGACGCTCGAGGGATTGATGAGGTAGATGAAGTGGACGCTCGAGGGATTGATGAGGTGGCGATTTTTTGAGGAATAGACCTGTTTTGGGCCATAGCGATAATAAACTCCGTTTGGTTAACTTATTGTCAGGCAAATGCCTAGTTATGCTCTATTTATTATACCATTAAACCCAGCCAGCTTAGTTGTGGTTTATACAATATTTTTTCAAAATAAAACCGACCTACGATTAGTCATAGGTCGGCCGAAGAGTTTAAAATTATTTATTTTTAACTTCTTTGATGGCTTTTTTGACGACTTTAGTGTCTTTTTCAGCGTCTTTTTTGAACCAGCCGAAGCCATCTTTAGCGTTTTCGCTCACTTCGTCCAGTTTGATTTTAGCATCATCAATCAAATCTTCGCTTTTGTCGCGGACGTCTTCGTAGACTTCTTTGGTTTTGTTTTTGGCGTCAGCTCGCATTTCTTTGCCGGTTTTAGGGGCAGTGAACCAGCCAGTAACTACTCCGATAACCGTTCCGACTACTACACCGAGGGTGAATTTTCCGTTTTTTGACATATATTTATCCTTTCTTTTTGACTTTAAATAAATTCATCAGCGCTTTTCCAATAAAAACCGGTGATGAAACCTTGGCCACGTTTTCTGTTAACTGGCGCATTTTACTGGTTGTCACCTCAACATCTTCAGCGATGGAGCGTAATTGTTTGGTTACTTTGATTAACTCAATGACCAGAATAATTACCGCTACGAAAAAACAAACCAATACTACCGATAAGAGGATAATTAAAACCGTTGCTGAATCATTCATTGCAAGCCCTTTCTTTTATTTAATTTATATTCAGCATAACCAATTTATGATAAAAAGTCAAACCAACCAAAAATTCCGCCTCAGGATCTTCCCGGACGGAACTTTGGTTTAAACTTCAACTAAATTTATTTTTCGGTTAGTTTTTCTTGCATGTATTGCTTGATTTCTGGACCAAGAGTTGCATGGTTCAAGCTGAAATCGATCACAGTCTTGATATACTCGAGCTTGTCGCCAGTGTCGTAGTATTTACCGTTTTGGATTTCTTTAGCGTAAACACCATAGCCGTTATCAATTAACTTTTGAATAGCTGGCTGAATAATCAATTCGCCCTTGCCGTCAAAGTTAGCCTGAGCTTCCTTGAGATAATCAAGAATCTTTGGCTCAAACAGATACGAGCTAACGCTAGCCATTCGGCTAGGAGCTTTGTCCTTGCCTGGTTTTTCGATAATGCCGGATACTTTGATAACGCTGGCTTCTTTTGATTCGCCACCAACCACGCCATAGCGCTTAAATTCGTCATCTTTGATGATTTTTTTACAAGCTAAAACGCTACCGCCGTATTGAGCATAAGTGTCAATCATTTGCTTGGTGCTGTTTGGTTTAGCGATGAAAAAGTCATCAGCAAACGCATAAATAAACGGCTCATCGTTGATTAAGTGCAATGCGTTAATCAGCGGGATAGCATTTCCGTAAGGACCTTTTTGGCGAATATAAATAAAGTTAGCCAAATAAGCGATATCGCGGGCTTCTTTAATTAAGCCGGCTTTTTTCTCGCCACCAGCAATTAAGTTATTTATCAGCTCTTCACTAGGGTTGTCAAAGTGGTCTTCAATCGCGCGCTTGCTACCATTACCAATGATGATAATATCGCGAATTCCAGCTTCAACTAGTTCTTCGACTACGTATTGAATGATTGGTTTGTCAATCAACGGTAGCATTTCCTTCGGCATGGCCTTGGTTTGTGGCAAAAATCTTGTCCCAAAGCCCGCTGCCGCGATCACCGCCTTAGTCGGCATTTTTCGTTCTTGGTTCATTATTTTTTCTCCTTTGATTTATCCTAAAATCATTTCTTTAATCGTTCTTGCAATAATTTATTAATGATTTGCGGGTTAGCTTGACCTTTTGATAGCTTCATCGATTGACCAACGATGAAGCCCATGGCTTTCATATTACCAGCTTCGATGTCCGAGAGGGCTTTTTGACCCATTTCCGACCCCAAAACTTCATCTAAAATCGCTTCAAGCGCTGACGAGTCGCTCATCTGGAGCAACTGTTTAGATTCAGCTATTACCTCTGGTGATTGATCACTAACGAGCAATTCATTAAACACTAATTTAGCATTAGTTGAACTAAGTTTATCACTTATGGTCATTTTTGTCAATGATATAATTCTTGTGATTAAATCAGCATTAAATTCGCAACTCGGTTCGTTTTCCAGGGCACTGACTAGCCAATAAGCCGCCATTTTAGCCGATTCCGCCCCAGCCTGATCGAGAATTTGGGTGACGGTTTGGGCGTATTCTGGTTTAACCAGTAGAGTATCAATCACCGATTGATCAAACTTCAGTTCTGCCCATTTCTGGCGATAAACGCCTGGCAGTAGTGGCATATCAGCCTGAAATTCAGCCACCATCGCCTCTGTTAGCACCACCGGTGGAATATCTGGATCGGGCATATAGCGATAATCCTGAGCTTCTTCTTTAGAACGTTGCGAAAAAGTGCGACCAGTTGCATCTTCAAACCCACGGGTTTCTTG
The DNA here is from genome assembly GCA_963539845.1 of uncultured Candidatus Saccharibacteria bacterium. Taxonomy (GTDB): domain Bacteria; phylum Patescibacteriota; class Saccharimonadia; order Saccharimonadales; family Saccharimonadaceae; genus CAMUQR01. The sequence continues at coordinate 40,170 of CAUTML010000001.1, read as the reverse complement.
AATAATCTTGCGACCAGCCTCTAACTCGTCAACTTGACGATGGAATTCATAATCTACAGCTCGCTCAATACTGCGGAAAGAGTTCAAATTCTTGGTTTCGGTGCGAGTGCCGAGTTCAGTGGCGCCTTTTTTAGCGACTGATAAGTTGACATCAAAGCGCATATTGCCTTCGTATAAGTCACCAATTGTGACGCCAGCAAACACCATCAACCGATGCAGTTCCTGAGCAAAAGCCCGGGCTTCCTGAGCCGAATGAATATCGGGCAGGGTCACAATTTCAATCAAAGGCGTGCCTGAGCGATTTAGATCAACATAACTAGTACCAAGTCCATGAGTTAATTTACCAGCGTCTTCCTCGAGATGAGCGTGTTCAATGCGCACCTTGAAATCCCGGTCTGGCAAGCTGACTTTTACCACGCCAGCGCCGATAATCGGTTGATACAACTGTGATGTTTGGTAGCCTTTTGGTAAATCAGGATAAAAATAATGTTTGCGGTCAAATCGGCTGATGAGATTGACGTCAGCGTTTAGAGCTTTAGCAGCGCGAGTTGCCAGCACCACCGCTTGTTTATTAAGCACCGGCAACATGCCCGGTAACGCCCAATCGAGATGATTAACGGTAGTGTTAGGGGCTTGTCCACGGGCATCGTTATTGGCGCGCGAGAATAATTTAGTCTTGGTTTTGAGCTGAACATGACACTCAATGCCAATTGTCATCTCATATTGATCGTATTTAGTTAAATCTGCCATTAGATCGCTCCTACGTCCTTGAGGGCTTGTTTAAAACATTTTAATACAGCGTGAACTTGTTTAAGGGTCAATTTGACATCTGATTCATGAGCGATTTTGTTACGGATTTTATGCGCCTGCCAAATTTGATCTTGGTTCGAAAAACCTTTGCCAAAAGTTTTCATCCGTTCGCCCATCGTATCACCGCGCACACCGAGCTCTTCCAGTGCCTGACCGAGTAATTTATCGGCATTAAGCACGGTCATTTGAAAACTTTGTTGATTTTTGGCGTCGAGACTATTCTCAATTTCTAGCCACAAACTACGATATTTTTCCTTGTCTAGAACAGTCGATTTTTGCTTCAAAGTCAGAATTGCAAAAAGCACCAACCCTAACAACAAAACTATCGCAATAAAAATAATCACTTTAAAATCCATTATTTTAACTCCTCAATTTGTTTTACGAACGCTAACAACTGAGCGTCAGCGTCTTGTTTGGCAATAACCTGAAAACCGACCGGCAAGCCATCAGTAGTTGGCGCAATCGGCACGCTAACCGCTGGCAAACCGGCTAAGTTTGCTGGGGTGGTCAAAACATCAGCCAAATACATTTTCATCGGATCAGCAACGTTTTCACCAATTTTAAAAGCCGGCATTGGCACGGTTGGACCCACCAAAAAATCATAATCGGCTAGCACTTGATTGAGACGTTGCATTAGCAAAGTGCGAACTTTTTGAGCCTTGAGGTAGTAAGCATCAAAATAACCGCTCGATAGCACAAAACTACCAATCATAATCCGACGTTTGTTCTCAATTTCAAAGCCTTCCGCTCGCGAGTTAGCATACATTGACGCCAAATCAGTCGCCTGCGCCGAACGCACGCCATAACGCACACCATCATAACGTGCCAAATTACTAGAAACTTCAGCTGATACCACGATATAATAAATCGCCAAAGCATATTTAACCTCCTCGATGTCAATTTCATCGACTTGGTAGCCAGCGTTTTTAAGCTTGTTAATCATCTCGCGGGTGTTTTGAAGCACCTCTGGGTCGTTAGCTTCAGACATAAATTGTTTAATGACGGCAACTTTCGGTTTGTTCGGTAGCTCTGTGGCTAATTGATAATCACTGGCGTAAGTAGTCATGTCGCGTTGGTCCTGCCCCGCCATCACGCTCATCACCAAATCAGCATCTGTAGCATTATGCGTAAAACAACCAATCGTATCAGTACTAGAGGCCATTGCCACCGCCCCAAATCGACTCACCAAACCATAAGTTGGTTTAAAACCAAGCACACCATTGAAACTAGCCGGCTCACGAATTGAACCACCCGTGTCAGTCCCCAGGGCAAACGGCACAATATCCAGTGCCACCGCTACTGCTGAACCACCACTTGAACCACCAGCCACTCGCTCAGCGTCAACGGCGTTTTTGGTTACGCCATAGGCTGAGTTCTCAGTTGAGCTACCGTGCGCAAAAGCGTCCAAATTAGCCTGACCGATTGCAATAGCACCAGCCGATTCCAGTCGCTCGATCACCGTCGCTTGAATTGGCGTTTTAAAATTACCCAAAAACTTGCTGGCTGCACTGGTCGTGCCTTGGTCGCCATCGTCACCAAACGCCAAAATATTATCTTTATTGACAAATGGCACGCCAGCTAGCACACCAACCTCTTCACCCGACGCCAAACGAGCGTCAATTTCGGCTGCGCGACGCAAAGCTCGCTGTTCGTTCAAACACAAAAAAACATTATAATCAGCAGTCTGTTTAGCCTTATCTAAAGCTTGTTTAACGGCCTCGACCGCTGTCATTTGACCACTTTTAATCTTGTCGCGAATTTCAATTACTGTCTGCATTTTATAACACCTTTGGTACTTTAATCTGGCGCTCAGCCGTTTCTGGCGCTAAGTTAATCAATTGTTCCGGCGTTACAACCGGGGTTTCTACTTCATCTTCCTGCCAAACATTTTGCAAATCTAGCACCTGATAAGTCGGTTCAACGCCGTCCGTATTGACCTCGTCTAGCTGTTTAACATAGCCCAAAATAGCTGACAAATCCCGTTTTAAATCGGCTTTTTCCGCTTCAGACACGCTAAAATTACTCAATTTAGCTAAATAGTTGATATCGTCATCAGAAATATTCATAATCTATATTTTACCATATTTTAGATAATTTTAAACTTTAGTTTGGCGGCCAGTGCCTTAGTCAATTGATCGACAATGGCGTCAACCTGTTTTGAAACCAAAGTTTTATCGGTCGGCGTCAGTGTCAAGCGAATAGTGACCCGCTTCAAATCATCAGTTTTTCTATAAAAATCGACCGGCGTCAACGCAAAATCAATCGCCTTAAATTTCGTTGTGGCTTGAGTTAAAGCCTCGACAATTGTTTGATAATTAACTTCGCGTGCCACTTCCAAACAGAGGTCGCGACTGACGCTTGGCAAGGTTTTGATTGGCTTAAATCGAATTTGGGTCGTTATTTGATGCTCAGCCAACGCCTGCAAATCCAGCTCCAAACCAGCCACTAGTTTAGGCAATTTAAAACTAGTGCAAACGGTTTTCTTAAACTCGCCGACAAAACCGATTAACTGCTCATTCAGCCAAATCTCCGCCGAACGTTTCGGCTCGAACGCCGTTGCCGTCGGCATTTTTGATTTCAGCGGTCGATAATCAAAGTTCAAATGTAGCTTATTAGCAATCAATTCAGCGTATTTTTTCGCCAGATAAAAACCAGTTTGGCTCGATTTTTTATCCGCCAGCACCAGCGCCAAGCTATTCATTTCAAACGGCGTGCCATCATCCTCCAGACCGTGGCTTTTCCAATGAATTTTACCCAGTTCAAACAAACCAAATTGTTCAAAACCAGCCCGAATATTCGGATAAACCTTGTCGAACAGATTCGGTAAAATCGCTTGACGATAGCGCTCTAATTCTGGACTAATTGAATTCACTAGCCGATAAGAATTGTCGGGAGCTTGCCCGGCTTTGACAATCAGTTTCTCTGGCACGAAGTTATAAGTCAGCGTTTCGTTGAGACCGCCACTGGCTAAAATCTGACGTAAATCCTGGCGTAACTGATCAAACGAACTGATCAAATTAGCAGAAATTGCCCGTCGTGGCAAATCCAGCTCCAAATTATCATAGCCGTTGAGGCGACCAATTTCCTCAATCACCTCGACCCGACGCGTCACATCAGTGCGCCACCACGGCACACGCACTACCAGATCATCGCCTTTGATTTTAACCTCCAGTTCGACATTTTCCAGCATGGTTTTTAAAATGTTAGCGTTAAAATTCGTTCCCAAATAAGCGTTGATCAGCTGATAATTGAGAGCTATTTCGGTGCGGGAATTGGTTTTCAGTTCGGCAGTCGCGACCGCAAATAACTTAGGCGCGTCATCAACGCCAGTCAGTAGCGCCAAGTTGCGACCTAAGGCAATATCAGTCATGGCTGACGGTTGACCTTTAGTAAATCGAGTCAATGCCTCAGAAAAAATCCCGTGACGCATCTGCGCCGAACGCATTTTATACAAGTTAAAACTAGCCGATTCTAACACAAGACGCTCGGTTGATTTATCAATTTTAGTATCAAAACTACCCATCGCCCCAGCCAACGCTACTGGATGATGACCAATGGCGACCACCGTGTCCTCTGGCGATAATTCAACTCGTTTACCATCAAGCAACGTCATAACTTCGCCCTGACGACCAGCTCGCACCGTCAAGCGAATCTGCTCCAAACCTTGTGCTTCGGCAATTTTTAATAATTTGTCATAATCATAAGCGTGCGTTGGTTGCCCAGTCTCAAGCATCACCCAGTTAGAAATATCAACTATCGGCTCAACCGGTCGCACCCCAACCCGCGCTAAATAAGTTTTTTGCAAAAAACTTAAACCATTTGCCTCGCGAACATTCGTCACTAAACTCGCCTGGAACTTAGTTGAGAGCTTCGAATCATCAATCGCCACTGCGATTTCACTCGCTTGAGGTTTGAACTTCAACTGATGATTAAACCACTGTGGTGAGTTAAATTTTTGTCCTAAAATACCAGCCACTTCGCGAGCAAATCCAATCATCCCAAAACAATCCGGGCGATGCGTGAGTGATTTGTTTTCAATTTCTAGCAAATAATCGTCCAGTTCATAACTCTGCGCAAAACGGGCTCCCGCCGGAAAATCGTCATCAATTTCCAAAATTCCACTATGCTCATCCCAGAGGTCCAACTCGCGGGGCGAGGCAATCATACCATGACTAAGCACACCGCGCAATTTACGGACCGACAACCGAAACGGTTCAGCGTCGTTAGCGGTCTCTGGCACAATCGACTCCGGCGGAAGCCAGGCGACGGTTAAACCAGCTCGAATATTCGGTGCCCCACAGACCACCTGAATTAAACCGTCAGCACCACGCCAGGCATCACCGGTTACGCCACCGTCATCAATATAGGCAACGCTTAAATGGTCAGAATCGGCGTGCTTAGCGCATTTTATCACTTTAACGATTAGCACATCACGATATTTTTGACCCAGATCGGTCACGCCCTCAACTTCAACCAATTTAGAGCCAATTTGGGTCGCCAATTCCTCGATTGACAAATTGATTTTGACAAACTTTTTTAGCCAATTAACAGATACAATCATTTTAAAACTCCCTTAAAAACTCCAATTTAGCAGATTCAAACAGCCGAATGTCGCTGATGCCGTATTTGAGCATCACTAACCGCTCAAAACCGCCACCCCAAGCAAAACCGCGGTATTGCTTCGGGTCGATATCAGCCATTTTGAGAACTTCAGGATGAATCATGCCGCAACCGAGCATTTCCAGCCAGTCGCCGGGCTTACCACCGATTGAAGCTGGTTTTTCAATCATAAATTCCAGCCCTGGCTCGACAAACGGAAAATAACCTGGCTGAGTCCGCACCGCTACTTTATCCTGATAATAGGCCTCAAAAAACGCCTTGAGCGTCGCCATCATCTGCGCTACGGTCGCATCACGGCTGACGAACACGCCTTCGTATTGATGAAAAGTATGCTCGTGAGTAGCGTCTAGATCCTCATTGCGAAATACTCGCCCGTAACTAACCACCGCAATTTGCCCATTACGCTCAAGCTCGGCCTTACCAGCGCGCAAAATTCGATTTTGCATGGTACTGGTGTGGGCTGGCGGAATCAGACCTTCTTCAGTCCGAAAAGTATCATAACTATCACGTGCCGGGTGTCCCTCGGGAAAATTAAGTGCTTCGAACATATTGAAATCATTATCGATCTGACGCGATTCAACCGCCTCAAACCCCATCGCTCGCCAAATTTGATTGACGGCTTCGATTTCCTGCGATAACGGATGAATACTGCCCAAATCCGCCGACAATAATTGCGGAGGTTGTTGGTTTTCTGCCCACGGCGCGGTAATGTCGAGCGCTTCGACAGTGGCATCTTCAGCATCAGCAATTTTTTGTTGAATTAGAGTCTGAAGCTCCTGTCGCAATTGATTGAGCGCTTGACCAAGTTGAGCCCGATCGGCTGGTTCTAGTTGCGGAATCATCTCATAAAATTGTTTAATTTTCGGATGTCTTAGGAGCGATTCTGGTCGCTGTGTGGTTGCCAATTCCGCAACTAATGTTTGGCGCAAAGTTTCGATTTCTTGAATAATTGTTGCTAGTTTCATTTTACCTTCCTAATATCAGCCACAAAGCCACCACCACCAAAACCACAATCGCCAAGCCAGCCAGCGCTAATTCGCGTCCTGAAACTTCTGCTTCAGCATCAGGTGGCAGTTCTTTAGTTTCGATGTGTTTACCGTCTAGCGACGCGATTTCGACCTTTGGTGCAATATCGGCATCGACTAGCGAATCGTTAAGTTCTTTGTGTTGAATAATTCCCATATCTCTTATTATACACTAAAAATATCAGTTTTCCCGAACAGTTCTCGACAACTTTTTAAGCTATTTTTGAAAATATGATATAATAATCTCAAATAAAGTTAATAAAAAGGAGATTTTATTTATGGCCAATAAAAAAGCCAAAAAAACTACTAAAAAATCTGCTACTACTGCCCCTAAAACTACCACTACCAAGGTAGTCACTAAAGGCACTAGCTCAGCAACCAAACCAGGTTTGGCAAACTTCGTAAAAAGCCTAGCCGGACCAAAAGATCTTGACGGCATCTTTAGCGCTAAAACCCTGTCGCTACTTTTCGTAGAAATGATCGGCGCCATGGCACTAACCATGATGTACACCTTCAGCAAAGGTAATGTCTTTTATCTGATGTTTGCAGTCGGCGTTATGGTATTAGCCTTCAGCAACTTTGCAATTTCGTTTTTCAACCCAATTTTTGTCTTGGGAAATTGGCTGACCAAAAAAATCTCAGCCAAAAAAGCTGCTTTGCTAATCGTTGCTCAAATCCTAGGCGTAATGTTAGCCTCAGTCCTGCTGACCAACTTCATTCAAGCCGTACCAGAAGCAGCTAACAGCCGAGGTGCGATGTTTGGTTCACAAGCAAAACCAGAGTTATTTAAACTCAGCAAAATCACCGAAGGCAAAGAATGGTTTATTTTCCTCAGTGAATTTGTCGGTGCGACTTTGCTTGGACTGCTAGTAGCTCAAACTGCTAAGCGCAACACCGGTGAAAAAGCAGTGCTAGTCGGCGGGGGCATGTTTGTATCTTGGTTCGTAGCCAACTCGCTATCTAACTACTTACAACAAGGCGCTAATTTACTAAACCCAGCCTTGGCGGTTTCAACAGTTGACTTTGACAAAGACACCTGGCAGTGGAACACGGTAGTTTACATCATCGCTCCAATTCTTGGCGGCGTACTCGGATTCTTCATCAATAAACTTTTAGTTAAAGATTCTGGCGTTAAAACTTCAGTCAAAACCGCTTAATAAACCGCACCCAACAAAAAATCCCGCTCAAATGTAGCGGGATTTTTTAAATGTTTGTTTTTTCCTATACTCTTAACTTCTATTAAACCACAATCATTTTCTAAATGTCAACACTTTTTTAAAAAATTATTCCGGCAATAGGCTTTCCATCCACAGACGCAATTCTTCGGCATAAAATTGCCCGCCATCTTGCTCGGCAATAGCTTGTAATCGCAGAAGATAATCCGCCAGCTGAGGCGCTAAAATATTCGCCCGATATTCGTCCCAAGCTTGATGTTCCGCCTCAGTTAGCAACCGCTCAAACGACCGGGCTTTATAGCCCAACCACAAGCCATTAAGGCGCTGATCCTGAAAGTTGGGTAAATAATCGCTAATTTGATCTTTAGTCAGGGTGGCGATTTCTAGCATTTTAGCCTTATCACTACTACCGATGAAACCATCATACAAACTCGCCTCTGGCAACCGAATTTTATCCTGATCAACCTCCGCCCAGGCTTGTTGAGCGTTCTCGATCATCAGTCGTAAATTAGTCACGATTTCTGGATTAGCTTTGAGGGCGTTTAAATGGCGTTGCACTGTGTCTAAATCCAAACCAATGTTTTTCCAGGCTGATTCGGTCAGCACTCCCACCGGCGCCATTGCCGGACAACGGTTATATTTTAAGTCTTTAGCATATAGAGGCGCCCGTTCCGTCGGATATTGCTCACGAAAAGCCAGCAAATCTTGACGAATTTGCTCGGGAGTTTTGCCTTTTAATTCCAGTGGGTCGTAGCGCAAATCATAAACCAAAACATTGCCGTTTTTAGCCGGCGCAATTGGCACGGCGACGGTAGTTTTGTTAAATTCGGTGTCTAGTCGCCCCGAACTATAAACAAACGGTTTCGGATTGTCGAGATTGATCAGTTTAGCGACGGCGTTTTTATCGCGCATATCTAGTAAATATTGCCAGATTTTTGGCTGATGCTGTTTAATCAACCGCGCCACACCAATTAACGCCATAACATCACTCAACGCATCGTGGGCCTGTTCGTGCTCCAAATTATTAGCCTTCGACAACAGTTCCAGCCGGTTAGTAGCCTTGCCTTCGTCGTCAACCGGCCAATTAATCCCCTCCGGCCGAATAGCACGCACCATTCGCACCACATCAAGCAAATCCCACCGACTCCGACCATCACGATACACCCACTCATAAGCATCAATAAAATTACGCCAAAACAAATGGCGAATAAATTCATCATCAAACCGCACATTATTATAACCAACCGCAATCGTCCCCGGCGTAAAAATTTCTTCGGTCAAAATCTTAACCGCTTCCGCCTCAGTATAACCATCGTCCAGCGTTTGGCGCGGCGTGATTTTGGTCACCATAATCGCCTCAGGACTCGGCAAAACATCGCCCGCTAATTTCACCAAAAAATTATATTTTTCGCCAATAATGTTCAGATCAAGATCCGTCCGCACCCCAGCAAATTGCATAATCCGATCATTAGCGCGATCAAAACCAGTGGTTTCTAAATCATAAAAGAAAAAACTTTGCATAATCTTATTTTACGGCAGATAAGCAAAAAGCGCAAACCGACCACGCCGATTTGCGCTTTTATCGTTTTTTATATAAAAATCGGTTAATTTTCGGGCTGTTCTTCAAAACTAAAAGTCTGCAGTGAACCACGGATTTTAATCTTCGATTCGCCGGTAGCGCCTTGTTTGACTAATTCGCGACTGATACCCATTTTTTTCATAATATCCCGCAAACGATCCAAACCTTGTGGGCTGGCGTAGTCCGTCCGCCGACCGAATTTCTCGATTTTGGAACCGCTCACCACAAACAGCTCGCCATCTCGTTTGACGTGCCAGGCTTGTTCCAATTGTTTTTCCGCCAACGAAATCGTCGGTATATCTCCATCATCCGATATCATGGTCTGAACTTCCGCCTGGCGTTGTTGTTCACTTTTAACAATTTCTAACAAACGGCGCAACACAGCATCCAGGCCGATTTTAGCCTGTGATGAAATCGCCATAATTTCGGTACCTGGACGAACCACTGTTCGAAGCTCGTCAATTTGCATTTGCAATAATTCTTGGTCAAAACCCTCAGTTTTAGTTAGCACCACCAATTCTGGACGATCGGTTAATTTTGCCGAATATTGATCGAGTTCGCCCCGAATCACCTGATAATCCTTGGCTACATCGTCCGAATAAGCGTCAATCAGATGGAGTAGCACCGAGGTGCGCTCGATATGACGCAAAAACTTCATGCCCAGTCCCTTGCCGGCACTCGCCCCCTCGATTAAGCCCGGGATATCGGCAATCAACAAACTGTCTTTATCAACATAAGCCACGCCCAAGTTTGGCGTCAATGTCGTAAATTGATAATTAGCAATTTCTGGCTTGGCGCTAGTCACCACGCTCAAAAAACTCGATTTGCCAGCGTTTGGCAAACCGACTAGCCCGACATCAGCCAGCATTTTAAGCTCAACTTTGGCTTCATATTCTTCGCCCACCTCGCCTTTTTCGGCGACACGTGGAGCTTGGCGAGTGGACGATTTGAAGTGAGCATTACCAAAACCACCATCACCACCCCGAGCCACGATCGCCCGTTGGCCGTCCTCAACTAAATCCGCCACTAATTGCTCAGCTTCATTATAAACTAGCGTCCCGATCGGCACCGGCACCACCAAATCAGCCCCAGCTCGCCCCCGGCATTTTTGTTTACTACCAGCCACGCCGTTCTCGGCCTCGAGAAACGGGCTCAAGCGCAAATCCGCCAGCGTATTTAAATTGCGGGTCGCCTCAAAAACTACATTACCACCACGACCACCATCACCACCATCGGGACCGCCTCGGTCAATGTATTTTTCCTGACGAAAGCTAACACAGCCGTCACCACCTTTGCCGGCGCTAATTTTGACTTTTACTAAATCGATAAACATTGACTATATTATACACTTTTTTGGCGGTTTAAGCTAGAGCAAGGTGATTTCTCGCCACAAAAAAGCACCGCTTGCTCAAGATTGCAAACGGTGAATTTGAAAATCAATTTGGTGGGAAATACAGGGCTCGAACCTGTGACCTTACGAATGTGAATCGTACGCTCTAGCCAACTGAGCTAATCTCCCACAACTCTGTTTATTGTATACCTTTTGGTGTAAAATAACAACTTTTGCGGTGGATTTTTGCCAAAACATCACCTTACCGCCCGAAATTACACCTCAAACCTCTTGCAAAACCAACACAAATTTGCTATAATGATAGAATACCCTATTAAAAACTAGGGCGGTTAGCTCAGTTGGCTAGAGCACCTCGTTTACACCGAGGGGGTCTGGGGTTCGAGTCCCTAACCGCCCACCATTTCCAGATTTTTCGAAAGATCTTCGCGCGTCAGCGCGTTTTTTTATTATTTTTTATTAAATGGATTCTTTAAGCTGGATTTTTTCTTTTAGATTTTGGCTGTCGATTTCAGCTAGACGACCGCCAGCCAACCACTCTACGTTGGTGATATCGAGTAAATCCAGTTTGGCATTGGCTTCGAAATCAGCTAAATCGGCATCATTCTGAAACTCAAATTCTACAACAACAAGACCAGCATGACGCCCTTGGAAAATATCCAATTCGCCACGCCACTCAGATACATCGACCAGGTAGCGCTCTTTCTCGACGCTAGTTTCAATCCCCTGAGACATAGCATTAAACTCATCCTCAGAAAGCTCAATCGTAGTTTCAAGCATAGTGGTTGTGTCGCCATTTTTGACCGGACGCTTACGGGTAATCATGAACTTGTCACCCTTCTGGCGTAGACGTAGGTCTTTATGTGCTGGGCCGTTTGGAACATAAATGTCCTTCATTTTTGTCATAGAATCCGGGATGATGGATTTTTCAGTGTGTCTATTTTATCCGTAGGAACGAGAAAACGTTTCTCTATTTCTAATTCTTGCATAAGACTCCTAGACTCCTAGGTTATTATCTATATTACATAATACCATGAAGCAATTATTTTAAAAACTGCCCATCTTAATTTTATGATTTTGACGAAAAGCTCTAAAATAATCTCGAACGAGCGGCTCAATCTCCTTATAATAACTACTGTCAGCATTGTCAATATCTTCTTGGGTTCTAGTTCCATGAGCAATAGCTTCTTCTAACTTATAAATATTTTCGCCGTCAAAAATCATGGTCGGCATAGTATGATGAGTTCCTTTTATCCTAAAAACAATATGTATAGAATTACAATTACCGGGCACGCTCCTAGACCAGTCTTCTTTATCATCAAAGCAGTGACAATATTGACCATTTTGCACATCTTCTATATAAACGTTAAAAAGATCAAATTGCGGGAAATCTTGCGCCTTTTGACCATTCGCCGTTGCATTATCTATGTCTTTTATGGCTTTTTCTAAAACATCCTTGATAAATCCCAATCTTCTATCAAATTCTAAATTTGATAGTTCAAAACACACATTTGTCCTTTCATCTTCAATCAGATCTCTCGGTATAACGAGCTTGTCGCACTCGCGACCGATTGATTCTCTTTGATAATAACTCTGCCCGTACTCAGATATACTCATAAGTTCGCTAATTTTCTTATTAATATCAATATAATCTCCGTTCCAGTCTATTGATTTTATGATTTCTTCTCCGTGCTTTATAGCTTTTTCTCTATAAATACTATTTTCTATGTTGACTATCGGTATATTAAAAAAATTAGCGTGTTTAAGCGCTATTTCGGAAACTTTATCATCTTCTACAATAATATAATCTGGAAGTTTTGCTTGACCAGTTTCACTGTAACGTCTTAATAGAACTTCATTGTAAAAACCGAACTTATCAGGTCCTTCTAATTCATCTATAATATCAGGACTTGATAACTTTGTATCATACTTACCTACTGTATTAAGCGTTGCACCATCACCAATATAAATATTAATAATCGAATCGGCACTAACACCGCTAAAGCCATAAATCAACTCGCCAGTGGCATAACTCTTTCTATCCCGTTCAGAATTGCGATACGAAGTCGATATAGTATCTCCGCGAGAATTAGGACCATTTTCCTTAAAGCCATTTGAAGCACTGACTTTATAATAATTTTCCACCCAAATTGCTGGATCATCGAAAACAGCTCTAGAACTGTTTGCACCTATGGCTTTCGAGTAACCATCGATTTGCTTGTAATCTATCGTAGTAGAAAGCATTGAAAAAGCTAACCCCTTCAAATCATAAACTGGAATTTGGCTATTTTCAAACTCAACAAATCTTTTTTGAACTTCTGAATTTTCCAACAATATCTCTTCTTCGAGATTCTCTATTGAAAGTAGTCGAGAGTTTAGGTCTTTTTCAACTATTTCTTGAATGCGTTGTTTTCGAATACGTTCTTTTTTTTCACTTTCAAAATGTCCGCGCGCTTCAGCCATGTATTTAGCAAGAGACTCTTTTTTTCTGCGTTCTTGTTCCGCTTTAAACTGTGCCTCTCTTTCTTCGCGTTCTTTTCTCGCTTGCGCCTCTCTTTCTTCCCATTTTTTCTTTCCTTCTTCATAAGCTTTTTGTTTAGCCCGTTCTTGTCGCATCATGGCCTCGTGTTCTTTGATACGCCGTCTTTGTTCTTTGATACGCCGTCTTCTTGTAATTCCTAATTTATCCACCAATAATCTAGAGGCTTTCTGTATTAAAGTTGGTGTTTTTTCAATCTCGTTGGTTAATATATTTTCTTGTGGTATTTCTTCACTCTTTTCTTCGTTAGGTTTTTCTTCGGAAGATTGTTCATTATTTTCTTCAATTGTTTCTTTTTCGACACGTAGTTTTTCAAAAGCATTCGTAACTTGTTCATATGCTTGCGATATTTCGGTTTCTTTACATTCAGTAGTTACTTCAGGTGTAACTGGTTGGTTTTGAACTTCATTAGGCGATATATGATAATCATATTGAGCTTTTTGTGCTTCTAGCCATTGGTTATTAAAAATTTCTTTATCACTTCCTGGTTGTATTTTCAGTTTTTCAGCCATATCGCTCCTATTTTTAAAATATATTATGTGGTGTTGATGTTTTGCTTACAGGCCCATCTTCGTCGAATTATTGATACAGACTTTTTCATCAGCAAACCACATATGATTCTCTTTTATTATACCATGAATTAAGCTTAATAATTATTTAATCAAGAAAAATAATCAATAGCTTCTTAAATTATCCGTCGCCCTACTTTAATTGCTTATGTGACCGTTAATCTTTTTTAATCCAGTGTGAGACTACATCTCACAGCTAAGTTATAACCTCATTTGGGATTAAAAACACCTGTCTGGTTTTATAACCAAACAGGATTGTTATTCGTTGTGGTGCGCACGAGAGGACTTGAACCTCCACGGGATTACTCCCACTACCACCTCAAGGTAGCGCGTATACCAATTCCGCCACGTGCGCTCGGTTGTTGATTGCAATGCCTGATCATTAGACCAAAATTAATTTGGTACAGGCGAGAGGACTTGAACCTCCACAGCCCGAAAGCCACTAGCACCTGAAGCTAGCGCGTCTACCATTCCGCCACGCCTGCGCATTGCTGTTTTATTTTACCTTAATTAAGGTGTTTTGTAAACAGTTTGGCGCTCACCCGCCCAATTTAGCACTCGATAATAACGATCTTTGCTATCAACCAATTTATGACCATCATAGCCAGCGATGCCTTTTTGACCGATATAATACAAATTTGTCTGGAACAGCCCGACCGCCGGCACGTCATTGAGCCATTGCTTCAAGAAAATATTATATTTGGCAGTACGCAGTTCCAAATCCCGTTTCAAACGAGCGCTAGCCAGCGCCTCATCAGCAATTTTGTTTTTGTAATTTGAAAAATTCAGACCCAATTCATTGACCTGCGACGAATGCCAAAAACCATAAACATCCGGATCGGCCCCCAAATTCATCTCATACACCAAAATATCGTAATTTTTAGCTTTAAAAATTTCCTGGGCCGTGCCAAAATCATCCGCTTTTAAATCCACCAGGCGCAATTCCACTTTGACGCCAAATTCCTCCAATTTTTTAGCGATAAATTCCGCCGCCGACTGATATTGGGTGTTTTGAACACTAACTAGGTTTAGTTTAAGCGGTTGCGCCTGGGCGTTCAGCCATTTGCCATCTTGGCGATGATAGCCGAGCGCCATCAATTGCGTTTCGGCGGTTGCCAGATGGTGACGAGCGTCATAAACCACATTTTGATTACCCAGCTGACCTTTTAGAATCGGTAAATTAAACTCTGAAAAAACCTTATCTTGATTAAATTTTTGCTGGCGCAATTGCTCAACATTCATCGCGGTACGTAGTGCCTGACGCATCCGGACATCTTTAACCAACGATTGATTAACATTGAAAAAAGCCATCACACCATTATTTAGACTAGCCACTTTCCGCTCAAATCGCTGAGGTGTCAGCCTATCATCAGTCAGTGGCAAATTAGTAACCGCCGAGTTAATCTCACCGCTAGCCAGCCCTTTAGTTAACTGTTCCTTATCGCTATAAACATGCAATTCAAAACGCTTCAAGTTGCTAGTTTGGTAATAATCGGCATTAATCGCCAACGACAAAATTTGCTTAGCTTCTGGCGTATCTACACCGGTAGTCTTGAGAGATTTAACTTTAAACCGACCCGAGCCAATCGGCAATTGATTAAAATCGCTACCACGCAAGTCACCACCCTCAATTTTGCTTAAAATATGCTTCGGCAAAATCGCAAAATCAAGCAAATGACGAAACGGCGCATATGGCGATCGCAGTTTAAACTCCAATGTATAATCGCTAATCACCTTGGCACTGACACCACGCAACACCTGCCCAGTGAACGACCCAACTGCCTGATTTTTAAACAAATCAACAGTATATTTAACATCTTCAGCGGTCAATTTAGCGCCGTCGTGCCATTTTACATCATCGCGCAAAGTGATAATATAGCTAGTTTCATCGGGACTAATCACTGCTGATTTAGCCAAATCACCTTTTAGCGCACCGGCCTCATCATAATAATACAACCTCGAAAAAATCAGCTGAACCGCTAATTTATCGGCTTCAGTTTCGGCGAATAACGGGTTAAGCGTCGAAATTTTACCAACCACCCCCTCCAAAAAAGTGCTATCCTTGGCACTAGCCAGCGTCTGATAGCGTTGTTGTGAAAAAAACAAATCAGCCCCAGTCACCATCAGCACCACCACGATCAGTAGCACCCAAATAATAATCGGGCGACGCACTTGTTGAATCCGACGCCACCGACTAGTCACAAACTCATGAGTATGCCCAGAAATCGACGATTCGGCTTGACGAAATCGCTCCACAAAACTCTGCCGATCAAACTTCGATCGCTCAAAGCGTTGCCAATCTGATTTATCTGGTAAAAAATTGCTTGCCATTTATACCTAAACTATTTTACAAATAGAATTGATGCCAAAATCGACATCACAAACACCGTCGCCGTCAAAACAGTCGTTTGGAAAATTCGTTTTTCGATACCACGACGCGTAGTATAAAGTTCGCCCGAAGCGCCAAAACCAGCCCCTAAACTCGCTCCACGTTGTTGTAATAAAATCAACAATACCGTGATTATCGCTGAAATTACAGTTACATAGCCAATTGTGTCCATTTTATTCCTTTCCTTCAAACAAATTTGTAATCAAATAATTTGCTAAACTCATCACAATTCCTCCGATAATTGCCGTACCAAAACCGATTGACAACCCTGGCACAAACACCGCCGTCAGATAAATAATCATACCGTTGATCACGAGCGTAAACAGTCCCAAACTCAAAAACACTGCTGGCAATGTTAAAATCGTCAACACTGGCTTAACAAACTCATTTAGCACCGAAAAAATTATGCCGATAATCAAAAACGCCACCAAAGTGTCCCACAAACCGTTGAGCGTCGCTAGGTAATTAGGCTGATACAACCAAACCACCAAATAAAACAAAACCGAATTAGTAACCAACCGCGAAGCGAAAGATTGACCTTGTTTTGAATCGATTATTAGTTGCGTTTTATACATACTTTGACATTACTCCATGTTATTGTGACTAAATATAGCCTCACTGACCTTTATTATACCAGAGCTTGACGATTTTTTCTAAATTATTCGCACCTGAATAGTATCGGTTCCGCCAACCACGCCAGGCTGTCGACCACTCACTACCACCACTTTGACGTCACCGGCTGATTCGTCAAACCGTCCAGCACGTTTCAATTCCTGGGCTAACTCAAAACCGACCTCTGGTGAAATTTGGCGAATATAACTCTGATTAGCATAACTCAAGGCTAACTGCTGAGCGGTTTTAAGATTGGATGTTACGCTTAAAATCACCCGATTCGGGCGCACTCCCGCCACTCGCGAAGCTGTCGCCCCGGTTTCAGTGCTCACCACAATCGCTTGAGCGTTAATAGCATCGGCAATTTTGACCGACGCCTGAGCGATAGCATCGAGATGATCTTCGGTGTTAATTTCCATCGGATAATGATGCAAAACGGTGTTATTTTGGGTGTAAAGAATGATTTTTTTCATGGCTTCGACCGTTTCCAGCGGATAATTGCCGTTAGCCGTTTCATCAGAGAGCATCACTGCGTCGGCACCCTGCATCACCGCTAGCGCCACGTCCGAGGCTTCCGCTCGAGTCGGTTCTAGGTTGTCAACCATGCTCGCCAGCATTTGCGTAGCGACAATAATTAGTTTAGCGTGTTTTCGTGTCAATTGCATCAGTTTGTCTTGGGTTGCCGGCACTATTTCGGCTCCAGCTTCCACCGCCAAATCACCACGCGCCACCATGATGCCGTCGACAGCTTTGACAATTTCTTCTAGATTTTCCGGTAAAATCGCCATTTTGGTCTCGATTTTGGCGATAATTTGAGCTTTAGAACCATGCGATAACAAAATCTGGCGTAAATTATGAATATCCTCGGCCGATTGCACAAAACTTAGCGCCACATAATCAATATCCTGCGTCGCCCCGAACTCAATGTCCCGCAAATCTTTTTCAGTCAAAATATCACCCGCAAAATCAGTATCTGGCAAATTCAAACCTTTGCGCGCCCGAATTTCACCGTCGTTTAGCACCCGCACCCGAATCGCCGTATCCGACATCCGCCCCAGCACCTCAGTTTTGATTTTGCCATCATAAATATATAGTGCCTCACCCGCCTTGACTTTATCAGCTAGATTATACTGCACCGGAAAAGCGCTCTGCTCGTCCCAATCCTCCAGCGCGTAATCCAAAATCAGTTCATCGCCTTTTTTGACTGCTACCGGAGCGTTATTATTAAACATCCCCAGACGAATCTTCGGCCCCTGTAGATCCTGCACCACTGCCACCGGTTTTTTTAGCTCAAACGACGCCTGTCGAATCCAAGTAATTGCCTGGGCTTTTTCAACGTGTTCGCCATGACTAAAATTCAACCGGCAACCGTTAACCCCGGCTTTGATCAGCTCATAAATCGCTTCATAGTTATAAGTCGCCGGTCCAATCGTCGCCAAAATTTTAGTTCGTTTAAAAAGTGGTTTAATCATAACCACAATTATAACATTTTTCAGAGGTCAACGCCAGAAATAAAACCAACAAAATCCGCCCACGAAAAAACCCGACCAAAAGTCGGATGTTTTCGTGGTGATCTCACCGGGAATCGAACCCAGATTGCCAGGATGAAAACCTGGTGTCCTAACCGTTAGACGATGAGACCATACTTCGGTTTAGGAAGTCTAGGTTATTTTACACTGCTTAACGCTAAAAATCAAGGGGTTTTATAAAAGTCTATTACTACCAATCTGAACATTTTATGACATAACTATTGTTTTTATGCTAAAAATAGCTAAAATGTATTGACTTTTTTAGTTTTTTGTGGTATTATTTAGGTAGCTTGGGAGTTGTGTTTATAAAACACCAGCCTCTCCAGCGCAAGTTAATAACTTGGACGCAGTAAAACAATGCAAAATTAGATGATTTTAGTTTAGAAAGCTTAGCTTTTTAAACTATGTATATTCAAGGGTTTGTATTTTTTTCGCTTTAGACTGGCTGTGGTAGCCAGAAAATGTTAATTTATTTTTTGAATTTTATAGGAAACATCCTTGGGAGGGATAAACAATGAAAAATTTATTAGTAAACGGAATAATGATTTCCGTAGTGGTTTTGGTAATATTGAAACTTAAGGAAAGTGATTTTGGCAAACGTTTTAAAAATTTTCTCTTTGAAGAGCAAGATGGCGATGAGGAAATTGTCTTAGCTGATTCTAAGAAAGATAAAGCTGATTCAGCAGAAGCTAAACCAGCCGATTCTAAAACAGACGAAGTTAAGCCAGCTGAGTCTAAAACGGATGAAGCTGATTCAGCGGAAGCTGACTCAACTGATTCTAAAACAGATTCAGAAGAATTGCCTGATTTTCTAGAGTACGAGCGAAATGAAGAAATAAAAAAGCTGAACATGCAAGAAGTTTATATTCATAAAAAGGTAGCTAAATCTTTCATCAAAAAGAAAAAGAACCTTGAGCTCAAAACTAAGTCAAAAGATAAGAATCTTGAAGCTCAAACCGATGAGTATGTAATTTTCTCAATTAAAGAGCTTAACAATCCACAAAGTCAATATTCACCATATTCTGACAAAGATGATGCCGATTCGGCCGATTTTAAGAAAGATAATGGCAAGCATTAAAAGGAGGGGGTAGCCATGATTAATAGTGCGTTAAATCTTATTCCGACAAGCGGTTTAATTATAATATTAACAATTCTGCTAATATTAATAGTTAGAACCCTCAAAGTGAGAAAAAATATCAAGAACTGGATAATCCTTGGGATCATCCTAGGCGCTTCGATAGCTGTGGCGCACGTTTACCATAACGTGCCACCAGCACAAGAAGCAGAGCCACAACAGCAATGCCAACAAGAATCAGATCAAGAGCTAGAGCCAGATCCACAAGATTTTGAGCAAGAGCCAGAAGCTCCCCAAGAATTCACCGTCAAGAGCGATCTTGACTTGGTTGGATTGGGGGCCGCTAGTTACACAACTAGCGGCGAACCAGTGACGGTAAACAGCCTCGCTACCAATGGCGCAGGCGGTCCGTTTGCAACTTTAACGGAGCTGCTTAATAGTCTTGATGATCGCGCCAAAGCGGATTTCATCGAGACTTTAAAGAGAGAGACTCGCGTGTCTGATGCAGATATTCAGAGAACTCTTGATTTAGAGATTGACAATAAAGTAGCTAAGGCTATTTTAGTCAATAATCAACGGATTAGTGACGAGCAAGCTCGTCAAATAGTCGTTGAAAAAGGTCTAGCGACCGAAGCCGAGGCTCAAGCTATGAAGGTTGTTAAAACTGCTGGAGTGCGTAACTCCTACCTCAATAAAAACAAGCGTATTGTTTTTTATGAGGATTATAGAAGTTATGTCGCAGTCATGATTTGTGTTATGACTGGCGACGACAGAGCTGTTCCAGCAGTTAAAACTGATTGTGGGAATATCCTTAATTCAATTCCTAAACCAAAAATTAAGGAAAAGCAAAAGGAAAAACCACCTCAGAAGGAAAAAAAGCAACCGAAAAAAGAAAAAAAGCAACCTCGCCGCGACCCCCAACCTACTCCTAAAAAACCAGAAGTAGCGACTAAACAGGTCGACATCAAAAAAACTTTTGATGCGCCAAATTGGGTAACGCGACCTAGTTCCATCAGAGTTGGGATATACGTAGACGGCAAGCAAGTACAAGTAATCAAGCTCGAAAAGAGCCGAAACTACCGGGCTTCCGTAAACGTCAGCTATCAGAAGGGACAAAAAATTGCTTTTCAGGAGCTAAATGTTCCGTCGAATTTTAGTCCGTCTATTTATATAGATAGCAAACAAAATGCCAACAAGATCATTGTTATCATCACTAATACTTATATTGGTGGTGACCAACACACTACTGGCTTAGAGCCCAAATCGGACAATAAAAATGACTATGTCTATCCAAAAGGCAAGTCGAACAATAATAAAATTGATCCGATGCAGGCTGAGGAAAAACCGCCTGTTCTAGAGGACAAGGACAAAGCGCAACCTGCGCCGACTCCAACTCCAAAAGAGCAGGAAAACATTAACCAACACAATGACGCCGTTAACGAAGCGGCGCCGTTGCCTGGTGGTGAAGATGCTCCACCTAATGATTCAGCGATCAGCGAGCCACCCAATCCGAATGGTGGCAATTGATACAAACCCTCTTTTTACCAAGGAGCTCGGACTAACCACCCGAAGCTCCTTGGCATACATATTTCTAAATTAAAACCATCTAATTTTGCTCATGAAACAAACAATTTGAGGTTTGAGAAGATTTTTAAGCAAAAGTATTTACTTTTAATTAAAAATATGATATAATATAAGTATATAATTATTCAATAAGGGAGACGATTATGAAACAATCTATCAAGAATTTTATCCAGTCACCTGTTAAACTTGGCGTAAGTTTGATGTTGTTAGCCACTGTGCTAGCACCATTATTCGCTTCAGCTTGGGGTCCGGGCAGTCGTAAAACTTTTACCACCCAAAAACCAGCTGATTATGTCACTTTTAACTCCATTACTAACAACCCTGCTCACGGTGACGAGCGAAACTTTGTGCAAATTAAAGAAAAAAATGCACCAAATTCAGCTTACACTGAAAAATTAGAAATCAAAGAAGGCAAACAATACACTGTATTTATGTACTTCCATAACAACGCGGCTGCTAATTTAAACCTAGTAGCCCACAACACTCGAGCTCGTGTTCAATTGCCAAAACTAGCTAAAGCTGGTCAAGACACCCGCATTACTGGTTTGTTGAGCGCGGACAATGCTCGACCTCGAGAAGTTTGGGATGAAGTTTATGTTAAATCGAACAAAAACCTAAACATTCAATATATTCCTAACTCAGCTAAAATCTTCTCAAAAGGCGCAGTAAACGGCAAAACTTTGTCAAACGATTTGTTTAACAATAACGGAGCTTTGTTAGGCTATAACTCACTTAACGGTGATGTTCCTGGCTGTCACGAATTCGCAGGCTATTTAACCTTTGACTTCCGTGTCGTCGGTGAAACCGCTCCAACTCCAAATTTTGCAGTTGAAAAATTAGTTGCACCTTTTGGTAGTAACAATTACAGCAAAACCATCAACGCCAAAACTGGCGACAAAGTTGATTTCCGCATCAGCTACCGCAACACCGGTAATGTTGAACAAGCCAAAGTTGTGGTTAAAGATACTCTACCAGCTGGTCTAGAATTAGTCTCTGGTAGCGTCAAATTAGCTAACAAAAACACTGGTGGCAAATATACTAGCTTGCCAGACAATTTAGCCTCAAATGGTCAAGAAATTGGCACTTATGCGCCATCGGCTAACGCTTATATTCATTTTACTGCGAAAGTTACCAAATCACTTAATAACTGTGCGCCAGCTCAAACTCTGGTCAACACCGTTACCGTAACCACTGCCCACGGTCAAAAAACCGACCAAGCTTCAGTGTCTGTTATGAGCAAATGTGATGCAAAACAAATCCAAGTTTGTGAATTAAAGACCAAACAAATCGTAACGATCAAAGAAGCTGAGTTCAATAGCACCAAGCATTCTAAAAATCTGAGCGATTGTCAGACTAAACCAACCACGCCTATTAAACCTGTTGAACCTGGCAAACCTAGCGAATTGCCAAAAACTGGTTTTGATACTTTGGCTAGCCTAATTGGTCTAACTTCTCTGGTAGCAAGTATTGGCTACTACGCTAATAGCCGTAAATTGGCTTAAAACAAAATTGTTTTGAGTTCAGTTTGACCGCTACTTACAGAGAGACCACCGAATCACCCCGTTTGA
Organism: uncultured Candidatus Saccharibacteria bacterium; assembly: GCA_963539845.1. Lineage (GTDB taxonomy): Bacteria > Patescibacteriota > Saccharimonadia > Saccharimonadales > Saccharimonadaceae > CAMUQR01. The sequence continues at coordinate 17,748 of CAUTML010000001.1, read as the reverse complement.
TTAGTCAGCGGGGTGATTTGCTTTGGTTTTTGTGTTAAAATAGTTGCAAAGGAGCTTAAATCTATGAAAAAAATTGTGATTATCGAGGATGATTTGGCGATTAGCCAGATGTACCGTATGAAGTTTGAGACTGACGGGTTCGAAGTTTATCTGGCCGATAATGGTCAATCAGGGGTTGATTTGGTTAAAACCGTCAAGCCCGATATTGTTCTGCTGGATTTGTTGATGCCTGAGCTGAGTGGCCACCAAACCCTGGCGGAAATTCGCGCCGATCAGAATATCGCCAACACGCCTGTGATTATTTTGACCAACACCGAGTCCGAACAAGCCGAAATCGAGGCTCAACAACTTGGTATTGCGGCTTATATTATCAAAGCTAACGAAACACCAACCCAAGTAGTCGCTAAAACCAAAGAAGTGCTTGGCATTTAGCCTCAAAAGTGATATACTATAAAAGCACGAAGCTTGTGTCTTCTTGCGGTTTTGCGCCCGTAGCTCAGTGGATTAGAGTAGCTGGCTTCGAACCAGTTGGTCGGGAGTTCGAATCTCTCCGGGCGTACCAAATAAAAAATCTCACCTGTTGGTGAGGTTTTTTATTGCGATGAATTAATCTTATTCGTGTGAGCGTAAGACTTTTTTAAAAAATGTAATAAAAAACACCCTCGTGGGTGGGTAATTATTGGTGCGAATGGTTAAGTTATTTCAAACTTTCACTCACAAATTAGAAATTTATAGTTTCATATCAATTTCTAATAATATTTTACCATGTTTATTTTATTATTCAATACAATTTAACCTTTTTTTGGTTTTTCACAGTTTCTTAATAGTGTAATTACTTAAAAATTTCTTTACTTTAAGTATTTTACCTTAATTTAGGCATTTTTCTAGACCTATAATGTTCATGATATCCGCAACAAACACACTGTAATTAACTGCTAAATGGTATCATTTTAAAAAATTTTGTTTATATGCTTCCAAATATTCTACTTTTAAATATCTAAAACTTAAAATCGAAAAAAGTTTACATATCTAATCCATTAATAATTTAACAGTATAGGAATTGAAGATATAATAAATCATACAATTAAATTCTTTAAAACTCAATTTTTCCAATTACATTTTCTATTCTATTTATAAAGCTCTCATCATTTATTAATTTTTCTATGTTATTTATATCTTCATAAAAAAATCTATCTTTATCTATAAAATCTACAATATTTCTAATCATTTCATAGATTACAGATGTCCCATCACCTAATTTTAAATTTTTCTTTAAATCAATTGCTTGACTTGCACAAAGTGATTCTATGCTTAATATTCTACTAAGATGATTTTTAATTTCTAAAGCCTTTCTTGATGAAATACTCCCCATACTCACATGATCTTCTTGATTTGCAGATGATGGAATACTATCAACACTTGCAGGGTGAGACAGTACTTTATTCTCTGAAACTAATGATGCAGCCGTATATTGAGCAATCATTAATCCACTATTTATACCAGTTTCTTTTATTAAAAAAGGAGATAAGCCACTCAAATTAGAATTAACCAATCTTTCAATTCTTCTTTCAGATATATTACATAATTCAGATAAAGCAATACTTAAAAAATCATAAGCTAAGGCTAATGGCTGACCATGAAAATTTCCTCCAGATAAAACTATTTCATCATCAACAAAAATTAATGGATTATTAGTTACTGAATTAATTTCTTTCTCTATAACTTGTTTGACATAATTAAAGGCATCTTTACTAGCACCATGAACCTGCGGTATACATCGTATTGAATATGCATCTTGAACTTTTTTCTCATTTGATTTAGAAACGAATTGACTATTATTTAGCAATTTAGTTATCGTTATTGATGTATTTAATTGACCAGAATGTGATCTTAATAAATGAGTCTTTATATTATAATTATCAATTATTCCATTTAATGATTCAACAGTTAATGCAGAGCTACAGTCAGACACTTTTATCATTTTATAAGAATCATAAATTAAAATCACTCCTACAGCAGTCATAAAATGAGTACCATTTATGATAGATAACGCATCTTTCGCCTTTAAATCAACCATTTTAATATTTTCTTGCTGAAAAATCTGTTTAGAATCATATATTTTTCCATTATAGAAAACTTGACCATATCCTATCAAAGGTAGAGCCATGTGTGCTAAAGGAACTAAATCACCACTTGCTCCTAGAGATCCTTTTTGAGGTACTACTGGTATTACATTTTTATTTAACATTTGTATAAATACATTTACAACATCCAAACTAGTTCCTGAATATCCTTTCGCAATACTATTAATAAGCAATAACATTGCTGCTCTCACTATTTCAACAGAATAATTATCTCCACTTCCACATGCATGAGACAATAGTATTCTTTTTTGAAAATCATTTTGGTGTTCATAATCTACTAATGTATTACAAAGATTTCCTACTCCGGTATTTACACCATAAAGCAAAGTACCTGAATTATTTTTTTCATCTATATATTGTCTTGCCTTTTTTATTCTTTCTATAGAATCTAAAGACAAATTGATTTTTTATTGTACCTGCTTACTTTAATAATATCATCTATTGTTATTTTTTCATCAATTATAAGTATATCTTGACTCATGTATTATCATCTCTTTTATCTTTTATTATAATTCTATTTGCTTTCCCAGTATTAGTTATTAAAATAGAAAAATCATTTTCATTAGAAATAATATAAGTAAATGAAATAATATCATCTACATTTTTTTTAAATTCTTTAATATTAACTTTATTAGATACATGAAATATTACAGTATCTGTTGGCTCTTTAACAACTTCAATATAATATTCTCCATCAAAGCCATTGTCATCTAAATGATGTAATAGTACATCAAAATCTATCATTTGTCCCCTTACTTTTTGAATATTATTGTTTCTTCCTAAGATCTTAATAGTTTTTGTAGAATATCCACATTTACATTTTTGATTTTCTAAAACTACTATATCATTTGTTTTAAATCGTATCATCCTAACTTTAGAAAAAATATGATTGCTTGTTAGTAGCAATACACCTTTTCCACTTTTCTTTATTTCTATATCATTTACTAATACTTCTGCCACATAATCTTTTGATAAATGAAGTTTACCACATTGACACTCGCCTGCTATCATAGGGACTTGAAGCATACCATAACTATCATATATTTTAGTATCTAACATTTCCTCTATTCTTTGTCTTATACCATCGGTTAAAAGTTCTCCTCCCGTAACTATAAATTTTATATTTTTTTTAATCTCATTCAAATGACCACTTAATTCTAGCATATTACAAATTTTTAATATGTAACTTGGCATTCCAATAATTACATCGGGCAATATATTATAAAGTTCACGTACTTTTAACTCACTTTTATAATTCTTCCCGGAGCCTAATGGATAAACAATATGACCCAATTCACAAAATGTTTGAGTGTAATAATAAGCAGGAGGGAATAAACCATACCCCCAAAGCATAACAATTTTACTATTTGGTTTAAGGGGTGTTAAACGCATTAATTCTTTTAATCTTTTATTGGCATTTTTAATTGTTTTATTTGGATATATTATACTTTTAGAAATACCCGTTGTACCGGAAGAACTGAATACGATACCTCCACTTTTATAAAATTTAGAATTAATATATTTATGCCACTCTTCTATATTTATAACTTTCATCTTTACTCTCCTAAAAATTTTGAGAATACAATAATATCACAGTTTTCTTTGTATGGTTCTCTCAAAATTCCTTCACAAAAATAATTTTCCAAGGATAATGTGTTAGCAATTACAACCTCACCTACAGGAATAAAAAAGGAAATTTTTCGTCTTTTCAGTAAATAAGCACTTTTTTCAGTTTCTTTAACTAATTTTATAATATTATTTTCATTTAAATAAGAATCTTCAATCAAAAAAGGAGATACTTTATAGTTTCCACCTCTTTTAGGAGTTGCTACAACTAAACATTTAATTTCATTATTTTCCAAAGCAATAAATGAATCTTTACATTTATGCTCATACATTAATTTATTCTCCTCACATGAAGCCTCTATAATGGTCTTGGTAAAAGTTCGATCAATATCATTAAAATATGGTTCCATATTTTTACAAACAAAATCATTTAATTTTTCAAAATTTATTTCTGATAGTATATTTTTAGTCACTTGTTTTATTAAATTAGTGCCTTGTTTTATTCTAACGGTTATACTCTCATTATTATCTTTAGTATAAAAAATTTTGCCACATACACGATCTGAAGAATTTTTAGAATAATTTTTACATAGTATAGCTTCTAACTTTAAGTTTAATTTGCTATAATCCAAAACAGCCGTTGAATAATTACTTATAGGTGCAGTTACATATACTTTTCTTGTACCATTTTTGACATATTCATCGCATATTTGCTCAATCATCTCTTTTGCAAATCCTTTTCCTCTATATTCAGGCAATAAATATGTAGGTCCTAACTTTATAGATCCACCCCTTTTTCTAGTGATTACTTCAAATCCAACTGGTACATCATTATAAAAACAAATCCATATATCTTTTCCTAATGTAAAAAAACCATATTCATCAAAACCCTTTTTATCTATTTCAATTAATCTTTTAGCAAAAGTCTCATCAATTTCATCATAGTTACCCTTTATGCTATTGGTAACAAAAGTAACAAAATCTTCATAATAAATTGGAAAATCTCTTAACCTCTTTATTGACAAATTTTCAACAGCACTTTCATTATTTTTATATTCTAAAATCTTGCACATCAACTTTCACCTTTTTTACTCATATTTATTAAATTATCTATTGTATCGTTTTCATTAATGTATATAAAATTTTGAGGTGCTTTAAAACTAGAATTACTTAAAACTATTGTTTCCAACTTAATAGGATTCTTGTATTTTTTAGGATTAATAACCTCAATGGCGCAACATTCTTCTCTATCCTTATAATAATTTCTAAACCACTCTAAAGCTTTTAGGTCATTTTCGTTTCCTGTTATATGCATTAATTCATCAAACGAACATTTCAAAATTCTACCAGCAGTAAATTCACCGACAATTGCTTTATCTTTTTTTGAAGAATACACAACAATAGTTAAATTATTATCATCATCAAGCTTTGGAAGATTTTTTCTAAATTCCCAGTGCTTTGTGCCGTTAAATATTTTATTTGAATATTTAGTCATAATTGACATTAAAATAGTTTTTTTCATAAAACTTAAATCTCCTCAATTTCTTTTATTATTAAATCTATCAAATCATCCATATTTTGATGATATTTAGTTCTATATAAAGTTTTTGTGGAACCATATTCTATCATTATATTTACTCCATTTCCTTCGGACTTTCTAATATCTGTTCTTACACAAATACTTTTTTTATTATTAGCAAATGCATACCCTAATTCCCAAGCAACACCTGAATCTACATCTGCACCATCAACAAAAGCAAGAATAAGATCTGAATCAATAATATTATTTTTACATTCAGAAAAAATTGGGTACATATCATATTCATCATTTACTTTTATTGGAGATACTGTTTGTGGTAAAAAAACTCTATATTTTCCAGTATTTTCGATTTTATTTGCTATATATTTATTTACATTTCTTTCTAATGTTGAAAATACTGGAGCAGCTAAATAAATTTTTTTCATTTTGTTCTCCTTTCTTTATTTTTTTCTTTTAATTCTTTTACTTTTTCAATATCAGGATAAGATGTATGACTTTCAACCGAAATAGCAGCTAATTCACTAGCAAATTTTGCACAATCACTATAAGACCAGTTTTGAGACATGCCATAAACAATACCAGCAGAATATGAATCACCAGCTCCAACAGGTGAAGTTGCTAATGCTTCATCAGCCGCTACCATTTCTATATATCCATTGTTATAAAATATTTTTGATCCTATTTTTCCATATGTAACAAAAATTGCTGATAAATTAGGATTAATTCTAAATAGCAATCTTAAATCATCAATTTGAAGTTTATTCTTCAAAGCATTTATCTCTTTTTCATTTCCAATTAAAATATTACTTTTTTGTATCATTACATTTAAATATGATTCAGAATTTATAAAATAACTGCTAACATTATGAATGATAGTTTTATTTTTTTCATCAATCATACTAAGCAATTCTAAATTATATTTTTTTTGATGTGTAGAAAAATAAAATATATCTGATTCATCACAAATTTGTTTTTGTTTTTGTGTAATTCTAAATTCAAGGTTTGCAGGTTTAAAAAACGAAATACAATTTTCTTCTTTTTTCGTTATTGCAACAAAAACCTCATACATTTCTTCACAAATATCATCATAATATATTCCATCAATATTTACACCATTGTTTTGTAAAAATTCGAGATATTTTTTTGCATTTGGATTATTTGGTATCGAGGTAAAATAACTACAATTACAGCCTAAACTGGAAAGAGTTAGTGCAACAATTGCTCCTCTTCCACCCATACATTTTGTATTATCATATACATAACCAACATCGTCTATTTTAGGTAAATCTTCTACTCTCAATAATATATCATGAGTCATATTTCCAACACATACAATTTGTTTTTCCATAAATTCACCTCAATACAAGATCCAATCTTTATTTTCTTCGCTATAAAGCATTTTTGAATAATTATTTTCTTCAAAAACTTTTAACATAATGTCAAAATTATTTGCTAACTCTTTCCTAGATAGTTCTTCTTCAGATATCCAATAATTTTTTCCTTCATCTGTTTCTGAAATCAAATTTCCAGAAAAAGATCTTACCGTGTATAAAAATACTATTGAACGCTCATTTTTTTCTTAATTATACCAGTTTTTTACACCACATAATTCTAAATGATTTACATCTAACCCGGTTTCTTCCTTTACTTCTCTAATTGTGGATTTTACTATACTTTCACCATTGTTAATTTTTCCACCAGGAAATGCTATCCCCTTCCAGCTTTTTACTCTTTCTTGAACCAAAATTTTATTTGTGTTTGCATCAATAATTTTGCACATATTCATCAATTTAACATTTTCCATATTACTTTCCTATCTTCTTGTATTAATTATACCATTTATTATTGTTGGTGTAGTATTACAAAACCCACAAATAAATTCAATCTTCTTTTTTAATTCATCATCAAACTCTAATTCTTTCTTAACAATATTAATCATTTAAACCTGTCCTTTCTTTAATTAACAAAAAAATACCAACTTCTTTTAGAAATTGATATTTTCTATATTAAATCCAAAACTTTAAAAGTCTGGACAAATTTCCCAATGGTGCGGGTGGAGGGAATCGAACTCTCATCTTCTGCTTGGAAGGCAGACATAATAGCCATTATACGACACCCGCGTAGGTTTTTAACATTGTTAATTTTAGCACGAGCTGAGCTAAAAGTCTAGCCCTTTTGGGTGTAATGTCGTCACTATTAGCATTGGAGCCTCTCTGTTTTGAGTGTTTTAACGCTACTATCAGTTCCTTAGAACTCTGATTGGGTTGACCGCGATTAGTGCCACCGCTAATTTCTCAGAACTCTGATTGGGTTGACCGTGATTAGTGCCACCGTCAGTCTGTATTTTTGGCCAAAAATATGCTAAAATAAGGCTGGCTGAAGGATTTTTCCGAAAAATCTTCGCACCCTGCCCCGGTAGCTCAGTGGATTAGAGTAAGCGGCTTCTATCCGTTTGGTCGGGGGTTCGAATCCCTCCCGGGGCGCCATATTTGCCCTACATAACAGATGTAGCGATTGATTTTTTCAGCGTTTTGTGATACAATGATAAAGAGTTGTTATTGCAACAATTATGGCGGATGTAGCTCAGTTGGTTAGAGCGTCTGTTTGTGGCACAGAAGGCCGTGGGTTCGAATCCCATCATTCGCCCCAGATTTTGATTCTAGAGATAGCCTTGTCGATCATGACAAGGTGTTTTTGATTAGCGAGTTATTGACAGGTGGCACCTTCGGTATCGCCAGTTTTAATTTCGTCAACTCTAGTTTCGGAATAATTCCAAAAACGCACCTTGATGCCTTTAATTTCGCCAGTTTCATCACGACAGGCTAAATACTGCAAGCGTTGAGGGTTACTACCCGACGGTGCCATTGCTGAATCAGTGCTGATGTTTTTAGCGGAAGCTTCAGGCAAAATTGCCAAAAAACGTTGCCATTTTACAATATCTCGCTTATCCGGATAACCCCGATCAACCACCGCCAAACCGATCTGTTGTTCGGCCGAGTTGATAATATCATGAGCTCGTTTAGTGTTTTCGGCGGTGCGAGCCCGATTTTGCGCCCCCTGAAATTGAAAAATCACAATCCCCATCAAACTAGAAATCACAAATAAAATCAACAACAATTCAATAATAGTAAAAGCCCGTTTGGTATTCATGCCTAAAGTATACGCTGTTTTTTAAGCAAAAGCAATTTAAAAACAACCCACCACAAGGGGCAGGTTGTTTCGTAACAAAAGCTAGATAATGCTAGTTCTCGGGAGCCTCAACACAATTCACACCAGTGCCAGAAGTTTCACCGGCTTTGACGATTTCATCACCTTGAGCAACCCTATTCTGTTCATAGTTCCAAAAGACAACCTTAGCACCAACGTAATCTTCATCAGTGCCAGTACCTTTTTTACAAACCTGATATTGAACAGCGGTTTTATCAGAAGCAGTTGGACCAGTTTTCTTTACCAAAGCTGTTACTTTTTCACTGAGTTTAGCTTCTGGGTAAGCTTTGGTGTCGTCTTTAGCCTCTTTTAATTCTTTGAGGGTTTTAGGGAAACGAGAGGCAGATGCGTTAAAAGCAGTTGCTTTGTTGGCGACTTCGCGAGCGTTTTGCTCAGCTGCGGTTTTGTTGGCTTTGTTCTGGACACCTTGGTAGGTCACGACAACGATGGCAGCCAAGATACCAATCACCACGATCACGATCAAGAGTTCGATAATGGTGAAACCTTTTTTGATTGTTTTTGTCATAAGAAGTTTTTCTCCTTTTGTTATTATTATTACATCTCCATCATAAATCGCTTATGTTAAAAAGTCAAGGCTTTTAAACTTCAAGAAACTGGCGAGTCAGAAAGCTTGTTAATAACGGCTTCACCAACCACTTCTTGGGTTGTTTTACTCTTGGTGACGGAAACTTTTGATTTCAAAATAATCTTCACGCCGATAGCGGTGTTTAAAGCCGATTGCGAGCCAATCTCACCACTTGAGTTGTTGTAAATCAGGTCTTTATTGATTGGCACGCCTCCCTCGGTGAAATACTGAATGTCGATTTCGGCGTCTTTAAGCAATAGCAAATCTTGACCACGACAGTATTCGCTGGCAGATGGATTTTTTAGTGAGTCGCTAGAACAGGTAGGTTGATGCCATGGTTCATGATAAGTCACTGACGAACTCCCGCCCTTATTCTCTGACCATTTGCAAAACAACTTGTCCGGGTCATATTTAGCTTGAGCGCTACTGCCCGCACCGCTTTTTTTGGTTCGTGGTAAAATATTACGGCGATATAAATTGCCTTTATCTATAAAATAAACCGCGTTAAACAAAACTGGCGGATTGTGTTTGCATTGAGTAGGAAATCCACCATTTTTAAAATGAGCCAAGACCTTAGCGGTTTTGTCAGTATCGGGCGAAGTAATGGTCGCTAGACGATTGACAATTAGTCGAGGTTGCTGATTGGCGTCATCTTTGCAACTTCCGCTCGAACTAGCCGAACGCGGATAAATCCCACAGCGCACTGATTCAGTCAGTTGAGGGTTGCTATTATCACCGTAATTAAGAAAGCTATCGTTAAAATTATCGTCATAATCCCTCAGTCTTGGTTTCACCAAAAACTGATTAGCGACCGAGACGTCCTGCTCAATAATATCAAGCGCTTTAAGCAAACTAGTCATGCGTACCGTTCGTTCGTTTGAGGCGGTAGCGCTGTTAGCCATCTGAATCAAAGCATAAACCAGCACCGCAATCAGAATCATCGCAATTGGCACCACCACCATCATTTCCACCAAAGTAAATCCGGCTCGCGATAAAGTTATCTTTTTATGATTTATCGACATAAATTACCTGCTCTTCTTGTTGTTTAATTCCATTCATAGCGTATTCAACATTGACCGCCACCCGAATAAGCTTCTGATTTTTGCCGTAAGGACAAGTTACTCGAGTTTTAATTTTTAAACCCTTTAACTCCTCGTGCGGATAAGGCGTGTGGTTTTTATCAGGATCCGTCACGCCACAAGTAAACTCCTCATTAGCCCGCTCTCGTAAATGCGCCTGAGCAATGTTGGTTGCTTGAGCTTTAGTCCGAGCCGTAAAGTGCGACTGATAAACCAAGGCAAATAATTGATGACCGCTGAACAAAAAAATACTAGCTACCACTAAAGCAATCATTACTTCCACCGCCGTAAAACCTTTGGCTCGGTTTAATTTATTCCTGAAAATCATAAACCACTCCAGATTTTACAATTTTTACCGGTCGTAATTGATATTTGCCAGCATGATAAGCCACAGCGTAAATAACCGCCATATTACAAGCATATTCATAATCGGAAGCCAGCCCGCCTGACGCGTAAAAACCGGAACATAGCGTTGATTCTTTGCCAGGCAAAACCTCAGTTTTGATCGGCGCGTAAATAATTTTACTAGCATTGTTTTCTAGCTTGGTTTGGCCATCCAGTACATTATGTAGCATCGGTGACACGCCAGGTTTAATGTAAAATTTCGCAGAATCAGCAATTAAAATATTTTGTTTTTTAAATTGTCCACCATAGGCTTTCACCAGCCTCTCTTTAGTCAAAACAGCCTTGTTAGTATCAGGATAAGTGCCTTTTTTGACATTTAACCCAGCCAGCGAATCACTAGAAGTACCAAAATGCCCAGTGTTGTAAATATCGTTGATAATATTAGCCAAATTCGCCGCGTCTTCAAAAGCCTTGCGAGAAACAGTCTGGCGCTGTAAATCGCGATAGTAAAAACCACCCGCCCCAACCATAATCGTAATAATCACAATCACGATCAATATTTCAATAATCGTAAAACCAGCAACTCGCGTTTTGCTCATATTATAAGCATAAGGCTTTTGACCGATAAAAACAAGCCCTAACTAATCTCGGCCAACAATTGAGAAAACTTGATTCGCAACTGCTGGTCGGTCATAGTCATATCAGTTAGAAAACGATAATTAAAACCGTCCAAAACCATATCAATTCCAATCCGACGCAACGCTAGATAATTTTGCCAATCGGTGTCAATCCTAAACTGAACTGGACCAAACCCAAGCCGATAGTGTTTGATTTGCTGAGTAATTGTCTCCGACCAGGCCTTAAGGTGATTAGCATCTGGCGGTTGCCCCTGGATGGTCGGTAGTTTAAGCCAAACAATTGCTTGCGATGGATTAACCCGCCGAGCTCGCAATTCCACCTCCAGACTGCGCAAAATCCGGAGATAATCCAGCGCCACTGCGCCCGGTCGTGAATCAAAATTAATCTGTGCCTGGGCTCGAATTTCTAGCACCGGTACTATTCCACGAGTCAAGGCTCGACTGGCTAGCTCTGCTAGTTCTCGGCAATTAGCTAAAATTAGCCGATCGCTCGGTAATGATTGATCAAACAGAAAATCCGCCCCGGTTTTGACCACTGGAATTTGCTGGAATTGGAGTTGGTTTAATCGCTCGTCTAAATCCCAATTTTGGTTAAAAGTTTCCCGCCCGCCACCACTTAAATTGCACGCTCGAGTATCTAGCTCAACCGCTAAATGCAATCTTTGCTGGAGTTGACCGACCAGAGGTAATTGGTGCTTGAGCAAGCTCATATATTGCTGGTAACTGAGGTTAATTAGCTTAGTTTTGGATGGTAAATCACGAACTTGCAATAATTCCTGAACAATTGGTAGTTTTTGCTTGCTAAAATCAACTGCAACACCGGTAGATTGGGTTAATTGACGAACTAGTTCATTTAGTTTTTTGGCAAGATTCGGCTCGCCACGAATTAGTTCGATGGCGGGATTTTGGTGAGTTAAATTAGCTAGATTGTGGTTAATTTTGGCTTGATTAGTCCGGACAATCGACTGGCCGATTCGAGCAATCAATTCTAATTTATCCTCGATATCAAAATCATAAGTCAAAACTTTGATAGCAATTGCCAGCCATTCTAGTGATTTTAGCTCTAAATAATCGGCGTTAGTCAGCTTGTAAGTGCGCTGCTTATCAGACAGCGACAGCCCAGTGTGGTGATTAATCAGCAATAATTGATTGGCAAATGCAAACTGATTTAACAAATTTTCGGTTTCACCCGTTTGATAGGAAATCAAATCAGCCCAGACTAATTGAGCGCGCTCTAGCAATTGTCGGCCGGCTGTGGTTTTGGTAAGCGCCGGTTGGTATTCGATCACCAAGTTGATTTTGGGAAATTGATCCAGATAGCGATTAATCGAAACCAGCGTCGGCTCTGATAATTGAGCGCTTTCGAGCAGGACGATTATTTTCGGAGCGACCACCGGCGGTTGCCATAAACCATCATCATAACTACCCACTCGGATGTTTTTGGTCTGATTATTAGCACGCAAAATCACCCGCGTTGCAAATTTCTGCGATTGATTTGGCAATAGCACCTGATAATCGAGCAGTTGCAAGGCTCGTTTAAAAATCCCCAATTCCGAAAAACACCGCCGATTAGCGCTAGCCACCAACGACCGATTGTCAAAACACAAATCGAGCCAACCTCGATTGATTTCATCATAAATCACATCGTGTTCGTGCAAATCAATAATCTGACGCTCGACATTTTGCCCAATAACTAATACTGTTGTTTTCACGACCACCCTTTTTGTCTAAATTATTATGCTTAATTATATCAAGCGATCGAGCAGAAGTCTATTACTTTTTTGGCGAATTATTGTTTGGTTGGTCGGTTTGTAAGTTTATTTTAACCATATCGGCGTTATGATCCAATATCACCGTAAATTGCAATTGTCGATTATTGATTGTGGTTTTAATAGTAAAAGTAGTCTGATCAATAGCAGTCTCTTTGTCGTAAAAGCTCTCAATATCGTCTTGGATTTCTGATTGTAAATAGTCAAATTCGCCGGCCACTGCGACAATTTCTTCCGATAACAATTGTTGTAATTGCTGTTGCTGTTTATCAGAAATGATCGAACCAATCTCAATGCCTTCTTTAGATTTTTTGTTCCAACCGTTAATAGCCACCGTGTTTTTGGCTGGCTTGCCGGAACCACCAGTCGGACCATTATAAGGTCGAGTCGTCCACCAATAAGCCAATCCACTGGCCACCGCCAAAAACACTACTAGTATCACCAGCGATTTATTCTGTTTTAGTTTATTAAATAAGTCCTGCATTATTTGGTTACCGCCCACATTCGCCTAGTGCCGTTTAGAATATCCTGTTCTGAATAACCTTTTTGATTGGTGGTGTGTTTTTCGCTAGCAGGATCAGCCACCAAAAAACGTCCGTCGCTAGTCATGCCCCGAATCACCAGAATATGACCATCAGATTGACGAGTTAAAGCGCCTCTAGCTTGAGATATAATCACATAGCCACCTTTTCGCAAAGTATCGCGAGCTTTAGCGATATTTTTGTTGATATCCTGGGTTTTGAGCCCAAATTTTCGGGGAACATTTTCCAGCGACCCCCAACTAATCCCATTGGGAAACATCGCTAAATCGCGAGTTCTTGGCGGAATCACCGATTTGTCGCCAGTTAAATTGGCAATTACTATCGCCAAAGAAGTCGGACCACAGCCACATTGCGTAAAAGTGCTATTGGTGCAGCTTTGTTTACCAATCAATTGCTTAGCCCACGGTCCCTTGTATTGATAATACATCGTAAATCCATCCAGCGACACCGCACCAGCCGATCCGCCAAAACTATTACCGCCAAGGCTATGACAGTTATCATAAGTTGCTTCTTTGCCGGTTTTAGTAAGGTCAATGGAATCACCCGCCAAAGCATAAATTTCGTTAGCCCAACTTTTAATTTCTCGCAAATATTGCTCGGTATTATTCTCATGCGGAGGCGCATAACGCATCATCAACTGATCAATCGTCGGAATATCATTGTATCGACGTTTTAAATAAGCATACATATCGTCTTTGCGGTCGGTTTTATCAAACAAACTATCTTCAAAAGACGGCCATTTATACCACAATCGACCAGTCGCCACGTGTGGTTGATTGCGCTGAGCTGTTCTACCGTAGGCGTTGTGTCCCTCGGTTAATTTACGACCGGCTCCGCGTGCTGTGCCGAGTTGACTTTCTTTGCGGGCGATAATAATTGGCAAAATCGGATTGATTCCCGATCGCTGGCCACCCATCACCGCATATTTTCCTAAACCAACCATTGGCGATTTAGGGTATTTTTGGCGGATCCAATCATCAATCGCCTTCGCAAAACGCTGCGGGTCTTTAATTTCCATCAAATTTTTCGATAAACCGCTTCCAGCAACGCCTCCGACCGCCGAACTAGCTTGGAGTTCAGAACAGCCGGCGCTTTCCAGCGAAGAAGATAACGAACTATCAGTTTCTAAAAATAAAATATTGTTCCGGGTAAAAAAGCTCTCTTGGCGCAAAGCCATCACCGCTGGTGCGACCGCCCCCGACAAAACAACCGTCGCCAAAGCCACTAATAAAAATTGGTTAAGTTTTAGCTTTTTAGACCATTTCATGCTTTAATTTAACCACAATTACTAACAAAATTCAATTATTTAGAACTAAGCAGTTTAGCTAGATAGCGCCCAGTGTGCGATTCGGGACATTGAGCGACTTGTTCCGGCGAACCAGCCACCACCACTTGCCCACCGTCAGTACCACCTTCCGGCCCCATATCGATAATATAATCAGCAACTTTAATCAAATCTAAATTATGCTCAATCACCACCACGCTATTGCCCTCATCTGCCAAGCGTTGCAAAATCCCAATCAAGCGATTGACATCGTCAATATGTAATCCAGTCGTCGGCTCATCGAGAATATACATGGTTTTGCCGGTGGAGCGTTTCGATAATTCGGTTGCTAGTTTAATACGCTGAGCTTCCCCGCCCGATAATGTCGTCGCCGATTGGCCCAGTCCGATATAGCCAAGCCCCACATCCATCAGCACATTTAGACGACGTTTTATCGCTGGAATATTTTCAAAAAACTCCGCCGCTTGCTCGATGGTCATTTCTAACACTTCGCTGATGTTTTTGCCTTTGTATTTAATTTCTAAAACGTCCGGATTATAGCGTTTGCCGTGGCATTCTTCACAAGTAACATAGACATCGGGCAAAAACAACATTTCGATTTTTTTAACCCCGTCACCAGCACAGCTTTCACAGCGTCCACCCGGCACGTTAAAACTAAACCGCCCCGATTTGTAACCGCGGATATTGGCTTCGGGCGTGGCCGTGAACAACTCCCGAATTTGTGTAAACATACCGGTGTAAGTCGCCGGATTAGACCGAGGCGTCCGACCGATTGGCGACTGATCAATAATAATCGCCTTGTCGAGATGCTTCAAGCCAACAATTTCATCGTGCTCGCCAGCGATGTCCTTCGACCGATAAAAATGATTCATCAACGAACGGGCTAAAATTTGGTTAATTAAAGTCGATTTGCCCGAGCCAGACACACCCGACACCACAGTTAGTACACCCAGCGGAATCGCTACGTCGATATTTTTCAGATTATTATGACGGGCGCCTTTAATCACCAACTGGCGGTCTTGGTTAATCGGTCGACGCTTAGACCGAGCCGAGATTTGCTTCACGCCTGATAAATATTGACCAGTGATACTGTCAGCCACTTGCGCCACTTGATTCGGTGTGCCACAGGCGACAATTTGCCCGCCGTGTTTGCCAGCACCCGGCCCGACATCAATCAGGTAATCCGCCTCACGAATCGTGTCTTCATCATGCTCCACCACCAGCACCGTATTGCCCAGATCACGCAGATATTTCAGCGTGTCCAGCAAGCGGTCATTGTCGCGTTGATGGAGGCCAATTGACGGCTCATCTAGCACATATAGCACGCCCTGCAAACCCGAACCGATCTGTGTCGCCAACCGAATCCGTTGCGCCTCACCACCCGAGAGAGTATTAGCCGACCGACCGAGCTCCAGATAGTTCAAACCAACATCCGACATAAACTTCAGACGGGCCGTAATTTCTTTAATAATCATTTCGGCGATTTTGGCTTCATCATCGGTTAATTTCAAATTTCCGTTAAATAATTCTAAAGCACGATCAACGTTTAAATCAGTCACGTCCATAATATTTAACCCATCAATCGTCACCGCTAGCACTTCTGGCTTGAGCTTGCGACCGCCACAAGTGTGACAAGCTTTTTCGCGCATATAGCGTTCAATATCTTTGCGCATAAACTCGCTAGCGGTTTCTCGGTGACGACGCTCCAAATTCGGAATAATTCCCTCAAACACCGACTGATAAGTTTTACCGCCTGGCATTTCTAAAGTGTATTTCTCAGTGCCAGTACCATACAAAATCTTGTGCTTAACTGCCTCACTCATTTCCCGCACCGGTTGATGGACCGAAAAGCCATGCTTTTCGCCAACTACCGCCAGTCGTTTAACATACCAAGCGTCATAGCCAACCCGATTATACGGTCGGACTGCGCCCTCAGCGATGGTTAAATTCGGATTAAAAATTAAATTCGGGTCGATTTCTAAGTGATTACCCAAACCACTACACACCGGACAAGCCCCCAGAGGTGAGTTAAAACTAAACAACCGCGGTTCTAACTCCGGAATATGCACTTCTGGGTGATCCGGGCAGGCATAATTTTGGGAATAGCTAGTGATTTGCTCGGTTTCAGCGTCGAGCACTTCCACCATTCCCCCGCTGATCTCCAAAGCCTGTTCCACCGAAGTTGTCAATCGACTAGTCAGATCCGCTTCCAGCACCAACCGATCAACCACTAGCTCGATATCATGCTTAAAAGTTTTCTTTAGCTCGGGGAACTCGTCAAGCGCATAAATCGTGCCGTCCACCCGAATTCGCGCAAAACCACGCCGGGAATATTCGCTCGGTAAATGTTGGAATTCGCCTTTTTTGGCTTTGACTAATGGCGCTAAGATAATGGTTTTTTTGCCGGTAAATTGGTCGAGAATGTCATTGACGATTAACTGTGGGGTGCGCTTGGAGACTTTTTTGCCACAAACCGGACAGTGAGGCACGCCAATCCGAGCGAATAATAACCGCAAATAGTCATAAATCTCAGTCACTGTCGCCACTGTTGAGCGTGGATTGCGCGAAGTTGACTTTTGGTCAATCGAAATCGCCGGACTCAGCCCGGTGATCATATCGACATCTGGCTTATCCATCACCCCTAAAAACTGCCGAGCGTAACTCGATAAGCTCTCGACGTAGCGACGCTGTCCTTCGGCATAAATCGTATCAAAGGCCAGAGTGGACTTCCCCGAACCTGACAAGCCGGTGATCACCACTAGCTGGTTGCGAGGAATGCGCACATCAATGTTTTTCAGGTTGTGCTCACGGGCGCCCTGAATCTCAATAAAATCCTGCATATCAACTATTAATTATACCATAAAAGCGCCAAAAAAGATAGTTAAGCGCTCTTGGTTGATTTTTGACTGAGTTTTAACGCCCCACTATGGTTAGAACTAGGGTTTCAGTGTATTGGCCGGATGGGGTGGTTTTGGCGGCGTTTAGACCAATAATTAGTTGACGTTGACCAGTATCAGCTGAGTTGTAGTCGGAGATGGTTAGGGTGT